>NZ_MKEQ01000001.1:638653-1277306 GCF_001875655.1 Enterobacter hormaechei ATCC 49162
GCTCTCGCGTTTGGTCAAATCACGCCGCAGCGCCTTCAGCAGGCCATAGATAGAGATCAACAGGATCACGGAGAACGGTAGCGCACTGGCGATGGTTACGGTTTGCAGTGCGCTCAGCCCGCCTGCGAGCAGCAGCGCGATAGCCACCACGCCCATCAGCGCGGCCCAGAAGATGCGCTGCCAGACGGGGGTATTGGCTTCGCCACCGGACGCAAGCGTATCCACCACCATCGCGCCGGAGTCGGCGGAGGTCACAAAGAAGACAATGACCATCGCCATAGCGATAAATGACAGTACCGATGAGAACGGGAAATGCTCAAGGAAATTGAACAGTGCCAGCGCCACGTCCTGCTGGACGGTGTTCGCCAGATCGGCGGCCCCCTCATTCATAATGAGGTAGATGGCGCTGTTACCAAAGACCGTCATCCACATCAGGGTGAAGCCAGCCGGGACGAACAGCACGCCGGTCACAAACTCACGGATGGTTCTGCCGCGCGAGACGCGGGCGATAAACATCCCGACGAACGGCGACCAGGACAGCCACCAGCCCCAGTACAGCAGCGTCCAGCCCCCCAGCCAGTTGCTGGATTTCGGTTCATACGCGTACAGGTTGAAGGTCTTGCTCACCAGCTCAGAGAGATAGCCACCGGTATTTTCCACAAACGATTTCAGCAGCAGCACGGTTGGCCCCAGGCACAGCACCAGCGCCAGCAGCAGTACCGCCAGACCCAGATTCAGCTCAGATAAAATACGAATGCCTTTATCCAGGCCGGAGACGACGGACACCGTCGCCAGCCCGGTAATCACCACGATCAGGATCACCTGCACGGTTTCACTAATAGGCACGCCGAAAAGGTGATTCAGCCCGGCATTGACCTGCAACACGCCGTAGCCCAGTGAGGTCGCCACGCCAAAAACGGTCCCGATCACCGCAAAAATATCCACCGCATGGCCTATTGGTCCGTGAATACGGTCACCGATAATGGGATAAAGCGCCGAGCGAAGCGTCAAAGGCAGGCCGTGACGATAACTGAAGAACGCCAGGATCAGCGCAACAATGGCGTAGATGGCCCACGCGTGCAGCCCCCAATGGAAGAAGGTCAGCCGCATGGCCTCTTTGGCCGCCGCGACCGTTTCAGGCGTGCCCACCGGCGGGGAAAGGTAGTGCATGACCGGTTCCGCCACGCCAAAGAACATCAGGCCGATCCCCATCCCCGCGGAAAACAGCATGGCGAACCAGGAGTGGTAGCTGAAATCTGGCTGGGAATGGTCAGGCCCGAGTTTAATATCACCGTAACGGGATAAGCCGAGGAACGTCACGCTCAGTAAGATCAATGCGACGGCAAGAATGTAAAACCAGCTGGCGTTAGTGAATATTTGCTGTTGCAGTAACTTAAAATTTTTATCGGCAACGTCCGGGAAAATCGCCGCGAAGGCGACAAGAAGGAAAATTAACAAAGCAGATGTGTAAAATACCGCTTTGTTAATCTGGCTTTTGGACTGCTTTGGGATAGTTTCGTTTTCACTCATATAGTGTGTTCCATAACTGATTAACCTCTCTGAATAAGAGGCGTGAGCTGCCATAGGGTAACAAAATCTCCCTGTAATGACAGTTTTGTCATGTTTAAATTCACACTACTACGCAGAAGATATATTTTTCCGCCCGTCAGTTATTCCTCAAGCCATACAATATTAAGGGGGTGAAAAAGGATTATTTATCCCGGCCAGCCGACTTTGGCCGTAAATTCTCATCGAAGACCAGCCGTTTGCGTCCTGGCTCTTCTTCCCGCAGCGGCTCCACCTGATGCAGCGTCTGCTTACAGCGATCCACCAGCACCTGATACTCCCGCGTGCCCTGCTTTTTCCACTCGATTTCCTGCGCACTCAGTTCACGAATCGCTTTCGCCGGACTGCCCAGAATTAAGTGATTCGCAGGCATCTCCGCTTTGGCCTTCACAAACGCCGCCGCTCCGACAATGCTGTTTTCGCCGATCGTCGCCCCATCCATTACCACCGCATTCATCCCCACCAGCGCATTACGGCGAATAATGCAGCCGTGGAGGATCGCGCTGTGGCCGATATGCCCGTCCTCTTCCACCACCGTGTCCTGCTCCGGAAAACCGTGCATCACGCAGTTATCCTGAATGTTCGCGCCGTCTTTCACCACGATCCGGCCAAAATCACCGCGCAGGCTGGCGTTGGGGCCGACGTAAACCCCTTTACCGAGGATCACGTCGCCAATCAGCACCGCGGTCGGGTGAACATAGCTCTCTTCAGGCACGACCGGGGTCAGACCATCAATTTGATAAACAGGCATACCTTCTCCTCATGTGATATTCAGACCACCAAAGCGCTGGTGGTAAAGCGTGCCGGGAGCGGGCAGTTCGCCCACGGAGGTTTCTCCCTTCTCGCTGACAAACGCAAGGGCACCCGCCGCCACGCGCTGGTAGATATTTATGCACAACTGTCGCGCGTTCTGCCCCGCCCAGTGCGCCGGGAGTAACTCCTCCGGCAACAGCGGATCTTTCAGCACCACGCGACGATAAAAGTGAATGAGTAACAGCTGGATCTGGAAGCAGCGTTCCGGGGTCAAATCCTCGGGCGACGCCTCTTTCAGCAGCGGCAGCAGCGGACGGAACGAGTTGATAAACGTTTCGTACATCGCGTTTTGTTCCGTGAGCTGCCAGCACTCTTCCACGCGGGATCGCAACGCCACGCGTGACAAGGCCAGCGGCGAATGGGCCTCAAAAAAGATGACGTTTTCCGCCACGCCCGCGTCATGCAGCAGAGACTGCACGTCCGCCAGGTTTTGCGACGGCGAAGCCATCAGGCTCGGGGCCAGCGTGCCGAAGCCTTGCCAGATGAGCTGTTTTTTCACATCCGCGAGCGTGGTTTTATCCAGCCCTTCGGAGAGCAGCAGTAGCCATTTACCATCCCACGCAGGCAGTTCCGCCCGGTAGATTTTATTTTCCGCGCGGCGGGTCAAACGCAGCCCCTTATCGCTGAGGCGGTAAAAGCTGCGGCGGCCAATGCGGGACACGTCCAGCCAGCCCTCTTTGTTGAGGCGAAACAGCGCGGTGCGCACAAAGCGTTCGCCGAATCCCATTCCTTCCAGCAGGGCCGCCAGGCTGCCAAGCCAGATCTCGCCGCCGCGATGGGAAAGCGCGTCGCCATACAGCGAGGAGATAAGTGATGTTCCGCTGACGGGGACAGAGCTGACTGCGTGCTGGATGAAGGCGTCAAGTTTGTTCATGTGATTCATTCTGTTGTTATTTTTTTCCTGGATGAATCATAGCACAGGAATTTGGGTTTCCCCCTCACCCTGACCCTCTCCCCAAAGGGGAGAGGGAAAAAGACCGCACCGAGCTGTCCCTTCTCCCCTCTGGGGAGAAGGTTAGGATGAGGGGTTAGGTGTTTTAACCGTTAGCCGCAACCTTACGTAAATCAAATACCCGGCAGGCTTTGCCCTCGGAGCGTGGAATACTGCCGCAGTTAACGATCATCACGTCGGTTGAGATCCCCACCATCGATTTGATCCGATGACGCAACTGGTGGCAGACCTGACAGCGCTGCTCATGCGTCAGCGTTAAGCTGCTCTGTTTCAGCTCGACCTTCACCGAAAGTGAATCAAGATGCCCACGGCGGTTCACCTCCAGCTGATAGTGCGGCGAAAGGTGTTCGAACTTGACGATCTCCTCCTCCAGCTGTGACGGGAAGACGTTAACGCCGCGAATGATGAGCATGTCGTCGCTGCGCCCGCTGATGCGATCCATCCGGCGCATGGTACGTGCGGTGCCCGGCAGCAGGCGCGTCAGGTCGCGGGTGCGGTAGCGGATCACCGGTAGCGCCTCTTTGGTCAGCGTGGTGAACAGCAGTTCGCCCTGCTCGCCGTCGGCCAGCGGCGTGCCGTCATTCGGGTTGACGATCTCCGGGTAGAAGTGATCTTCCCAGATGGTCGGGCCGTCCGCGGTTTCAAGACACTCCATCGCCACGCCCGGCCCCATCACCTCCGAGAGGCCATAAATATCCAGCGCGGTAATGCCCAGCCGTTTTTCAATTTCGCGGCGCATCGCCTGCGTCCACGGCTCGGCGCCAAACACGCCGACGCGAAGGGAACAGGCGCTGGCATCGCCGCCCATCTGCCGCTCCAGCTCTTCAATCAGGTTCAGGCAGTAAGACGGCGTCACCATGATCATATCCGGCTGGAAATCGCGGATCAGCTGCGCCTGCTTCTCCGTCTGGCCGCCGGACATGGGGATCACCGTCGCCCCCAGACGCTCAGCACCGTAGTGCGCCCCCAGCCCGCCGGTGAACAACCCGTAACCGTAGGCGACGTGAATTTTATCCTTCGCGCTGCCCCCGGCGGCGCGCAGGGAACGGGCGACGATATTGGCCCAGTTGTCGATATCATTCTGGGTATACCCCACCACGGTCGGCTTTCCGGTGGTGCCCGACGAGGCGTGGATACGCACCACCTGCTCCATCGGCACCGCAAAGGTATCGAACGGGTAGTTGTCCCGCAGATCCTGTTTGGTGGTGCACGGGAATTTTTGCAGGTCCGCCAGCTCGTTAAAATCGTCAGGGTGAACGCCCGCAGCATCAAACTTGCGTTTGTACATCGGAACGTTGTGGTAGGCGTGGTTCAGCGTCCATTTCAGGCGCGCGGTCTGCAACGCCTGCAACTCATCCATGGACGCGGTTTCGATCGGATCAAGCTTTGTTGTATTTATCATCGCAGGGTACTCACATTATTGTTCGCTCAAACACGCTCAAGGATCATGGCAATGCCCTGACCCACACCGATGCACATCGTACACAGCGCGTAGCGCCCGCCGCGTCGGTGCAATTCATTGCTTGCGGCCAGCGCCAGTCTGGCTCCGCTCATTCCCAGCGGGTGGCCTAACGCGATTGCCCCGCCGTTCGGGTTGACATGCTCCGCGTCATCCGGCACGCCCAGCTGACGCAGCACGCCCAGCGCCTGTGCGGAAAAGGCTTCGTTAAGCTCAATGACGTCCATATCGGTAATACTGAGTCCGGCACGCTCCAGCACCTTGCGGGTGGCGGGCACCGGGCCTAATCCCATCAGGCGCGGTTCGACGCCCGCGGTCGCCATGGCCACTATGCGGGTGCGCGGGGTTAACCCCTGGGCAAGCGCCATCGGCTCGCTGGCGATAATCAGCGCTGCCGCCCCGTCGTTCACGCCGGAGGCATTCCCCGCCGTCACCACACCGTTCTTGCGGAACGGGGTTTTCAGCGCGGCAAGCTGTTCCAGGGTGGTTTCGGCGCGCGGATGCTCATCCACGCTCACTTCCGTTACCGCCCCTTTTTTCCCGGCTACCTGCACCGGGATGATCTCCTGCGCCAGTACGCCATTCTGCTGCGCCCGCGCGGTACGCTGCTGGCTGCGCAGGGCAAATGCGTCCTGATCGGCACGGCTGATATTTAACAATTCCGCTACATTCTCTGCCGTTTCCGGCATGCTGTCAGTTCCGTATTGCTGATGCATGAGCGGATTCACAAATCGCCAGCCGATAGTGGTGTCGAAGATCTCCGCCTGACGCTGAAACGCAGCGGTGGCTTTGCCCATCACGAACGGCGCACGGGACATGGATTCGACGCCACCGGCAATCAGCAGATCGCCATCCCCGGCCTTAATGGCGCGCGCCGCAAAGCCAAGGGCATCCAGACCCGAGCCACACAGGCGGTTAATGGTGGTGCCGGAAACCGTCTGCGGCAGCCCGGCCAGCAACGCCGACATGCGCGCCACGTTGCGGTTATCCTCCCCGGCCTGATTCGCGCAGCCGAAGATCACGTCATCTATGCGCTCCAGATCGAGCTGCGGATAACGCGCCAGCAGCGCGCGCAGCGGCACGGCCCCCAGGTCATCGGCACGTACGCTGGACAACCCGCCGCCGTAACGACCGATCGGCGTACGCACACCCTCACAAATAAATGCGTCACGCATCAGGCTTCTCCTGTCACACTGCCGCCGGTGCGGTGCGATTTCCCGCGAAACAGCGCGACGGCTTTCTGGTGTTGGTTCTGAATTTCAATGTCGTAGACGCCGGTCAGTTTGCCCTGATGCTTAACCCGCGCGGTGGCGGTGAGCTTATCTCCGGCAAAGCCCGGACGCAGAAAGTCGATGGCGCAGCCGGAGGCCACCGCCGCCAGCCCCTGACTGTTGCAGGCGTAGGCAAAGGCGGTATCGGCCAGCGAGAACAGCTGTCCACCGTGGCAGGTTTTATGGCCGTTGAGCATCTGCGGGGTGATGGTCATGGTCACTACCGCGTAGCCCTCGCCCATGTCGATAATGTCCATCCCCATCGCCTGCGCGCAGGCGTCCCGTTCGTACATCGCGCGGGCGTTATGCCAGGCGTTATGACTCATAACTACTCTCCAGAAGCGCACGCTGGCGCAGCAGTGAACAGGGGCGATAGCGTTCCTCGCCGTAGTGACGTTGCAGGTTCTCCAGCAGGGTTAACAGACGCTGCCAGCCCAGACGCTCGCCCCAGGCGATGGGGCCACAGGGATAGTTCACCCCTAAGCGCATGGCGGTATCGATGTCTTGCTCGCTGGCGACCCCTTTTTGCAGGGTATCCAGCGCTTCGTTGGCAATCATCGCCACCGTGCGCCAGATCAGCAGGCCGGGGTAATCGGCAATCTGAAGCACCCGTTTTTGCTGGTGCTGCAACCAGTAAATGGCTTTCTGCGTGGCGGAGTGCGGGTTGCCGGGCGCGGCGGCAATCACGGCCACATCCCGCTCGATGCGGTCGACCACCACCACCGGGCAGCCGTGGCGCAGCGCCAGTGACTGTGCGGTTTCACCCTGCGTTTCAATCAGCAACAGATCATCAATTTCCGTGACACCGTCACTTCTCCGCTGTGCGCGCATCGGGCTGAAGCTGTCGCTGACCGGGGCGAGCCAGCTGACGGCGGGTTTCTCCTCCTGCCAGCGGTATACGCCCTGCCCGCATTTCTTGCCCAGACGCCCCGCCAGCACCAGCTCCTGCTGCACCAGCGACGGCAGAAAACGACGCTCCTGCCAGAAGGCATTAAATACGGAGCAGGTCACGGCAAAGTTGACGTCCTGACCAATCATGTCCGTCAGCTCAAGCGGCCCCATCGGGAAACCGCCGCCTTCACGGAGGGCGGCGTCGATCGCCTCGGGCGTGGCCACCTGCTCCTCCAGCGCGCGCCAGGCTTCCGAATAGAACGGACGCGCCACGCGGTTGACAATAAACCCCGGCGTGGACTGGCAGCGCACCGGCTGCTTTCCCCAGCGCAGTGCCAGCTCGCACAGCGCATCGGCCACTTCGGAAGAAGTCGCCAGCCCGCTGACCACCTCCACCAGCTTCATCACCGGAGCGGGGTTAAAGAAGTGCAGCCCGGCGACGCGTTCAGGGTGGCTTATCTCCGCCGCAATCGCGGTGACGGAAATAGACGAGGTGTTACTGGCAAGCAGCGTCTGCGGCGGGCAGACCTCTGCCAGCTGTTTAAACAGCGCCTTTTTCACCTCAAGCCGCTCGGAGGCCGCCTCGATCACCAGATCGGCTTTCGCCAGGGCATTGATATTCGTCACTGGCGTCAGGCGGGCCAGGATCTGTTCCCCGGCGTCGGCAGAGAGTTTCCCGCGCGCAACGCGAGAGGACAGCCGCTGGCGAATGCCGTCGATGGCGCGGGAAATCGCCGCTGCGTCAATGTCATACACCAGAACCGGATGACCGTGGCTGGCCGCCACTTCGGCAATCCCGGCGCCCATGGTGCCGCTGCCAATGACGGCCACCGTATCGATATTCACCATCTTATTTCCCCGTAAAGTTCGGCGCGCGTTTTGCCAGGAACGCGCTGACGCCTTCCCGGTAGTCGTCGCTGCGTCCGGCCAGACGTTGATAGTCGCGCTCCAGATCAAGCTGGGCGTCGAGGGTGTTCGTTTCGGCGGCATTGATCGCCTGCTTAATCAAGCCCAGGCCAAAGGTCGGCTGCGAGGCAAAATGCAGCGCCAACTGCTGTGCGGTGGCGGAAAGTTCTTCGTCGTCCACCACCTGCCAGATCATCCCCCAGGCCTGCGCCTGTTCAGCGCTGAGCTTATCGCCCAGCAATGCCAGCCCCATGGCGCGGGCGCGTCCGGTCACGCGCGGCAGCAGCCAGGTTCCGCCGCAGTCCGGCACCAGCCCGAGCTTGCTGAAGGCCATCACAAAACTGGCTGAACGGGCCGCGATCACCATGTCGCAGCCGAGCGCAAGCGTGGCCCCCGCCCCCGCCGCCACGCCGTTTACGGCGCAAATCACCGGCTTCGGCAGCCGGGCTAAGCGGCGCACCAGCGGGTTGTAAAACGTTTCTACGGACATGCCCAGATCCGGCGCGGGACCGTTCGGATCCACGTTACGGTCGTTGAGATCCTGCCCGGCACAGAAACCGCGTCCGGCCCCGGTGATCAGCAGACAGCGGATGGTGTCATCGCGCTCGGCCTGCTTCAGGCAGTCGGAAAGCAGCTGGTGCATGACGTCGTTAAAGCTGTTCAGGCGCTCCGGGCGGTTCAGTGTAATGGTCATTACGCCCTGCTCAACATGGCTCAGAATAGATTCCACAATTAGCGTCCTTTAAAGTCTGGGGTGCGTTTTTGTAAAAAGGCGTTGATCCCTTCCCGGCGATCGTCGGTGGCTGCCAGCAGCGTAAACAGCTGACGCTCCTGCGCCAGCCCGGCCTGAAGCGGCACTTCCTGCGACTGGCGTAGCGCCTGCTTCGCCGCCTGTAGCGCCAGCGGCGAGTGGCGCGCCATCAGCGTCGCCTGTTTAAGGGCGTATTCCAGGGTCAGTGAGGCCGGGAAGACGTCGCTGACCAGCCCGGCGCTGTGCGCCTCAACCGCCGTGATGCTTTCGCCCGTCAGCACCATTTTGCTGGCCAGCGATTTGCCCACGCTGCGGATCAGCCGCTGGGTGCCACCTGCGCCCGGCATGATCCCGAGGGTGATTTCCGGCAGGCCAAAACGGGCGTTATCCCCGGCTATCACCACATCGCAGAGCAGCGCCAGCTCGCAGCCTGCTCCCAGCGCGAAGCCGTTCACCGCGGCGATCAGCGGTTTAGTGAAGGCGTTAATCCGCGCCCACAGCTGCGGGCGGATATCGTTCAGGGTGGCGGGCAGGTCTTTCTCCGCCATTTCATTGAGATCGGCCCCGGCGGCAAAGCAGCGTTCGTTGCCGTAAATTACGCAGACGGCGATCTCTGCATCCGCGGCGGCGGTCTCTAGCTGCTCCGCGATTTGCGTGAGCAGCGCATTGTTGAGCGCGTTGCGCGCCGCCGGACGGTTAAGCGTCAGCTGCAACACGCGGCCATGACGGGTGACAATCAGTTCGCTCATGCCATCCCCTTCGCATCAAAATCGACGATAACGTCGGCGGTTAACGGCAGCGCCTGACAGCTCAGCACATAGCCTGCCGCCAGTTCGTCTGGCTCCAGGCTGTAGTTGGTCGCCATATCGACTTTTCCGCGCAGGACTTTGCATTTGCAGGTGGCGCATACGCCGCCCTTGCAGGCGTAAGGCAGATCCGCCCCCTGCCGCAGGGCAGCATCAAGAATGCTCTCGTCATCCGCCGTCAGGGTGATTTCCCGGTCGCGTCCGTCCTGGCGGACGGTGACCTTCTGCCCGTCGGCCTGCACGCTGACGGTCCGTTTAACGGCGGTGCCCGGCGTATTAAAGCGTTCAAGATGGATCGCTTTTTCCGGCATACCCAGCGCTTTCAGCGCCGCCTCGGCCTCGTCCATCATCGCCGACGGGCCACAGATGAAGGCTTCATCGTACTGGCGGAAATTCACCAGCCTTTTTGCCAGCGCCTGGAGCTTTTCCCCGTCAATGCGGCCATGGAGCAGATCGCTGTCGAGCGTCTCCTGGCTGAAGATGGCGATCAGCTGCAAACGCTGCGGGTATTTGTCTTTCAGATCTGCCAGCGCCCGGCGGAACATCATGCTCTGGCTGCTGCGGTTGCCGTAAATCAGGGTGAAGTGGCTGTGGGTTTCAGTGGCCAGCGTAGCGGACAAAATCGCCAGCATCGGGGTGATCCCGGACCCGGCGGCAATCGCCAGATAGTGGCCTTCGCGTTCGGCCTGCGGCTGGTAGCCAAACTGCCCCTGGGGTACCATCACCTCCAGCGCCATGCCCGGTTTGATCTCATCCCGGGCATAGCGGGAAAAACGCCCGCCTTCGATGGCTTTGACCGCCACGCTGATCTCCCCAGGGGCGGTGCTCCGGCAGATGGAGTAGCAGCGACGCAGTTCATCCCCGCCAGGGCTGGCTTTCAGGGTCAGATGCTGACCGGGACGGAAGCGGTACGCCTCCTGCAACGCCTGCGGCACCGCAAAGGTAATGGTCACCGCGTCGCGGGTTTCGGGTTCCACTTTTGCCACTGTTAATGAATGAAACGTTGTCATGGCAGCCTCAAATACATTTGAAATAGTCGAATGGCTCACGGCAGGTATTGCAGCGGTAGAGCGCTTTGCAGGCCGTGGATCCAAATTCACTGATAAGCGAGGTATCGGTGCTCGCACAGCGCGGACAACTCACCTCCGCGGGAACGTGGGCGTGGCAGCTATGGCCGACAGGCGGGCTGATGCCATATTCGCGCAGGCGCCTGCGGGCATCCTCGGTCATCCAGTCGGTGGTCCAGGCGGGTTCCAGTTGCAACACAATATGTACCGGGGCAAAGCCGTTCCCGGTCAGGGTTTCGCGGATCGCCCCCAGCAGATGCTCCGTTGCCGGGCAGCCCGAGTAGGTTGGCGTGAAGCCGATGACCCAGCCTTCCCCCTGCGCCTTCACGCTGCGCACCATGCCTAAGTCGGTGATGGTCAGCACGGGCACTTCCGGGTCGGGGATCTGGCTTAACAGCGCCCAGATCTGCGGGATTTGTGCAGGCGCGATGTCGACGAGGCGTTGCATAGCGTCCTCCTTTACCACTGCTGACCGGGGTAAACGCGCTGGAGATACTGCATCTCTGCCAGCATCGGCCCCAGATGTTCGGTATGCAGCCCCTTCTTGCCGCCCGTGCGATACGCCACCTCTTCAGGCACGCGGAGGGTGGCTTCCGACAGCCCGGCGAACACTTCGCGCTCCCACGGTTCCCGCAGGTCGCGCGGATCAACCGCCACCCCCTCTTCTGTCAGCGCCAGCTCGACGTCGTCGGCGTCGAACAGCTCTGCCGTAAAGCGCCACAGGTTATCCACCGCCTGCTGCATTTTTTGGGCAGAAGTTTCTGTCCCGTCCCCCAGACGCACCAGCCAGCCGCGGCTAAAACGCAGGTGGTAGCGCGCCTCTTTAATCGCTTTGGCGGCAATGGCGGCAAGCTGACTGTCACGGCTGTGGATCAGCCGTTCGTACAGCGCCACGTTCCACGCATCCATCAGGTACTGACGGGCGATGGTGTCGGCGAAGCTGCCGTTTGGCTGTTCCACCAGCAGCAGATTGCGGAACTGACGCTCATCGCGGCCATAGGCCAGAGCGTCTTCATCGCCCTTCCCCTCCCGTTCAGCGGCGTAGGTCAGGAAATTGCGCGCCTGCCCGAGCAGATCAAGGCCGATATTGGCGAGCGCCAGGTCAATTTCCAGCTCCGGCGCGTGGCCGCACCAGGCGCCCAGACGCTGTGAGAGCACCAGACCGTTGTCGCCCAGACGCAGGGCATAAGCAGATACGTTGTTCATCCCCAACCTCACATATGCTCGATGCCATCAGGGATGGTGTAAAAGGTCGGATGGCGGTAAACCTTGCTTTCCGCCGGATCGAAAAACTCACCGCTCTCTTCCGGCTGGGAAGCGACAATTTCACTCGCCTTCACCACCCAGATGGAACAGCCTTCGCTGCGGCGGGTATAGGCGTCGCGCGCGTTTTCCAGCGCCATGCGGTCGTCGGCAGCGTGAAGGCTGCCCACATGGCGGTGCGACAGCCCCTGCTTAGAACGGACAAAAACTTCATATAGCGGCCAGTAAACATTGCTCATGGTTGATTCCTCTTATGCGGCCTGGCGGGCGCGTTGTTTTTCCGCGTGGGCCAGAGCGGCTTCACGCACCCAGGCGCCGTCGTCCCAGGCTTTACGTTTTGCGGCCAGACGTTCGTGGTTGCAGATGCCGCGCCCGTTGATCACCTCGTCAAATTCCTGCCAGTCGATTTCGCCGAAGCGGTAGTGACCGCTCTCTTCATCGAAACGCAGGTCGGGGTCCGGCACGGTCATGCCGAGCATCTCCACCTGAGGCACCGTGTTATCCACGAAGCGCTGGCGAAGCTCATCGTTGCCAAAGCGTTTGATTTTCCAGGCCAGGCTGCGGGCGCTGTTCGGGGAGTTGTCGTCGTTGGGTCCGAACATCATCAGCGCGGGCCACCAGAAACGGTTGATGGCGTCCTGCAACATCTGCCGCTGGGCTTCACTGCCCTGCGCCAGCGCCATGCAGGCCTCAAAACCCTGACGCTGGTGGAAGCTCTCTTCTTTACAGATTTTCACCATCGCCCGGGCATACGGACCGTAAGAGGTACGACACAGCGCCACCTGGTTCACAATGGCCGCCCCGTCCACCAGCCAGCCAATGACGCCGATATCGGCCCAGCTCAGGGTCGGATAGTTGAAGATGGAGGAGTATTTCATTTTGCCGTCGAGCATCTTTTGATAGATGTCCTCCCGGGCGCAGCCCAGCGTTTCCGCCGCGCTGTAGAGGTACAGGCCGTGTCCGGCTTCATCCTGCACCTTCGCCAGCAGAATGGCTTTCCGGCGCAGCGTCGGCGCGCGGGTGATCCAGTTCCCTTCCGGCAGCATGCCAACAATTTCAGAGTGAGCGTGCTGTCCAATCTGGCGGATCAGCGTCTTGCGGTAGGCTTCCGGCATCCAGTCCTGCGGCTCGATGGCCGTCTCCTGTGCGATGCGTTGCTCAAAGCGTTGTTCTTGCGTCACATAACCACCTTTATGATTCGTTATATCACCACAAGTTGCAAAATGGTGAATCATTTGGTTTCTTAAAAGTTACACAAAGGTTAAATATAACCCCAAGGAGCGTTTGTTTATTTTGTGACAACGCTCGCAAGCCTTTTCATAAAAAGCCCATAAAACAAGCATCTACAGCGCAAGCGCTAAGCAATGCAGATCACAACGTTAACAATTCATTAAAACGCAGCTTGATTTTTATGATTCGCGATCAAACTATTTATAGTGAAATCACGAAACATCTGGAGAGAAGAAATGCAGCAGTTAGCCAGCTTCTTGTCCGGCACCTGGCAATCAGGCCGGGGCCGCGCGCGCACCATCACCCACGCCATTAGCGGGGAAACGCTATTCGAGGTCACCAGCGAAGGGCTGGATATGGCGGCCGCGCGCCGTTACGCCATTGAACACGGCGGGGAAGCGCTTCGCGCAATGAGCTTTATCGAGCGCGCCGCCATGTTGAAAGCGGTCGCGAAACACCTGCTCAGCCAGAAGGATCGGTTCTATGCCCTGTCAGCCCAGACCGGCGCAACGAAGGCCGACAGCTGGGTGGATATTGAAGGCGGTATCGGCACCCTCTTCACCTACGCAAGCCTCGGCAGCCGTGAGCTACCGGACGACACGCTGTGGCCGGAGGATGAGCTGATCCCGCTGTCGAAGGAAGGCGGCTTTGCGGCGCGCCACGTCTTAACGTCGAAATCCGGCGTGGCGGTGCATATCAACGCGTTCAACTTCCCGTGCTGGGGGATGCTGGAAAAGCTCGCCCCCACCTGGCTTGCCGGGATGCCCGCCATCATCAAGCCCGCCACCGCCACCGCGCAGGTGACTCAGGCGATGGTGAAAGCGATCGTCGAAAGCGGACTGGTGCCGGACGGCGCCATCAGCCTGATCTGCGGTGGCGCAGGCGATCTGCTGAACCAGCTCGACAGCCAGGACGTGGTGACGTTTACCGGCTCGGCCAGCACCGGGCAGAGCCTGCGTGTACACCCGAATATCGTCGCGAATTCCATTCCGTTTACCATGGAAGCGGATTCCCTTAACTGCTGCGTGCTGGGTGAGGACGTGACGCCGGAGCAGCCGGAGTTTGCGCTGTTTATCCGCGAGGTGGTGCGCGAGATGACCGCCAAAGCCGGGCAAAAATGTACTGCCATCCGCCGCATCATCGTGCCGGAAGCACAGGATGAAGCCGTCAGCCAGGCGCTGATTGCGCGGCTGGAGAAAGTGATCGTCGGCGATCCGGCCCAGGAAGGGGTTAAGATGGGCGCACTGGTCAACAGTGAGCAACGTGCCGACGTGCAGGAAAAAGTCGATCATCTGCTTGCCGCAGGCTGCCAGATACGTCTGGGTGGCAAAGCCGATTTGCAGGCGGCTGGCGCATTCTTCCCGCCCACCCTGCTGTTCTGCCCGCAGCCGGACGAGACCCCAGCCGTCCATTCCACCGAGGCTTTTGGCCCGGTTGCAACCCTGATGCCGTACCGTAACACCGAACACGCCATGCAGTTGGCGCGGGCGGGCGGCGGGAGCCTGGCGGGAACGCTGGTTACGGCAGATACCCACGTGGCGCGGCAGTTTATTGCCGGTGCAGCCCGTGCCCACGGGCGTATTCAGATCCTCAACGAAGAATCGGCCAAAGAGTCCACCGGACACGGCTCACCGCTGCCGCAGCTGGTGCACGGTGGTCCCGGACGCGCGGGCGGCGGCGAGGAGCTGGGTGGCCTGCGCGCGGTGAAGCACTATCTTCAGCGCACGGCCATTCAGGGCAGCCCGTCCATGCTCGCCGCCATCGGCAAACAGTGGGTCCGTGGTGCCGGGGTGCAGGAGGATCGCGTTCATCCGTTCCGCAAATACTTCGAGGAGTTACAGCCGGGCGACAGTCTGCTGACTCCGCGCCGTACCCTCACGGAAGCGGATATCGTGAATTTTGCCTGCCTGAGCGGGGATCATTTCTACGCCCATATGGACAAAATTGGCGCGGCGGAGTCGATTTTTGGCGAGCGCGTGGTGCACGGTTATTTCCTGATTTCCGCCGCGGCCGGGCTGTTTGTCGACGCAGGCGTTGGGCCGGTGATTGCCAACTACGGCATGGAAAACCTGCGCTTTATTGAGCCGGTCAAACCGGGCGACACCATTCAGGTGCGCCTGACCTGTAAACGCAAAACGCTGAAGAAACAGCGCACTGCCGAGGAAAAACCGACCGGCGTAGTGGAATGGGCGGTGGAGATTTTCAACCAGCACCAGCAGGCCGTGGCGCTCTACTCCATCCTGACGCTGGTGGCGCGCCAGCAGGGTGATTTCAGCTAACGTCACCCCTCACCCTGACCCTCTCCCCAACGGGGAGAGGGGATTGATCTGCACGACCCTGTGATTTATCCCCGCTCTTTTTTTAACCTGGCAAGACCAACAAACAACCTGGCAGATGCAGGCAAACGCTTTTCGTGCGCGCCTGTCAGGATAAGGCTGACACAACACAATAAACACAACAAGATGAGGTCTGTGATGGGAAGCAATTCTTCTTTTTCTGCCCGTAGAACGGCACTGGCCATCGCCGTTGCGCTCTGTTGCGCCTGGCAATCCCCTGTTTACGCTCACGGCAGCGAGGCGCATATGGTTCCGATGGACAAAACGCTTCAGGCGTTTGGCGCGGACGTGCAGTGGGATGATTACGCCCAGATGTTCACCATCGCCAAAGACGGTGCCTTTGTGAAGGTCAAACCCGGAGCAAACACCGCCATCGTTAACGGCAAACCGCTGACGCTCCAGGTGCCCGTGGTGATGAAGGACAACAAGGCGTATATCCCGGAGACCTTTATCAACGATGTCTTTCAGTCCGGTCTTGATCAGACATTCCAGGTAGAAAAACGCCCTCACCCGTTAAACGCGCTAACGGCTGATGAAATCAAACAGGCCGTGGCCATTGTGAAGGCCTCTGCGGATTTTAAACCCAATACCCGCTTTACCCAGATTGCGCTGGCGGAGCCAGAAAAAGCCAAAGTCTGGGATTTTGTGCTGAACGGCACGGCGGTGGATGCGCCCCGCCAGGCAAATATCGTCATGCTTGACGGCAAACACATCATCGAAAGCCGCGTGGATCTGAAGGACAAAAAGATCCTCCGCTGGGAGCCGATCAAAGACGCGCACGGCATGGTGCTGCTGGATGACTTCAATACCGTGCAGCAGATCATCAATGAAAGCCCGGAGTTTGCCGCAGTCCTGAAAAAGCGCGGCATTACCGACCCGAAGAACGTGATCACCACCCCGCTTACCGTCGGCTTTTTTGACGGCAAGGATGGGCTGAAACAGGAAGACCGCCTGCTGAAGGTGATCAGCTATCTCGACGTGGGTGACGGTAACTACTGGGCACACCCGATCGAAAACCTGGTTGCGGTGGTGGATCTTGAGCAGAAGAAAATCCAGAAGATTGAGGAAGGTCCGGTCGTGCCGGTGCCGCTCACGCCGCGCCCGTATGATGGCCGCGACCGCGTTGAAACGGTGAAAAAACCGCTGGAGATTATCGAGCCGGAAGGCAAGAACTACACCATCACCGGGGACATGGTGCACTGGCAGAACTGGGATTTTCATCTGAGCCTGGACTCCCGCGTCGGCCCGATGATCTCCACCGTGACCTATAACGACAATGGCAAAAAACGGCAGGTGATGTATCAGGGATCGCTCGGCGGCATGATTGTGCCGTACGGCGACCCGGATATCGGCTGGTACTTTAAAGCCTACCTGGACTCCGGCGACTACGGCATGGGTACCCTGACCTCACCGCTGGTGCGCGGCAAAGACGTGCCGTCTAACGCCGTGATGCTCAACGAAACCATCCCGGATTACACCGGCGCGCCAATGGAGATCCCCCGGGCGATCGCCATTTTCGAGCGTTACGCCGGGCCGGAATATAAGCACCAGGAGTTAGGTAAACCCAACGTCAGCACCGAACGCCGCGAGCTGGTGGTGCGCTGGGTCAGCACCGTGGGTAACTACGATTACATCTTCGACTGGGTATTCCACGAAAATGGCACCATCGGCATTGATGCGGGGGCCACGGGCATAGAAGCGGTGAAAGGTGTGCAGACGAAAACCATGCATGATGCCACCGCGAAGGATGACACGAAATACGGCACGCTGATCGACCATAATATTGTCGGGACCACGCACCAGCACATCTATAACTTCCGCCTGGATATGGACGTGGACGGCGTCAATAACAAGCTGGTGGCGATGGATCCGGACGTCAAACCGAACACCGCTGGCGGCCCGCGCACCAGCACCATGCAGGTTAATCAGTACGACATTGATACCGAACAGCAGGCGGCGCAGAAGTTCGACCCTGGCACCATCCGCCTGCTGAGCAACACCCGCAAAGAGAACCGCATGGGCAACCCGGTCTCGTATCAGATCATCCCTTACGCGGGGGGGACACACCCGGTGGCGTCCGGCGCGAAATTTGCCCCGGACGAGTGGATTTATCACCGCCTGAGCTTTATGGATAAACAGCTTTGGGTGACGCGTTACCATCCCGACGAGATGTACCCGGAGGGAAAATACCCGAACCGTTCTACGCACGATACGGGCCTCGGCCAGTACAGCAAAGATAACGAGTCGCTGAATGACCAGGATAACGTCGTCTGGATGACCACCGGCACCACCCACGTCGCCCGCGCCGAAGAGTGGCCGATAATGCCGACGGAATGGGTGCACACGTTACTCAAACCGTGGAATTTCTTTGACGAGACGCCCACGCTCGGCAAGAAAAAAGAGCAGAAATAACCCACCGACCGGGCGTAATGCCCGGTTTTTATCGCCTCTCTGTTTGATGATTAATTCAACCTGCTTATAGTTAAAGGTATATTGCCTTATATCACTCCCCCGGAAGGGAAAAGAGCTTCAATGGAAAAACGACATAACGCCACACCCGAACCGGCGACATGGCCTACCCGTAAGTCAATGGTTGTTCACGGACTGGCCGTGAACCTGCCGTGGCTCGCCTTCGTGAACACGAGCTTTGCCATTATGGTCCTGCTGCGCAATTCGCTGTTCGGCCAGATTGATACCCTGTTTCACATTACCCCGCATCTCCAGTTGATTGTTGATGCCACCATGCTCGGTGTGATCATTCTGAACGGTGCGCTGGTGCTAATGGCCTGGCGCCATATGCGCGGGGTCAGTGCGGTACTGTTCCTCTGCGGTGTGCTCTGGTCGTTGTGTTGTTACTGGTTTATCTATGTCATACAGCTTCCCCATCCCTGGCCCATCTTCGTCACCCTGCTGATGGCTGGCATGACCGCGCTCTATTTTCACCCGGTGGCACTGCTCTGCTTCACGGTTCCGCTGTGGATCACCATGCCTGTTGCCAGCATGCTGTTGAATCAGGAAATTAATTATCGCTTTGTCGGGACGTGGGTAGTCTTCACGTTCATTCTCGTTTGCGGACGCTATATCCTGTTGAGCTGGTTTGAAGAGGCGTGGCGTCGCAACCAGCAGAATCAGCGTTTGATTTCGCGGCTGGATGCGCTGGCCCATCAGGATCCGCTAACGAAAACGGCTAACCGTCGGGCGATGGAACTGGTGCTGGAAAATGCAGTGGAGCAAGGCAAACGCTTCGCGGTGCTGATGCTGGATGTCGATTATTTCAAATTGTATAACGACACCTATGGTCACCAGGCGGGAGATGCGTGTCTCGCGCGGGTGGCGGAGGTGCTGAACACCTCGGTGCGCACGCCAGAGGATGTGGTCTCCCGCTACGGTGGCGAGGAGTTTGTGGTGATCCTCTTTGACTGCGAAGCAAGCGTTGCTGAGAAAGTCGCTGCGCGGATCCAGGCAGGCCTGCGCACCGCAGCCATTCCGCACAGCGCGTCGAAGGTGAGTGAATGTGTAACGGTGAGTACAGGCATCGCAGGCTATACCGCAGGACTGGCTGGCCCGGAAATCATTGCCCGCGCCGATGCGGCACTCTATCGGGCGAAGGAGGCCGGGCGGGATCGGTGGTCGCTGTAAGTTACGCCGGGTGGCGCTGCGCTTACCCGGCCTACAAAACCAACCTTTACCTCGATCCCGCAGGCCGGGTAAGGCGTTTTTTAATACCGCACGCACACCGACTTCGTTTCACACCAGCCATCCAGCCAGTCGGGGCCGAAATCGCGCCCGGTGCCGGACTGCTTCATGCCGCCGAACGGCAGGTTGGCGTCGATCAGCGTGTGGCTGTTCACCCACACGGTTCCGGCCTGTAGCCTGTCGGTGTACGCCAGCGCTTTGCTGATGTTCTGCGTCCAGACGCTGGCCGTTAAGCCATACTCCGTATCGTTCGCTAGTTGAAGCGCCTCTTCCCCGTCGGCCACACGGACCAGGTTCACCACCGGCCCGAACACCTCTTCCCGCGTCAGGCGCAGATGATTATCCGGGTTGACCACCAGCGTTGGCGAAACGTAATAGCCTTTGCCGTCTGGCCCCCGATTCCCGGCGATCAGCTGCGCATTGTGCGCCTTCGCCTCATCGAGGAACGCCTGTACCTTATCGCAGTGGGCGCGTGACACCAGCGGATTGATAAACGCCTCCGGCGACATGCCCGGCCCGACGCTGAGCGATTTCACGGCCTGTTCAAACCCGCTGACCAGCGTGTCGAACAGCGGCGCCTCAATATAAATGCGTGAACTGGCCGCGCAGACCTGCCCCTGATTCAGGAAGCTGCCGGTCATCAGCCCTTCAATCACCCATGCCGGATCGGCATCTTTCAGCACGATGGCCGGATTTTTGCCGCCAAGCTCCAGCGTCACGCCCGTTAGGGTATCCGCCGCCGCGCGGGCAATCTGCTTGCCCGTCGCCGTCGAACCGGTAAAGCTCACTTTGGCAATGCGCGGATGAGAGGTCAGCGCCGCGCCACAGACGGCGCCACTGCCGGTCACGACATTGAACACGCCATCCGGGATCCCCGCCTCGCTCGCCAGTTCAGCCACCCGTAACAGGGTGAGCGGCGTGGTTTCGGAAGGTTTGATCACGATGGAACAGCCTGCCGCCAGCGCGGGCATCACCTTCCACATGCCAATCATCAGCGGGAAGTTCCACGGCACAATCCCCGCCACGACCCCAACCGGCTCTTTACGCGTCCACGCCTGATAGCGCGCGCCCTGCGGCAGTGGAATCGAGAGATCGAGGGTTTTGCCAGCAATTTTGGTGGTCAGCCCCGCCGTGTAGCGCATCCAGTTCAGGGTGCAGCCCACCTCGAAGGCGCGGGAAATGTTAATCGATTTCCCCTGCTCCAGGGTTTCGAGCTGTGCCAGCTCTTCGCCATGCTGTTCCACCAGATCCGCAAACCGCAGCAGGATGCGTTCCCGCTCTGCCGGCAGCCGCCCGGCCCAGCTTCGGGCGACAAAGGCGCGCCAGCCAGACATCACCGCACGATCGACATCGTCGACGCTGGCATCGGCGGTGGAGGCAATGACCTCGCCGGTTGCCGGGTTGTAAACGTTCAGACGTTTTTCGCTATCGGATGCCGCCTGACGCCCTTCAATCCACAGGCCGTGCTGACGATCTAAAAACTGCTGCACGCCAGGCAGGACGGCGACGTGTGATTCGGACATAGGGTACTCCTTCGTTATGCTTCGCAGGGTGTGTATGCAGTCTAAGAGGGGTTTCGCATTCCTGCTTTTGTCTGTGTGACATTCGCTTTGTCAGCTGTGACAGGCTCCGCAAATCGTGATAATTCCCGCTTATATCGCTGTAATCCTTGAGTGTTCTTTCCTATAGTCAGCCTCGTAGCCCTGACAAAATGCAACATAAATGCAACAATGCGTAAACGGTGACGGTGCAGCGAGAAAATCAATGGCGTGTGCAAGCGAACAGGACAATTTTCAGCAGTGGCTGGCGCAAATTAACCAGGTTTGTGGGCGCTTTGCGGCACGTCCGTTAGAGGGGGCGTTTTTCGGTGAGCTGGAAACCAGCTATACCCAAAGTCTGAAGCTGAGCACGGTGACCGCCGCAGGCGTTAACCTGTTTCGCACCTCTCAGGAGATCAAAAACGGCAATGACGCCTGGTTCTACACCGTGTTTCAGCTGGAAGGCAGCGCCGGAATCGAACAGGACGACCGTCGTGCAATGCTGAAAGCCGGAGATATCACGCTGATTGACGCCTCCCGCCCGTGCTCCATTTACTGGCAGGAGCGTTCCCGCCAGATTTCGCTGCTGCTCCCGCGACAACTCATTGAGCAACATGCGCGTTTTCAGGAAGTGCGCTGCGCGCTGCCCCTCTCCCGCACTCTGCCGACCGTGCAGCTAAGCTACCGGTTGTTACAGGAGAGCATGGGCAATGCCGATCTGAGCGCCAGTGAAAGCGAAGCGGCGCTGGAGGCGATGGTGTGTCTGTTGCGTCCGGCCTTCCAGCAGCATGACGAGGTGCTGCCGCGCAAGGAGCGTCAGTTCCGCCACGTGCTGTCCCTGATTGACGATCATATTCAGTCGGAGGCGTTAAGACCGGAGTGGATAGCCTCAGAGAGCGGGATGTCCGTGCGCAGCTTATACCGCATGTTTGCCGGGAAAGGGCTGGTGGTGGCGCAGTATATTAAGAACCGTCGCCTCGATTTATGCGCTCAGGCGCTGCGTTCCATTGGCGATGACGAAAAGCTGGCGGGAATAGGCTACAGCTGGGGCTTTACCGACCATAGCCATTTTTCCACCGCCTTTAAGCAGCGTTTCGGGGTTTCGCCGGGCGAATACCGTAAGCGTTACCGGTAGTTACTTTTTCAGCCACTTGCCGTTAATCCCCTTCACGTACTCACCCGGCTGTGCGCGGGCCACCAGCTTTTGTCCCGCCATTTTCGCCACCTCGTCGACGGGCAAATTATTACTGTCAGCCAGTTGCTGATAACTTTCCGTGCGTGCGGCGTTGATACGGTTAACCAGCGCCAGGGTTTCAGCGTCGTGCTGAACGGGCGCAAGATAGCCGCTCAGGGTTTCCCCTACGCGCCCCTGGGCACGCGCATCATTGAGCGTAAGCGTGGCGGCGTGAACGTTCATCCCCAGCGCCAGTAACATCAGAGCTAATCGTTTCATGGCATCCTCAGAACAGATCGCTGCGGGTTTTCAGCAGGGCTTCAACGTCTTTATCCACCTTGATGTGGATTTCATGCTCGATTTTCACGTTCATGTTGATGGTGATCGGCTCTTTGGGCGCCGCCACTTCAATGCGCGGCGTGCAGCCTGACAGCAGCGCGACGACGGCCACGGTGAGTACACCAGCCCTCTTTTTCATTGTTGTTCCTCACTTTCCTTGCCTGTCGAACTGCGGAGAAGGGGTATCGCCGCATGTTGCTCAAACCATGTTTGCAGATTGTCCCCGAAGCGCAGGCTGCGCCAGAGGGTAAAAATGTTCTCTTCATGGGTGTAATTCAGGTTCACGAAGCTGCTTTTACCCTCGACGCGGCTGGTGCCTTTGATGGTCGCCTGCATGGTTAACACACCCAGATTATCCACATTGAGTTTTGTCCACGACTGCGAAATTTCCATATAGCGGAGCCAGTTGATCGCCGCCCCGGCAACTACGTTGTCTTTCACAATGGCATCTGCCGTGTCCTGGTCGATACGCAGCGTCATCGGCCCCGGGTTAGTCAGCCAGCCATCTTTAATGATCCATTTTTCATTGTCCAGCCAGAACGGCAGCGCGCCGCTCACCGGGCCGGACATGGCAAACTGCTTCGGATTTACCGCGCTTATCAGTTCGCTGGAGGAAATATTATCCACGCGCAGTAAAGCCGGATCGTGCTGCGGCATTCGCAACTGCTGCATGGTGATTTTCCCGCCGAGCGCTTCCACCTTCACGTTGGTGAGCAGGAGCGGGTTCGCTTCCGTCCAGGGGTAATCGCCCTGGAGATCCGCGGTGATATTTCGGGCCGTGACCAGGTTTTTCACCTCGTCGATTCGTAACGTTACCGGCCCGCGCGTGCCCAGCGACCAGGTGCCCTGACTTAAGCGGAACGGCAGAACGAAGTCAACGCCATTAATCTCGTTATCCGGCATCCACGCGCTGCCCGCGTTGAGCACCCCGTGCCCCCCGGCCTCAAAGCCCTGATCGGGCGCCGCCGAGAAAGCGACCTGCGCGTACATTTCGCCGCCGCGCAGGGTCATTTTCCAGTCTGGAGGGATCAGCGGCTGGAACACCGTCAGAGACTGTTTTGGCCACCAGGCCTGACCGCGAAGACGTTCGCCGTCCCAGCGCCCGTTGACCTGGACCGGCCCGATGTCGTCTGCATGAAGTTTCCCTTTAAACTGGAACACCGTCGGGTCTGTCCCGTCCACGCTGAAGGTCAAAACGGACGGCGGCAGCACGCTTCCACCCGAGAAGCTTGTTTGCCCGGCATTGAGCGCGAGCGCGCCGCTAAAGGTGGGGTTTTCCGGGTCCCGCGACCAGCGCACCGGGTGATCCAGCACCAGACGTGGTTTGCTGACCAGCATCGTGCCGTACTGCAATTTGTCGAACCCCGTGGAGAGATCGGTCAGTTCGATAACGTTGTCGCGCCACTCTCCGGTTCCCCGGACATCCCAGCGCGCGTTCATCGGCGTGAAGTTCCCTTTGCCCCAGTAACGCCACTGCCACAAACCGTTATCCGGTAAAAAGTCGTTAGCCTGGCCGTCCAGATGCAGCTCAAAATCGCCCATCTCGTTCTCGTGCGCCCGCAGAATGGCTTGCAGGCGGCCATCCACGCCCTTCTGCGTGAGCTTCACGCCCGCCAGCGGCCAGCGGATCTCATCGATATCCAGCGAATCAATGATGCGTCCGCGCGAGCGCAATAATGCGCCGGGTTCAAAGGTAAGCTGCGGTTCGTAAAGGCTACCGGTCAGTTGAGCCGGGAGTCTGGCATAGAGGATCAGATCGTTTTGCTTGGCTTCACCGCTCAGGTGCAGCGGCATAGCGCTGTTTTCCATACTGAGCGAGCCGGGACCGATATTCAGCACCGCGTTGCCCTTACCCGCATCCCCCTGGGTCAGCACGTTGAGCCGCCCCGTGAAGGTGGCTTTCTCCAGCCCCTGCTGCCAGTTATCCACTTTCAGGCCGACGCGACCGCTCATTGGCATACCGGAGGCTGACCAGTTCCAGCGTCCGTCGCTGATGGTCAACTGCTGAGCGGTGATCTGCCACGGTAAATCGAGCAGCGGCTCGGGGTTGTCCCGCGCCATGACCACCAGCTGGCCCTGATTGTCCTCCCAGTCCAGATCGGCATCGACCAGCGAGGATAACTGTGGCACGTTAAAGGTTGCGACTGTGTGCCCCTTCACCGGTACGCCGTCCGGCACCAGCGGCAGGGTAAATTCACCGACCAGCTTCACGGGCTGCGGCTGGTCCGGCAGGTGCACATCGAACTGGCTGATGGAGAGCGTCTGGCCGCGCAACTGCCCTTTGACGCTCACCTGTTCCCCTTTATAGGTGATGTCCTGGCGGGCGGGCGTGAGCGAGGCATGCAGCTCACCCTCCCACTGCTGCCAGGGAGAAAGGGTAAAGCGGTGGATGGTCAGCCAGGTATTGGGCAGGATGGCCTGCCACTGTGCCAGCGTTTTCGGCGCCACCGTAGAGGGCGCTGATTGCGGCAGTTTGCTCAGGCAGACAGAGTTAAGTTCAAGTGCGCCAATATCCAGATCCCAGCGGCTGGGGTGTGACAGGGTCACGTTTTCCATGCGGGCAATCTCGCACTCTTCGACCAGATAGCGGAGATCGGGGATGATCAGGGCGTGGCGCGTGAGCCGTGGGCTTTTTTCAAACGCGATACGCGTTCCTACGGGAAGCCAGATCCCGGCGAGCGTGGGTACCCACTGGGCGAGCGTCATCAGCAGCGTCAGCGGCACAAGAAATAGCAGCAGTAAGAGCGCGATTGCGGCTTTGTATTTACCCTTCATGGGCAGTTAATATCCTGATTTTGCGAAAAAAATAAGCCGTTCCTGCCGCTCATTGTCGCATGTTTAGCCAGTCAGTTGAAGGTAATGCCATTTTTAAGAGTAGATGCTCTACAATAATTCATAGAACTTATTGATTTCAATGAATTTTGAAAAATTGTAAGATAATTTTAAACATGCTAACGTGGTTCCAAAAACACTGGAGAAAGTCTTATGAAACTCGCGGTATATAGCACAAAGCAGTACGACAAAAAGTATCTGCAACATGTTAACGAGACGTACGGTTTCGATCTTGAATTTTTCGACTTTCTGCTGACTGAAAAGACGGCGAAGACTGCCCACGGCTGCGAAGGTGTCTGTATTTTCGTTAACGACGACGGCAGCCGACCGGTGCTGGAAGAGTTGAAAAAGCAGGGCGTGAAATACATTGCCCTGCGCTGCGCGGGTTTTAACAACGTCGATCTTGATGCCGCCAAAGAGTTGGGTCTGAAGGTCGTTCGCGTCCCGGCCTATTCTCCGGAAGCCGTGGCAGAACATGCCATCGGGATGATGATGTCGCTCAACCGTCGTATTCACCGTGCCTATCAGCGTACCCGTGATGCCAACTTCTCTCTGGAGGGGCTGACGGGGTTTACCATGTACGGTAAAACCGCAGGCGTCATTGGCACCGGCAAAATCGGCGTGGCCGCCCTTCGCATTCTTAAAGGATTTGGCATGCGCCTGCTGGCGTTTGATCCGTATCCCAGCGCCGCTGCGCTGGAGCTGGGCGTGGAGTATGTCGATCTGAAGACGCTCTTTTCTCAGTCGGACGTTATCTCCCTGCACTGTCCGCTGACCCCGGAAAACTATCACCTGCTTAACCAGTCGGCGTTCGACCAGATGAAAGACGGCGTGATGATCATCAATACCAGCCGCGGCGGGCTGATCGACTCTCAGGCCGCTATCGAAGCGTTAAAAACGCAAAAAATCGGCGCATTAGGTATGGATGTCTATGAGAACGAACGCGATCTGTTCTTCGAAGATAAATCTAACGACGTGATCCAGGACGATGTGTTCCGTCGCCTGTCGGCCTGCCACAACGTGTTGTTCACCGGCCACCAGGCGTTTCTGACCGCCGAAGCGCTGATCAGTATTTCAGAAACCACGCTGGGGAATTTGCGTCAACTCGAAAAGGGCGAAGCGTGCCCTAACGCCATAGTGTAAACCTGGTAAGCCGGGTGAGGGCTTACGCCCTGCCCGGCCCGGGCGTTAACTGAACGCCCCTCTGCCTTTTCCGCCGCTGGTGTCCCCCCCATCCTTAAGAAGCATGACATTTTCGCGGCCATCATTAGTAAATTAACGGATCAAAAATGACGGTTACTGCCCCACGATAAACATCAGGCCGCGTATTCAACATCGTATCAACATCTTTTTGTTCAATAAGGAAATCAATACTGCCCGCCTTCTCCTGACCAAATACATTAGTCAGAAATAAATTCTTTGTGAGATCCTTGCCAATGGCGAGACGGCGTCTTACCACTCCAGTTCCTGTTTTATCATCAACAATATTATCCGGTAACGTCAGTAAAGCCTGCACGGGTACCCATTGAGAAGGTAATTTATCACTCTTCAGGGCGCAGTCTGAACCGAGGTTTTGTTCACACTGAAGATATACCGTGAATGAACCTGAACTGGACAGGTTAAATTTGCTTTGGCCCGTCAGGTTGGGTGTAATACGATTTACCATCCACCGCTCCCAGCGCGCATCACCCTGCCCGGCAGTGCAAACTTTACCGGGCTCACACGGTATAAGGGAAACGTTTTGATTTTCAGCTGTTGTACTCAGCTTTAGTTCATGGTTTACCGAAAGTGTGAAATTTAACACGAGCGTAGTATCTGATGGCTCGTAATTATCACCAAAATCAATTTCGCCACCTGGGCCAACATTGAGCACCAGTTCACCCTTAAAAATCCCTGAACTCATCAATAATGGATTAGGCGTAGCCAACTCATATCCCATACTGATATTATTAATGAGATGGGGCTCTCCTGTTAAATCCTTTTTCGCAGTTTTATAACACTCAACATCCCTGTTCGGTACTTTCCACATAAACCCATAAGCTCCTGTGTGCACTATACCAATACCTGAATATTGGCATGGAGACGGGGCATAAACAAACGAACTTCCATTCCAGGTTTGTTGATGCTCTGAAAGAGTCCATGATCGTAAGGTATTGTATCTGGCGGAAAATGCACTCATTCTGAACTTAAGCGTACGAACTTCCCCTGTTTCATCATGTCTGACGACAACATCTCGCCATGCCCCTGGCAAGCCGAAGTATATTCCCATTCGTGGTTCTGAATTTGCGGTCAGCCCTGACGTAGCCAGAGACGCCGTAATTCCTCCCATATTGATACTGAATGTCTTATTATCTGCACATTGCGCAGGATAACTTACACAGTAGCCGGACTGCGGTGTAGTATTAACAAATTTGTCATTCGATGGGTCTGACATTGATGGCGAAAACGAAGCCGTAATGTTTATGGTGGCAGCCTGCAATGGTAACGCAAATAAATAAAACGCAAAGAGTAGTTTTTTCATAATAAACACTTTTGGGATGGAATGATAAACTCGCTTCGGAAGAAAGCGCTTACGGACAGGGTTTCTGGTTCATTAATTCATCACGCTGCACTTCAGGTCCTCAACAAAACGAATAGCATTATTCCCGGCATTATCTGCCGCTGGAATACTGCATTTGAGCGGCGGTTTTCCTCCTTCCTCTCTTAATAGTAAGGTTTTATTCTTTGAACCCGTTTCTAACGTCAACACCCCTTCTGCGTTTATTACCGCCCCGCTGATATCACTTTCCACAAAACGGTTTTTTAACAGTTCCCCCTGATCATCCTGCAAAGTGCCAACAAGCGTATAGGTTTTCACTGCTTTCACTTGTACGTACTGCACGCTTCCCTTATTAAGCTGAATACTCTGTTGTTCAGGAAAGACCCGAACACTATCGCCCCCCGTCGCGCTAAACTGGATGACCTCTTTTCTCCACTGTTCTGCTGGCACCACATTCCTGCCTGGCAACAGACGCGTTTCTGACATCTTCCCGGAGGCCAGGATACCGATGTCATTGTGGTCCGAGTCAACATCAACGATGAGTGCTGCCCCGGTGCTGCGACTGGCACTCCCGCTGGAGGATGCCAGTTTTCCCCCTCCAAGCATAAGCACCTGGCTGAGGTTGCCCCCTGCTGTGTTTGAGCTGTTTTGCGTATGATGCTGCACCCAGCCGTCAGCGCTGACGAACGGGGTATCTACCGACCCGTTTGCATTAAAAACCGTGTTCTTCGCGCTATAGGACACACCGCCACCCACGGTGCGAAGCGTACTGCTCTCATCAGGCTGGTACTGGTAGCTGAGGCTGGAGTAGCCGTGATTCTGGTTCATACCCGTTTCAGCTGACACCGCGTGTCGTGAGGATGGCGCAAGCGACAGGCTCAGCCCCACCGACATGCCGTGGTCCCGACGCCCGTTGCTAAACCCGGGGCGATCCCAGGCACTGACCCGAAAATTCATGTTACGCCCTGCAAGCGTTCCCAACGTGGTGGTAGCAACATCAGCCCCAAAGCCCTGCCGCCAGGCCGTTTCTGTATATTGTCCGTTTACCGTCAACGAGGTTGTCCAGGGTAAACGCAGCGATAATGACGCCCCCCAGGTATCCCCTTGCTGGCGATAACGTGTCTGGTGACCATAAACGTCGGTGGTCGTCGAACGCCAGTACAGGCTGGCAGCCCCTCCTCCCGGGATAGTACGGTAATAGCGGATATCGGTATTCTGATTGGACTGGACGTCATTATTCCCCGTCGTGTACTGGGCAAACAGCGAATCACTGGGCGTGAGCGTAACGTTACTTCTGACCCGCACCTGATGCTCATTCTCAGTGGCCGCCCCGCTCACCCCCATGACCACCCGCGGGTGGACAAGATAGTCAATGCCGCCACCGGCCGCCGCAGGGTGAGGGTTATCGTTGCCATAGCGGGTGCTTGTACCGATGGTTTGCTGCTGCCCGCCCCACAGGTTCATGCGCCAGCGCTTGTCAGGGTTGTTCCAGCCCTGAGGTTTATAAATCTGGGCCTGCTGGGTGTCGACGGTCTTGCCATTTTCAATAATTTTTATCGTGATGTCGTAGATACCGCCCGGCAGTCGTCGCGTGTCCAGCGCCTGCACACCCGTTTCGAGCTGTTGCGTATGGATGAGCCGCCCGTCGCGCCAGACTTCCGCGACGGACTGATTCTGTCCTGTCACATAGACCGGCCAGGCGCTGACGCTGTCGCCGTTAATCAATAAAGCGTCGGATGTTCCCCACATGGCCCCCACAACCGTGTCATACCCAAACCCGGACATCTCAACGTTGCCCGTATCGCTGTCGGGAGTGAAAAAGCCGAGACGAACGAAATGTCCCGGCAGCTCTTTCTGCGAATACAGTTCGTAGAGTGTGCTGCTGCTGTAATGGTATTGCCCGTCAGTACCAGAAGACTGGAATGACACTCGCTGGCTCCAGCCCAGCAACGACGTGGTAAGCGATGAGTTAATACCCCAGCTACGCGTGTTATCACTGTTGGTGGCAGTGATATCGTTGTACATAATCATTCCGCCGGGCATTTTTTCCGGCAGTGAGATAAAGCTGTTCTCGGTTCGTGCTGTTTCATAATGAGAGGTGTACAGTTTTAGAATCGAGCTATCGAGCAGATACTCTGCTGCCATCAGGCCTGACGGACACTGATTAGTACATTCACCCACTGATATGCCTTTATCGAGCACCTCTTTCCACCGGTTCCTGACATCCGAATCGACGCTTTCTGACTCCTCAATGGTACGTATAAGACGAACATCACCGCTTTCCGTTAACGAAATTGCAGCCTCGAATAAAAGGGTGTCATTCAGATATACCTGAGCCATCACTTCGGACTCATAAAAGTAACGTCTGAAATCCTCAGGGAGAGCTCGCATGTTCGCGGCCAGCGTCATATTTGCTTCTGCGGAAAAAAGAGGGCACACGGTTAATAGCAACACGATTTTTTTCATAAAAAAGCCGCTGCTGGAAAACAGCGGCCTCCTCTGTTAGGTAATAAAACGCGTCAGAAATTAAGGAGTCACAGCGACAACAGGCTCGAAAATCATCGCAACTGAGCCGGTAAACATCCCGTTCACGGTCAGAGCGGCATCATCGGCCTGGGTGATTTTCAGTGAAGTACGCCCCCCTGCTTTCGCCGCACTTTCGCTTACCACTTCCGTTGCGGTTTTGCTGAGTGGCGTATTGTTAAAGCTCACAGCCAGCGGAATAACATCGGTACCATTAGAGAGCTGGGGTTTGCCGTCAGAATTGAGGTTACCGGTCAGGGTCGCCTGAATTGCGCCAGCCGTGTTTTTGTACTGGAACGGCTTCTCAAAAATTTGCAGCTTGCTGCTGGCGATGTCATACCCCATGTCCTGGGTCTGATCGATCCAGCCTGCATCAACTGGGATCACCTGGAAGGTATCTGAAGGTACGGTGGCCGACAGGTTAATGGTGTAACTCTGGCTCTCAGTAGCATTCGCTGCGCCGGTCATTGCGGCACAAGAGATGAATGCAGCAGCCAGCGTAGTTTTAATTACATTAAATTGACGATTCATAAAAACTCCTTAAGGTTATTTCGTCTAGAACGCGCACTAAAATGTGCTAATTAATTCAACAGGTGTCAGAATGACTTGGCCTGTTTATTGTTTCCCTCGATGAGAGTGAAATTGGTTTTAAACCCATTTTTCCCAGCCACAGAATAACTCCGGCCTGGCAAAATAAATTCGCGACTCACTTCTCCGCAATCCGTATTGGCGGACTTGCACTGACGTATATCTTCAAGGACAACCGTTGCATTGCCTTTGTTTACGACACTCACACCACCTGAGTCACTCTGCTTAATAAGGGTGTTGAAAGCGGGTTTCTCTGGCTGCACAATCACCACCGACCCATATCCCGTAAGGATATTTACGCCTGCCTGAAGTGTTTCTTCCCGATATTGCCCTGCGGCCTTGCTATCTAATCCGAAACCATCTTCTGCCTGTGGCATTACGGGTGTGAACCTGACTCTAAAATAACGTTCTTTATCCCGGACACCTGGCCACATAACGCGCGCAGATTGAAATCCATTGGGAGGAATAATCATCCTTAATGGCGTGACAACGAGCCGATTTTTTTCAAGCACGTTACCTGACATTTCTTTCACAGGCGTTTCATTGTTTGGCGTATTTTTCTGCCCGGGATGGATTTCGAGCAATTCAACTCTGACAAACGCAGTGGAGTCCCCACTGTTATATATACGTTTAGTCAAACTATGACTGTCAGGAGTCAGAACATCATACATACTGCCAATGCCTATCATTGGCGCAGCATTAACGGAGGTGGAGATCATCCCGAAAGATAAAACCACTCCTGCCGCATTTAAGAATTTTTTAAATTTCATGCCTGTATGCTCACCGTTCAGTATCTGCTTTGGCGTTGTTTTTGACGGCGGAAACTTTACCACCAAAGCACTTCGGCGGAACTATTATATTAAAATTATCGGTTTTATAGGATAAAATACTGTTATATAAAATTATAAAGGAACATGATCTGCATTACGGGACACTGCATAGGAAATTTCTTAGAATCAGTCTCAGGAAGAGTAATATTCAAAGCAGGCCAAAGGGCTTTTGTATCGAGGGAAATGAGCGATTATGCTTTTTATCATTGAGGATCGTGTTTACTTTCGTATCGACGATGGCGCACTGTGGGAGAAAAATGACGAAGGAGCCAAGGTCATTCTCAGCCCGATCGTTGCCAGACTGCTGCACCTGTTTTTGCAGGAAAAAGGCAGAGTCGTGACAAGGGAAGAAATCATGAATTATGTTTGGGAGAAGCATGGATTAGAACCTTCCAATAACAGTCTCAATCAATATGTCTCCCAGCTGCGTAAGTTGATGGCTCATTTTCAGCTTCCCGATGAAACCCTCAGAACAGTACCCAGAGAGGGTTTTATACTCAGTCATGAGTTAACGATTAGAACAGAAAATGATTCATTATCTTTCACTCCGGCATCATTGAGTGAAGAATCACATCACCTCAAGCAAAAAATTAAGCCGCCAATGGGCAATTGGGCGATCTTTTTTTTACTGCTGATTCTCATCGCCACGCCTGTGGTGGTAATCTTTTCCACTGATATGATGCATAAACAAAGTATGTCCATTACACCGACTAAAATAGGACACGTTGGGAATTGCCCGGTGTATGCCGTGCTGATGGGGCGAAATGCGCAATTAAACGAGGCGCTTTCCTCTGCTAAAGATTATATCGGACAAAACAACATCTCCTGCAACGATGACAGCATCCTTTACTTTTTCTCCACCGGAGGGGTACTGAAGAATCAAAGTGGAAGAGCATTCTTATCACATTGCTATATGAAGGATAATGAAATTATTTCCTGTATGGATTACGCCTATCATTCCTGGATGTAAACAATGAACAACGTAAATTCCCTGTTTAAAAACAGAAAACTCATTATTTTTATGCTTCTTTTGCTTATCTTCATGGTGGGTATTATCACCAGTCTTCAGTATCGCCATCGGCTTCTTATCGACTGTGATTCAGATTTTGTTTTTCGCGCTCCGCAAAATCAGTATGAGATGAAAGGAACAATGAAGTTGAAAATGGATCGTGACAGACAGGGTCACATCAGAATTGACGGAGTAGTGACGTCGCCTGACGGTAAGACCTGGATAAGTCGTGATGCTATTTTCACGTACCATAAACTGAATGCGACCTCCTTCAGAATGGACAATCTCAGGATTATCAAAGGTGAACGGGACACGGCATCGGACAAACATTTTGCTGAGAACTTTTACTCGCTGGCAGTTAAAACGCGCCGGGTTCTGACAATACATCGTATCGAGAATGGTTACCTGGTAGGTAATTATCGCGCCCCTATCTTTATGTGTATTACCCTTTAAGACCAAGGTTGGTCTGAGATTAGCGGCCCACGCAGCGTTGCCACGGTACGTTGAAGGCCGCATACGCGACCTTTTTAAACTAGATGAGTTTGATTTTTACCTCATATCCCTCGAGGCCAGTCATGGCTTCACGAGCGATAAACTCAATTTCAGACACTTCCTGCCCTGTTTTTTTACGTAACTCGGAAATTTTTTTGGTGATAAGCGCTGAAATTTCTTCTTCTGCCTTTTGCGTCAGTGCGTCAACGTTCATGTTTACCTCTTGCAACCGTTTACTGTTTCCATTCTCCAGCAGGCGACAGCTAACGATTAACTGCCTTTAACCATAACTGTATGTAAAGAGTAGACTATCTGTGTAACGTATGCAGCAATCGCATTTAAATATGCATTTAGATTGCATTATTTGAACAGGGTGTTATTGTCCCAAAGCCTTAGAGCACAAAACACATAAACATAAGAAAAGATTTGACTCAAACTCGCCCCGCATCAGGGGCATTTTTTTGCTGTCTATACGTAAAAAACCCGCCAGAAGCGGGTTTCTGTGTTTTTCGAGAAGATTATTTGAACACTTCTGCTACGGCCTGGAAGTTAGGGCCATGCTCACGCGCAGCGATGATGACGTAGTATTTCCCGCCCTTCTCGTCGGCCAGTTTCGAGAGTTTTTGATGAAGATCTGAAGGTGACGAAATTTGTCCACCTGAAGCCCCTACAGATACATTTCCAAGGTATTCAAGTTTGAAGTGGTGCGCTTCATCTTTGGAAATCATATCTGCCGCAGATGCGCCGAAGCTTGCTACTGTTAAAGCCAATACACTCCCTAATAGTGCTTTTTTCATATCATTCCTCCTGTTGATGAATTTCTATATTTAACATTAGCAGCAAATATGTAAATGATCCGTATCAATATTGTAGAAGAATTGAGCATCACGACCAGCCATTACTGTCCTGAACAGCGGGTACAGCAGGTTCATCTACTATACTGACCTGTGCAGTGAGCATTTATCTGCCGGTTGCGCCTGAAGCAACCGAAACTTACCTGTACCATGACCATCAGGAGAACAATATGCACACGAGTAAAACCCTGAAAGGGCTGCTAGCCGTATCAGCAGTTGCAGCAATGTTCAGCACCGTTGGCGTACAAGCCCAGACGACAAGCGCCGCACAAACTCAAACTGCGGGCCAGGCTAAACCGGACGCCAGACTCAGCTCCGGCGACGAGAAAGCATTGAAGGACATGGCGCAGGCCAATATCAACGAAGTTGCCGCCGCCAGGCTCGCCCTGGACAAGGCCCAAACCAGTGAAGTGAAAACATTCGCCCAGAAAATGGTCGACGATCACGGCGCCGCGCTGACCAAAGTCCAGGCCGTTGCCCAGAAAAAGGGCGTAGAACTGCCGACCGAGCCTGACGCCGCGCATAAAGCCCTGAACTCAAGGCTGGAAAACCAGAAGGGTGACGCGTTTGACAAGATGTATATGGAATACGCCGGTGTGAAGGACCACGAGAAGGTGCTGTCGAAGCTTAAGAGCGACGCCAGTAAAATCGACGATCCGGATGTGAAGGCGCTGGCCAACGAGCACACGCCGGTGGTTGAGCAGCACCTGAAGTCCGCCGAGCAGATGTCAACGCACTCCGGCGCATCAGCCGATAAATAACACGTCGGTAAAACGACTACTGCAAAATAACGTGGGGCCAGCAGGCCCCACGCTTATTTTCCCTTCCTGATGATTATTCTGGCAGCGCGTAAACCACCACCTGGTCTCCCACCTGATCCTTCAGGATGGTATTCCCACCAGCCACGAAGGCCACATACTGGCGACCTTTATATTCATAGACGGACGGGTTCGCTACCGCCGGAGCTTCTACCTGATCGGACCACAACTCGTCACCGCTCTCGACCGAGTAGGCACGCACTTTGGCATCCATTGAAGCGCCGATGAAGATCACGCCGCCCGCTGTCACAGCCGGACCTCCAATGGTAGGTGAACCCCAGCTTTCCGGCATAAAGAAGCCATACTGCTGGGAAGCACCAACCGGACGACGCCATTTCACATCCCCCGTGTGCATGTCCAGCGCCACGATTTCACCAAACGGCGGCTGCCAGCACGGCATGCCCAGCCAGTTGCTCGCCACCAGCAGACGCATACCGTACGGGGCGCCTTCCTGCGGGGCAAAGCCGCTCTCGTTGCCGGAATCTTTGTCCGCGTTATCGTAATCCTCACGGCTGTAGAGCTTCACGTACTGGACGATATGCGAGGTGTTGACGATGGCGATCTGTTTTTGCGGATCGAACGCCACCCCGCCCCACTGCACGCCGCCGGCGCTGTCGGGATAGGTGAGTGTGCCTTCGCCTTTGGTGGTAGGCGGGGTATACATTCCCTCATAGGTCAGGTTATCCCACAGGCGGGAGCACTGGCCGCCACCGACGATATCCGCCAGCTTCCAGATTGCCGGTTTTTTCGACTGGTCGAGCAGCGGCGCGGGTTTGGTCGGGAACGGCTGCGTAGGCGAGAGCACTTCGCCCTGGACCGAACCATCACCCTGCGGAACCGGACGTTCTTCGATTGGCCATACGTCCTCCCCCGTCAGGCGGTTAACCACAAACAGGAAACCCTGCTTGGTGGCCTGAATCAGCGCCGGGATCTGCTTGCCGTCTACGGTGATGTCCATCAGCGTCGGGGCAGAGTTGATGTCGTAATCCCAGACGTCGTGGTGTACCCACTGACGGGACCAGACCACTTTACCTGTGTTGATGTCCAGCGCGGTGGTCGAGGTGCCGAGCGGAATAGCGTCGGCACGGTTGCCGCCCCAATAGTTAGGTGACGGCGATGAAACCGGGAGATAGACCAGACCATTGGCCTCATCGGCGGACATGTGCGTCCAGACGTTGGCGGTACCGGTGCGCTTGCGGATCTCTGCCGGGATCGCTTCAAAGGTCCATTCAAGCTTACCGGTCCGGGCGTTGACGGAAAATACGGTGCCCGGAGGCGCTTCGGCATAGGCCCAGTCTTTCCCGGCCCAGCCCACCAGCAGATGGTTGCCGACAACGGTTGGCGGTTGCAGGACAGAGAGCGGATACTTCGCGTTCACCGTGTTCCACTGGTTCAGATCCAGCACGCCGTTGTCCGCAAAATCACTGCACGGCTTGCCTGAATCGGCGTCCAGCGCAAAGAGTTTACCGTCAACGGTGCCCATATAGACGATCTTCTGACATGCCTGACCGTTCACCGGATTTTTGGCCTGCCAGTAGGAAACGCCGCGGTTTTTCAGCACCGGCTGGGTCAGCGCCTTGCGCGACGATTTGGTGTCATAGTGCCACTTCTCTTTACCCGTCCCCGGATCCAGCGCAATCAGGCGATCGAAAGGGGTGCCGATGTAGAGCGTGTCGTTGGCGAATATGGGCGTTGCGGACCAGACGGTGGCTGGCGTGTCGCCTTTCCCATCCGAGACATCACCGGTGTGGAACTCCCAGACTTTCGTTAATTTCCCGACGTTATCCGCCGTAATCTGGGTCAACGGGCTGTATTTCTGGGCGTTAAGCTGGCCGTGGAAGCTGTCCCAGGTGGCGGTGCCGGGCACCAGCGGCGTCGCTGGCTGGCTCGTCGAAGCGGCTTTCTGTTCGCCACCGTTGCCGGTTGAGGCATCGTCTGTTGTTTTTGTGGTTCCAGGTGCCTGTTGATCGGCCGCATCGATATTAAGCGATTCCTGGGTTCCCTGAGAGGCTTCAGCGGCCTTATCCTGCGCCTGTAGCGCGAGCGGAGCGGCCAGCAGCGCCAGCGCCGTCATACTGACTTTTATGAAGGGATAATGCTTATCGTTGTGCACGGGCGGCTCCTCAGCTTCTGACGGGATGGTTGTAACGGGCGGAATGGCTGCTTAGCATAATCAGACCGATCAGGCCGACCACCATGGCTGCCGTTATGATGTACTGGTGCAGCAGCGCGGCGGCAAAACCAATACCCACCAGCACCACAAGGGTGACAATAATCAGGAAAACGCGCGCCCCGCGACGCGACGCCGCACGTAACAGTAAGGTCAGGATCGCCAGCACTACGCTGGCAATGACCACCCCCAGTGCACCAATTGTGCCAGTGACGCCGGTAAGCGGCGTCCACCAGGCGTATAGCGCCAGCGCAAAGGCTATTATCGCGGTCAGCAACAGCAAAATGCTGCCGACCCGCGAGGATTGAGAATGCAACATACCAGGAATCCCCCTCTAAAAAATGCAAAATTGACCATCATTATGGCGTTTTCGTGGATATATGCCCCTGCTGCCCGCCGCTTTTAAGGCAACGCGACGTGAGGCGCGGCGGCATATTTCACTAAACGTAACTGAGTATAGAAGAGGATTTTTTTTAGGGGCATTTAATAGCGGACATACAGTGCTCTGGGTCCTTTCGCCACCAGAAAGAGAGCGTTGTGTTACAAAACGGTTCGAAAGCTACGAGCGAGTTACGCGATTGTCTATATTGTGTTTTTTAATTTCGGGCAGAAATCGGCTTTTTTACGCCCAATGAAATAATCAAATAAATCCCCTCTTCAATATTTCGACGCCTTATGGTAATTAATAAAACAGGGTGTTTACTCCTTAATTAACAGACGTGCAGGCAGGGAAAGTCAGGCATTATTTGTTCGTTAATTTAACAAGTCCCTTTCTTAATTAACCGCCTGTTAAAGCATCGTCAAAAAATAACGATAGTTATTGCAGGCATACACATAAGGTTTACGGTATGCGAAATCAAACCCCTCCCACCCGCGACGTCATGACGCATCGACGACTACGAACAGAATAAAAACTAAACACGTCGTCGGCCCTTTAATAACGCGGTAAAACATGATGAATAAAGCCACAACGCTCTCAGGTACTATTACAACACGCTCTAACTGGCACTGGCAGGATAACATCTGGACGCTGGGCCTCTACGGTACAGCCGTCGGGGCGGGAACGCTGTTCCTGCCCGTGGAAATCGGCACCCGTGGCCCGGTTATTTTCCTGGTCATGCTCCTGCTGGGGCTGCCGTTATCCCTGATCCCCCATTTACTCCTCTGTCGTGTCTATATGCGTGAGGAGAAGACTGAAAACGGCACGTTGCCGATCTTCGGTTCCTTCTTCAGCGGACGAGGTGAAAAGCTGATCACCCTGTTCTACTGTGTGACCTTCTTCCCGGTAACCCTGGTTTACGGGGTGGCGCTGATTAATGCGCTGGATAATTTACTGGTGGAGCATCTGCATATCACCGCGATCAGCCGTGGGCCATTGTCGTTTATCGTGGTTGCTGCACTGTATGTGGTACTGAGCAAGGGCCGGGACAGAGTCGTAGCCATCATGAGTGCGCTGGCGCTGCCGTTCGCGGCATCCGTGCTGCTGATCGCCGTATCACTGATCCCGGGCTGGCATCTGTCTAACCTGACGGGTACAGCCGCCGAAATAACAGCCGCACCGCTTCCGGTAACGCTGAAAAACATCTGGCTGACGCTGCCGCTTATTACCTTCTCGTTCTGCTGTGCGCCAATGGTCTCTCCGCTGAGCTCTTACTACCGGGAAAGGAAAGCCGAGGGGGAAAAAAAGGCTCTCTTCGTGATCCGCATCGCCTATTTCGCCATCTTCGCCAGCATCCTCTTTTTTGTGCTGAGCTGCGTGCTGGGTATCCCGCATGAAAGCTTTGCGCGGGCGAAGGCAGAGAACCTGAACGTGCTGTCCGTGATGAAGGGCAACGGTGATTTCAGCCTGATTTACCACATTGCTCCGCTCATCGCCATCATCGGTATGACGAAATCTTTCCTGGGCGTAGGTCTGTCGGTCGCACAAACGTTTGGTCAACTGGCTGCCAGCGTATCCGGTAAAAAGGCCAGAGCCAGCAAGCGGCTGGCCTCTCTGGCGCTGTTCCTGCTGACCTATGGCATTGTTTATGCCAATCCGGATGTGCTCAGCCTGATTGAAATGTTCTGCGGGCCACTGATTGCGGTGATCCTGTTCCTTATCCCCGCCTACCTCATTTACACCCGCCCCGCGCTGGCGGAGCTTCGTGGCGTGACGGTATTTCTGGTTGTTCTGGGTGGGCTGGCAACGCTGTGCGCATTGCTCTGGACAATGCTTTAGTCTGAACGCGGTTTGACTGTACTCATATACAGTAGTATTTTACGCTTTGGCTGAATTCCAGCGTAATATCCATAAGGTAAACAATCATGTTTGTGGAACTGGTTTATGACAAGCGAAACGTACAGGGGCTGGAGGGAGCCAGGGAAATCATCCTGGCCGAGCTGACAAAACGCGTACACCGGATTTTTCCCGATGCCAGCGTGACGGTCAAACCCATGCAAGCGAACGGACTGAACAGCGATGCCAGCAAAAGTGACCGGGAAAAGCTGAACCGCATGCTCGAGGAGATGTTCGAAGAGTCGGACATGTGGTTGACGCAAGAGTAACCGGGCGGAAAGCCCGGTTCTGTTTTCAGCCCTCAATGCCCCCCGGTGCGCTCAAACCGCGATTCTCCAGCATCGGTTCAATCCTCGGATCGTGCCCGCGCCACTGGCGATAAAGTTCAGCTAAATCAGTGCTGTTGCCGCGGGACAAAATCGCCTCGCGGAATTTCTGTCCGTTTTCGCGCGTCAAACCGCCCTGCTCGACAAACCACTGATAGCCGTCGTCGGCCAGCATCTGCGTCCACAGGTAGGCGTAATACCCTGCCGCGTAGCCGCCGCCGAAGATATGGGCGAAATAGCTGCTGCGGTAGCGCGGCGGTACGGCTGGTAGATCCAGCCCCTCTTTTTTCAGGGCGGCGGCTTCAAAGGCTTCCACATCTTCAACAGGCTTCTGAATGCCGTGCCAGTTCATATCCAGCAGCGCGGCGCTCAATAGCTCCGTCATGTCATACCCCTTATTAAACTGGGTCGCATTGAGCATTTTTTCCCGCAGCGCATCCGGCATCGGTTCGCCGGTTTGATAGTGACGAGCAAAGTGCGCAAATACCTGCGGATGGCTGGCCCAGTGTTCATTGATCTGCGACGGGAATTCAACGAAATCACGCGGCGTGTTGGTGCCGGAAAGCGTGGCGTAACGCTGGCTGGCAAACAGGCCATGCAGCGTATGACCAAACTCGTGGAACAGGGTAATCACATCATCCCAGGAGATCAGCGCGGTCTGGCCGTTGGCCGGTTTTTGATAGTTGCAGACGTTGTAAATCACCGGACGCGCGGCAAATTCGTAAGACTGCTCAACAAAATTCCCCATCCACGCGCCGCCCGCTTTAGAGTCGCGAGCGAAAAAGTCGCCGTAAAACAGCGCCATGCCTTCGCCGGTGTGATCGAAAATCTCCCACACTCGAACGTCCGGGTGGTAAACCGGAATATCAAACCGCTCGACAAAGCGGATACCGAACAGCTGCGTGGCTGACCAGAATACGCCATCCTCCAGCACGGTATTGAGCGCGAAATAGGGTTTGATTTGCGCTTCGTCCAGTGCATATTTCGCTGAGCGCACGCGTTCGGCATAAAACGCCCAGTCCCAGGCCTCCACTGAAAAACCGCCCTGCTCGTCGTCAATGACCTTCTGAATATCCGCCTGCTCCAGCGCGGCCCTGCTGCGCGCCGCAGGCACTATTCCGCGCATAAATTCGAGCGCGGCATCCGGCGTTTTCGCCATTTGATCGGCAATGCTCCAGCTGGCAAAATTTTCAAACCCGAGCAGCTGCGCCTGCCTTGCCCGCAACGCGGTAAGCCGACGGATCAGATCGCGCGTATCGTTTTCGTCCCCTTTCTGAGTGCGTTCCCAGCCTGCGTTAAACAGCTTCTTACGCGTCTCGCGCTGCGACAGCGCCGCCAGTGCGGGCTGTTGGGTGGTATTTAAAAGTGGGATCAGCCAGCTATCCGTCAGCCCTTTTTCTGCGGCAGCGTGAGCCGCGGCAGCGATCTCCTCTGCACTCAGCCCATCCAGCGCATGCACGTTGTCCACTACCAGTCCGCCCGCCTTGTTCGCCGCCAGCAGGCGCTGGTTGAACTGGCTGGTCAGGGTGGCGGCTTCGGTATTCAGGGCTTTCAGCTCCGCTTTTTCATCGGCGTTCAGTCGCGCGCCCGCAAGAACAAAGTGCTGATATGTCTCCTCCGTCAGTCGTCGGGATTCGGCATCCAGGCCCTCGCGCTCCTGCCAGACGGCTTCCACACGGGCGAAAAGGGTATCGTTTAGCCAGATATCGTTCGCCAGCCCGGCCAGTTCGGTGGAGAACTGCTCGTCCAGCGCCTGAAGATAATCGTTGGTGTGTGCGGACGTCATGGCGAAGAACACGCTGTTCACGCGCGACAGCATGGCCCCGCTCTTTTCCAGCGCCAGCACGGTGTTGTCGAAATCCGGCTCGGCGCGCTGCGTGATAATCGCGTCAATGTCTGCACGCTTGAGGCGCATCGCCTCATCAAATGCCGGACGATAATGGCTGTCGTTGATCGCATCAAAACGTGGCGCCTGATAAGGCAACAGGCTAATTTCAAAAAAAGGATTGTTGACCGACATCGTTTACTCCTGAGCACGGTATTTCTCCCCAGAGTAGGCCAGCCTGCGCTGGCCTGCAATGGCGTCATACAAATGTTGCCTTAACGACGTGCCAAAGAGCGTGCTATGTTAGTACAACACAAAAAGCGTTGAGGAACAGTGAGATGATTATTTTAGTTACCGGGGCAACGGCGGGTTTTGGTGAAAGCATCACGCGTCGCTTCGTCGCCAACGGACACAAAGTGATTGCAACGGGGCGTCGTCAGGAGCGTTTGCAGGAGCTAAAAGACGAACTGGGTGACAGCATCCTGACCGCACAGCTGGACGTCCGCAACCGCGCCGCCATTGAAGAGATGATTGCCAGCCTGCCTGCCGAATGGCGTGAAATCGACGTTCTGGTCAATAACGCTGGCCTGGCGCTGGGCATGGAGCCTGCTCACAAAGCCAGCGTGGAAGACTGGGAAAACATGATCGACACCAACAACAAAGGGCTGGTGTACATGACCCGCGCCGTGCTGCCGGGCATGGTTGAACGTAACCGTGGTCATATCATCAATATCGGTTCCACCGCAGGTAGCTGGCCTTACGCGGGCGGCAACGTGTACGGCGCAACCAAAGCCTTTGTGCGTCAGTTCAGCCTGAACCTGCGCACCGACCTGCACGGCACCGCGATCCGCGTGACCGATGTTGAGCCGGGTCTGGTAGGCGGAACGGAGTTCTCAAATGTGCGTTTCAAAGGCGATGACGCGAAAGCGGATAAAACCTATGAAAATGCGAACGCGCTGACGCCGGAAGATATCACCGAAACCGTCTGGTGGGTTGCGACCCTGCCGAAGCATGTCAACATCAACACGGTTGAGATGATGCCCGTCAGCCAGACCTATGCCGGACTCAGCGTGCATCGCGGTTAATTTACCCCACCCGGCCTGCGGGCCGGGTATGTGATGGCAGGGAAAAGAATGGTAGTATGTTCAGGTTAACTCTCTGAGAAACCACAACCCATGGCCGCTGAATCGCAACTTAATCCTACCCAGCCCGTTAATCAGCAAATTTATCGCATTTTACGCCGTGATATTGTTCGCTGCCTGATCCCACCGGGAACGCCACTCTCAGAAAAAGAGGTTTCGGTACGTTTTGACGTTTCCCGTCAGCCGGTACGTGAGGCGTTTATCAAGCTTGCAGAAAACGGCCTTATTCAGATCCGCCCGCAGCGCGGCAGCTATGTAAATAAAATTTCCCTTTCGCAGGTACGGAATGGCTGTTTTGTTCGCCAGGCCATCGAGTGCGCCGTGGTGCGTCGTGCCGCGTCGCTCATTAACGACAATCAGTGTTACCTGCTGGAGCAAAACCTGCATCAGCAACGCATCGCCATCGACCGCAAACAGTTAAACGACTTTTTCCAGCTGGACGACGAGTTTCACCAGAAACTGGCGCAGATCGCCGAGTGCCAGCTCGCGTGGGATACCGTCGAAAACATCAAAGCGACCATCGACCGCGTGCGCTACATGAGTCTTGATCATGTTTCTCCGCCAGAGATGTTGCTGCGACAGCATCATGATATTTTCAGTGCTCTGGAAAAACGCGACGTGGAAGCCGTAGATAGAGCGATGACGCTTCACCTCCAGGAAATTAGCGAGTCAGTTCAGTTAATTCGTCAGGAAAACCGCGAGTGGTTTAGCGAAGAATAAAACCTCGCCGCCCCCTTTCGGTTGCGGCGAAGTGATTAGCGGACCACTAATACAGGAATAGTGGCGTAGCGCAGGATAGTTTCAGCATTTGAACCCAGCAGATGCGTTGTGATACTCGGATTTTTTGATCCGATAACAATGACATCATATTTCCCCTCTTTACTGAGCTTGATGATTTCATCGCGTACGTTGCCGAAGCGAACTTCACAGTCAATATCGTCCGGGGACATATCAAAGAGCCGTTTCAGCGCCTTCATCTTCTTATCAGATTCGGCGGTCATATACTCTTCGAACTTCTTAATATCCGCATTGAACCCCCGCAGTAACGAACGGCTGCTGTTGGGGAGAATGTTGACCAGGGTGATTGTCGTGCCTTCCGCCTTCGCGAGGTTGACCGCGTGGCGTACCGCTTTATCGCTCAAATCCATTTCAAACACGTCAACAGGCATCAAAATTTTCTTATACATAAGCCTGACTCCTTTTCCGATGAAGGGTTATTTTCTGCTTCCAGAATGGCATTGCGGAGATAAACAAAACCTAAACACTTACGTTCGTAAACTATCAAATAAGGAAAATAACTGTCCGCTTTGTAAAGCGATGTCCTGAACCGTCAGCGCCATCATGAAATAAGAAAAAAGTGTGAGCTTGATCAAAAACAAATAATTCAGTTTAAGAGAGGCGTATTAATAGTGCCCCGTGAACGGCAGCCGTTGAATTAGCGCCGTAACGGATAAGTGCAAGAGGAGAAAATACCATGATGACATACGACCGTAACCGAAATGCAATCACCACTGGCAGCCGCGTTATGATTAGCGGCACAGGTCAGTTCGGCGTGATTAAAGCGATCCACAGCGACGGCCTGAATGCCGAGCAGGTGCGTCGTGGTAAAACGGTTGAAGTGGAAGGATGCGAAGGTAAGTTCGAACCGATTGAGCTGATTCGCCTGGGAATGCACTAAGCTGTTCCCCGACATGCCGCCGCGAACGGCGGCATGTCATCGCGTCAGAGCCGGGCTGCGTACTCAGCAACCGTGGCCTTCGCGCCTTTTTGCAGCAACGTGTGATAGGCCTGCATCACGGCATCAACAAACACCGCGTCCTTCGGCAACTCATTACCGAAAATAGCCTCAATGCCCAACAGCGCGCTAACCCGGCTTTCGCCTTCAGCGCTACCGTTTACCGCCGCCTGAATCACCGCCAGCTGCGGATCGCTCACCTCAATGGCGTTACCCTGCTCATCCACACCGCCGACATAGCGCATCCAGCCTGCCACACCCAGGGCCAGCAGCGGGAAAGGTTTCTGGTGGACAAGGTGCCAGCGCACGGAATCGAGCATACGCTGCGGCAATTTCTGGCTGCCGTCCATGGCAATTTGCCAGGTCCGGTGACGCAGTGCCGGATTGCTGTAGCGCGCGATAAGCTGGTCAGCATAGCGACCTAAATCCACACCCTTCACTTTCAGCGTCGGCGCCTGCTCTTTCAGCATCAGCGCATGTGCGGCTGCGCGGTAATGTTCATCTTCCATGCAGTCGTTAATGTGCTGATAACCGGCCAGGTAGCCGAGATACGCCAGGAAGGAGTGGCTGCCGTTAAGCATACGCAGCTTCATCTCTTCAAAGGGAATGACATCAGAAACCAGTTCCGCACCCGCCTTTTCCCATGCTGGACGGCCAGCAACAAAGTTGTCCTCAATCACCCACTGGCGGAACGGCTCGCAGGCCACGCCTGCCGGATCGCGTACGCCGGTCAGCTGTTCAATTTTATCCAGCGTTTCAGCCGTAACGGCGGGCACAATACGATCCACCATGGTTGACGGGAAGGTGACGTTCGCTTCAATCCAGTCCGCCAGTTCGCCGTCAACAGCGCGCGCGTAGGCACAGGTCACGTTGCGCATCACGTGGCCGTTCTCCGGCATGTTATCGCATGACATCACGCTGAATGCCGGTAGCCCCGCCGCCTTACGCCGCGCCAGCGCTTCAACCACCACGCCCGGCGCGGATTTTGGCTGATGCGGGTTTTGCAGGTCTGCAACGATTAACGGATGATCGAGCATCAGTTGTCCGCTTGCCGGAGAGTGGCAATACCCTTTTTCGGTGATGGTCAGGGAAACAATGGCAACCTGCGGTTCGCACAACGCCGCCAGCACGGTTTCCAGCCCGTCGACCTGCGCGTGCAGGGCGTTTTTGACGACGCCGACCACGCGCGCCGTCCAGGCATCGGCAGACATCTCTGCCACGGTATAAAGGTTATCCTGTGCCTTGAGATCGGCAATCTGCTGTTCGCCGCCAATCAGGTTAACTTCGCAGTAACCCCAGTCGCTGCCCTGTTCTGCGGCGAGTATATCGGTGTACACCGCCTGGTGCGCACGGTGAAACGCGCCAAAGCCTAAATGAACAATGCGTGCCTTGAGGCTGTCGCGATCGTACTGCGGACGCGTCGCCTTCGCCTGTAATAACCGGTTTTCCATGATTGAGACTCGTTAAGTAATGAACGCTGTGATCCGCTGCCGCTCCTTATCAGAGCGGCAGCGCCTGCTGACTACACCAACTAGAATGGCAGTCGGAGTCAAAAAACGCTGCCATTAACCATACTGATACGTCGTTTTCAGATCTTGATTTACATTAACTTTTCGCCATGTGGTGTGACATCAGTGAAAAGTTGTGTGACAGGTAGCGCAAGATGTAAACCATCAGCGGCGTGAAGAGAGCGCGCCATAGGCCACCGCTTCCTTATGGGTTGCTTCGGCTGCATCTTCGGCTTCACTCAAATCGCGGTCGCGCACTTCCGGCATCATCAGAGCGGAAATCAGCCCAATCAGCGAGTACGCCACCAGCATCGCGACAATCGGCCACCAGGACCCGGTCATGTTGCAGAAGATCCCCGCCAGTACCGGACCAAAGCCCACAGCAACCAGACCGCCCGCCTCTTTCGAGATCGCCATGCGGGTAAAGCGATTCCGCGAACCAAACATTTCCGCCATGGTGATGTTTTCCAGCGCGAACAGCCCGAGCACCGCAAAGTTATGAATCACGATGATAGAGAGCATAATCACGCCCGGCGCGTAACTCTTGTCGACGATAATCGACAGCATCGGGTAAGCCAGAATGATGGCTGAAATGTTAAGGATGATATACGGCAGACGGCGCCCCACTTTATCGGACAGCCAGCCCAGCAGCGGGATTGAGAGGAAGCCCAGAATCGAACTGATCATCAGCGCATCGGTTGGGATCGCCTTATCAAAGAGCAGCGTCTGCACCAGATACCCGGCAAGGAAAGTCTGGATCAGCCCGGAGTTACCCGCCTGACCAAAGCGCAGCCCGGTAGCCAGCCAGAAGGATTTGCTCTTAAACATCGCGCCTAACGAGGTATCCTGCGCGGCAACCGGTGTCACGGTTTCGGCGTCGTTAACCTTCTCAAACACCGGGCTCTCTTTAAGGTTCATACGCAGCCAGATGGCGAAGATCATCACTACAACGCTGGCGAGGAACGGCACGCGCCAGCCCCAGGCAATAAGTTCTTCACGATCGAGAGCAAAGAACATCACAGCCCAGATCGCCGTGGCGCTCAGCGTCCCGCAGTTGGTTCCCATCGCCACCAGCGAAGAGATGATGCCGCGTTTGCCCTTCGGCGCATACTCCGCCAGCATGGTGCCTGCGCCCGAGATTTCCGCGCCCGCGCCCAGCCCCTGAATAATACGCAACGTTACCAGTAGCACCGGTGCGAAAATCCCGATCTGCGCGTAGGTCGGCAATACGCCGATTAAGGTGGTGCAGATCCCCATCATGGTGATGGTGATAAACAGCACTTTTTTACGACCAATGCTGTCTCCCATTCTGCCGAAGATAAACGCCCCGACGATACGCGCGATGTAACCTGCGCCGTAGGTGCCCATCGCCAGGATCAGCGCCATGGCCGCGGACTGTTCAGGGAAGAAAATTTCATGGAACACCAGCGCGGCACCCAGGGAGTAAAGCTGGAAATCCATAAACTCCAGGGCGGTGCCCAGCCAGCCAGATACGGCGGCTTTCACCAGATCTGACGTACTTCTTTGAGGTTGTGCTTGAGTCATAATGGCTATCTCTGAAAGGTAAGATGCGTACCACTTAGAGCCTGTCTTCGCAGGCTCTTAACCGCGTGAATTATTATTGGTCGAACGTGAGCAAGACTTTGCAGCACTGCCGCTGGTCTTTTTCAAACAGTTCGATGGCGTCTGTAACGTGGTGATAGTCAAATGTATGGGTGACCAGTTTTTCAGGGTCGATCAGCCCTTTTTCCAGCCAGTCAATGACCACCGGGAATTTGTTGGCATTCAGGCGCGAAGAGAAGATCGCCAGCTCTTTGCCGGTGATCCCCTGCTGCACGATCTGGCTCGGGTCGCTGGAGAAGCCCATCAGCACGATGCGCGCCGCCGGAGACGCCAGCGTAATCGCTTCCTGCAAAATGGACGGATGACAGGCAGCATCGATGATTAACGTCGGCTTGATCCCTTTTTCATCCAGCGCGGCCTGTAAAGACTGCTCGCCGTTGTTGAAGACCCAGTCCGCGCCGCTGCGTTGCGCCATCGCCAGCCGCTCATCAATGCGATCGATAACGATGACCTGCTTCACCTTGTAAACGCCCTTCAGCGCCTGCACGGTGACCAGCCCCATTGGGCCTGCGCCGTAGATCAGCGCCACATCCTGTTCGGTCGGTTTCGCCTGTCCCGTCACGTTAGCGGCAATGGTGAATGGCTCTACCATCACCGCGTGTTGGTCAGGAATGGCGTCCGGGATGTGCCAGGCATTTTTCGCCGGGACGACGGCGTATTCGCTGAAACCACCGTCGCGATGGACGCCCAGCACCACCAGCGAGGTGCAAACGTTCGGTTTACCGACGGAACAGGGGTAGCACTGCCCGCAGCTGATCACCGGATCAACCGAAACGCGCTGGCCCAGACGGGTGCTCTCCACGCCCTCACCCACAGCGTCAATCTCGCCAAAGAACTCATGACCAATCACGCGCGGGTATTTCGCAAACGGGTTATGTCCGCGATAGATATGGCTGTCGGAACCACAGATCCCGGCCAGCTTAATTTTGACGCGGACTTCCCCTGCGCCCGGCAACGGAAGAGGACGCTCCTCGATTACCAGCGCATTCGGCTGTTGGATCACTACGCTTTTCATCATTCGCTCCTCGTTTACCAGTTCCAGAGGGTGCCGTCTTCCAGACGGGCTACCGGCAGACAGGCCGGTTCGTACGGGTATTTCGCCGCCAGCTTCTCATCAAATTCAATGCCCAGCCCTGGCTTGTCGCCCGGGTGCATATAGCCGTTATCGAAGCGCCAGCTGTGCGGGAACACTTCCAGCATCTGCTCTGAATAACCCATATACTCCTGAACGCCGAAGTTCGGTACCCACAGGTCAAAATGCAGCGCCGCGGCGTGGCAAATCGGCGACAGATCCGACGGGCCATGTGAACCGGTACGCACCTGGTAGAGTGAGGCAAAGTCCGCAATGCGACGCATCCCGGTGATGCCGCCCGCATGGGTTAGGGTGGCGCGGATATAGTCAATGAGCTGCTCTTCAATCAGCTGCTTGCAGTCCCAGATGCTATTAAATACTTCACCCACCGCAATTGGCGTGACGGTGTGCTGGCGGATCAGGCGGAAACATTCCTGGTTTTCCGCAGGCGTTGGGTCTTCCATCCAGAACATACGGAATTCTTCGATGCTCTTGCCGAACCGCGCCGCTTCGATGGGCGTCAGACGGTGGTGCATGTCGTGCAGGAGATGTTCATTAAAGCCGAATTTACTGCGCACCGCGTCGAACAGTTTGGGTGTGAAATCGAGATATTTCTCGGTGGACCACAGCTGTTCTTCCGGCCAGGCGCCTTTAGTCGCAGGCTCGTACGCCAGCCCTTTCCCTTTAGCCATGCCGTAGGTGGTTTTCATTCCCGGCACGCCGCACTGCACGCGAATCGCCTTGAAGCCCATCTCTTTATGACGGGCATAATCTTCCAGCACGTCGTCAATGGTGTGTCCGGTAGTGTGACAATAAACCATCACCCCTTCCCGGGATGCCCCGCCCAGAAGCTGGTAGAGCGGCATGTTCGCGGCTTTCGCTTTTATGTCCCACAGCGCCATATCCACGGCAGAAATCGCTGACATCGTGACCGGACCACGACGCCAGTACGCGCCTTTATAGAAGAACTGCCAGATATCTTCGATGCGGTGCGCATCGCGGCCAATCAGCTGCGGGCACAGGTGATCTTTCAGGTAAGAGGCAACGGAAAGTTCACGTCCGTTCAGCGTGGCATCACCCAGCCCGACAATGCCCTCATCGGTCGTGATTTTAAGGGTGACAAAGTTACGCCCCGGGCAGGTGACAAATACTTCAGCCCCGACAATCTTCATAATCCATTTCCTTACATCGTTCGTTGTGATGCAGGAAATTTACGCAACTACACTACTACCATACAAGTATAATGATCGTAAAATCAGCGAACGATCACACATTGGGGACACAAATACGCAACCACAGCGTTGAACAATCTCTCGTTTCGTGAGGATTGATTTAGACATCCTGCGCGATAATGTTCACATCGTTCCCATACCTGCCGCGCGGGTATGACACCCTTTCGGATTGGTGTAGAATCCAACGGGGTAATCCGATTGTCTGCACCCGTTTAAAGGAAACGCTATGACTACATTAAGCAAACGCCTTTGTCTGACAGCCGTACTGGCACTGTCATCGTTCGCCTTTGCCGCAACGGCATCAGCCGAAACCAGCAAACTCATCATTGAGTCTGGTGACAGCGCGCAAAGCCGTCAGAACGCCGCCATGGACAAAGAACAATGGAATGACACCCGCAGCCTGCGTCAGAAAGTGAATAAGCGCGTGGAGAAAGAGTGGGATAAAGAAGACGTCGCGTTTGATGCCCGCGACAAATGCCAGCAAAGTGCCAACGTCAACGCTTACTGGGAGCCTAACACCCTGCGCTGTCTGGATCGTCGTACTGGCCGCACGGTAGCACCGTAATGTCGACGCTGTGTGACGTTAAGCTCCGTCCGCTGGAGCGCGAAGATTTACGCTTTGTTCACCAGCTCGACAACAATGCCAGCGTGATGCGTTACTGGTTTGAAGAGCCTTACGAGGCCTTTGTCGAGCTGTCCGATCTCTACGATAAGCATATCCACGATCAGAGTGAACGCCGCTTTGTGGTGGAGCGCGAAGGTGAAAAAGCCGGGCTGGTTGAACTGGTTGAGATCAACCACGTTCACCGTCGGGCGGAATTTCAGATTATTATTTCACCGGAACATCAGGGGAAAGGTCTGGCGTCGCGGGCGGCAAAGCTGGCGATGGATTACGGGTTTAACGTCCTGAATCTCTACAAGCTTTATCTCATCGTCGACAAAGAGAACGAAAAAGCGATTGACATCTACCGTAAGCTGGGCTTTATGGTGGAAGGTGAACTGATCCATGAGTTCTTTATTAACGGCGAATACCGTAACACCATCCGCATGTGCATATTCCAGCATCAGCATCTGGCCGGGCATAAGTCCTCTTCCGCCAGTCTGCTTAAACCCACCGCGCAGTAACCTGCGCGGTTTTACGCTCAATAATATTCAATGCTGTTTTTGATGGTGTACTTGCGCTCCACGGCAGGTTTGACGCTGTCATCGGTGATCACCAGCTCACAGCTCACCGGGTTGTTGTGGCGATCGTAATCACAACTCTGCTTTACATTGCCCATCGGCTTATCGTTCAACAGGCTTACCGCCGTATAATCCATGCGCTTGTGCAGATCTTTCGACGGCATCGACTTGACCGATAAACGCTGGTCGCCGGAGACCGTGGTTTTACCCAACGGGTAGCCGTCGGCGTCATACTGATACTTCACTTCCATCTCTTTGCTGTGCGCGGCAACCACAAACCCGTTATCGTCGGTGTCCCACGTCAAACCAGCGGACGGCAGTTCCGCCAGCTGACATTTTCCCTGCAACTTCACCTTCTGCTGCTGGGTTTCCGCATCGACGTAGTAGTTAGCATCCAGCACCAGCGCAACGCCCGTATTCGCTTCGAGATCGTGCAGTTCAAGCGTATCGAAACACCCTTCCGTCGACATCGTTCCGGTCACGCGTTTAGAGACTTCCCCCTTATCGTTGAACAGCGTCTGGGTAAAGTCTTTCACCGGGCCGCGCAGTGGATCAAAGTCAAACTCGTTCGAAAAGCTCGCCATCTCCGGCGTAAATGACAGCGGCGCGGTGTCGTTGTCGCATCCCACCAGTACCGTTGCCAGTAGCGTTATCGCTGCGTATTTGTTCACATCATTTACCGTTCAGAGAGAGATACCATCATATTAGCAAATACAGCAACTTACATAACAGCACTTCATTTGACTCTTTGCGCTGTATAAATCCGTCGTTTGCATTGACGAGACTTGCCAAAGTGGCTACTTTGGGCGCGGAATATTCCACACTATTATAAAATCAGATTTTTAAATTTTTTGGGTTAACATCATGATTTACGACTGTTTTTTGTACTATGACGAAGATATGTTGCTCGACATCAGATTACATACTCTCGCTGATGTCGTTGACCGTTTTGTCATCGTAGAAGCAACTCACTCTTTTACGGGCATACCGCGAGAATTGCATTTCGATATTACGAAATTTGCCAAATTCAAAGACAAAATTATTTACGTGCCTTTTGACGCGCAGCCTATTTTAAGCCGCGCGGATAACCAGGTTGATGCCTGGGCAAATGAAGCAGCGCTTCGCAACTCCATTATGAACGGGTTAAAAGACGCGGCAGACGACGATCTGATCCTGGTGTCGGACGTGGACGAAATCTTCTCTCCTGATACGGTCAGGGCCATTAACCCGCGCGCGCTCTGCACCACCATTCATCAGAACGTGTTCAACTATCAGTTTAATCTTCAGGTTCATAACACGGACGGTACGCCGAGAAAATGTACCTTGCCCCGCGCGACTTCCTTTTACAACCTTAAGCATTTCTTCCACGGCGAACCTGAATCTTTCAGGAACTGGAAGCGTGCGCGCAAAGATAAAAACTGGTCATGGTTTAAATGGAACTGGCTAAAAATCAATAATAAGATTGTGAAAGATGGCGGCTGGCATTTCTCATGGGTAATGACCCCAGAAAGAATTTCCGAAAAAATGTCTACCATTTCCCATACCGAATACGATCTGCCGGAATTTAATAACCCGGAACATATTATGAAGGTTATTACCAACGCGGAAGATATCTGGGGACGAGACCGAAAACTGGTTAAGCAAGAGGTATCAAAACGCACCCTGCCTTCTTATCTGGTCGACAATCAGCACCATTATTCGCAATTTATTTTATGACGCAGGCAGGGTTCCAGGACAATTCAGAAACAGAGACCCAAAAACAAAAGCTTACCCTAACCCTGCTATGCTTACAGTCTACACAGTGAAAAGGAGCTACAGATGAAACGGTTACCCTGGATTACCGCCCTGCTGTTAATGAGTGCTTCACCCGCTATTCTTGCGGCCCCGGACTCCTGCGAGCGCGTGAAAAGTGACATTCAGCAGAAGATTATCAACAACGGCGTGCCGGAGTCTGGCTTTACCCTGAACATCGTCCCGAACGATCAGGCCGATCAGCCGGATGCGCAGGTCGTTGGGCATTGTGCCAATGATACTTTCAAAATTTTGTACACCCGCACCAGTAGCGGCAACTACCCGGTAAGCGGGGCAGGTACGCAAGAGAATGCGCCCGCTGAGCCTCAATGATTTTTCCACTCAATACCCCTGAATTGACTAGGATTAATATTTAATACCTCCAAATAAGTAACACTCCCCCCATCATTAGCCCGGTTGTAGTCACGGGTGAAAATAATTATTAACAATGATGGGGTGAGTCATGTCCGAAGTTGAACATCACGGCGGGATAAGCCGTCGAGCTCTGGTTAAATCTACTGCCATAGGATCCCTGGCGCTTGCCGCCGGTGGGATCACATTACCTTTTGGTCTGAAAAGCGCCGCCGCCGCAGTGCAGACCGCTATTCAGCCCGCAGAAGATAAAGTCGTCTGGGGTGCCTGCTCGGTGAACTGCGGTAGCCGCTGCGCGCTGCGTCTGCACGTTCGCGATGACGAAGTCTATTGGGTTGAAACGGATAACACCGGCGAGGACATTTACGGCAACCATCAGGTTCGCGCCTGCCTGCGAGGCCGTTCAATTCGCCGTCGCATTAATCATCCAGACCGTCTGAACTATCCGATGAAACGCGTGGGCAAACGCGGAGAAGGCAAGTTTGAGCGTATTACCTGGGAAGAAGCGCTGGACACCATCGCCGCGAGCCTGAAAAGCGTGGTCGAAAAATACGGCAACGAAGCGGTCTACATTAACTACTCCTCCGGGATTGTAGGCGGCAACATCACCCGCTCCTCCCCTTACGCCTCGCTGGTCGCGCGCCTGATGAACTGCTACGGCGGCTTCCTCAGCCACTACGGCACCTACAGCACCGCGCAGATTGCCTGCGCAATGCCCTACACCTACGGCAGCAACGATGGCAACAGCACATCGGATATCGAAAATACCAAACTGGTCGTGATGTTCGGCAATAATCCAGCGGAAACGCGCATGAGCGGCGGCGGGATCACTTACTACCTCGAGCAGGCGCGCGAACGGTCAAACGCGCGGATGATCGTTATCGATCCGCGCTACACCGACACTGCCGCAGGGCGTGAAGACGAGTGGATCCCCATTCGTCCAGGCACCGATGCCGCACTGGTGGCGGGTATTGCATGGGTGCTGATTAATGAAAACCTCGTCGATCAACCTTTCCTCGATAAATACTGCGTGGGTTATGACGAAAAAAACCCTGCCGGAAGGCGCTCCTGCTAATGGTCATTACAAAGCCTATATTCTCGGCCAGGGTGATGACAAAACCGCGAAAACCCCTGAGTGGGCGTCACGCATTACGGGCATCCCCGCCGATCGCATCATTAAGCTGGCCCGTGAAATCGGTTCGGCGAAACCAGCCTACATTTGCCAGGGCTGGGGCCCGCAGCGTCAGGCTAACGGCGAGCAAACGTCCCGCGCCATCGCCATGCTGCCGATCCTGACGGGTAACGTTGGCATTAACGGTGGTAACAGCGGCGCGCGCGAATCAACCTACACCATCACCATCGAACGTATGCCGCTGCCGGAAAATCCGGTGAAAACGCAAATTTCCTGCTTCAGCTGGACGGATGCCATTGCCCGTGGACCGGAGATGACCGCCCTGCGCGACGGCGTACGCGGCAAGGATAAGCTCGATGTGCCGATCAAGTTCATCTGGAACTACGCGGGCAATACCATCATCAACCAGCACTCCGATATTAACAAAACCCACGACATATTGCAGGACGAGAGTAAGTGCGAAACGATCGTCGTCATCGACAACTTCATGACCTCGTCCGCGAAGTATGCCGATATTGTTCTGCCGGACCTGATGACCGTTGAGCAGGAAGATATCATCCCCAACGATTACGCCGGCAACATGGGGTACCTGATTTTCCTCCAGCCGGTGACCGCACCGAAGTTCGAGCGTAAGCCTATTTACTGGATCATGAGCGAGGTGGCGAAACGCCTCGGCCCGGATATCCATCAGAAATTCACCGAAGGCCGTACGCAGGAGCAGTGGTTGCGCTACCTGTACGCCAAAATGGTCGCCAAAGATCCGCTGCTGCCGTCCTACGACGCGCTGAAAAAAATGGGTATTTATAAGCGCAAAGATCCTAATGGACATTTTGTGGCCTACAAAAAATTCCGTGACGATCCGGATGCCAATCCGCTGAAAACCCCGTCCGGGAAGATCGAGATCTACTCCAGCAAGCTGGCGGATATTGCAGCAACCTGGGAACTGCAAAAAGACGAAACCATCACCCCCCTGCCGGTCTATACCTCAACCTTCGAAGGCTGGGACGCGCCCGAGCGCAGCAAATTCCCGCTGCAACTGTTCGGTTTCCACTTCAAAGCGCGGATCCACTCCAGCTACGGCAACGTGGACGTGCTCCAGGCCGCCTGTCGCCAGGAGGTGTGGCTTAACCCTGTGGATGCAGAGAAACGCGGTATCAAAAACGGGGATATGGTGCGCGTCTTCAACGACCGCGGCGAAGTGCGCATTGCCGCGAAAGTGACGCCACGCATCATGCCGGGGGTGAGCGCGATGGGCCAGGGCGCCTGGCATGACGCCAACATGAACGGCGATCGTGTCGATCACGGCTCCTGCATTAATACCCTGACCACGCACCGCCCGTCACCGCTGGCGAAAGGCAACCCGCAGCACACGAACCTGGTGCAGATCGAGAAGGCATAAGGATTAACCGATGACAACCCAGTATGGATTTTTTATTGATTCCAGCCGCTGCACCGGGTGCAAAACCTGCGAGCTGGCCTGCAAGGATTACAAAGACTTAACCCCGGACGTCAGCTTCCGTCGTATTTATGAATACGCGGGCGGCGACTGGCAGGAGGACAACGGCGTCTGGCATCAGAATGTCTTCGCCTATTACCTGTCGATTGCCTGCAACCACTGCGAAGATCCGGCCTGTACCAAGGTCTGTCCGAGCGGGGCAATGCACAAGCGCGATGACGGTTTTGTGGTGGTGAACGAGGATGTCTGCATCGGCTGTCGCTACTGCCACATGGCCTGTCCGTACGGCGCGCCGCAGTACAACGCCGCCAAAGGCCACATGACCAAGTGCGACGGCTGCCACAGCCGCGTGGCGGACGGCAAAAAGCCCATCTGCGTCGAGTCCTGCCCGCTGCGCGCGCTGGACTTTGGCCCGATTGAGGAGCTGCGCAAAAAACACGGCCAGCTTGCTGCCGTCGCGCCGCTGCCGTCTGCGTACTTCACGAAGCCGAGTATTGTGATCAAACCTAACGCCAACAGCCGTCCGACGGGTGACACCACCGGCTACCTGGCAAACCCGAAGGAGGTGTGAGATGGGAAGTGGATGGCATGAATGGCCGCTGGTGATCTTCACCGTTTTCGGGCAGTGCGTGGCTGGCGCGTTAATCGTAATGGGCTTCGTCTGGCTTAAGGAAAACGATGACAAGGCCAGAATGCGCATTGTGCGCAGCCTGTTTTTGCTTTGGGTGGTAATGGGTATTGGCTTTATGGCCTCGGTACTGCATCTTGGCTCTCCGCTGCGTGCCTTCAACTCGCTTAACCGCGTGGGAGCGTCAGCGCTGAGTAATGAGATCGCGGCGGGTTCGATCTTCTTTGCCGCAGGCGGTTTCTGGTGGCTGGTGTCGGTTATCGGTAAAATGCCCCCTGCTTTAGGCAAAATCTGGCTGGTTGTCAGCCAGATCCTGGGCATTGTTTTTGTCTGGGCCATGACCCGGGTTTATCAGATTGAGACCGTCCCGACCTGGTACACGGGTTACACCACGCTGAGCTTCTTCCTGACGATGGTTCTTGCTGGTCCTCTGTTGGCCGCGCTACTGCTTCACGTTGCAAACGTGACATACAAAGCTAGCCTTGCCGCGTCTGCCAGCGTACTGGCGCTCATTGTCTGCGTGGCGGTCGTCGTGTTGCAAAGCACTACGCTGGGGACGATACAGAGTTCCATCCAGCAGGCCAACGCGCTGCTACCGGATTATGGTTCACTTCAGGTATGGCGCATCGCGCTGCTGGCGGCGGGTTTAGGCTGCTGGATCTGCCCGCTTATTCGTCGTCAGGCGCCGAAAACGCTCGGCCTGTTTGCAGGTGTCGTGCTGGTGGTGCTGGCTGAGCTTATTGGCCGTGGGCTATTTTATGGTCTGCATATGACCGCAGGGTTAGCAATTGCAGGTTAACACCGGTGTGCGGGGCTACCCGCGCACAAGTAAGGAAAGTTGTAATGAATGACGTATCACATCGCGAATCGTTCGCGTTCAGCGCCCGGGTACTGGGCGCGCTGTTTTATTTCGCGCCAGACAGCGAGCAGACCGCCCCGCTGGTGAGTGCCCTGACCGCAGGTGACTGGGTTCAGGACTGGCCGCTGGCGGAGGAAAGCCTGCTGCCCGTCGCCGATATGTTTAAGACGCCGTCGGACGAAGCGTTGAAAGATGCCTGGCAGCGTCTGTTTATTGGCCCGTATGCCCTGCCCGCCCCCCCATGGGGCTCCGTCTGGCTTGATCGCGAGTCCGTGCTGTTTGGCGAGTCGACCCTCGCGTTGCGTCAGTGGATGCGTGAAAACCATATCGCCTTTGAGATGCAGCAGAATGAGCCAGAAGATCATTTTGGTACGTTGCTGATGCTGGCGGCATGGCTTGCCGAGAACGGTCGCGAAACAGAACGCGACCAGCTTCTTGCCTGGCATCTGCTGCCATGGAGTACGCGTTTCCTGACCGTATTCGTTGAAAACGCGGCCCATCCGTTCTACAAGGCGCTGGGTAAACTTGCCCGGTTGACGCTGGCAGACTGGCAGTCCACTTTGCTGATTCCGATTGCCGAAAAAACGCTGTACCGATAACAGCGACTGGCTTGTACATTCGTTGTGCAAGCCAGGTTCGCACATTTTTGCTGCAACACAACGTCACAACTGCTATACTGTATATAATTACAGTATACGGGAGTGCACAATGGCTGTTGAAACAAAATTTGTTGTCGTAAGAAAAGGTGAAGAGAAAATGACATTTGCCAGTAAGAAAGAGGCTGACGCTCACGACAAACTGCTTGATATGGCAGAAGCGTTCACCGACTGGCTGTTGCAAAGCGGAATGCAGATGGATGAAACGCAGGCGGAAAACCTTGGTCTGTATCTCGCCGAGCAGAAAGAGTCCGTGCAGCATATCCTGCGTACCAGCAAGCTTCCTGAGCAGAACGCAGCAACGGATAAAACAGTGTCAGAGGCGGATGGCAGCAAAAAAATCCGGGCTGTTAAAGCCGCCTGATCGTCAGACCATCACCTGTCCTGCCGCCGCGGGCCGGAAACGGCTCGCGGCTTTATTATTGCCGTCTTACAGAATCTGACAGGCATCAACCGTAGTCCTGAAATACCTTCTGTTAACGCGATTTGTCCGCCTCAACGTTTACGCTGATATTCAGCCTTTTTGCTTCCATGGTTAACATTGTTTTGGCCAGGGCCATATCACCACCGTGCACTTTATCTATCAGATCCTGTACAAGGGACATCATGAGGAAATTTTGATTTGCAGGACAGAATTCCGTCATAGTGATCCCATTATCCTTCAGGCGTTGATGCGCTGCCGTCTCTGTCTCTGCAATTATTTCAGCCACCTTCTCGTGCATCATCTCGATCTGCTCGAAAACAACGCGGTTAATCATTTCAATCTGTTCTGGCGTAAAATTCGGTTCCATTATTTTCCCTCGTCAGGCGTTTGTTAAAAACACGTGAATCACACGTCGAGCGCTTCTGACTGGTGCGGTAAATTATCACACAGCGCTTGCAACTCGTTGATCAGCCTTGCCACGTGGAAGCCATCACAGACAGAATGATGAACCTGAACGGCGAAAGGCAACAAGACTTTCCCATCCTGGTTATAGTATTTTCCAAACGTGAACATGGGCGCAAAAAAATTCCGCATGTTAGCGACGTTGACGTTAAAACTGCTAAAACTGACCCACGGAATATCCGATATAAAGAATATATTCTCCCTGGACTCTTCCTTTGGCCAGTAAGCAAGGATATTGCCGTAACGGGCGACATCTTCTGCATAAACGTGCTGAAAACGGTCAATATTCCCATCGTAATGACTCCACAACGATGAAAATGTCTCCGTTTCTTTATGGAAAAGGGTATAGCTTGGATGAACCTCATTCCATATTACAAGCTCATCATCCTTCATAGCCATACGGAATTCCGGATGCCGGTTTACGACGTGAGAAATAAGGGAAATAATCGCAGGATAAAATTTCCAGCCAACCTCTTTGATGTGTTTCAGCAGTACGGTAATGTCCAGCTGAACCGTCTGGTTAAATGTGGATTGAGCGAAGCCCTGAAATACTTCAAAGTGTTCCTTTCTTGCCCAACGTGATAAGTCAACTACCGTATATTCTGGCGTTATTTTTGTCATTTCATAGCCTTAGTTGAGCTGCGCTATATAAAATAGTAGCGTATCACAAACGCAGGGGCTGTATAGGCCGTAGCGCAAAGGGCACCCTAAATTTTCAGCGTATCAATCACCGCTCTCAGCGCCGGGGACACGTTGCGGTGTGGATAATAAAGGTAAAGCCCGTCCATCCGCAGGCTGTAGCGCTGCAAGACGCGTATCAGCGCGCCACGCTCCAGATCGTCAGCCACCAGCTCAACCGGGACATAGGCCAGCCCGAGTCCCAGCCGGGCCGCGTCGGCCTCCATATAGCTGTCGGAAAAGGCCCATTGCCCTTCAGGGCGGTGAGTAACTCGCTTCCCGTCCTGAACAAGCTCCCATTGATAGTGGTTACCGTCGGCAAACTGGTAGGCAATGCAGGGATGCGCATCCAGATCGGCGGGCGTCTGCGGGAAACCATAGCGCCGAAAATGCGCCGGAGCGGCAACCACAGCCATCTCCATATCGGGCGTGATGCGCACGGCAATCATGCCTTGTCCCACCTCCGGCCCAAGCCGGACGCCCGCGTCGAATCGCTCGGCAATGATATCCACGAACCGGCTCTCATTCATCAATTCCAGACGGATATCCGGGTAACGCTGTTTGAAGATAGCGAGCTTTGGCAGCAGGCATTTTTCGATGGCGTGCTGGCTGGCATTAATGCGCACCGTGCCGGATGGCGTCTGGCGGTAATGCGCCAGTCTGGTCAGCCCGGTATCGAGCGCATCAAAGGCTGAACCAGCGGTCTGGTAAAGTTGCTCCCCGGCGTGGGTCAGCGACAGTTTGCGCGTGGTACGCACCAGAAGCCGAACGCCCAGCCGCTCTTCCAGCTCGCGAACCGATCGACTGATCCCGGATTGTGCCAGCCCTAGCCGTTGCGCGGCTGCCGTGAAGCTCCCCTCCCGCACCACCTGGATAAACAGATACAGCTCATTGTAGTTTTCCCGCTTCGCCATCATGCCTCATCCATTTATCACAATATGCTATTAATCCTAGCAATTTTCAGCCTCTAATCAGCACTATTTCTGCTAACTATAATGACCGCATTACAACAACACACGGTACCTCTTATGAAAACATTCCCCCAAAAACTGTCCGTTGCGCTACTGCTATGCGCATCATTAAGTGGAGTGACAACAATGAGTTATGCAGAAACACGTAATCCTGACGCCCCCGTTTCGATGGTGACAACCTGGGATAAAACCTTCGCCGAGAGCGATAAAGTCGACCACCGCAAGGTGACATTCGAGAACCGATACGGGATCACCCTCGTGGGCGATCTGTACATTCCCAGGAACAGCGGCGACCAGAAGCTGGCGGCGATTGCCGTCAGTGGACCGTTCGGTGCGGTTAAAGAACAATCCAGCGGTCTCTACGCCCAGACTCTGGCTGAGCAGGGGTTTGTGACCCTGGCCTTCGACCCCTCCTACACGGGTGAAAGTGGCGGTCAGCCGCGTAACGTTGCCTCCCCTGACATCAACACCGAAGACTTTAGCGCCGCAGTGGATTTCCTCGGATTACAGAAAGAAGTCGACCGTAACCGTATCGGCATTCTCGGCATCTGCGGCTGGGGCGGTATGGCGCTGAACGCGGCATCCATGGATACCCGCGTGAAGGCGGTCGCCACCAGCGTAATGTACGATATGAGCCGCGCAATGGGTCACGGCGTGGGCGACGGGAAAGATCGTTATTCAGCGGCGGATCGTCGGGCCGTGTTGCAGTATCTGAATGCGCAACGCTGGAAAGATGCTGAACGCGGTGCCTTCGCCCATGGCGGCCACGATATTCATGTCGATGAAACCGGTAAGGTGACGGCGACCGGGCGTATTCTGCCGGAAACATTGCCCGCCGATCCGCATCCGGTACTGAAAGAGTTCTATGACTACTACCGTATGCCGCGCGGCTTCCATGCCCGTTCCGTAAACTCCACCGGCGCATGGACCGCGACCATGCCGTTGTCCTTTATGAATATGCCGCTGCTGAGCTATGCCGGGGAGATCACCATCCCAACGCTGATTGTGACCGGTGAAAATGCGCACTCACGTTATTTTGCGGAAGATGCGTTTAACGCTGTCGGCAGCAAACAGAAGGAACTGGTGATTGTTCCCGGTGCGAATCACGTTGATCTCTACGATAACGTTGCAGGAAAAATCCCGTTCGCGCAGTTTGAGCATTTCTTCAAAACCAGTCTGAATTAATTCTCTTAGCCCCCGGCAATCCAGGGGGCTTATCTTCTCTTCGCCGTGAATTACACCTATGTCTACACTCAATCAACCTTCATCCCGTGATGCTGAGCCTGCACACTGGGGCGGTATTTTTGCCATGACCCTGTGCGTTTTTGTCCTCATTGCCTCGGAATTTATGCCCGTCAGTCTGCTTACGCCCCTCGCCAGAGATTTAGGGGTAACGGAGGGGATGGCAGGCCAGGGGATCGCTATCTCTGGTGCGCTGGCTGTCCTGACCAGCCTTTTTCTTTCCCGGCTTGCCGGGAATATGAATCGCAAACATCTTCTTTCAGGCATGACCGTCCTGATGGCGCTGTCAGGGATCATTATCGCCTTCGCCCCAAACGCTCTGATGTATATGGCAGGCCGGGCGCTGATCGGCATCGCCATCGGCGGTTTCTGGTCGATGTCTGCTGCCACCGCGATACGGCTAGTGCCTCAGCATCAGGTCCCTCGTGCGCTGGCGATTTTCAACGGCGGCAACGCGCTGGCGACGGTGGTCGCCGCCCCGCTGGGCAGTTATCTCGGCTCGACCATTGGCTGGCGCGGCGCGTTTCTTTGCCTGGTTCCCGTGGCGATTGTGGCATTCATCTGGCAATATTTTAGCCTGCCTGATATGGCCGGAAACCAGGGCCAGTCGCCACGTAAAAGTGTATTTCGCCTGTTCCACCAGCCTGCGGTTTCTGTGGGTCTGATGGCATGCGGCCTGTTCTTCATGGGACAGTTTGCCTTATTTACCTATGTGCGCCCCTTCCTCGAAACCGTCACCCACGTCAGTCCTTCCGGCTTATCGCTGATCCTGCTCACCATCGGTATCGCAGGTTTCATCGGCACGCTGATCGTCGCGCGGGTCCTGAATGCCGCGTTTTACCTCACCTTAATGGCCATACCGCTACTAATGGCGGTGATTGCGGGGGTATTAATCCTGACCGGGAACAGCCTGTGGATCGTGGCCCTGCTGTCAGGCTTCTGGGGAATGCTGGCAACTGCGGCCCCCACGGGATGGTGGACGTGGCTCGCCCGTACGTTACCGGAAGATGCCGAGGCTGGCGGTGGGCTGATGGTCGCGGTGATCCAACTCGCCATTGCGCTTGGCTCCACGGCGGGTGGCGTGGTGTTTGATACCTTTGGCTGGCAGAGTACCTTCGCTTTAAGCGGCATATTACTCCTGAGCGCAATGGCGCTGACTTTTACGGCGTCGCGTATTCCGAAATAAGGCATTATATTAACAAGGTTATTTTATTTAATTACAAAACCTCGCATACCTCCTGTTGAAATAATAATTAAGCAATATCCTGGTCAGCCAGCGACATCGCTTTGTTAGCGTGAGAATTCAGGCAAAGCTCAAACCGGAGGTATTCTTTGCTGATTAAATTAAAGAAAGAACGCACGCATCAGGAGGATCGCCGTCTTGCACTCTGGCTGGCCACCTCCGCGGGACTGCTGAATGCCATTGCGCTGGGTGCGTTCGGCTTTTTTCCCTCTCATATGACGGGCAATACTTCGCAGTTATCCAGCGAAGTTTCTTCTACCGATCTCAGCGATATTCTGTTTTTTGGCGCTATTATTCTCTCGTTTGTCACCGGCGCCATTGTTGCGCGGATTATTGTTATCTGGGGGATTATCCACAACGTCCGACTGGTATTCAGCCAGGTTCTGTTGGTTGAAGGGCTATTACTGGTCGGGGTATCCCTGTACGAAATGTATTTCCACTCCTCCGCCACGAATCAGGAGATCATTATTTTCCTGTGCGGGTTAATGGGAATTCATAATTCCACCTCCACTCAGCTGTCCGGCGGTCGGGTGAGATCCACGCACATTACCGGCACGCTAACCGACGCAGGCATTTCGCTGGCCTCGGTTATGGTCGCCATGCTGCGCCGGGACTATTCCAAAGACACGGCCGCGCAAAAAAGCCAGCTCACAACCCATCTAACCACCCTTTTCTCCTTTATTACCGGCGGGATCGCGGGGCTGATCCTGTTCAGAGCGTTTGGATTCCACGCGATGCTGGCGCTGGGCCTGTTACTGGTCTTCGTCGCCGCCTTCTCTATCGTCCGCATCTCGTGGCGTGTGCGAAAGGTGCGCGCTGCGCTCAGTCGACAGGTGTAATCATCCCGCCTTACGTGACGTTGTCACATAAAGCGGACTTCTTTAAGACTATTCTGCCTGCCCGCTGACAGCCCTTATGCCATAAGGCTTCATACAGGTTGTCACTAATTTCATAGGGTTACTGATTTCCCCCCGCCGCTGGAACCCTTCCGTTTCGCTTGCTATAGGTGAAGTACCCCTGCCGAAACATGGCATAACAACAGGCAACCGATGGTTGCTATAACGCATGCGCACAGGGAGACACACCGCAATGCACCCATTAGTTAAACGCTCGCTGCTTTTTGTCGGCGCAATTCTCGTGGTTCTCGCTCTCCTCACCTGGGGAATCGGACTGGAGACGATTAAGGCGCGCCAGGTTGACCTGCTCTACCTTGGGCAACAGCACCTCATTCTGGTCTTTTCATCAATGTTCTTTGCCCTGTTGGTGGGCATTCCAAGCGGCATTCTGCTAAGCCGTCCGGCCGCGCGTGGTATCGCCGAATATGTTATGCAAATCTTTAACGTAGGCAACACCCTGCCGCCGCTGGCCGTTCTGGCACTGGCGATGGTGGTGATTGGCATCGGTGATAAACCGGCCATTATCGCTCTCTTTCTGGCCTCTCTGCTGCCGATTGTGCGTAACACCTATGCCGGGCTGTGCTCTGTTCCCGCATCGTTGCTGGAAGCGGCCAACGGCATCGGCATGACCAAATGGCAGCGCCTGCGTCAGGTCGAACTCCCTAACGCCTGGCCGGTAATGCTCTCCGGTATCCGCATTGCCACTGCGATTAACGTCGGTACTGCACCACTGGCATTCCTGATTGGCGCCAGCAGCTACGGTGAGCTGATTTTCCCGGGTATTTATCTCAATGATTTCCCGACGCTGATCCTGGGCGCGGCGGCCACCGCCCTGTTCGCTCTGATTCTGGATACGCTGCTGGCGGCACTGGGTCGACTGCTCAGCCCGCATCTCGCGCGATAATTATAACAAGGAGCTTCTATGAGACTGTTTTCCGGCCTGACGGCGCTGTGCGCCGCTGCGCTCTTCTCCAGCCAGGCGCTCGCCGCGCCGCTGATCCTGGCGACCAAGAGCTTTACCGAGCAGCACATTCTTTCGGCCATGACCGTGCAATATCTGCAAAAGAAAGGGTTTCAGGTTCAGCCGCAGACCAATATTGCGACGGTGATTTCCCGTAACGCGATGATCAACAAGCAGATTGATATGACCTGGGAGTACACCGGTACGTCGCTGATCATCTTCAACCACATCAATAAACGCATGTCGCCGCAGGAGTCATACGAGACGGTTAAGCGCCTTGACGCGAAGCACGGCCTGGTGTGGCTTAAACCTGCCGATATGAACAATACCTATGCCTTTGCCATGCAGCGTAAGCGCGCCGAGGCTGAACATATCAACACCATGTCAGAGATGGTGTCAAAGATTGAGCAGATCCGTAAAACCGATCCGGATAACAACTGGCTGCTGGGCCTTGACCTGGAATTTGCCGGGCGTAGCGACGGGATGAAACCGTTGCAGGCGGCCTACAACATGGAGCTGGACCGTCCGCAGATCCGCCAGATGGATCCGGGGCTGGTCTATAACGCGGTGCGCGACGGGTTTGTCGATGCAGGGCTGATCTACACCACCGACGGACGCGTGAAGGGCTTCGATCTGAAAGTGCTGGAAGACGATAAAGGCTTTTTCCCGAGTTACGCCGTGACGCCAGTTGTACGTAAAGACACGCTGGAGGCCAACCCGGGGCTGGCAGAGGCGCTGAACACCCTCTCAGCCCAGCTGAATAACGACGTTATCACCGAACTGAATAAGAAGGTGGATATCGACCATCAGTCACCGCAGCAGGTCGCCCGTGATTTCCTGCGTAGCAAACAGTTGCTGTAGGAGGCGCTATGGAGACGATTCACTATATTCTCGACAACTGGGACTATCTCTTAACCCTGACGCTGCAACATCTGTGGCTGGTGGCACTCGCCGTGGGCCTGGCGATTATTATTGGTGTGCCGCTGGGCATTTTAATTGTTCGCCATAAATGGCTGGCAACGCCGGTGCTGGGGATTGCCACCATTGTGCTCACCATCCCGTCTATTGCGCTTTTCGGCCTGATGATCCCGCTCTTTTCGCTGATCGGTCAGGGCATTGGCGCCCTGCCCGCGATTACGGCGGTATTCCTCTATTCGCTGCTGCCCATTGTGCGCAACACCCACACGGCACTCGACAGCCTGCCGCCGGGCCTCCGTGAAGCAGGACGCGGCATCGGCATGACCTTCTGGCAGCGTCTGCGCTGGGTGGAAATCCCGATGGCGCTGCCGGTGATTTTTGGCGGCATCCGCACCGCCGTGGTGATGAACATCGGCGTCATGGCAATTGCCGCCGTGATTGGCGCGGGCGGTCTGGGCCTGCTGCTGCTTAACGGTATTGGCGGGAGTGATATTCGTATGTTGATTGCGGGCGCGCTGATGATTTGTCTTTTAGCGATTGTGCTCGACTGGTTGCTGCACCGTTTGCAGGTGGTACTGACTCCGAAGGGGATTCGATAATGATAAAACTGGAAAACCTCACCAAACAATTTTCACAGAAACACGGCCAGACGTTTAAGGCCGTCGACAACGTCAATCTGAACGTACCTGAAGGGGAAATGTGCGTGTTGCTCGGCCCGTCCGGCTGCGGGAAAACCACTACCCTGAAGATGATCAACCGTCTCATTACGCCAAGCAGCGGGACAATCCTGATTAACGGCGAAGACACCAGCGGAATGGACACCGTGACCCTTCGTCGCAACATTGGCTACGTGATCCAGCAGATTGGCCTGTTCCCGAACATGACCATCGAAGAGAACATTACCGTCGTGCCGCGCATGCTGGGCTGGGATAAAGCGCGCTGTAAATCCCGTGCCGAGGAGCTGATGGATATGGTGGCAATGGATCCGCATAAATTCCTTCACCGCTATCCGCGCGAAATGTCCGGCGGTCAGCAGCAGCGTATCGGCGTCATCCGCGCGCTGGCAGCGGATCCACCGGTCCTGCTGATGGATGAACCCTTCGGTGCAGTCGACCCGATTAACCGTGAGGTGATCCAGAACCAGTTCCTGGAGATGCAGCGCAAGCTGAAAAAGACCGTGATGCTGGTAAGCCACGATATTGACGAAGCGCTGAAGCTGGGCGACCGTATTGCCGTTTTCCGCCAGGGTCGTATCGTGCAGTGCGCCAGCCCGGACGAACTGCTGGCGAAACCCGCGAATGAGTTTGTCGGCTCGTTTGTTGGTCAGGACCGGACGTTGAAACGCCTGCTGCTGGTCTCGGCGGGCGACGTCACCGACCAGCAGCCGACCATTACGGTACGCGAATCAACGCCGCTGCCGGAGGCCTTCGCCACCATGGATGACAACGATATTCGCGCCATTACCGTGGTTGATGAGCACGGCAAACCGCTCGGCTTTGTGAAGCGCCGCGAAGCGCGTAACGCCAGCGGCAGCTGCGGGGATATTCTGCATCCGTTCCGCATGACCGGTAAGGCCGAGGACAACCTGCGCGTAGTACTTTCTCGTCTGTATGAGAGCAACACCAGCTGGATGCCGATTGTGGACGAGGACGGGCGCTATAACGGCGAGATTTCCCAGGATTATATCGCGGAGTATTTGAGTTCAGGGCGTACGCGCCGGGCGTTGAATATTCATAGCGAGAGCTAAGCACCAGAACCGAATCGAGGGCTATTAAAACATAGTAGCCCTTCGTGCCGCGTCATCATTCCAGCAGGAAAAATAGTTAAGATCTTAAATTCCTCCTTCAGAGATCTGTAAGGTAATATCCTCTGAAACAAAACTTTTCCCCACTAACCACTCGAACCGAAGCGCCTGATTTTTGCTTAGATTATAACCCCCAATACCACACGTTTCGCCTGTTCACTTGTAACATACTGAATACGCCTACCAGCGAAGCTCTGACGTTAGCATGAAGGTTATAGACCTCACGCTATCCGCCACATCATAATTAATTTGCATACTGGCAGGAATATCGTAATCCTTTACCTCATAAAGGTCTGTCCAGCCATAATCCTTATTCATAACAGTGTAAGGCGGCGCACTTCGTAGAGGCTTACCAAGATTTTCATTAACCCATGTGCGTGACATAGATGCCTGCAAAGGTGCTGGTAGTTCATTAGGAAATGTCCAACTGGACGCAGGTTCGTGCTGAATTCTGAGTGTGACAGATTTCAGTATCCGGCCCTCCCGCCAGAAAGAAAGAAAAATTCCTTCATGAGCCATTTCGAGATTAATGGTTGGCGTTCCAGAAGCTCCCTTAGGAGGAGACTTATACGGAATTAAATCCTTATCAAGCATAAATTGATAAGATTTACCCAGACTATTTATCAGCGCTTCAACGTTTACCGTCATTTGTATAACCCCGTTTCAGTGTTTATTTTATGCATTTTTACCCTTGCTGCTTCGATCTGGATTTCGGTCGCTCCATGTTCTTTCAATGCCGGTTTTATGGCATCTAGATTGCGGTCAGCTGCTGCCCTGAGGTTCCTCGAGTCAAGCTCAATTTGTATAGGCGTATTACGTCCACCATATGTCTCGCTTATTTTTTGATGCATATTTTTCGGGATTACGATGGCAGCAACTTTATCAGTCAGCGCAAGTATTTCGTCATCGTCTAGCAACGGATAATTGGCTCTCAGACAGGCATCAACGGCAGCTCTTGACGGCATATGATCCGCCTCATATTTCCCCTGCCGCGAACGGCGTTTAAAGTCACTGTATAGCTCGACTTCCAGAAACTCCACCGGCGGTTTGCTCAGGTAGATATACATCGGCGGCTGATCAGGGAACGGCAGGATCAGAATGTAATCCGCGAAACTCTTTTCCGCCGGTGCCGGGCTGGTGGTCGCCGTTATTCTGGTGTTATCCGGCAGAGGGTCAACAACCACCGGGTTCGGCAGTACCGGCCGCGCCTGGTTGCCGGTATTCCACGGCGTTTTCGTGTCTGTCCGGTCAGGCGTCCAGACGATGGTGATACGTGGTTCTTCCTCCGTGGTGAAGGTGTACGCCTGCTGTCTGCTGTCATACTCCATTTTTCTGACGCGCACACTGTCCCGGCCAGGTGGTGTGTGCCATCCATGCGGCACCGGGTTCCCCCTGCTGTCGTTCTCCCACGTATAGCGAACACGGCTCGGGGCTTCGTTCATCTGCTCCAGGCGCATACGGTCAATGAAGTCCTGTTCGCCGTCATTCAGCCTGCCGGGCATCATCCCCACCAGCAGACCTGCCACGGGTGCACCGGGTCCGGCAACAGCGCCACGCACAGCCCAGGTGCCGTAAGTCAGTACCCTGCCGCTTATCAGCTCCAGCAGGCTTGCGCCTGCCGTGGCCGTCTGCGCCCGTGCAGCAGCAGACGCGACGGCAACGGCGGCCTGGTAATCCAGTTCCTCATGGTTGCCGTTCCACCAGCGCCAGAGAGCGCTGCGCCTCTTCGGTCCGGGAATATCTTCCGGCTTTTTCTTTTTAGCAGTCTGTGCGTGCTGCGGAGCATCTGAGTCGGTTGCGGAGTCGCTGGCGGGCATGGTCTGAAAAAATGCCATATCGGCAAAATTCGTGTGGGGTTCGCGCTGGTCACCGGCATCATTGCAGCCATCGCCGCGCAGACAGGATTTTGCGAATACCCGGTTGCGCTCCCTTTCCTCCTCCCTGCGCTTTTCTTCGGCCTGCTTTTTCGCTGCCAGCTTTGCGGCGTGTTCTTCCCTAGCAACATCAACCGGGTCACGTCCACGTCCCAGCCACTGACCGGCCGGGGCAATCACCCTGTTCGAACCCGGTGGACACCCACAATGCACTTCTGACCCATGAACGGCTACGGGTACACCGTGAAAACTTACGCGTGGCTCACCTGATACGATCACTCCCCGTTTTCCGCATCTGGGGCAGGGGGTGGTTTTATCACCTACCCTGAGAATTCTGCGGCCAAATTCAGTGCTGTCCGTGATGGAAGCAATACATCTGGCGCCGGTGGTTGTCCTGTCATTTTCGAGTGCCTGCCCCCGTCCATAATTATCGGTACGGTATCCCATTTGCGCATATTCTCTATCCCTGGAAAATGGATCTCATTTTACCACCGCCGCCATCAGAGTAAAAACGTTTGATTTCAATAGATTAAACATTGAAACACCCTTGAGATTATCCTGCATTTATTAAGCTAACCGCAGCCCTGTTTATTCCCTTCCAAATCCGCACGCATACCTTTTGCTAACCTCACGTTTTCCCATCACAATATTGTTTTGTTCTCACGTAATCACGACCTCATGCAACGTCTTCACGCATACCCCGACATCCGCGCGATGTTTCGCCGTCTCCTGATTGCTACCGTCACCGGCGTGCTGGCGGCGCTGGCCGTTGCGGTGTTCCGCCACAGCATGTATCTGCTGGAGTGGCTGTTCCTCAGCAACGAAAGCGGAAGCCTGGTGAACGCCGCAGCCGCGTTATCGCCCTGGCGCCGGGCACTGACGCCTGCGCTGGGTGGTCTGGCCGCGGGAATGCTGCTGTGGGGATGGCAGCGCATGACGGCCCAACGTCCCCACGCACCCACCGATTATATGGAAGCGCTGGAGACGGGTGACGGGCAGTTTGATTACGGCGCCAGCCTGGTGAAATCCCTTGCGTCGCTGCTGGTGGTCGCCAGCGGCAGCGCTATTGGTCGTGAAGGCGCCATGATCCTGCTCGCCGCCCTCGCCGCATCCTTTTTTGCACAACGTTGTACGCCGAAATCGGAATGGAAACTGTGGATCGCCTGCGGTGCCGCCGCCGGGATGGCCAGCGCCTATCATGCGCCGCTCGCGGGCAGCCTGTTTATTGCAGAGATCCTGTTTGGCACGCTGATGCTGGCCTCCCTCGGCCCGGTGGTGATTGCTGCTGTGGTGGCCCTGCTTACCACGCGACTGTTAAGTCCCGGCGCAAACACGCTTTATGCGGTGCACCTGAGTGAGACATTAACAGCCGCAGATTACGCGCTGATAGTTGGCGTGGGTCTGCTGGCTGGCGTTTGCGGCCCGCTGTTGATGTGGCTCATGGCGGCCAGCCACAGGCTGTTTCTGCGCCTTAAACTTTCACCGCCGTGGCAGCTGGCGCTGGGAGGGCTGATTGTCGGACTGCTGTCGCTGCTGACGCCGAAGGTATGGGGGAATGGCTACAGCGTGGTTCAGGCGTTTTTGCAGTCGCCGCCGCTGCTGTCGGTGATTGCCGGGGTCTTTATCTGCAAGCTGCTGGCGGTGCTGGCAAGCAGCGGATCCGGCGCACCGGGAGGCGTGTTCACGCCGACCTTGTTCGTCGGTATGGCGACGGGAATGCTGTTTGCACAGATAGTTGCGCTGTGGTTTCCCGGGTCTGAGACGGCGATCCTGCTTGGGCTGGCGGGAATGGCGACGCTGCTCGCCGCCACAACGCATGCGCCAATCATGTCGGCCTTGATGGTATGTGAAATGACCGGGCAGTATTTTTTACTTCCCGGTTTGCTGGTTGCCTGTGTTGTGGCGTCGGTATTATCGAGAACGCTACGCCACGACTCGATCTACGGCCAGCATACCGCCGAAAGCCGAGAGATCGATGTAGTGCGCTAATTCGCGCTGCTCGGCGCGAGGCAGATAAGGCAGCTCGCCCACCAGCGGGCCAGGCAGTTTTTTGCTCAGCACGTCGATGATTTCAGCGTAGTGCGCAAGGCCCGGGTTAATACGGTTCGCCACCCAACCAATCAGCGGCAGGCCGTCATTGGCGATAGCCTGTGCCGTCAGCAAGGCATGGTTGATGCATCCTTCCTGAATGCCCACAACCATAATCACCGGCAATTGCTCCTGCACCACCCACTCGGAAAGGGGACGTAAATCGTTCATCAGGCTGCGCCAGCCGCCGGTCCCTTCAAAGACAACGTGGTCAACCTTTTCACTCAGATTTGCCAGGCCATCAGAAAGCAGGCTGTAGTTGATAAGCCCACTATGGGCAACGCTGCTTTCCTCTTCGCTTAACGCGATAGGATTGACAGCATCATAAGGCAGGTCCAGAGACGAGACGCTTTGCAGAACCAGGGCGTCCTTATTGCGCAGCCCTTCCGGCGTCTCTTTACTGCCTTTTGCAACCGGCTTGTATCCTGCAACGCGTTTACCGCTTGCCGCCAGGGCCTGAAGTAGCGCGCGGGATACGACTGTCTTCCCGACAGACGTATCCGTACCAGTAATAAAGAAACGCTTAAGCATGACTCATTCCACCTCTTGGGTATGCTTCAAAAAAAATATAAACCAGGTAAATAATTCAGTGGGGAAAGTCTACGGGAAGCATGCGCTACCCGGCTTGAGATAGCGCAATTTTTCGTACATCTCTGGAAAAGAGTTAGCCCTGAAGCAAGCGAATCAGCAACGAGCCGTTGTACATCGCATCTTTTACCAGCGCGGCACCGGCCATCGTGCCCTGGTTGGAAAATTGCGTACTCTCGACCACGATATTTTTGCTATAAGCGGGCAGCGCCTGCTGGTTGATGCAGGCGGAAATCGCCGGAAAGAGGATATCCGCCGCCTGGCTGAGCGGGGAGCCAATCAATATTTTTTGCGGGTTAAACAGGTTCACCATAATGGCCAGAATGCGCCCGACATTATTGCCCACGCCGGTAATGATGTCCTTCGCCAGCAGATCGCCCTGCCTTGCCGCCGTGCACAGGGCGTCGACGCTCAGCGGTTGCCCGTGCAGCGTGGAGCTCATCGACTGGCTGAGCCGCACCTGCGCCAGTTCCAGCACGCTTTCGACGCTGGCAATTGTCTCCAGACAGCCATGGTTACCGCAGTAGCAGCGTTTTCCGTACGGATCGACCTGCGTATGGCCGATCTCCACCAGGCTACTGCTGCCAGCATGCAACAGACGCCCGTCGGTGATCACACCAGCGCCAACGTTGTGGTCAATCACCACCTGAATCACGTCCCGCGCGCCACGGGAGGCGCCAAACAGCGCCTCCGCCATTGTCCAGGCGCTGATATCATGCTGAATATAGACCGGCACACCGGTGTGGTTTTCCAGCACTTCGCCCAGCGGCATCTCTTTGACGTTTTCATAAAACGGCATGCGGTGCACAATGCCATTTTCAGTATCAATAATTCCCGGCAGGGTGATCGCAATCGCGGTTAAACGTTCAAGGCGCTGCTGATGACGAATAAAGAACTGGTCGATATGGGTCAGAATGGCATCGAGAAGGGGTTGCTCTGCATCGAGCGGGAGGTCCAGCCGGTCTTCCACCACCAGCTTGCTGCTGAGGTCGCGTAGCGCCAGGAAGATCTCCCCACGGCTGATGCGCAGTGACAAATAATGCCAGGCTTCCGTTTCCACCACCAGCCCGACCGCCGGACGGCCACGGCTGCCCGGCTCCTGAATTTCTGTCTCCTGGACCAGATGGGCTTCCAGCATTTCGCGGACAATCTTGGTAATACTGGCGGGTGCCAGTTGTGCCAGGCGCGAAAGATCGATACGCGAAACCGGACCAAGCTGATCAATCAGGCGATAAACGGCGCCCGCGTTGGTCTGCTTGATCTGATCGATATGCCCTGGCTGACTATCAGCAACCACCTCGTACTCCCTTATTTTCGAGCTTCGAAATAAACTGAGGGCTATGGTGAAGCACTTCAATGGCTGACGTCAAATTTTTACTTAGCCATGTGATTTACTGCACATTTTTGCCCGCTTTTCCCTATAAATAACGCCCGTGAGAAGCGGTAATTAACTGTTCTTTGAAACGCTGTGCCGCATGGCTCTGCTCATGATGTTTAGACCACACCAGCCACATCTCCGAGACCGCATCCTGCTCGGCAATCGTCACCCAGCGCATTTCCGGCAGTTGCACCCGTTTAAACGAGGCCGGAAGAATCGACACGCCAAGCCCTGCGGCAACGAGACCAATGATCGTCATGGCTTCCCCCACCTCCTGCGCGATAGTCGGGACAAGGCCATATCGCCGCATCAGACCCAGAATATCGTCGTACAGCCCGGTACCTACCTGTGGATCAAAAAAGACAAACGGCTCTTTCGCCAGTTCAGCCAGCGTGACGCTGTGCTGCGCGGCGAGCGGATGATCCCGGGGGATCATCGCCATCAGCGGTTCGCGCAGGATCACCTGCCACGCCAGGGTATCGGGCAACTGGGTGTTACGCATCAGCCCCAGGTCGAGCGAGCCTTCATTAAGCGGCGCTATTTGCTCCCGGGTATTTATTTCGCGCGTCTGAATATGCACATCCGGAAAGTGACGGCGAAACGAGGATAGCGTTTCTGAAACGGCGCTGATAAAGGGGGCCGATGACGTAAAGCCGATGCGCAACTCCCCCGCCTCACCGAGATAAAGCCGTTCCGCTCTGGCGGCGGCGTCCTGCACCATGCTCAGGATCTGTCGACTATCAGCGAGAAACTGTTTTCCCGCCGCCGTCAGGCTCACGCTGCGGTTGGTTCGCGCCAGCAGACGCGCCCCTACCTGCTGCTCCAGGATCTGGATCTGCTGGCTTAGCGGTGGCTGGGAGATATTCAGCCTGGCCGCCGCACGACCAAAATGCAGTTCTTCGGCAACGGCGACAAAATAGCGCAGATGGCGCAGCTCGATATTCATATTTATAAAGTATCATTTGAGATTATTAATATATTAGACAGAATATTTACATTTGTCCTACCCTAATCTTGTGGTCATACCCGTCACCAGAAACCACGGGGATGTATAAGCAAGGATTATGTGTGAGCCGTACAACAACTATTGATATCGCACCGGCCAGCGACATCGATGATTTACCCGCAGCACCGCAGCCGGTTCAGTTTATAAAACGTGGTACTCCCCAGTTTATGCGCGTCACGCTGGCGCTCTTCTCAGCGGGTCTCGCCACTTTCGCCCTGCTCTACTGCGTTCAGCCGATCCTGCCCGTTTTGTCGCATGAATTTGGCGTGTCGCCAGCCAGCAGCAGTATTTCGCTCTCCATTTCAACCGGGATGCTGGCGATTGGTCTGCTGTTCACCGGGCCACTTTCGGATGCCATCGGGCGTAAGCAGGTCATGGTAACGGCGCTCATGCTGGCATCCGTGTGCACCTTGCTTTCTACCATGATGACCAGCTGGCACGGCATTCTGGTCATGCGCGCGCTGATTGGATTATCCCTCAGCGGCGTGGCGGCGGTCGGGATGACCTATCTCAGCGAGGAGATCCACCCGAGTTTCGTGGCCTTCTCCATGGGGCTGTACATCAGCGGGAACTCTATCGGCGGGATGAGCGGACGCCTGCTCAGCGGTGTGTTTACTGATTTCTTTAACTGGCGCATTGCGCTGGCCGTTATCGGCTGCTTCGCCCTTGCTTCGGCGCTGATGTTCTGGAAAATTCTGCCGGAATCGCGTCATTTCCGCCCAACCTCCCTGCGTCCGAAGACGTTGTTTATCAACTTTCGCCTGCACTGGCGCGATCAGGGGCTACCCCGTTTGTTCCTGACCGGCTTCCTGCTGATGGGGTCGTTCGTGACGCTGTTTAACTACATTGGCTATCGATTGATGCTTTCCCCGTGGCATCTTAGTCAGGCATTGGTGGGTTTGCTCTCTGTGGCGTATCTCACCGGGACATGGAGTTCGCCAAAAGCGGGCGCCATGACCGCGCGCTTCGGCCGTGGTCCGGTGATGCTGGTTTCCACCGCCGTGATGCTGTTCGGACTGCTGATGACGCTTTTCTCTTCTCTGTGGCTGATTTTTGCCGGAATGCTACTCTTCTCTGCTGGCTTCTTTGCCGCGCATTCCGTTGCCAGCAGCTGGATTGGCCCGCGCGCGCGCCGCGCTAAAGGTCAGGCTTCGTCCCTGTATCTGTTCAGTTACTATCTCGGTTCCAGCATTGCCGGTACGCTCGGCGGGGTGTTCTGGCATCACTACGGCTGGAACGGCGTGGGCGGATTTATCGCGCTGATGCTGTGCGCGGCGTTGCTGGTGGGCGCGAGCCTGCATAACCGTCTGAAATAGATTAACTTTATCCCCCGCATGAACGTAATTGTGCGGGGCTTGTTTTTGACGTTAATTATGCTTAATTTAAAATTAAGCATAATCAATGTGTTATTACCATTTCGTGTATTTATCACCCTTCCCTCTCTCTGTAAGCTCATCGACTCCATTCTATGAAAAGAGGGATTTAAAATGGCTATTCCAGGCAACATGTGGTTGTACGATGACGGTGGTGCACTGATCAAAGGCGGTTGCGACGTACAGCAGAGGGAGTACAGCATTGAATTTAAAGGTTTTCACCATAATCTTTCCACGCCGACCGATAATCTGACAGGTAAACCTACAGGTAAGCGCATCCACTCCCCGATGATGATTGTTAAGGAATTCGATTACTCATCACCCTATCTCTATAAAGCAGTCGCCACTGGTCAAGCTCTGCAAAAAGCCGAACTCAAGTTCTACAAGATTAATGATGCAGGTCTGGAAGCGGAGTACTTCAATATTCTTCTCGAGGACGTGCGGATTGTTTCGGTATCACCTGCAATGGCCGCGCCGGGCGACAATAATAACAACCACCTCGAAACGGTTGAATTGCGCTACGAGAAAATCACATGGAAACATAACGATGGAAATATCATTTTCTCTGACGCATGGAATGAGCGGGCGACAGCGTAACTGGGGTATAGGTATGGATACAACGGAAGAGATTAACGGAACTTATTTCTACAGAGGCCATTCAAACGTCACTCCGGGCGAGTTACTTGAGATTATTTTTCTGGAGGAATTCTGTATGGAGTTGGGGATAGATGCCGTTTCTGGTGCGGCTATTTTGGGTGGGCAACCGTGGCTAGGTACTCGGGCAAAACCTAAAGGCGCTACTCTGGGGACAAGCGTTGTTTCAAAGTACGCTCGAATAATTTTACGGGACGCACGTCTTCCTTTCGGGATAAAGATCCCCACACCCGTTGGAGTCAGGATGCAGTCAACTAACAAACTTGCGGCAGTCATTGGCCGCTACATTCCCTGGTTGGGGTGGGCCTCCCTTGCACTTACCCTTCATCGAGTTTCAACGCGTACGCAAGAAAAATACAATTTAATTGCACGACCAAAAGATCGCATAGCGTGGACATCTTTCTAATGAGTATTGTAGACGACGTATTATTTATGTTTCGGGATGAAATTCCAGGCTATCTGGATGACCATTGGAAAGAGGTTCCGCTTGAACTCGATTCTGATTTATTCGGTTCACCCGGCGATGACCTTCACGATGCGTTAAACCGGTACGAGAAAGAGTTTAACGTGGATTTATCTGGTGTTAACTGGTCTCGTTATTTCCCCTGGCAGAACACACCATTACTACAGCGCTGGTTTAAGCTTAAACGGGAAGAGGTGGAAGCAACCCGCATCCCGTTAACCGTAAGAATGTTTGCTGAGTCCGCAAAAGCTGGAAAATGGCTCTACGACTGAATTGATAGGGGCTTCACGCCCCTGACATCAAAAGTGCACGGTTCCTCTTTAAATCGCGTTACACTCCCCAGACACTTTCAACCGAACGAGAACAATAACTATGCAGAAAAACGTTTCTTATCAACAACTCACCCGCACCTTCCAGCGCCTCTCCCGCTTCTCTCACCTCTCCTCCATCGCCAGCTGGGACATGTTTACCATGATGCCGCCCGGCGGCAGCGCCGCGCGCGGTGAAGCGCTGGCGGAGATGAGCGTTCTGCAACATCAGATCCTGACCGATAAAAAAGTGGGTGAATGGCTGGCGGCGGCGGCAGACGAAGATCTGAACGACGTTGAGCAGGCCAACCTGCGTGAAATGACGCGCCACTACCAGCAGGCCACTTTACTGCCGGAATCGCTGGTGGAGGCCAAATCGCTGGCGGGCAGCAAGTGTGAACACGCCTGGCGCACTCAGCGTCCGGCCAACGACTGGCTGGGTTTTTCAGCCAACCTGAAAGAGGTGGTGAAACTCAGTCGTGAAGAAGCCCGCCTGCGCGCCGAGGCCAAAGGCTGTACGCCTTACGACGCGCTGCTGGATATTTTCGAACCCGACATGACCAGCGCCCGCCTGGATGGGCTATTTGGCGATCTGAAGTCCTGGCTGCCGGAGTTACTGGCAAAGGTTGTGGAAAAACAGGCGCAACGATCGTTCGTTCCGCCACAGGGTCCCTTCCCGACCGCCACCCAGCGCGAGCTGGGCCTGGAAGCGATGAAAATGCTTGGCTTCGATTTTAACGGCGGTCGTCTGGACGTAAGCGCCCACCCGTTCTGCGGCGGCGTGCCGGAAGATGTGCGTATTACCACGCGTTACGACGAAGATGAACTCCTCAGCGCGCTTTTCGGCGTGATCCACGAAACCGGACATGCCCGCTACGAGCAAAACCTTCCGCGAGCGTGGGCCGGTCAGCCCGTTGCGCTGGCGCGCTCTACGGCGATCCATGAATCCCAGAGTCTGTTCTTTGAAATGCAGCTGGGCCGCAGCGACGCTTTCCTTAAGCATCTGCTTCCGGCGGTGCATGCCCGTTTCGGCAGTCAGGCGGCATTCAGTGAAGAGAATTTTATTGGCTGGAACCAGCGGGTTAAGCCGGGATACATCCGCGTTGATGCGGATGAAGTGAGCTACCCGGCACACGTGGTGCTGCGCTATGAGATCGAACGCGCGCTGATCAATGGCGAAATTGAAGTGGATGACATTCCCGCGTTATGGGATGAGAAAATGCAGGCATGGCTTGGGTTATCCACCAAAGATAACTATCGCAACGGCTGTATGCAGGATATCCACTGGACCGACGGCGGTTTTGGCTACTTCCCGTCTTACACGCTGGGAGCAATGTATGCGGCACAGCTGTTCCATGCCGCTAAAACTGCGCTGCCCGGGTTGCAGGCATCCATTGCCGCGGGTGACTTCTCGGCGCTGTTCGACTGGCTGCGTCAGAATATCTGGCAGCACGGCAGCCGTTTCAGCACATCGCAGTTAATCACTCAGGCCACGGGTGAAGATCTGAACATCCGTTACTTCCGCGAACACCTGACGTCCCGCTACCTGTAACCGAACGCGCCGGGGTGCTGCCCCGGCGTTGTACATATGGTTACACGCCGATACCAATCACTCACGGAAACCCCGAATTTACAGGGATATAGTCATCTCAACGGCCCCGCAGTGGGGTTAAATGAGAAACCAAATTCGAGGGTATGAAAATGAAAAAAGTATTAGCTCTGGTTGTTGCCGCTGCTATGGGTCTGTCTTCTGCTGCATTCGCGGCTGAAACTACCGCCACCGCAGCGCCTGCGGCATCCACCGCGGCTCCGGCCAAAACGGTTCACCATAAAAAACATCACAAAGCGGCTAAACCAGCGGCAGAACAGAAAGCGCAGGCCGCGAAAAAGCACCACAAAAAAGCGGCTAAACCTGCGGTAGAGCAGAAAGCCCAGGCAGCTAAAAAGCATCACAAAAAAGCGGCAAAACACGAAGCGGCTAAACCTGCTGCACAGCCAGCAGCGTAAGAGTACAAGCTTAACCGTGCCCTTCGGGGCACGTTGGTAAACCGGCGCTGAACGGGTTTGCGGTCAGCGCCGTTTTTTTATCCGGAGGGCGTATGCTGCGGCGCTATCGGTTTGAGTTCATTCTTATCCTGCTAATTTTATGCGCGCTCATCGCCAGCCACTTTTATCTTTCCTGAATGTAGCACGCTGATTTTACTCCCACTTTCTCGCCGTCGCGTCTATAGTATTTTCATAGGGTTCACTTTTAATAATCATAATTACCCCCACCAGAGTGTGATATGCGTAAATCTGTTGTGTTATTACTTGGAACGTTTAGCCTTTTTGCTGGCTTTTCACATGCGGATGATGGCGATGATGACGCCATTAGCGCTAAAGAGGTAAAGACGCTGTTTTTTGGTCATGACGATCGTACGCGTGTCACCGATCCTACCGACTCGCCCTGGGATGCCATCGGGCAACTGGAAACCGCCAGCGGCAACTTATGTACCGCAACCCTCATTACGCCACGCCTTGCGCTGACGGCGGGTCATTGCCTGTTAATGCCGCCTGAAGGTAAACCGGATAAAGCGATCGCCCTGCGCTTTGTGTCGCAAAAAGGGATATGGCGCTACGAAATTCACGGTATTGAGGGACGGGTAGATCCGTCGCTCGGTAAACGCTTAAAACCGGATGGCGACGGCTGGATTGTGCCGCCCGGGGCGGCATCCTGGGATTTCGGGCTGATCGTTTTACGTTATCCGCCGTCCGGGATCACCCCGCTGCCGCTCTTTGATGGCGATAAAGCCGCGCTCACCGCCGCCCTGAAAGCCGCCGATCGGAAGGTGACGCAGTCAGGCTACCCTGTTGATCACCTTGATTCGTTGTACACCCATACGGACTGCGTGGTGACGGGCTGGGCGCAAAACAGCGTGCTGTCGCATCAGTGCGATACGCTACCGGGTGATAGCGGATCGCCCCTGATGTTAAAAACCGATAACGGCTGGCAGCTGATTGGCGTTCAAAGCTCTGCTCCGGCAGCGAAAGACCGCTGGCGCGCCGATAACCGGGCGTTATCGGTGACCGGTTTTCGCGACAGGCTGGAAGCCCTGGCGCAACAGTAGGTCACTCAGGCCAGTTTAATCATGATCATGCCAGCGTGCAGTAATGCCAGCCCTATCCAGCCTTTATTGTTTAAACGCTGCCCGAACATAATCCAGCCTGCCGCGAGGGTGGCGGCAATACCGAAGCCCCCCCACAGCGCATAGGCCACGGACAGATCGATGCCTTTCACCGCCTGTGACAGGGCGCTAAACGCCCCCAGAACCGCGGCAATCGATAACAGGCCGTAGACTTTGCGACGAAAACCGTCGGAGAACTTCAGAAAGACGTTGGCAATAATTTCCAGAACGATGGCGAAAGCCAGCCAGGCCGCGTGGATCCATTCAAACTGCTGCATGGGTCTGCTCCTTCTGCTGTTTTGCCGGTTTGCGTGTACCCGATTTAATCAGCACGATACCTGCGACCAGGGTTGTCAGCCCGGCAATTTTCATTGTCGTCAGGGTTTCATCAAATAACATGACGCTGAACAGCGTAATCAATAAAATGCCAATACCTTCCCACAATGCGTATGCCACGCCCAGCGCGATTTTTTTAACCGCGAAAGAGAGGAAAATATAGGAAAGCGTAATCATGACCAGCATTAAAATAAATCCGGTGCTGCCATCACTCACGCTTGCCCATTTCATCGACAAGGTGCCGGTAATTTCAGCGACGATAGCCAGAGCTAATAAAATCCAGTAAAACATGTTTTTCTCCTGCTTGAGAATATAATCCATCGCGGCTCGCTGCGAACAGCAAACCCAAAAAATTGGGAATTAAATCAGTTAGCTAAGCGCATAGCGCCAGCTCAGGCAGAAGACGTGACTATAGCGCGGAACGCCAGTGTTGCTCACCAGAAAGCAGGCAGAGGGAGGTAGAAAACAGAGCAGAGTTGTTTGAAAAATACGTCCTGAACAAATTGTCCATAAAATTACAATTATCCGCGGTGTTGCTTCTCGTCTTTGCGGATGAAAATTGTCCTCGGTAGTTGAACACGCCTGATTTGTATCATAAGCCAGGAATTTACTCAAAGCCTTTTCATTTCTTTACCCAGTCTGTTTGATTTTGGTTAGTTTTTTTAATCCGCTTTCCCCTTTATTATAAATAAAAACTTCTCAGGAACGTCCATGGCTAAACCCATTATCACCCTCAACGGGCTTAAGATTGTCATCATGCTGGGAATGCTGGTGATCATTTTGACCGGCGTTCGTTTTGCGGCCGATATCATCGTGCCCTTTATCCTGGCGCTTTTTATCGCGGTGATCCTCAATCCACTGGTGCAGCGAATGGTGCGGCTGCGCATCCCGCGCGTGCTGGCGATTAGCCTGCTTATCAGTATTATTATCGTCGCGATGGTGCTGTTAGTCGCCTATCTGGGCACTTCCCTGAACGAACTGGCGCGGACGCTGCCGACATACCGTTCTTCCCTGGCGACTCCGCTGCTGCAAATTGAACCCTGGCTGCAACGCGCGGGTATTGAGGTCTCGGTTGAGGAACTGCTTAAATACGTCGATCCGAATGCTGCCATGACGATTGTCACCAGCCTGCTGGCGCAACTCTCTAACGCCATGACCTCGATTTTCCTGCTGTTCCTGACGGTCGTGTTTATGCTGCTGGAAGTTCCTCAACTGCCTGCAAAGCTCCAGCACATCATGGTGCGTCCGGTAGAGGGAATGGGCGCCATACAGCGCGCGCTCGACAGCGTTTCACGCTATCTGGTGCTGAAAACGGCCATCAGTCTGGTGACGGGGTTAGTGGTCTGGGGGATGCTCGCCGCGCTGGATGTGCGTTTTGCCTTCGTCTGGGGTCTGCTGGCCTTTGCGCTCAACTATATTCCTAACATCGGCTCCGTGCTGGCGGCGATCCCCCCTATCCTTCAGGTGCTGGTTTTCAGCGGTTTGTATGATGCCCTGATTCTGCTGGCAGGCTATCTGGTGATTAACCTTGTTTTCGGGAACATTCTTGAACCACGGATAATGGGACGCGGGCTGGGGCTTTCTACACTTGTTGTGTTCCTGTCCCTGATTTTCTGGGGCTGGCTGCTGGGGCCTGTCGGCATGCTGCTCTCCGTTCCGCTGACAATTATTGTCAAAATTGGCCTGGAGCAGACCGCCGGTGGACAAAGTATCGCTGTACTGCTGAGCGACATGAGCCATAAGGCCGATTAATTGTCCATCGACAGCATGGGCTTGCCCGTTCTTCCCGCTTCGCGATAGTTACCCAATGCCCGCTGCCATGCCGACAGCGGGTAGAGGGTAACTTCGCTGCACTGGCTGGCGCGCAGTTTAGGCCAGATGCGCCGAAACTCCGCCTGCCACGCCTCAGCGCTGAGCGCGTCCAGGTAGTTACGAATGTGAAACCACGCCACCCGCGGCAAGGCCCGCTGCTGCCGGAACGTCTGCCCGGAGAGCAGCCCGTAGCAGACAAACGTGCCGCTTTCAGGCATCACGTTCAGGATCGTCTCCGCCAGGCTGCCGCCCGTGGCGTCGTACACCACCTCTGCCCGCGCGGCGGCGGCGTTGACGGCGGCCGTATCATGTTGCGCAATCGGGACGATCCCCAGTTCAGCCAGACGTTGAGCGTGGACGGGCGAACGATGGATCCCGTAAACCGCCTCTGCCCCCGCCTGGCGTGCCCATTGCCCGAGCAGAACGGCGCAGTCAGAACCGGCAGCGGTGAGCAGCACCGTTTTCCCGACCGGAGGATAGCGGTCCAGCATCATCTGTGCGGCAAGCGGGTTGATATACGCCCGCGCGGCAAGAAGCGAGTCGACGTCGTCCGGGACGGGAACCGCATACGCCACCGGGCAATCGACATAACGCTGCCAGGTACCCTGCCCCCGTAACGGCAGTACCCGCCTGCCCAGCAGCGCCGGGTAAGCGGCGGGCGCTTCGGTCACTATTCCGACGCCCTCATAACCGGCTACCGCAGGCAGCGGCGTGCGATGGCGATACGCCCCGGTGATGGGGATGAGATCGGAGGCGTTAACCGGAGAAAAGAGCATGCGCACACGTATCTCTTCCGGCTGTCGCGGCGACAATGGCGTGGTTTCCGCTTGCAGCACCGATTCAGGCTCACCAAACCGGCGATACCAGAGGGCCAGATTACGCATTGCGATCGCGCCATCCCATTTCCGGTGCGACATGTTTCAGGATGGACTCAATGACATGGGCGTTGTATTCCACGCCCAGCTGATTCGGCACGGTAAGTAACAGCGTATCCGCTTCCGCGATCGCTTCATCTTTTTTCAACTGGTCAATCAGCTTGTCTGGCTCTGCGGCGTAGCTGCGTCCGAAAATGGCCCGCGTTTTCTCATCCAGATAGCCCACGCTGTCGCTCTCATTGCGGCTTGAACCGAAATACATCCGGTCGCGATCGTCCATCAGGGCAAAAATACTGCGGCTGACCGAAACGCGTGGCTGACGCGTATGCCCGGCCTCAGCCCAGGCCTGTCGGTAGGCACGGATCTGTTTTGCCTGCTGAATATGGAACGGCTCGCCGGTTTCATCATCTTTCAGCGTTGAGCTTTGCAGGTTCATCCCCAGTTTTGCCGCCCATACTGCCGTTGCATTAGAGCCAGCCCCCCACCAGATACGATCGCGTAAGCCTTCTGAATGCGGCTCCAGACGCAGCAATCCCGGCGGGTTTGGGAACATCGGCTGTGGGTTAGGCTTCGCAAACCCCTCACCGCGTAATACATCAAGCAGTACCTCAGTGTGGCGGCGCGCCATATCAGATTCATTTTCCCCTTCCTGCGGCACGTAACCAAAATAACGCCAGCCATCAATCACCTGCTCCGGGGAACCCCGGCTGATACCAAGCTGTAATCGCCCGCCGGAGATGAGATCTGCCGCGCCAGCATCTTCCGCCATATACAGCGGATTTTCATACCGCATGTCGATCACGCCCGTCCCGATTTCGATGCGTTTGGTTTTTGCGCCTATCGCCGCCAGCAAGGGGAATGGCGAACTGAGCTGGCGGGCAAAGTGGTGCACACGGAAATAAGCGCCGTCCGCGCCCAGCTCTTCGGCGGCGACCGCCAGATCGATGGACTGTAGCAGCGTGTCAGCCGCGGTTTGCGTGCCGGACTGGGGTGACGGCGTCCAGTGACCAAACGACAAAAATCCGATCTTTTTCATAGTGGAGTATCCTGATAAAGCATTGCGTTATCCCTACTCTACGCATTAACGGATGAGAATAAATGGTGATTATTTCACGGAATGCTTCAAATAAACTGACAGAGATACGCAGATGACACGCATCCTTCCCGCAGAGGAGGCATTCTCCTGGCATCTCATAATGGGATATAGTGTGAGTTATCTTTTTTTAACAGGTAACATCAGCAATGGCTCTGATCCCCAAAAACTACGCACGGCTGGAAAGCGGCTACCGTGAAAAAGCGCTAAAAATCTACCCCTGGGTTTGTGGACGCTGCTCGCGTGAGTTTGTTTATTCAAATCTTCGTGAACTCACGGTTCACCATATCGACCACGATCACACCAATAACCCGGAAGATGGCAGTAACTGGGAACTGTTGTGCCTGTTTTGTCACGACCACGAACACTCAAAGTACACCGAAGCGGATCAGTATGGCACCACCGTTGTCGCGGGTGAGGATGCGCAAAAAGACGTGGGTGTCGCCACGTTTAACCCCTTTGCCGATCTCAAGGCGATGATGAACAAGAAGAAGTAATATCGACGGCTTCACTGCCCATACCTGTCGTATGGGCACTTATATTCCTTCAACATTTCATTAAATACCCTTTCCGCCAGCTTTGCCTCGCCGCCATTCTGGACATAACCCTCTCCCTCCTGCCCCCTCCTCGTTCCCCCTTGATCTTTGCTATCAACATACAATACTGTATATAAATACAGCATCAATTAACGGTGATCATAATGCAGTTTTTCACACCAACTGGCGATACCAGAGCGAGCTGACCATGTTTGCACTGTGTGATGTGAACGCTTTCTATGCGTCCTGTGAAACGGTTTTTCGCCCGGATCTGAAGGGACGGCCAGTAGTGGTGTTGTCCAATAACGACGGGTGCGTCATCTCTCGCTCCGCTGAAGCCAAACCCTTTGTGAAAATGGGTGAACCGTACTTCAAACAGAAAGATCGCTTCAGGCATCATGGCGTGGTTTGTTTCAGCAGTAATTATGAACTTTACGCGGATATGTCCAACCGGGTCATGAACACGCTTGAAGCGATGTCGCCTCGTAGCGAAATATACTCAATTGATGAGATCTTTTGCGATCTTACCGGGGTGCGTAATTGTCGCGATCTTGCCGATTTTGGGCATGAAATGAGAGCGACCGTTCTGCAACACACCCATCTGACCGTCGGGGTGGGTATCGCCCCCACAAAGACGCTGGCGAAACTGGCAAATCACGCAGCGAAACGCTGGCAACTCCAGACGAGAGGCGTTGTTGATTTGTCCAATGTGGATCGTCAGAGAAAGCTGATGGCGGCGCTTCCCGTCGAAGAAGTGTGGGGTGTAGGACGTCGCATAGCGAAGAAGCTTGAAATAATGGGGATTAAGACCGTCCTGCAACTGGCAGACACCGATATCCGGTTCATCAGAAAACATTTTAATGTCGTGCTGGAGAGAACGGTGCGTGAATTACGGGGGGAGCCGTGTCTTGAACTGGAAGAGTTTGCCCCGGTAAAGCAAGAAATCGTCTGTTCGCGCTCGTTTGGCGAACGCATCACGGAATATGAAGATGTACGCCAGGCCATCTGTAGCTATGCCGCCCGGGCAGCAGAAAAACTTCGCAATGAGCATCAGCATTGCCGATTTATCTCCGTATTTGTTAAAACCTCACCCTTCGCCCTTAACGAACCGTATTATGGCAATAGCGCGTCGGTAAAACTGCTCACCCCAACCCAGGATAGCCGGGACATTATCGGCGCAGCTGTTCGTTGTCTGGATGCGGTCTGGAAGAAGGGTCATCGGTACCAGAAAGCCGGAGTGATGCTGGGAGATTTTTATAGCCAGGGCGTCGCGCAACTTAATCTGTTCGACGATAACGCCCCCAGGAAAAACAGCCAAAAGTTAATGGATGTATTAGACCATCTGAATGCTGAAAATGGCCGTGGCACGCTCTACTTCGCGGGACAGGGTATACAGCAGCCGTGGCAGATGAAACGGGAAATGCTTTCACCCCGCTATACCACCCGATTCGCTGATCTTCTTACTGTTAAGTGATATTAACAATTGCTGCTAAGTTGTAAATTTCCCCTTGCCGGACAGGACAAATCGGTTATCGTGCCAGGCAACTTTTCAGCAATAAAAGACAGTGGGATGCGCTATGGCGATTTTTGATGGTCACAATGACCTGTTGCTTAATTTATGGCTTCACCATCGCCAGGATCCGGTAACGGCCTTCTTCTCCGGCATTGAAAACGGCCATCTTGATTACCCGCGCATGCAGCAAGGCGGATTTTCCGGTGGTCTGTTCGCGCTGTTCGTGCCACCGCAGGCGTATATCGCCCGCATGGCGCCACAATACGCCAGCGAGCCGTGGCAGCCTGTCGACATTCTCTGGCAGCAGCTGACGATCCTTAAGCAGCTTGTCGCCCACTCCGATGGCCGGGCGCGATTGTGCCTGAGCGCGGCGGATATCGAACGCTGTCGTCAGGATAAAGTGCTGGCGATGGTGGCGCATATTGAGGGCGCGGGGGGTTTTGACGGCGAGGGAGAGGATCTCCAGGCTTTTTATGCCGCTGGAGTGCGCAGCATTGGACCTTTCTGGAACATTGCTAACCGTTTCGGCACCGGCGTTAACGGGGCGTTTCCCGGCAGCCCGGACAGTGGCCCAGGACTCACCGCCGAGGGTATCGCCCTCATTAAACACGCTAACGCCCTGAACATGCTGATTGACGTTTCGCATATGAATGAAAAGGCGTTCTGGGATACCGCTCGTCATTCCTCTTCACCGCTGGTCGCTACCCATTCCAACGCCCATACGCTGTGCCCGCAACCGCGCAATCTGACCGATCACCAGCTGCTGGCTATCCGCGACAGCGGCGGTGTGGCAGGCGTCAATTTCGGCAACGCGTTTCTGCGCGCCGACGGTAAACGCGATAGCGACACCCCGCTGAGCACGATCGTTCGCCATATCGACTATCTTATTAACATCATGGGTGACGATCATGTCGCGCTGGGCTCCGATTTTGACGGTATTACGTTGCCTGATGATTTACGCGATGTGAGTGGTTTGCCACGGCTAATCAGCGCGTTACGTGACAGCGGCTATGATCAATTTGTGCTGAATAAGCTGCTGTGGGGCAACTGGCAAAAGGTATTACAAAATGTTTGGCAACAATAGGTTACGTTGTAAACAATACGTTAATTCCTTACATCTTTCGGGTTGAGCTTTGCCCTCCTGTGACGCATTATTTGATGACCATCACAAAACTGGCACAAACAATGGCGTTGGTGCTGCATTTTTAAAGAGGAAAAAACGATGTGGAAGAAACCTGCTTTTATTGATTTACGTCTTGGCCTGGAAGTGACCCTGTACATTTCCAACCGCTAATCACTCTGCCCGCCATCCGTGCGGGCATTTTTGTTCGACTACCTGGCCTATCTTCATGTTTATAAAAGTCCTCGGTTCCGCCGCTGGCGGCGGTTTCCCCCAGTGGAACTGTAACTGCGCCAACTGTCAGGGTTTGCGCAACGGCACCCTTCAGGCGACCCCTCGCACCCAGTCGTCGATCATCGTCAGCGATAACGGCAAAGAGTGGGTGCTGTGTAACGCCTCGCCCGATATCAGCCAGCAGATTGCCCATACGCCAGAACTCAATAAGAAAGAGGTTCTGCGCGGCACGCATATTGGCGGCATTATTCTCACCGATAGCCAGATTGACCACACCACCGGGCTGCTTAGCCTGCGCGAGGGGTGTCCGCATCAGGTATGGTGTACGCCGGAGGTGCATGAAGATCTTTCTACCGGATTCCCGATTTTTACCATGCTCCGGCACTGGAACGGCGGCCTGATTCATCACCCGATCGTGCCGCTCACCGCCTTTAGCGTGGAAGCCTGCCCTGATTTGCAGTTTACCGCTGTCCCCATCGCCAGTAACGCGCCGCCCTATTCGCCATGGCGCGACCGCCCGCTGCCGGGGCATAACGTGGCGCTGTTTATCGAAAACCGCCGCAACGGTCAGACGCTGTTCTACGCGCCGGGTCTCGGTGAACCCGATGACGCTATCCTGCCGTGGCTTAAAAAAGCGGACTGTCTGCTGATTGACGGCACCGTCTGGCAGGACGATGAACTCCAGGCCGCTGGCGTCGGGCGCAATACCGGCCGCGACATGGGCCATCTGGCGCTCGGCGATGAACACGGCATGATGGCGCTGCTGGCCTCGCTGCCAGCAAAGCGCAAGATTCTGATCCACATTAATAACACCAACCCGATCCTTAACGAGCAGTCGCCGCAGCGTCACGCCCTCGCACAGCAGGGAATAGAAGTGAGCTGGGACGGGATGAACATCACGCTTCAGGACTAACTATGCACATTCGCGAAACGCTCTCGCCGCAAGAGTTTGAGCACGCCCTTCGGGCGAAAGGCGCCTACTATCATATTCACCATCCGTACCATATCGCGATGCATAACGGCGAGGCCAGCCGCGAGCAGATCCAGGGCTGGGTGGCGAACCGGTTTTACTACCAGACGACGATCCCGCTGAAAGACGCGGCAATTATGGCGAACTGCCCGGATCCGCACACGCGTCGTAAATGGGTGCAGCGGATCCTCGATCACGACGGCAGCAACGGTCATGACGGCGGTATCGAAGCCTGGCTACAGCTGGGCGAAGCCGTGGGGCTGAGCCGCGACGACTTAATCAGCGAACGCCACGTGCTGCCCGGCGTCCGTTTCGCCGTCGACGCTTACGTTAACTTCGCCCGCCGCGCCAACTGGCAGGAGGCGGCATGCAGCTCGCTCACCGAACTGTTTGCCCCGCAAATCCATCAGTCGCGTCTCGACAGCTGGCCGCAACACTATCCGTGGATCAAAGAGGAAGGCTATTTTTATTTCCGCAGCCGCCTCAGCCAGGCCAGCCGCGACGTTGAACACGGTCTGGAGCTGGCGAAGCGTTACTGCGATAGCGCAGAAAAGCAGAATCGGATGCTGGAGATCCTTCAGTTCAAACTCGATATCCTGTGGTCGATGCTCGACGCGATGACCATGGCCTACGCGCTACAGCGTCCGCCTTATCACACGGTCACCGACAAAGCGGCCTGGCACACAACCCGACTGGTATAAGCATGCAAAAAAACTCCATCGTCGCCTTTCGTCGCGGCTATCGCCTGCAATGGGAAGCCGCTCAGGACAGCCATGTCATTCTCTATCCGGAAGGCATGGCTAAACTCAATGAGACCGCGGCCGCGATCCTCGAACTGGTCGATGGCCAACGCGATGCGGCGGCCATCATTGCCCTGCTCAACGAACGGTTCCCGGAAGCTGGCGGCGTGGATGACGACGTCGTTGAATTCCTGCAAATCGCTTATCAACAGAAGTGGATTATTTTCCGTGAGCCAGAATAAACCCGCCGTCAATCCACCGCTGTGGCTGCTGGCGGAGCTGACTTATCGCTGCCCGCTACAGTGCCCTTACTGCTCTAACCCGCTGGACTTTGCCCGGCAGGATCAGGAGCTGACCACCGAACAGTGGATTGAGGTTTTCCGCCAGGCGCGGGCGATGGGCAGCGTGCAGATAGGTTTTTCCGGCGGCGAACCGTTGACGCGTAAAGATCTGCCGGAGCTGATCCGCGCCGCCCGCGATCTCGGTTTTTATACCAACCTGATCACCTCGGGAATTGGCCTGACGGAAAGCAAGCTCGACGCGTTCAGCGAGGCCGGTCTGGACCATATCCAGATTAGCTTCCAGGCCAGCGATGAAGTGCTTAACGCTGCGCTGGCGGGGAATAAAAAAGCCTTCCAGCAGAAGCTGGCGATGGCCAAAGCGGTCAAAGCGCGCGATTACCCGATGGTGCTGAATTTCGTCCTGCACCGGCATAATATCGATCAGATCGATAAAATCATCGAGCTGTGCATCGAACTGGACGCCGACGACGTCGAACTTGCCACCTGCCAGTTCTACGGCTGGGCGTTCCTTAACCGTCAGGGGCTTCTGCCGACGCGGGAACAGATTGCCCGCGCAGAAGGCGTGGTCGCCGAATATCGGCAGAAAATGGCCGCCAGCGGCAATCTGACCAACCTGCTGTTCGTCACCCCCGATTATTACGAAGAGCGGCCAAAAGGCTGTATGGGCGGCTGGGGGTCGATTTTCCTCAGCGTGACCCCGGAAGGCACTGCGCTGCCCTGCCACAGCGCGCGCCAGCTGCCGGTGGATTTCCCGTCGGTGCTCGAGCAGAGTCTGGAATCGATCTGGTATGACTCTTTCGGCTTCAACCGCTATCGCGGGTTTGACTGGATGCCGGAGCCGTGCCGCTCCTGCGATGAAAAGGAGAAGGACTTCGGCGGCTGCCGCTGCCAGGCCTTTATGCTCACCGGGAATGCGGATAACGCCGATCCGGTGTGCAGCAAATCGCCGCATCATCATAAAATTCAGGAGGCGCGACGCGAAGCAGCCTGTAGCGATATGAAAATCGGCCAGCTTCAGTTCCGCAACCGTACCCGCTCTCAGCTTATCTATAAAACCCGGGAACTGTAGCGACAATGACCACCCGCATCGTGGAACTGGCAGGCGGTTTACGCGCAACGCTGGTGCATCAGCCACAGGCGACACGCGCGGCGGCGCTGGCGCGCGTGAGCGCCGGAAGCCATCACGAGCCACCGCGTTTCGCCGGTCTTGCGCATTTACTTGAGCACCTGCTGTTCCGCGGTAGCCAGCGCTATCAGGGCGATGATCGACTCATGGCCTGGGTCCAGCGCCAGGGCGGGAGCGTCAATGCCACCACGCTGGCTCGCCACAGCGCCTTTTTCTTTGACGTTGCCGCCGATAACCTGTCCGACGGCGTCGCGCGGCTGCGGGATATGTTGCAGGCGCCGCTGCTTTCACGCCATGACATACAGCGCGAAGTGGCGGTCATTGATGCGGAAAACCGGCTCATTCAGCAACATGATGCCACCAGGCGCGAAGCGGCGGCGCGCCACGCGATGGAAGAACCTGCGGTTTTTCGCCGTTTTCAGGTGGGCAGCAAGGATTCTCTGGGGCAGGACACGCTATCGCTGCAAACCGCGTTGCGCGACTTTCATCGCCGCTATTATGTGGCCGGACACCTGCAATTGTGGCTGCAAGGGCCGCAAACGCTGGATGCGCTGGCCGAGCTTGCCCGTACGTTTGCGTCAGGTTTTGCGTCAGATGGCATGCCTGAAACCGCTCCCCCGTTGCGTCTTAGCGCTGAAGCAGAGTATCAGCTGGCGGTGACGGAGCGACCCGCACTGTGGCGCTGTCCGTTAATTCGAAAAAGTGACAACGTCACCTTGCTTCAGGAGTTTTTACTGGACGACGCCCCCGGAAGCCTGATTGCCGAACTGCGGACGCGCGGGCTGGCAGAAGAGGTAGCCCTGAACTGGCTTTATCAGGATGACGAGTACGGCTGGCTGGCGCTAACGGTTGACGGCGAACGGCCCGAGGACATAGACCCGCATATTACCCACTGGCTACAGGCGCTACAGCAAACGACGGATGAGCAGCAGCGGCATTACCATCGGCTGGCACAGCGGCGTTTCAGCGCCCTGCCGACGCTCGAGCAGCTGCGCCAGCGGGCGTTTGGTTTTGCGCCCGGCGCGGCGCCCGCGGGTTTTTCCGCCTTCTGTGCCGATTTACTGGCGGCGCCAGTCTCGTATCTGGCCTGCAAAAAAATGGAAACCGCTGAAATTATCGCCAGCCAGGGTTTTTCCCTGCCGCTTAGCCCCTGGCGTCGCCAGCCGGTTGCAGATGATAGCCCTATCGCGTTTTCCTTCTACCCACAGACTGCCAGGTATGCTGCGCCAGCCCCGACGTCAGAAGCCGCTCCGCTGCTGCATTTATCGGCGCAAACACAACCGCCAACGCTGATCCTGCGCAGGCCTTTTTATTCGCGCGTGGAACGGGCACAGGGGGTGGCGATGGGCAAACAGTTACGCCCGCTTCTTGCTGAACTGCGCCATATCGACGGCAGCGGCGAGTGGCAAGCGGTTGACGGCAGCTGGCAGCTGACCCTGCGGCTTCCTGACGCCATGGTGACGGCGGAACGCATCATCGGGGCGATTATCGAGCGCCTCGCCCACCTCGCTCCGGCGATTACGCCCGCGCCAGAAGGCATTGCCATCCGTGAGTTGCTTCAGCAATTGCCTGAACGTCTGGCATCCGATCCGCCACGGGACGGCTGGCTGGCGGCGTTAGCTGGCGGCAGCGCCGGACACGCGCACCGGTTAGCCCGGCAGCTTAGCCTGCTCGGGGCGCCGGTTAACGCTACGCCGACGCCGCTAAACGGTTGTCCCGGCGGGATCGAACACATTCCGCACGCCAGCGCGGATTCGGCGCTGCTGGTGTTTATTCCCCTGCCGCCGGGTGCGTCGCTCGCCGCGCTGCGGCTGCTGGCGCTATGCTGCGAACCACAATTTTTCCAGCGCCTGCGCGTGGAACAGCAGATTGGCTACGTGGTTAGCTGTCGTTATCAGCGTATTGCCGATCGCGATGGCCTGCTGCTGGCGTTGCAGTCGCCTGACCGTTCTCCCCTGAATCTGTTGGGTTGCTGTAAACGATTTTTGCGTGAGCTGACGCTGTGCGATGAAGCGACGTTCAGCGTGTTGAGACAGCAGCTGGCGACGCAGATCCCCTCACCGATGGATGCCAGCGCCACGGCAGTGGCCGCCCTGCGCCAGCGCTACGGTTTACCGGTGTTAACGCCGCAGGCTATTGATGCCCTGCAACCTGACGAGATAATCGCGCTATGGCGCGAGATGACGCGCCGTCGCCGACGCTGGCGGGTGCTTTTCACGGGCTGACCGGAATCGCCGCTTTTTCCTGTGCGTAATTTAAGCCATAAAAAAGCCCCGTTCTAAGACGGGGCCTGGCAGCTTATTTCGCTGTTACTTATCCAGCGCGTAGGCAATCACGTAGTCACCGCGATCCGGCGACTGGCGAGCACCGCCAGCAGAGATCAGAATGTACTGTTTGCCGGTTTTCGGTGATACATAGCTGATCGGTCCGCCCTGGCTACCCACAGGGAGACGCGCTTTCCACACCTCTTCCCCCGTAGAGGAATCAAAGGCGCGCAGATAATAATCCTGGGTTCCCGCAATGAAAACCAGACCGCCCTGCGTGGCCAGCGTACCGCCCAGCGTCGGCATACCGACAGGCATTGGCATACGCATTTTTACCCCAAACGGGCCGGTATCCTGAACAGTCCCGACCGGCACCTGCCAGACGATTTTCTGCGTTTTCAGGTCAATGGCGGAGAGGGAGCCAAACGGTGGTTTCTGGCACGGAATGCCCAGCGGTGACATGAAACGGTTTTTGTTGACCGAATACGGCGTTCCTTTCATCGGAACGGCGCCCATCCCGGCGTTCACGGCTTCACCGCCCGTGTTTGCCACCGCGCTTTGCGGATCCTGTTTAATCAACTGGACCCACAGACCCAGACGCATGTCATTGACGAAGATATACTGGTTGTTTGGATCGGTGGACAGACTGCCCCAGTTCATTCCCCCCAGCGAGCCAGGGAAGCTCAGGGAAATGTCGGTTCCCGGCATCGTGTACAGACCGTCATAACGCATCGATTTGAAGCTGATACGACAGGCCAGCTGGTCAAACGGCGTTGCCCCCCACATATCCGATTCTTTCAGGGTTTCCGCGCCAATCTGCGGCATCCCCACAGAGCGCGGCTGCGTTGCCGGGTACTGTTCACGTGGAATATCCGCTGGTTTTACCGGAACTTCTTTCACTTCAGTGAGCGGTTTACCCGTCAGGCGATCAAGAACGTAAATTTGCCCCGCTTTGGTGCCCACCACTACCGCGGGCTTGTTGCCCTCTTTCGTCGGGAAATCAACCAGGCTCGGCTGCATCGGAATATCGAAATCCCAGAGGTCGTTATGCACGGTCTGGTATACCCACTTCTCTTTCCCGGTGGTCGCATCCAGCGCGAGGATTGAGGTGGCGTATTTGTGATCTTCCGGAATACGGTCCGCGCCCCACAGGTCGACAGAGGAACTTCCCATCGGGATAAATACGGTATTCATTGAGGCATCCCAGGACATAGGGGCCCAGGAGTTTGCGGAGCTACGTTTGTAGTGTTCGCCCGGTTTCAGAACATAGTTCGGATCCGGATTACGCGGGTCGAACGCCCAGCGCAGCTGGCCGGTGATCACGTCATAACCACGAATTACGCCTCCCGGCATATCGGTGCTGACGTTATCCGCAACGCGGCCACCAACGACAACCGTGGTACCCGCCAGCGTCGGGGCCGACGTCAACACGTAGGTTGGATCTGACGCATCGCCCATCCCTTCATGCAGGTCAACGCTGCCGTGAGTGCCGAAGTCCGGGCAGAATTTGCCGTTATCGGCGTCTAACGCGATCAGCTTACCGTCAATGGTATTCATCAGGATACGACGCTGGCATGCCGCGCCCGGTGCGACCTGCGCAGGCAGAACCGGCGTGGAACCTGCTACCGTTGGCTGTGCCAGCGGTTTGGTGGCATCAAAGTACGCCAGGCCACGGCAGCGCATCCAGATTGCAGACTTAGCGTTGATTTCCGCTTTCCAGATCGCTTTCCCGCTGTCGGCATCCACGGCAATCACGTTGTTATGCGGCGTACACAGGAAGACACGATCGCCAACCTGTAGCGGCGTTTGCTGATCTTCTGCGCCGTTGCCGTCCGGACTTTCCGGTACGTCACCGGTATGGAAGGTCCAGACCGGTTTCAGGTTTTTCACATTGTCACGGGTTATCTGGTCCAGCGCCACAAAACGACTGCCGCCAGCCGTATTACCGTAGTGATCCCAGTTCTGCTGTTTCGCCTCGTCTTTTACCGGCACCAGGGGGCGTTTTTCACCGCTAAACGGCACGGTCGGATGGGGTTGAAACATCTGAACAAAGGTGACACCCATGGCGACAATAAGCACCGCGCAGACCCCCATCGCCCCTTTTGTGGAGGACGGTTTTCCTTCACGCTTGCGCAGTGCAGGCCAGGTGGCGGCTGCCAGCACCATCAGCCCGGCAGGTACCATTAAACGGGAAACCAGCGGCCAGAAGTCTAGCCCGGCATCGAAAAATGCCCAAATCAGGGTGCCAAGAAACACCAGGGCAAACAGCCCCACGGCAGAGGACTTGCGGCGGAAGAACTGGATCGCAGAGAGCAGCGTGATAACCCCGGCAATGAGAAAGTACCAACTCCCCCCCAGAGAAACCAGTTTGAAACCGCCGATGGCAAAAAACAGCCCCGTCACAAGAAGTATCACGCCCACCAGCAGGCACCACAGGCCTACCCAGCCGGATGGGCGGGGATTATTGTCTGACATAAAAATGAATCTCCTGATTACTTTATAAAATCAGGGTTTTATTGACCGCCACGATGCTAAAACCCTGCATAACGCTAATTGTTCGTGTGCGAATCATAAATTAAAATTATAATGTAGACAAAATGTATTCTGCCGGAAGACACCTTACAGAGCGCAAACACGATCAGCTTGCGGATTTCACGATATACGTCACCACCCCAAAGATATCGAGCGTATCGTCGCTGCCGACAATAATCGGTGAATAGGCGCTGTTCATGGGGTTGAGTTGAATATTGGGACGTAGCTGGAGGCGCTTCACGGTAAATTCGCCCTCTACCGCCGCAATCACGATATCGCCATGCTCAGGCTTGCGGGAACTGTCCACCACCAGCAAATCACCGTTATTGATCCCCCCTTCTATCATCGAGTCACCGGCGGCTTTGACAAAGTAAGTGGAGCTGGGATGGGCGACTAATAGCTCGTTTAAATCGATACGCCGCTCTACATAATCCGCTGCCGGGCTGGGGAAGCCGCACTGTACTAAGTCGCTGAAAAGTGGAATAGCAACGATTTCACGCAACTCTGCGGGTTTGAAAAAGATCATGATAAACACCTCCATACTGTTTTTATATACAGTAGTTTTAACGGAGGTATCGATCAAGCCATGTCAGCGTAAGCGGCTGGCTACGGCTTAACCGCTTCGCTTATAAGCCCCTATTGCAATGAAGATTATTTGCTTTGTAAATTTTTACGCATGGGCAAGCTTAACGCGTCATAAAACATCACTACACCATCACTTATCACTGACTTATAAATGCACAAAAGATAAATACACATCACTGCATAATCACTACCTGTTGACTTTACATTTAGACTAACGCATATTTTACAGCACAAATTAACAAGACAATTTTTGGAGGACGTTTCCCATGCCAGCCCGTGATTATCCCGATAAACGTGTTGCTCGCGGTGTAGCAAAGGAGGCCGAACTCAGGATGTTAAGCGCGCGCATCGATCCTGCGCTGATGGAGTACATCCGCATTACTGCGTATGAAACACGGAAAAGTAAGCAGGAAATCGTGGCGGAAGCGTTAGCGCTTCACCGGCAAAGAAGTCAGATGGGATCGTAAACAGCAAAAGCCCGAAAAATCCTCCGGGCTTTTGCTGCTGTCAGGGTTAATCCGCCAGCGAATTTAACGTCTCCAGCGCCTCAGGCGGCAATACCAGATCGGCAGCCGCCAGGTTTTCACGCAGATGCGCCACCGAAGATGTTCCCGGGATCAAGAGGATATTTGGCGAGCGTTGCAGCAGCCATGCCAGCGCTACCTGCATCGGCGTCGCGCCCAGGGAATCCGCCACCGCCTGTAGCCCGGAAGATTGCAGAGGTGTGAAACCACCCAGCGGGAAGAACGGCACCCAGGCAATCCCCTGCTGCGCCAGCGAATCAACCAGCGCATCGTCACCGCGATTCACAACGTTGTACATGTTCTGTACGCACACCACGGAAACCATCTTCTGCGCTTCAGCGACCTGCGAAGCGGTGACGTTGCTCAGCCCAATATGGCGAACCAGCCCCTGCTGTTGCAGCTCTGCGAGGGTGCTCAGCGGCGCGGCAATCGAGCCTTCCGCCGGTCCGTGGGCGCTAAACATGATCCGCAGGTTAACCACGTCCAGCACATCCCGTTTCAGGTTACGCAGGTTGTCATGCACCGCCTGCGTCAACTCCTGCGCGGAAAACGCCGGTAGCCAGGAGGCGTCCTCGCCGCGTCGGGCACCGATCTTGGTCACAATCGTGAGATCGTCCCGGTACGGATGAAGCGCCTCGCAGATAAGCTGGTTGGTCACATGAGGGCCGTAAAAATCACTGGTATCAATGTGATTCACGCCCGACGCCACCGCTTCGCGCAGCACCGCCAGCGCCGCATTTTTGTCTTTTAGCGGACCAAAAACGCCAGGCCCGGCAAGCTGCATCGCGCCATAGCCAAATCGTTTAACCGTACGCGTGCCGAGCGTGAACGTTCCGCTTTTATCTATGCTGCTCATGCTGACCTTCCTCATAAAAAATGATCCGGATTTACAACAGGTTCCGCGACGAAACCATTAGTTAAGCAATAGTAAAATTAAAGTTTAAATTCGCTACGACGATAGTATTGATGTAACCCTGCCTCTTCTCTTACGGATGACCGCCATGCTGAAAAATCTGCACGTGATTACCGGGATTATCTTTGCCCTCACCATATTCTGTCTGCTGCAAGTTGTCACGGGAGGGTTGTTCTACTCTGCCGTTAACAACGATCGGCAAAACTTTCAAAACTCCGGGGTGCTCAATGCCCAACAGGAGAGCCTGAGCGACAGCGTTAACACGCTGGTAAAAACGCGCGTTACCGTCACCCGCGTGGCGATCCGCTACCTGAAAAACCAGCGCGATCCGGCGTCCCTCGCAGCGATCAACACCCTGCTGGGGACCGCTAACGCCTCGCTGACCAAAGCCGAAGACTATTATAAAAACTGGCAGGCGATCCCGCAGGTAAAGGGCCAGAATAGCGCGCTCACCGAAGAGATGCAGAAAGCGTGGAAGAAAATGCACGAGGTGATGCGCTTGTCCATTGAGTATCTGCGCGCCGATAACTATCAGGCCTATGGCGACCTTGACGCCCAGCAGGCACAGGATGAGATGGAGGCAGTCTATACCCGCTGGCGCGCCGAAAACAACGTTCTGCTGAAAGCCGCCGCCGAAGAGAACCAGAGCAGCTTTACCCAGATGCAGTGGACGCTGGCGGCAATCTTCCTGACCGTGATCGCCGTGCTGGTGGTGATCTGGCAGGGTTTACAGCACCTGCTCCTGAAACCGCTCAACGCCATCATGAACCATATTCGCACCATCGCGAGCGGCGATCTGACGCAAAACGTCGCGATGTCCGGGCGCAACGAGATGGGCCAGCTGGCCGCAGGTCTGCACGAGATGCAGCAGTCGCTGGTGAGCACCGTCAGCGCCGTGCGCGGCAGCACAGATTCCATCTACACGGGCGCGGGGGAAATTGCCGCCGGGAGTAACGACCTCTCCGCCCGCACCGAGCAGCAGGCAGCCTCGCTGGAAGAGACCGCCGCCAGCATGGAAGAGCTGACGGCCACGGTGAAACAGAACTCGGATAACGCCCGACAGGCGACGCTGCTGGCGAAAAATGCGTCTGAAACCGCCGCGCGCGGCGGCCAGGTCGTGGATAACGTGGTGCGTACCATGAATGACATTGCCGACAGTTCGCAGCAAATCGCGCATATCACCGGCGTTATCGATAGCATTGCCTTCCAGACCAACATTCTGGCGCTCAACGCGGCGGTTGAAGCCGCCCGTGCCGGAGAACAAGGTCGCGGCTTTGCGGTCGTGGCAGGTGAAGTACGGACGCTGGCCAGCCGCAGCGCGCAGGCGGCGAAAGAGATCAAAGGGCTGATTGAAAACTCCGTCAGCCGGGTGAATACCGGCTCGGAACAGGTGAGCGAGGCGGGTGCGACCATGAAAGAGATCGTCGCGGCCGTGACGCGCGTAACCGATATTATGGGGGAGATCGCGTCGGCGTCTGACGAGCAGAGCCGCGGTATTGAACAGGTCAGCCTGGCGGTCTCGCAGATGGACAGCGTGACGCAGCAAAACGCCGCGCTGGTGCAGGAGTCGGCAACGGCGGCGGCGGCGCTGGAAGATCAGTCTGAACAGCTGCGCCAGGCCGTGGCGGCATTCCGGCTGAATACTCAGGGATCGCCGGTGGCTCGCCCTGAAAACGTGAAAACGCCCGTGCTGCTGCGCCCGTCAGTGGCAGGCGCGAACGCATCCGACGCAAACTGGGAAACCTTCTGAGTGACAGGCGGGCGAGCATATCGCCCGCCTTCCTGATTAGCGGCTGCGCTTGGCGTGGCGCTCCCAGTTATCTCGCTTCGCGTCATCTGACTTACGCAACGAGACATAGCATGCTCCGCTGCCGCCGTGATACGGCTGCGCTTCGCAAAAGGCCTGTACTTCGTCGAACTCGGTCAGCCAGCGCGCAAGATAGCTGCGCACCACGTTAGGGTGTGATTGCTGTTCGCGCCCTTTACCATGGACGATGATCAGGTTGCGTAGCCCGTCACGTCCGGCCTGGCGAATAAAGGAATACACCAGCTGGCGGCATTGCTCCGCAGGCTGGCGTAACAGCGTTAAGCTGGCCTGACGGGAATATTTGCCGGAACGCAGCTTATCGAACACTCCCTGCTGTACCCCTTCGCGCTGGAACATCAGCGGCTCGTCAAGGGGCAACAGTTCCAGAAACCCCAGCGTCAGAAAGTTATCGAGCTGCTCAGTATCGATTTCCTGACGCGCCCGCGTGTTACGGCTCTGCTGCCAGTGAATATCCGTGCAGCGCTTGAGCGGCTGGACATCCTCCATGGCGTCAAGAAAAAGTGATTTGTCGTCAGGGTTCATGGAAATCCTCCGGCTACATCTGAGTGATGTACTATACCTGCGCCCGCTGCGGGTCTCAATCACCCGGGCAAGGGTTCAAATAATAGTCCAGAAAACAGATTAATCACGGACGCTATATATTTCATCCGACCTTAACTTAAATTTCAGTTACCATTAATTAAAAAATTTACGTTAAAAAATCGTGAAATCAATCACTCAACGCCCTTCTCTTTTAAGAAAAAGCTGTTATAACTTAATAAACCTGCCCAATGGATAATGCATGTAGGGTCCGCCAAAGGATGCACAACTGTGTGTACTGTGGAGTCTGTCTGATGTCGGACAGACTCTATTTTTTTATTGTTATTATTTTTATTAAATTAATTTTCTGGCTTCCCTTCTGAACTGCGTAATTAATGATTCGGCAAGCGGTGTCTGACGAGAATCGCGTCGCTGAATTAAATAATATGCGGCTTTAGGCAGGGATTCGACAACCGGCAACATTATCAGACGGTGCGCCAGAAGCGGATCGCACCCCAGCTCCTGCGGTAAAATACTGATGAAATCGCTTTGTGCGACAAGGCTAATACAAGAGGAAAAAGTCTCACAGACAACCCCAATGCGCGGTATTAGAGAGCGGTGGTTAAAGGTATCCTGTAACTGCTTATAATAACTTCCCCGAGGGGTAGGCATTGTCCAGTTATATTGCAGAAGCTCATGAATTGAAGTCGCCCCTGTCGCCGGATGTCCTGCCCGGCAAAATACGGCAAAAGGTTTTTCAAACAGCTTTTCAAAAGTAAATTCGTGATCGTACGGCCCCTGATAATAGGTGTTGATGGTAAAGTCCAGCTCACCCTGCCGTAATTCATTAATCATCGACACCAGTTGGCCCTCCATAATCCGGACGTTGACCTGAGGATGCTGGGCATGAAAGCGCGTAATCACGGCTGGCATCAGGCTGCGCGAAATGCTGGCCCCCATTCCAATATTGATCTGCCCGGCAAGTTCGCCCTGCCGCTGGCGGATGTCATCCTGCGCCGCCCGTAGCTCCTCCAGAATCAAATTAGCGCGGTGGTAAAACCCTTCCCCACACTCGGTCAGCGCGACGCCTTTACTCCGGCGCACAAACAGCTGGGCCGCCATGCCCTCTTCCAGCTCTTTGATGGATTTGGTCAGCGCGGGCTGCGAAAGATTCAGCGTCCGGCTGGCGCCGCGAATACTGCCCTGACGGGCCACTTCGACAAACGCCCTGATTTGATGAAATTTAATCTGAAATGACATAACGCGACCGATAACCGTTGTTTATCAGAGTAAAGAAACTGTCATCTACTTTAATGGAAACGGATGTGCGAGGGTAATTCCTGAACGGTTAAAACTGTGAAAAATCGCTCAGTGATAAGTAAAAACTATCACAGCGTGAAGCAGTTCACATATTTTAATGATGACAGGAAAGGATATGAGTTCACTGGCGCAGTACATCCAGACATTGGTCCCACAACTGAGCGCATGGCGTCGCGATTTTCACCATTTTGCGGAATCCGGCTGGGTGGAGTTTCGCACCGCGGCAAAAGTGGCGGAGATCCTGGATCACCTGGGTTATGAACTGGCTATGGGCCGCGACGTGGTCGACGCCGAAAGCCGGATGGGGTTGCCTGATCACGCCGCGCTGGAGAGCGCGTTTTCCCGCGCGCGCGAACAAGGCGCGCCGGAGAAATGGCTCGCGCCGTTCGAAGGCGGGTTCACCGGCATTGTCGCGACCCTGAATACCGGTCGCCCCGGCCCGACGCTGGCCTTTCGCGTGGACATGGACGCGCTTGATCTGAGCGAAGCGCATGACGACAGCCACCGTCCATACCGCGACGGTTTTGCCTCCTGCAACCCGGGCATGATGCACGCCTGTGGTCACGACGGGCATACCACCATTGGTCTGGGGCTGGCGCAGGTGCTTAAGCAGCACGAAGCGCAGCTCAACGGCACCATCAAACTGATCTTCCAGCCTGCCGAAGAGGGTACGCGCGGTGCGCGCGCCATGGTTGCCGCAGGGGCGCTGGACGGCGTGGACTACTTTACCGCCATTCATATTGGCACCGGCGTGCCGAAAGGGACGGTGATCTGCGGCAGCGATAACTTTATGGCGACAACCAAATTTGACGTGCGCTTTACCGGGGTCGCCGCACATGCTGGCGGTAAACCGGAAGCGGGCCGTAACGCCCTGCTCGCGGCTGCCCAGGCCGCTATCGCGCTGCATGGCATCGCGCCACACAGCGAAGGCGCGTCCCGGGTTAACGTCGGGGTCATGCAGGCGGGCAGCGGACGCAACGTGGTGCCGGCTGATGCGTTGCTTAAGGTTGAAACCCGCGGGGAAAGCGAGGCGATTAATCATTATGTCTTCGATCGCGCACAGGCGGTGATTACCGGCGCGGCAGCCCTCTACGGCGTAACAGCCGGGATTAAGCTGATGGGGGCGGCGACCTCCAGTGCCCCTTCCCCGGCCTGGGTCGATTATCTGCGCGAACAGGCAAGCCAGGTGCCCGGCGTGACTCATGCCATTGATAAAGTCAAAGCGCCTGCGGGCTCCGAAGATGCCACGCTGATGATGGCCCGCGTACAGCAGAACGGCGGTATGGCCTCTTATATGGTCTTCGGCACGGAACTGAGCGCCGGACATCACAACGAAAAATTCGATTTTGATGAGCAGGTGATGAACGTTGCCATCGAAACGCTGGCGCGAACTGCGCTTAATTTCCCGTGGACGCGAGGTGTGTAATGCAGGAGAACTACGCTTTTATCGCTGATGCCATCGACACGCGATGTCAGACGTTTACCGATATTGCCGACGACATCTGGGACCATCCCGAAACGCGCTTTGAAGAGTTCTGGTCCGCCGAACGGCTCGCCAGCGCGCTGGAAGCCGAGGGCTTTACCCTGACGCGGGAAGCCGGAGGCATTCCCAACGCCTTTATTGCCAGCTACGGCAGCGGCAAGCCCGTTATCGCTCTTCTGGGCGAATATGATGCCCTGGCGGGATTAAGCCAGCAGGCACACTGCGCGACGGCGCAATCCGCCACCCCGGGGGCGAACGGACACGGCTGCGGGCATAACCTGTTAGGCACGGCGGCCTTTGCCGGTGCGGTGGCGGTGAAAAGCTGGCTGGAACAGCACGGCGGAAGCGGAACGGTACGATTCTACGGTTGCCCCGGCGAAGAAGGCGGCTCCGGTAAAACCTTTATGGTCCGTGAAGGGTTATTTGACGACGTGGACGCAGCCGTGACCTGGCACCCGGAAGCCTTCGCTGGCATGTTTAACGTGAGCACGCTGGCCAATATTCAGGCCGCCTGGCGGTTTAAGGGGATCGCAGCCCATGCGGCAAACTCGCCGCATCTGGGACGCAGCGCGCTGGATGCCGTGACGCTGATGACCACCGGCACAAACTTCCTCAACGAACACATCATTGAAAAAGCGCGCGTACATTACGCCATCACCGATACCGGCGGGATTTCGCCCAACGTGGTGCAGGCCCAGGCCGAGGTACTGTATCTGATCCGCGCCCCGGAGATGGCCGACGCGCAACAAATCTACGCGCGCATCGAGAAAATCGCCCAGGGTGCGGCGATGATGACCGAAACCACCGTCGAGTGTCGCTTTGATAAAGCCTGCTCCAGCTATCTGCCGAACCGTACGCTCGAAGCGGCGATGTACCGCGCATTGCAGCATTACGGCACGCCGGTCTGGACGGAAGAAGAACGCGCGTTCGCCCGTGAGATCCGCGCCACGCTCACGCCAGACGACCTGCAAAACAGCCTGAAAAACATTGCTGCAACGGGGGGCGAAGAAGGGAAAGCCTTTGCCCGACGCCATCAGGAGACGCTGCTGGTGGATGAAGTTGCCCCTTATGCCATCACCGATAACGTGCTGGCAGGCTCCACCGACGTGGGGGATGTCAGCTGGAAGATGCCCGTCGCCCAGTGCTTTAGCCCCTGCTTTACCGTCGGCACGCCGTTGCATACCTGGCAATTAGTGGCGCAGGGGCGTACCTCCATTGCCCATAAAGGCATGCTGCTGGCCGGAAAAGTGATGGGCGCGACCGCGCTGCATCTGCTTCAGGATGCCGACCTGCTGCGAAAATGCCGGGAAGAGTTCGAACAACACATAACAGAAAAACCGTACGCGTGTCCGATCCCGCAGGGCGTGACACCGTCACTTTTAAAATAAAAAAACACAACACAACAACACAACAACAGTCCCGAGGAACGCCCATGAGTATGTCTTCCATACCTTCGCATTCCCCATCCGGTAAGCTCTATGGCTGGGTTGAAAGGATCGGCAATAAAGTGCCGCACCCTTTCCTGCTTTTTATCTATTTAATTGTCATCCTGATGGTCGCGACGGCTGTGCTGTCCGCCTTTGAGGTGAGCGTGCGCAGCCCGGCCGACGGCAGCATGGTGGCAGTGAAAAACCTGCTCAGCGTTGAAGGGTTGCACTGGTTTTTGCCGAACGTGATTAAAAACTTCAGCGGTTTTGCGCCGCTGGGCGCCATTCTCGCCCTGGTGTTAGGGGCGGGACTGGCCGAGCGCGTGGGCCTGCTGCCCGCGCTGATGGTGAAGATGGCTTCGCACGTCAGCGCGCGTTATGCCAGCTATATGGTGCTGTTCATAGCCTTCTTCAGCCATATCTCGTCCGACGCGGCGCTGGTGATCATGCCGCCGATGGGGGCGCTGATTTTCCTCGCCGTCGGTCGTCATCCTGTTGCGGGCCTGCTGTCGGCGATTGCGGGCGTTGGCTGCGGGTTTACCGCTAACCTGCTCATTGTGACCACCGATGTGCTGCTCTCCGGCATCAGCACGGAGGCAGCCAGGACCATCGATGCGGCGATGCACGTCAGCGTGATCGACAACTGGTACTTTATGGCCAGTTCGGTGATTGTTCTGACGATTGTCGGGGGGCTGATTACCGATAAGATCATTGAGCCGCGTCTGGGTAAATGGGAAGGCCGGAGCGATGAAAAACTTGAGACGCTGAGCAAAGAGCAGCAGTTCGGCCTGCGCGTCGCCGGGATTGTCTCGCTGGCGTTCATTGCGGTGGTGGCGCTGATGGTGGTGCCGGAGAATGGCGTGCTGCGCGATCCGATCAAACACACCGTCCTGCCCTCGCCGTTTATTCAGGGCATTGTGCCGCTGATAATTCTTTTCTTCTTCGTCGTTTCGCTCGCGTACGGCATCGCTACCGGGAAAATCCGTCGTCAGGGGGATCTGCCACACCTGATGATCGAGCCGATGAAAGAGATGGCGGGTTTCATCGTAATGGTGTTCCCGCTGGCACAATTTGTGGCCATGTTTAACTGGAGCAACATGGGCAAGTTTATGGCCGTGAGCCTGACAGACGCGCTGGAGGCGGCGGGGTTGAGCGGCGTTCCGGCGTTTGTCGGGCTGGCGCTGCTGTCGTCCCTGCTGTGCATGTTTATTGCCAGCGGGTCGGCCATCTGGTCGATTCTGGCGCCCATCTTTGTCCCCATGTTTATGATGCTCGGCTTCCATCCGGCATTCGCCCAGGTCCTGTTCCGTGTCGCCGACTCCTCGGTGATCCCGCTGGCGCCCGTGTCACCCTTCGTTCCGCTGTTTCTAGGTTTCCTGCAACGCTACAGACCGGAGGCTAAACTGGGTACCTACTATTCGCTGGTCCTGCCCTATCCGCTTATCTTTTTAGGGGTATGGCTGGTGATGCTGGTGGCGTGGTATCTTGTCGGCCTGCCGATTGGACCGGGTGTTTACCCGAGGCTGAACTAAGGAGTATTGATGCTGAGATTACTCGAAGACAAGATTGCGACACCCCTGGGGCCGCTGTGGGTTATCACGGATGAAGCGTTTAATCTGCGGGCTGTTGAGTGGGAAGAGCACAGCGACCGGATGGTTGAGCTGCTCAACATCCATTATCGTGCCGAGGGTTACGAGCGCATCACCGCCCGTAATCCTGGCGGGCTGAGCGATAAACTGACGGCCTACTTCGAGGGCGATCTCGGCATTATTAATACCCTGCCAACCGCCACGGCGGGCACCCCTTTTCAGCGCGAGGTGTGGCAGGCGCTGCGTAATATTCCCTGCGGGCAGGTGATGCACTACGGTCAGCTGGCAGAGCAGCTTGGCCGTGCCGGTGCGGCGCGCGCGGTCGGTGCGGCAAATGGCTCTAACCCCGTCAGCATTGTGGTGCCTTGCCATCGCGTGATTGGGCGCAACGGCACCCTGACCGGCTATGCCGGGGGCGTACAGCGCAAAGAGTGGCTGCTGCGTCACGAAGGGTATTTTCTGCTGTAATTCCCAGGCTTTTTGTGCTTAATTTTCTTCCTGTTAGACCAATAATCCTTAATCAATCTGTGGAATTTCAAGGAGATGGCAGCACGTTGCCGTCTCTTGTCTTTATTGGGGGTTTGCCAGGCTTACGTCCTTACCAAAAAGATGTTAAAATTGACCAATATCAATTAAGGCTTGAGCAAACCTATGATCCCGGAAAAGCGAATTATACGACGCATTCAGTCTGGCGGTTGTGCTATCCATTGCCAGGATTGCAGCATCAGCCAGCTCTGTATCCCGTTTACCCTGAATGAGCATGAACTCGATCAGCTTGACAATATCATCGAGCGCAAAAAGCCTATTCAGAAAGGGCAGACGCTGTTTAAGGCGGGAGACGAACTGAAATCGCTCTATGCTATCCGTTCTGGCACCATCAAAAGCTACACTATTACCGAACAGGGCGACGAGCAGATCACCGGCTTCCATCTGGCAGGCGATTTAGTCGGCTTTGACGCCATCGGCAGTGGCCATCACCCGAGCTTTGCTCAGGCGCTGGAAACCTCTATGGTCTGCGAAATCCCGTTTGAGACGCTGGACGATCTGTCCGGTAAGATGCCGAACCTGCGTCAGCAGATGATGCGTCTGATGAGCGGTGAGATCAAAGGCGATCAGGATATGATCCTGCTGCTTTCCAAAAAGAATGCCGAAGAGCGTCTGGCCGCGTTTATCTATAACCTCTCTCGCCGTTTCGCGGAACGGGGCTTCTCCCCACGCGAATTCCGCCTGACCATGACGCGCGGTGATATTGGTAACTATCTGGGCCTGACCGTGGAAACCATCAGCCGTCTGCTGGGTCGCTTCCAGAAGAGTGGCATGCTGGCGGTTAAAGGTAAGTACATCACCATCGAAAACGGTGAAGCGCTGGCCATTCTGGCGGGTCACTCGCGCAACGTGGCATAACTCTCCCGGATATCCCATGCCAGGTCGATAAATTTTCATGATTATTGATCTGGCAAAACTTCCCCCCTGTTTCATTCAAGATATATAGGTTACTCTTTTACTTACAGACTGTGGTGACAGTAGTAAGGAGACCTGTATGGCAAAGTATCAAAACATGCTGGTGGCTATCGATCCTAATCAGGACGATCAGCCGGCATTACGACGTGCTGTGTATTTACATCAACGGATTGGTGGCAAAATTAAAGCTTTTTTGCCGATTTATGACTTCTCATACGAGATGACCACCCTTCTGTCGCCTGACGAGCGCACCGCTATGCGTCAGGGAGTGATCAGCCAGCGTACCGCGTGGATCCGCGAGCAGGCGAAATATTACCTGGAAGCGGGCGTACCGATTGATATCAAAGTGGTCTGGCACAACCGACCTTTCGAAGCCATTATTCAGGAAGTGGTGGCCGGTGGGCATGACCTGCTGCTGAAAATGGCGCACCAGCATGACAAACTGGAATCTGTGATTTTCACCCCAACCGACTGGCACCTGCTGCGCAAATGCCCTTGCCCGGTGTGGATGGTGAAAGATCAGCCGTGGCCTGAAGGCGGGAAAGCCGTCGTGGCGGTGAATCTGGCCAGCGAAGAGGATTATCACAATTCGCTGAACGAGAAGCTGGTGAAGGAAACCATCCAGCTTGCCGACCAGGTTAACCACACCGAAGTCCATCTGGTGGGAGCGTATCCGGTTACGCCAATCAATATCGCCATCGAATTACCTGAATTTGACCCGAGCGTCTATAACGACGCGATTCGCGGCCAGCATCTGCTGGCGATGAAAGCGCTGCGCCAGAAATTCAGTATCGATGAGAACATGACGCACGTAGAAAAGGGGTTACCTGAAGAGGTTATTCCGGATCTGGCGGAGCATTTGCAGGCCGGGATTGTGGTGCTGGGCACCATTGGCCGGACCGGTATTTCTGCCGCATTCCTGGGGAATACCGCCGAGCAGGTGATCGACCATCTGCGCTGCGACCTTCTGGTCATCAAACCGGATCAGTATCAGACGCCGGTTGAACTGGACGATGAGGAAGACGATTGACCCCCAATATGAAAGCCCGCCGGTAACGGCGGGCTTTTTTTATTGCGCTTCGCTCAACCGTTGCGCAGATGCCTCGTCGTCGGCATTCATCCAGGGCGCGTGCAGAACCATGCTCGGCAGCGCCAGCTTGATCTCCTGCTGGTTCAATCCCTCCAGAATACGGATATTGATCTCCTGCTGAATATCCATGTACTTGTTGTAATCTGCCGTATTAACGATATGGACCACCTCGAAGGTCAGACGATCGCGATCGAAGCCCAGGAAATGGGCGCGGTCAAACTTCGTTTCCCCGACGTCCGTAATGATCTGTTTGACCATCTCCCCCACAGAACGCAGTTTGTCCGGCGCCGTGTCGCTGGCGACCCCGAAGGTAAAGACGATCCGGCGCGTTTGCATCCGCTTATAGTTATGCAGCGTCTGTTGCAGCAGGATGGCGTTCCCGCAGACAATTTGCTCCCCGCTCAGACTGCGGATACGGGTGGTTTTCAGGCCAATGTGCTCTACCGTCCCGGCGACATCGTTAAACACCACAAAATCGCCAATTTCGAACGGCTTATCAAACCCGATAGAGAGCGATGCAAACACGTCGCTCAGGATCGTTTGCACCGCGAGGGCGATGGCAATACCCCCTACCCCAAGGCTCGCAACCAGAGCAGTGATGTTGACGCCCGCGTTAGCAAGAATAGACAGCAGCATCACTGACCAGACAATGGCACGGAGGATAAGCCCCGTGATCACCAGCGTCACCGGGTTTTTATGGCTACCCGGCGCCAGCATGACGTGACGAAGCCACGACACAACCCCCTGATCCATCCACAGCGCCACCTGGATCGCGAAGACCAGAAACCAGGCGTGGCTCACGGTACCAAAGAGATGATCCGGTAAGTCGACGAAGCGCAGGCTGAACAGCAGCGCCACCACAAACAGCAGAAAGCGGCTGGTGCGGTTAAGCATATCCGTCAGGATAAAACGCATCCGGTTGGTGGTAGGGTGCTTGTCGCCCCAGGTAGTGATCCCTTTCTTAACGAAGGCGATCAGGCGCGTCAGCAGCCAGTACACCAGCAGAGTTACAAAGACCACCGTGGCGACGCCGATCCAGAAAGACGGCGTCATCATCAGCTCAATGATGTCGAAGCGGGACAAAAATCGCATTACACCTCCTCGTATTACACAAAGGGTAAAGTATAGACAGAGGAGAAAAGCTGGCCGCAGAAATAAGAAAACCGCCCCTGGGGGCGGTTTGTCAGGTTGAAGCGAAATTACAGCGCTTTCAGGATCGCATCCACGCTGGCCTTGGCGTCGCCAAACAGCATGTGGGTGTTCTCTTTGAAGAACAGCGGGTTCTGTACGCCAGCATAACCGGTGTTCATCGAGCGTTTGAAGACAATGACGTTCTGCGCCTTCCACACTTCCAGAACAGGCATTCCCGCAATTGGGCTACGCGGATCGTCCTGCGCCGCCGGGTTAACGGTGTCGTTGGCGCCAATCACCAGCACGGTGTCGGTGTCGGCGAAATCATCGTTGATCTCGTCCATTTCCAGCACGATGTCGTAAGGCACCTTCGCTTCCGCCAGCAGCACGTTCATGTGGCCTGGCAGACGCCCCGCCACCGGGTGAATACCAAAGCGAACCTTGATACCGCGCGCGCGCAGTTTCTCGGTGATTTCCGCCACCGGATACTGCGCCTGCGCCACCGCCATGCCGTAGCCTGGGGTGATGATGACAGAATGCGCGTTTTTCAGCATCTCTGCGGTGTCTTCTGCACTGATTTCACGGTGCTCGCCCACTTCTTCGTCAGAGCCGGTTGATGAACCGTCCGAACCGAAGCCACCCGCGATGACGCTGATAAACGAACGGTTCATCGCCTTACACATGATGTAAGACAGGATGGCACCGGAAGAACCAACCAGCGCACCGGTGACAATCAGCAGGTCGTTGCTGAGCATAAAGCCTGCCGCCGCCGCCGCCCAACCGGAGTAGGAGTTCAGCATGGAGACAACCACCGGCATATCTGCCCCGCCGATAGACGCCACCAGATGCCAGCCGAACGCCAGCGCGATGAGGGTCATCACCAGTAACGCCAGCACCTGCAAGCCTACGCTTTCGGTACGCACGAAGACCACCAGCAGCACAAAGGATACGACCAGCGCCGCCAGGTTCAGCTTATGGCGGTTAGGCAGCATCAGCGGTTTAGAAGAGATCTTCCCGCGCAGCTTACCGAACGCCACAATCGACCCGGTGAAGGTCACTGCACCGATGAAGATGCCGAGGAACACTTCGGTCAGATGGATGTTAACCAGAATCGGCTCCAGGCCCGGTTCGTGGTACAGGTAGCTGTTGAAGCCCACCAGCACCGCCGCCAGACCCACGAAGCTGTGCAGAATGGCAACCAGCTCCGGCATCTCGGTCATTTCAACGCGTTTCGCCAGACGAATACCAATCGCGCCGCCGATGATCATCGCCACCAGGATCCACGCCACGTTGCCGGTGTCCGGCCCGAAGATAGTGGCAATCAGCGCAATCGCCATCCCGGCGATACCAAAGTTATTTCCCTGCTGAGACGTTTCGTGTTTGGAAAGCCCCGCCAGACTGAAAATAAACAGGATTGCAGCAACAATGTATGCGGCTGTAACTAATCCTCCAGACATATGCTACCCCTTAGCCTTTACGAAACATTTTCAGCATGCGCTGAGTCACGGTGAAACCACCGAAAATATTGATACTGGCGATCAGCACCGCAATAAAGCTCAGGAAGCTGATCCAGCCGCCGTGACCAATTTGCAGCAATGCCCCAACCACGATAATCCCGGAGATGGCATTGGTGACCGACATCAATGGCGTATGCAGCGCATGGGAGACGTTCCACACGACGTAGTAACCCACCACGCAGGAGAGCGCGAAGACGGTGAAATGGCCGAGGAACTCTTTTGGCGCAACATCTGCCAGCCAGCCGAACAGGATAATAACCAGCGCCATAATGGCGTACTTGCGCCACGGTGACGCAGGTTTCGCTGGCTCTACGGGTTCTGGCGCCGCTTTCGGGGCGGCCTGAGGCTGAGCGGAAACCTGAATTGGCGGTGCGGGCCAGGTGATTTCACCTTCACGCACCACGGTAACGCCGCGCACCACCACATCATCAAAATCAACGGTGATGTTGCCGTCTTTCTCTTTGCAGAGCAGCTTCAGCAGGTTAACGAGGTTCGTGCCGTACAGCTGAGAGGACTGGGTTGGCAGACGTCCTGGCAGGTCGGTATAACCGATCACCTTCACGCCGTTCGCGGTCGTCGTGACCTGGTTTGGCACGGTATACTCACAGTTACCGCCGTTTTGCGCCGCCAGATCGACGATAACGCTGCCCGGCTGCATGGAATCCACCATCTCACGGGTGATCAGCTTCGGCGCCGGTTTACCCGGAATAAGCGCGGTGGTGACAATAATGTCCACCTCTTTTGCCTGCGCAGCAAAAAGCGCCATTTCCGCCTTGATAAAGGCTTCAGACATGACCTTCGCGTAACCATCACCGCTGCCCGCTTCTTCCTTGAAGTCCAGCTCAAGGAACTCGGCGCCCATACTCTGCACCTGCTCCTTCACTTCTGGACGGGTGTCAAACGCACGAACAATAGCGCCAAGGCTGTTTGCGGCCCCGATAGCGGCAAGACCTGCCACACCGGCACCAATCACCATCACTTTCGCGGGCGGTACTTTGCCTGCCGCCGTAATTTGACCGGTAAAGAAGCGCCCAAACTCATGCGCAGCTTCGACAATAGCGCGATAGCCAGCAATGTTCGCCATCGAGCTGAGCGCATCCAGAGACTGCGCGCGCGAAATACGCGGTACGGAGTCCATCGCCATCACGGTGACACCGCGTGCCGCCAGCTTCTCCATCAGCTCCGGGTTTTGGGCGGGCCAGACAAAGCTCACAAGCGTCGTGCCCGCGTTCAGCAGTTCAATTTCACTCTCTTCCGGTGCGTTGACCTTCAGAATGATGGGTGATTGCCAGACCTCAGCACCGTCCACAACGTCCGCGCCAGCCTGAATAAAGGCTTCGTCATCGAAACTCGCCAGTTTGCCCGCGCCGCTTTCAATCGCGACGGTAAAACCCAGTTTAAGCAGTTGCTCCACCGTTTTTGGTGTTGCCGCTACGCGGGTTTCATTGGCTAACCGTTCTTTTGGTACCCCAATACGCATAGTTTTCCCTTCCATCGGTTTTTGATGATGGTTTGTCGATAATTGCCCGCGGTTTGTATCAATTTTCGCCATCGCGATAACGACGGAGAATGATTAACCCCGGAAAATAAAACAGTAACAAACTTTCTATAACCTACTGAAAATAGCGCCCGTGATCTACCGCCAGAAAACACTATTTCTTACTTTATCTGTGAAAAATAAGCGATCGGGCTCACTGACAGAGATATTTACCTTCAATTCGCCTTCAGGACCGATAAATCGCGCAAGCGAAGCGGTAAAAACATGATATAGCGCCATAAAAGAACAACTCATTAACATTAAATTAACTTGTAAAAGTCATATGCTTAATCAGTTTTGCTTGTCAAACGCCTGTTTTTTCCACATATCACAAAATGTTATCGAATCAGGTCCATTGGTGAGCACAGGCTGTGAAAAATGCCGCAGACAGCAACGGGTGTTAAATGCCATAATCGGGACCGTCTCAAATTAACAACAACACCAGTACATGGTTTGCGCAAGGCGAAGGATTATTTTTATGAAGCTTAAGAACACACTCCTGGCGTCCGCACTTCTTTCCGCGACCGCCCTGTCTGCGAATGCCGCGACAGAGTTAACGCCGGAGCAAGCGGCAGCGTTAAAACCTTTTGACCATACGGTCATTGTGGGCCGATATAACTCCATTGGCGATGCCGTCGCCGCCGCATCAAAAGCCGCCGATAAAAACGGCGCTGCCTCGTTTTACGTTGTTGACCAGTCCGATCAAGGCAACAGCGGCAACCAGCGCGTGACGATTGCGCTGTACAAAGAGAACGCCCCAAAAGCGGATGAACAGAAAAACCGCGTGATTAACGGCATTGTTGAACTGCCGAAAGATCAGGCTGTTCAGCTGGAACCGTATGACACCGTGACCGTTCAGGGCTTCTACCGCAGTCAGCCTGAAGTCAACGATGCCATCACCAAAGCCGCAAGAGAGAAAGGCGCTTACGCGTTCTATATCGTGCGTCAGGTTGATGCCAACCAGGGTGGAAACCAGCGCATTACCGCCTTCATCTATAAACAAGATGCGAAAAAACGCGTAGTGCAAAGCCCGGATGCCATTCCTGCGGATTCAGACGCGGGCCGTGCCGCATTAGCAAAAGGCGGTGAGGAAGCGAAGAAAGTTGAAATCCCGGGCGTAGCCACGTCTGCGGCACCAAGCGCTGAAGTGGGCCGTTTCTTTGAAACCCAATCCACGAAAGGCGGTCGTTATACCGTTACGTTACCAGACGGCACGAAAATTGAAGAGCTGAACAAAGCCACTGCCGCGCAGATGGTGCCGTTCGACAGCATCAAGTTTACGGGCAACTATGGCAACATGACGGAAATCTCTTATCAGGTGGCGAAGCGTGCTGCGAAGAAAGGCGCGAAGTATTACCACATTACCCGCCAGTGGCAGGAACGTGGTAACAACCTGACCATCAGCGCCGATCTGTACAAATAACAAAACGGTTTCATAAAGGCGGCGCAGTGCCGCCTTTTTTGTTACTTTTTTTCTGATTTCTGCCACACGTCATTGCATGCATCCTTCACACTCCGTAAAATCCCGCGCCTTAGCGTGATCCACCATTTTTATGCGCCTTAGCGAAATAATTATTCTGGATTTGGACTTTTCATAACAGGAAGCCAATGGAAAAGAAACTTGGCCTGAGTGCTTTAACTGCACTTGTATTGAGCTCAATGCTGGGCGCGGGCGTATTCAGTTTGCCGCAGAACATGGCGGCCGTCGCCAGCCCGGCCGCATTACTGATTGGCTGGGGCATTACCGGTGTCGGGATTTTGCTGCTGGCGTTCGCCATGCTGCTGCTGACCCGTATCCGACCGGATCTGGACGGCGGAATATTCACTTACGCCCGGGAAGGTTTCGGCGAGCTGATCGGCTTCTGCTCCGCCTGGGGTTACTGGCTGTGCGCGGTGATCGCCAACGTCTCCTATCTGGTTATCGTCTTCTCGGCGCTCAGCTTCTTTACCGACACGCCCGAACTGCGCCTGTTTGGCGACGGCAATACCTGGCAGTCCATCGTCGGCGCCTCGGTCCTGCTGTGGATAGTTCACTGGCTGATTTTGCGTGGCGTCCAGACCGCAGCCAGCATTAACCTGGTGGCGACGCTGGCCAAGCTGGTGCCGCTTGGCCTGTTCGTCGTGCTGGCCTTCCTCGCCTTCCGTCTCGATGTCTTTACGCTCGATTTCAGCGGCATTGCGCTGGGCGTCCCCGTCTGGGAACAGGTGAAAAATACCATGCTGATCACCCTGTGGGTGTTCATCGGCGTTGAAGGTGCCGTCGTGGTCTCTGCCCGCGCGCGTAACAAGCGCGATGTGGGACGCGCCACGCTGTTGGCCGTACTGGCGGCGCTGGGCGTTTATCTGCTGGTGACGCTGTTGTCGCTCGGCGTGGTGGCCCGCCCTGAACTGGCGGAAATGCGTAACCCATCCATGGCCGGGCTGATGGTGAAAATGTTGGGCCCCTGGGGGGACGTGATTATCGCGGCGGGTCTGATTGTTTCCGTTTGCGGCGCCTATCTGAGCTGGACCATTATGGCAGCGGAAGTCCCGTTCCTGGCCGCCACGCACAAAGCGTTCCCGCGCCTGTTTGCCCGTCAGAACAAAAACAGTGCGCCATCGGCCTCTCTGTGGCTGACCAACATCAGCGTGCAGGTCTGTCTGGTGCTGATCTGGCTCACAGGATCGGACTATAACACGCTGCTGACCATCGCCTCCGAGATGATTCTGGTACCCTATTTCTTAGTGGGCGCATATCTGTTAAAAATTGCGACCCGCCCGGCACACTATGCGGTAGGCGTCGGCGCCTGTATTTACGGTCTATGGTTGTTGTATGCTTCCGGACCGATGCATCTGCTGCTGTCCGTGGTGCTCTACGCGCCGGGCCTGCTGGTGTTTATCTACGCTCGCCGTACACATCAGCTTGATAATGCCCTTAAGCGCCGCGAAATGGCATTGATAGGTTTGCTGTTAGTCGCTGCCGTACCGGCAACGTGGATGTTAATGGGATAGCGCCGCCTGTCCCATTGTTGAACTGAAAAGGAGATTACGATGGGACACACGCAGCAACGCCCAATATTGATCACTGGCGCAGGCCGTCGCATTGGCCTCGCCCTCGCCCATCACTTTCTCAATCTTCGCCATCCGGTTATCGTCAGTTACCGCACGGAATATCCCTCCATTGAAGGGCTACGAAATGCCGGAGCAGTCTGCATTCAGGCGGATTTCTCCACAGATGAAGGTATTCTCGCCTTCGCGGACAAAGTGAAGTCGACCACCCACGGACTGCGGGCGGTTATTCACAACGCCAGTACCTGGCTTCCTGAAAAAGCCGGACATTCGCTCAGTGAAACGCTCGCCTGTATGATGCAGATCCACGTTAATGCGCCTTATCTGCTCAACCATGCCCTCCAGGATCTGCTGCGCGGGCACGGCCATGCCGCAGGCGACATTATCCATTTCACCGATTACGTGGTTGAGCGAGGAAGCGATAAACACATCGCCTACGCGGCCAGCAAAGCGGCGCTGGATAATATGACCCGCTCGTTCGCGCGCAAGCTGGCCCCCGAGGTGAAGGTCAACGCGATTGCTCCGGCAATGATTTTATTTAATGAGGGCGATGATGCCGAGTATCGTCAGCAGGCGCTCAACAAGTCGTTAATGAAAATTGCGCCCGGCGAGAAAGAGGTGATCGACCTGATCGATTATCTGCTGACCAGCTGTTACGTTACGGGCCGAACGTTTGCCGTGGACGGTGGCCGCCCGCTGCGCTAGTGGACGCGGCTCCAGAAAAAGATGAGCACCCAGGCGCTGAGGCACCAGCAGACTACCGCCCCGCCCAGCGCCAGGGGCAGACGCAAAAAACCGGTGAAGTACCACAGCGACAGCAGATAAATAAAATACGGGATGATTGACCACATCCCGAACACAATCGTGGCGCGCAGCGCCTCAATACCCCGCTCAGAGGCCACAATATAGTGCGCAATTAGCGCAAAGGTGGGAAAAAGCGGGATCAGCCCGGCAATATAGTAGTTCTTCGTTTTAGCCAGCACCCCAATCAGCAGTACCACCAGCGCACCCAGCGCGGCTTTGATCACCAGCCCCATACTTTTCCCTTAACATTCAAATAACATTCCCGAGCAGGATAACGGAACTCCGGCTAATTTTGAAAGATTAATGGAAGGTTAAGGTTGCGCGGTGTATGTTGACGTTTTTCGCGATGACAGACGTTGTATGAATAAGATTGTTTATGTTGAAGATGAACCCGAGGTAGGGCAATTAATTGCCGCTTATCTGGGTAAACATGATATGGAAGTGGTTGTCGAGCCTCGTGGCGATCGCGCTGAAGACGTCGTCACCCGCGAAAATCCGGATCTGGTGTTGCTGGACATCATGCTGCCCGGGAAAGATGGCATGACGCTCTGCCGGGATTTACGCGCGAAATGGGACGGCCCGATCGTACTGCTGACCTCCCTGGACAGTGATATGAATCATATTCTGTCGCTTGAGATGGGCGCGAATGATTACATCCTCAAAACCACGCCGCCTGCGGTTCTGCTTGCCCGTTTACGCCTTCATCTGCGTCAGCGTGCCAGCGCTGACCGTGAAGCGCCTGTGCCCTCTTTAACGCCGCATAAAGCGATGCGTTTTGGCACGCTTTCTATCGACCCGGTCAACCGACAGGTTATGCTTTCCGGGGAGCTGATTGCGCTCTCAACCGCAGATTTTGACCTGCTGTGGGAACTGGCAACCCATGCAGGACAAATTATGGACCGGGATGCATTGCTGAAGAATCTGCGCGGCGTAAGTTACGACGGAATGGATCGTAGCGTTGATGTGGCGATTTCACGTCTGCGTAAAAAATTGCTGGATAGCGCCACAGAACCCTACCGGATTAAAACCGTGCGCAATAAAGGCTATCTGTTTGCACCGCACGCCTGGGAAACCTGAAAAAGGAAATACACAGGATTATTCAAAAATAACTCACGATGCATCGATAGTGTTATCAGTGCTGTCGAAATCGATCGATTATATGCATCGTCAGTTATGAAATCCCCCTGGTTCTCATCCCTCTCCCCCATTCTATTTCAGCGTGCATTTTAGCCTAAACGAAAGTATATCTAATGTATTTCATTGCCAGTGTACAATATATATTCAGGCGCTCGCGCGCCTTCATCGATCAAAAATCCGTCACTTAAATGCACATTGTGCTAAATCTGAACTTTACAGTCGACTTAATAATTTCCTTATCCGTATGAAAACAAAGGGGATAGTAGCGAGCATGTAAATAATATCGATCATTTTCAACAGCTTACGTGTTTGCAGAAATCTAATTCTCATGCTAAACCTTATACTCTCTCAATTATTTAATGAAAGAGGTATAGCGATGTCATGGAGAGTCATTAGCTCGGTAATTTGTCCTAACACGGGGATCGTTTATTCAAGCATCTTGGGACTCAAGTTCTTGAAACTCATCATTTGGTATGAAAGCGATGTCTATTTGTACCCCGGTGACAGGATATATCCGACAAAGAATGGCGTCTTCATTAATGGTGTTTTCAAGCCTATATCGATATACAACATATCACCTTACAACGAGATGTTGTGGAGTGAAATCAAAAACAAAATGGCCTGCCCATACAATCGAAATCAGGAAGACGAGATATGCACATACGCTGTGCATTGCAATGCGCGAAAATGCCCGCATGGGTTTGCCACGAATCCACTGATTGTCAGCACAGATAAATCCAGACATTAACGAAAATCGGGAATATGAAGAGGGTGATAATTAATAATTCTGCTGCACTGCCTTAGTCCGGATAAATCGCCGTGACTATAGCCCTAATGCCAACGCCGGGAGCATTAGGGCTGTAGTCACGTTCGGCAATTCAGGCTTCCTGAACATAATTAATGTTAACATTCATTTTTTAAAAAGCCATCTGGAAGGCCAAAATAAAAATTGCTAATTAACCCTGCCCGTGCATTAATGGTCTCGTTAGTCTGCTCATCTGACAGATTAACACGTTGCATGACAATTCTCATAACCAGGCGCTATCGCTGATATCCCCTCCTTTTGAGTCCATACCTTCACATTATATTTTTATTAGCTTTTCTGTCACATCGAAAATGTTCAAATGGAGTTTTTATGTCATCAAAAATTTTAGGTCTGGTTAAGTGGTATAAGGAAGATAAAGGTTTTGGTTTTATCTCCCCTGTAGATGGAAGCAAAGATGTTTTCGTGCATTTCTCTGCCCTTCAGGGGGAAAATTTCAAAACACTTTTTGAAGGACAGAAAGTGGAATTTATCATCGTAAGCGGCGATAAAGGCCCTGCTGCTGCGAATGTAACGCTTTGCGATAAATGATATTAACAAGGACCCGCGATAACGATGATGGTTTTCCCTGACCAGACAGGGCCTTGTTTATGAGGTCAGACGACCTCAAAAGCATCATCTCTTCCACTTATTGTATGCGTATTTCTTCAGAGACGCTGAGAGGATTTAAACAAAGCGCTACAGTAAGGACAGACAAGTTGCGCCCCCTTTTGTATGCGAGTGAAACTGTGCTCTGACTCTTTAGCGCAGTTTGGACATGAACATTTGACTAAATAATTGCGACGGAATTGCGAGTTTTTACGTCCCGACATAGGCTGCTCCTGAATGAAAAGGATTGCCACCATACACGTTAAGGCAGGATATTGCTTGCTTTTATTTTCCAAAGCGCGCAAAAAATGGAAGGTAGTCTCACTTCTGGAACATTCTTACCTTGCCCAATCACAAAGAGATGCAGAGTGATATATGAAAAAGGTGATCGTTTTTTTTAATGCCAATCCCAGCAAAGTCATTATCGTGCTTAAGGGCATAACGTCCGTACGCCAGACTTATCCGAATGGCGAAGAAATTAATCTTCAGATCATGACTGCAAGCTTTCCGTCGTTGACCGGCGATCATGATTCTCTGTATGTTGCTTCAGACAGAGAACTTACCTCTCAGGACATATCTGATGTTGCCAAACAATATTTATAATATTTTCTGACACGCGTTCGGTTTATAACACAGCATTTATTTCACTCAGAATGATAAAAATACGCTCCATCATTATTATTGCCTGCTTAATGCAGGCTTTTTTACAAGATTACCCTAAAGGTTAGCCCGCTTACGCGGGCTTTTAAGGCAGCTTGCCTACAGAGGGTAACGCAAAGTCGCGTACAGTTCAGCGCCAGAGGGCAGATCTTCACCGCGCACAGCTAAGACCCTTGCCCCGGTAGCCATTGCCCGTTTAGCGATCTCGTCGATGATAACGTAACTGTTTTCTCTGTCGTCCAGTGATAGTAAGCCATCCTCGTCAATGGTTCCCTTTAATGCGCTTTCGATATTAACCAAAAGCAGCTCGATAGCCCCAAAAGTAGCGGCGCGGGCGGCATCCGATATCTCCTGAGTCACCCGCCGTTGACCTGCGCGGATTTCGAAACGCGTTTTAAGGGAATCTAACTGCACCTGATAATAGTAGTCCAGTAAGGGACGTACCTGGGATACCAGGTCAGTTAAACCGATATGTTCAGCGTTAGTGAATAAGGTTTCGTCGGTAAGGTTCGACAGAGAATTGGTTGCACGATATATAGAGGCTAAAGGTTCGGCAGCGACTAAAAAAAGCGGGTGATCGTGGCTGGCAAACAGAGGACGCAAGGCTTGATCTATCTTTCGGGTGTATTGCGCGAGTCGTACCTTATGATGCACAGCGCCATGATGATGGTCGTTTAATGCCGCTTCGGTCATTGCGTCGCGTCTGCATGTCGGCATGTTCGGCACGTCTACTTCTTCAGGGGGAACATCCGGGAAAAACTCAATTAGCCGAGCTTCGTTCACTGATAACGCCAGGATATACGCAGAGTGCGGGAACGTAAGCGCACGTAACAGCGGCTTAAGGTAAAAGCGTTCGCTTACTTCAAGCTGGTCAGATAAATTGTTCGCTAAACGGTAAGTCGTAATGCTTTCCGGTGTCGCCAGAATGGCGAGGCTTCTGGCGTGGCAATCCCAAAACTCAACATCTTCCAGCACCGAACAGAGTTCTTCTTCGAGCATGGCTAAACGGCGTTTATCAACGCCTTTTTCTTCAACCTGCTGCAAAGCCTCTTTGATAAAGTTGCCTAACTGAATTTTGCTCGCATCTAAATTATGCCGGATCGGGGAGGTGCCCAGGTAGATAGAGACGCAGGCATCGGAGCGAATATCATATAAATGGGAAAACTCTTCACGGCCAGGAATATCAACATATAACATATACTACCTCAAGAAATTACGTTTTAAGTAAAATTACGCCACCCGTATTAAGCTTTATGTCATCTCGACTGAATATATTCTTTATGGGTAGGAATTTATTGTTTCGTGCAGTGAGTTAACTCTAGCCTTCCCCCCTTAGCAGAACTAAGGGGGGAGTAAATCATCGAACGACAAGTACAGAGCATTCAGCGTGCCTTACTACTGAAGCGGTCGTCGATCCGAGCAGAAATTTAGTAAGTTTGTCGCGCCGCGAACTAATAATAATCAGGTCGGCTGAGAGCTTATCCGCCATTTCAAGGATTTTGTCTTTTGGGGAACCTGCCGTGACATGAATGAAGGTTTTCACACCAGGAATCTCGAAGTTTCTGACTGTTTTTTCGAGGGTTTTTCTTGCATCATCTACGAGTTCATCGATCGATGGGATGTGGATGGAGTGACGCCCACCCAGCGCGGGGTAATACGGGAACGGCTGTACAACTGATAAAAAATGTATTTCAGCAGTATCAAACCGTGATTCATTTTGCGTATGGGTAATAATAGTGTGAGCTAACTCACCTTCTGTCACATCAATAGGTACGAGTAATCTTCTGGTCATAAATCCTCCATTATTTATAATTATTCAATTTATTTTGATGGTAGTACCAGAGATAATCCAATCAGTTATCTCTATGAGGTATGAAAGATATTGCCCATTAAATATATCCCTTTTTTGTTTGATTCAACTTAAACGTTTTTTAAACAAAAAAAAGATAAATAATAAAGCATGCAACAAATTAATTTATTTAATGTGACAGATGTTCTTATAATGATCTATATCAAATAATTTATATGAGGCTTGTTATATGAGCAAAGGGTTAGAAAGTACAACTGTGACAAAACACATCCTTTAATTTAGTAATTCCGAATATTTATCGAGGCCGTATATTTACATTCTTCTGGTTTGAAAATAGCAATAAGCCACACGAAAAATGGCAGCATTCGAACCAGAAGCACAACATGCCGCAACGTCCGCTCCTTGTACAAAGTGGGCTAACGCGTACCTAACCCTGAGCAGACCGGTAGCAGTTATAGCAGCAGTATTGATGCTCACCACAAAGCTGGAGTTGTCGGCAGGCGCTAATCCTGCTTTCATAGCGAATCAAATGGGACATGTGAATGCCCCTGTAGTGCCCCTGAAGGTAAAAAGTAAAGTAGTTAACTATTTGATTCTGCGGTGATGCTTAATGAAAAAGCTGTTTGTGCAGTTTTATCTCCTACTGTTTGTCTGCTTTCTTGTGATGACCATGCTGGTCGGGCTGGTCTATAAATTCACCGCAGAGCGCGCGGGCAGGCAATCCCTCGACGATCTGATGAAAAGCTCGCTCTACCTGATGCGTAGCGAGCTGCGAGAAATTCCTCCCCATGACTGGGCACGCACATTGAAAGAGCTGGATCTGAATCTGTCATTTGATCTGCGGATCGAACCCATGAAGGATTTTGATTTAGCGCCGCCTGCGATGCAGCGTCTGCGTGACGGAGATATCGTCGCACTGGACGAGAAATATACCTTCATTCAGCGTATTCCCCGCAGCCACTATGTCCTGGCCGTCGGGCCGGTGCCCTATCTCTATTACCTGCACCAGATGCGCCTGCTGGATCTCGCTCTGCTCGGCTTCATTGCCATCTCGCTCGCTTTCCCCGTGTTCATCTGGATGCGACCGCACTGGCAGGACATGCTGAAACTGGAATCCGCCGCACAGCGTTTTGGGGAGGGTCATTTGACTGAACGCATACATTTCGACAGCGGCTCCAGTTTTGACCGTCTCGGTATTGCTTTCAACCAGATGGCCGATAACATTAATGCCCTGATTGCCAGCAAGAAACAGCTGATCGACGGCATTGCCCATGAACTGCGCACTCCGCTGGTACGCCTGCGTTATCGCCTGGAGATGAGCGAGAACCTCACCAGTGCGGAATCGCAGGCGCTCAATCGGGATATTGGCCAGCTTGAAGCGCTGATTGAAGAGCTGCTGACCTATGCCCGCCTCGATCGGCCTCAGACGGAGTTGCACCTCAGTACGCCGGATCTCCCCGTCTGGCTACAGACGCATATTGACGATGTACAGAGCGTTAACCCGCAGCGAAAACTGCTGACAGCCATTACCCCCGGGGCGTACGGCGGGCTGGACATGCGTCTGATGGAGCGCGTGCTGGATAATCTGATGAACAACGCCATGCGCTACAGCGAATCTACGCTGCGCATAGGTTTAGATTTGCAGGGAAGCCAGGCGATTTTGTGTGTGGAAGACGATGGCCCCGGCATTGAGCCAGCTGAGCGTGAAAAAGTTTTCGAGCCGTTTGTGCGCCTCGACCCCAGCCGCGACCGTGCTACCGGCGGCTGTGGTTTGGGGCTGGCTATTGTCCGTTCCATTGCCCAGGCGATGGGTGGTTCGGTTCGCTGTGAAGCGAGCGAGCTGGGCGGAGCCCGTTTCGTCTTTAGCTGGCCGATCTATCACAACCTCCCCCTTCCCGTACCTGCCTGACATACACCGCACGCTGGCCTGACCCGGCGTGTTGTGCTATATCTTTAGTATGTTGTAACTAATTAAGGTTTACCATGGCGACTTACGATCTCATCGAAAGGCTGAACACCACATTTCGGGAAATAGAGCAGGCGTTACTGACCCTGACGGGGCAACTACAGGACTGCCGCCTGCTGGCCGCACGCGTCTTTTCCCTGCCCGACGTGGCGAAAGGCGCGGAACACGACCCGCTGAACACCATTGAGGTGACACAGCACATCGGTAAGGCGGCGCTGGGCCTGACGTTGCAGCACTATCGCCGCCTTTTCATCCAGCAGCAGTCCGAAAACCGCAGCAGTAAGGCCGCCGTTCGCCTGCCCGGCGTCATCTGTCTGCAAACGGATACCGCAACGCGTGAAGCAATTGAGGCAAAGATTACGCATATCAATACGCTGAAAGCCGCCTTCGAAAAGATTGTGACCGTTGAGTCCGGGCTGGCACCCGCGGCCCGCTTTGAATGGGTGCATCGCCAGCTTCCGGGGCTGATCACCCTGAATGCTTACCGCTCGCTGACGGTACTGCGTCACCCCGCCACGCTGCGCTTCGGCTGGGCCAACAAGCACATCATCAAAAATTTCACGCGCGATGAGATCCTGGCGCAGCTTGAGAAAAGCCTGAAATCACCAAGGACGGTCGCCCCGTGGTCACGGGAACAGTGGATTGAACGGCTGGAGCAGGAGTACCACAGTATTGCCTCTCTGCCAGCTGATACGCGTCTTAAAATAAAGCGACCGGTGAAGGTGCAGCCTATCGCCCGCGTCTGGTATGCCGGACAGCAGAAGCAGGTGCAATACGCCTGCCCGACGCCGCTGATTGCGCTCTACGATGCCGATCAGGGAGAGGTGGTGCCGGATATCGGGGAACTGCTTAACTACGATGCGGAAAACGTTCAGCATCGCTATAAACCCCAGGCGCAGCCGCTACAGTTGATTATTCCGCGACTGCACCTGTATGTGGCGCCGTGATTATCTGAGGCTGCCCACCATCGCTTCCGGGCGGACCCAGGCATCAAACTCGGCGTCCGTCAGGTAGCCCAGCGCCAGCGCAGAGGCTTTCAGGGTCAGCCCCTCTTTGTGCGCTTTTTTAGCGATTTCGGCCGCTTTGTCATAGCCGATATGGGTGTTCAGCGCCGTTACCAGCATCAGGGATTCATTCAGCAACTGGCTGATTCGCTCGCGATTTGGCTCAATGCCCACCGCACAGTGCTCGTTAAAGCTCTCCATGCCATCAGCCAGCAGACGAATCGATTGCAGCACATTGTGGATCACCATCGGGCGATAAACGTTTAGCTCGAAGTTACCCGACGCGCCGCCCATATTGACCGCCACATCATTACCCATGACCTGACAGCACAGCATGGTCATGGCTTCGCACTGCGTCGGGTTCACTTTACCTGGCATAATGGAGCTACCTGGCTCGTTTTCCGGAATGCTGATTTCGCCGATGCCACAGCGCGGGCCGGAGGCCAGCCAGCGGACGTCGTTGGCAATTTTCATCAGCGAGGCCGCCAGCCCTTTCAGCGCGCCATGGGTGTGAACCAGCGCATCACAGGTCGCCAGCGCTTCGAATTTATTCGGGGCGGTAACAAACGGCTGCCCGGTGATCTTCGCCAGCTCTTCGGCCACGCGGACCGCGTACTCGGGATGGGTGTTCAACCCGGTGCCAACCGCCGTTCCGCCGAGCGCCAGCTCCGCCAGATGCGGCAGGCTGTTGTCGATATGCTTAAGATTGTGCTCAAGCATCGCCACCCAGCCGGAGATCTCCTGGCCGAGCGTCAGCGGCGTGGCGTCCTGAAGGTGTGTACGACCAATTTTAACAATGTCGCGGAAAGACTGCGCTTTCTCGTTAAGCGTAGATTTGAGCACGTTGAGCTGCGGGATAAGCTGCTCGCGGATAGCGATGACGGCCGCCACGTGCATGGCCGTCGGGAACACATCGTTGGAACTCTGGCTTTTGTTCACGTCATCGTTAGGGTGGATCTTCCGCTCCATGCCGCGCACGCCGCCAAGCAGTTCGCTTGCGCGGTTCGCCAGCACCTCGTTCATGTTCATGTTGCTCTGGGTGCCGGAACCGGTCTGCCAGATGGCAAGGGGGAATTCGTCGGGATGTTTGCCCGCCAGCACTTCGTCGGCGGCATTGATGATGGCGGTGGCTTTATCGGCGTCCAGCAGGCCCAGATCCTGATTCACCTTGGCGGCAGCGCGTTTGGTCAACGCCAGTGCCTGGATGAGCGAGACGGGCATTTTCTCTGTCGAAATGCGGAAATGCTCCAGCGAACGCTGGGTTTGCGCGCCCCATAGCTTGTCGGCCGGGACGTCGATAGCGCCCATGGAGTCTTTCTCGCGGCGATGCATTGTCATTACTTACTCCTTGATAACAAAGATGGGATTGCTCACATGCTTAAGAGATAAGTATTGATGACTTCTGAGAAACGTTATGGCGCTTTGTGCGCTCTTTTTGATGTCGGGTGGCGGCTGCGCCTTACCCGACCTACGAGAATGCAGGCCGGGTAAGCGACAGCGTCACCCGGCACTTTACAGAATTACTTCACACACGCCGAACACTGAGACGACTGGATCTGTTTGAAGAAGTCGTTACCTTTATCATCCACGAGGATGAACGCCGGGAAGTCTTCCACTTCAATTTTCCAGATCGCTTCCATACCCAGTTCCGGGTACTCCACGCACTCGAGGCTCTTGATACTGCCCTGTGCCAGCACCGCCGCCGGGCCGCCGATGCTGCCGAGGTAGAAGCCGCCGTGCTTGTGGCACGCGTCCGTCACCTGCTGGCTGCGGTTGCCTTTCGCCAGCATGATCATGCTGCCGCCGTTGGCCTGCAACTGGTCGACGTAGGAGTCCATACGGCCCGCCGTGGTTGGGCCTAACGAGCCGGAAGCATATCCATCAGGCGTTTTTGCCGGGCCTGCGTAGTAGATCGGGTGATCTTTAATGTACTGCGGCAGCCCTTCGCCGTTGTCCAGGCGCTCTTTCAGCTTCGCATGGGCGATGTCGCGACCCACGATAATCGTCCCGTTCAGGGAAAGGCGCGTTGAAACCGGATATTGCGAAAGCTGCGCCAGGATCTCCTTCATTGGGCGGTTCAGGTCAACGCGTACCGCTTCTCCCTCACCTGCTTTACGCAGTTCTTCCGGGATATATTTACCCGGGTTGTTCTCCAGTTTTTCGATCCAGATGCCGTCGCGGTTGATCTTCGCTTTGATGTTTCGGTCCGCGGAGCACGACACGCCCATCCCCACCGGACAGGAAGCACCGTGGCGCGGCAGGCGGATCACGCGAATGTCATGCGCGAAGTATTTGCCGCCAAACTGCGCGCCCAGTCCCAGATTCTGCGCTTCGGCCAGCAGTTCCTGCTCAAGCTGCACGTCGCGGAACGCCTGACCGTGTTCGTTACCTTCCGTTGGCAGGCCATCGTAATACTTGGTTGAGGCCAGCTTGACGGTTTTCAGGGTGCTTTCAGCGGACGTCCCGCCAATCACAAAGGCGATATGGTACGGCGGGCAGGCCGCGGTGCCGAGGGTGCGCATCTTCTCGACCAGATAATTCTTCAGCTTGCCCGGAGTGAGCAGCGCTTTGGTTTCCTGGTAAAGATACGTTTTGTTGGCTGAACCGCCGCCTTTGGCGATGCAGAGGAATTTGTACTCGTCACCGTCGACGCTGTAGAGGTCAATCTGCGCAGGCAGGTTGGTGCCGGTGTTGACCTCTTTGTACATATCCAGCGCCGCGTTTTGGGAATAGCGCAGGTTGTCTTCGGTGTAGGTGTTGTAGACGCCGCGCGCCAGCGCCGCTTCGTCACCGCCGCCGGTCCAGACGCGCTGGCCTTTTTTGCCGGTGATAATCGCCGTGCCGGTGTCCTGGCAGGTTGGCAGAATACCTTTCGCCGCGATATCAGAGTTACGCAGGAATTGCAGCGCGACGTATTTGTCGTTCTCGCTGGCTTCCGGGTCGTTCAGGATATCGGCAACCTGCTGCTGATGCGCCGGACGGAGCATAAAGGACGCATCGTGGAAGGCTTGCTGCGCCAGCAGCGTCAGCGCCTGCGGGTCAACTTTGAGGATCTCCTGCCCTTCAAACTCAGAGACAGAAACGTAATCGCGGGTTAACAGGTAATACTCGGTCTGATCCTTACTGAGGGGGAAAGGATCCTGATAATGGAAGGGTTTATTCGACATTGTTCTCTCACTTACTGCTTCGGTCTGTTTATTCAGGGCAGATGTTCCGCTGCCCGGCTTAAAAGCGAGTCAGCTTATCCTACACAATTTTTTAACAAAAACTGAGACTAGTACGACTTTTTACATCCGCAGGTTACTTCCAATCGGTTTATTGCTTTAATACGCGGAGTTAATTCCACATTTGAATCAGGGCTTGATAATGCAAAAACTCATCAACTCAGTGCAAAACTACGCCTGGGGAAGTCAAACTGCGTTAACGGATCTCTACGGTATCGCCAACCCGGACAACCTGCCGATGGCAGAGCTGTGGATGGGCGCGCACCCGAAGAGCAGCTCAAAAATTGAAGATGCCAGCGGCCAGGTGCGCAGCCTGCGTGACGTCATCGACGCCGATAAAGCCGCGCTCCTCGGCGATAAAGTGGCGAATCGTTTTGGTGAGCTGCCGTTCCTGTTCAAGGTATTGTGCGCCGACCAGCCGCTCTCCATTCAGGTGCATCCGAACAAACAGGCATCTGAAATCGGTTTTGCCAAAGAAAATGCCGCCGGTATTCCGTTAGACGCCGCAGAGCGTAACTACAAAGATCCTAACCACAAGCCGGAACTGGTTTTCGCCCTTACCCCTTTCCTGGCGATGAACGCCTTCCGCGAATTTTCCGACATCATCTCCCTGCTGCAACCGGTCGCCGGGGCGCACAATGCTATCGCCCACTTCCTGGAGAACCCGACCGCAGAAGCGCTGAGCGAGCTGTTTGCCAGCCTGCTGAATATGCAGGGCGAAGAAAAATCCCACGCGCTGGCGGTGCTGAAAGCCGCGCTGAGCAGCCAGAAAGGTGAACCATGGGATACCATTCGCGTGATTGCCGAGTTTTACCCGGACGACAGCGGCCTTTTCTCTCCGCTGCTGCTGAACGTGGTGAAGCTCAACCCGGGCGAAGCGATGTTCCTGTTTGCTGAAACGCCACACGCCTACCTGAACGGCGTGGCGCTGGAGGTAATGGCTAACTCCGATAACGTGTTGCGCGCGGGCCTGACGCCAAAATACATCGACATCCCTGAACTGGTTGCCAACGTGAAGTTCGTGGCGAAACCTGCTGCGGAGCTGCTTACTCAGCCAGTGAAAAACGGCGCAGAGCTGGATTTCCCGATTCCGGTTGACGATTTTGCCTTCTCCCTGCACGACCTCAGCGCCGACGAAACCGCCATTGCTCAGGAGAGCGCGGCGATCCTGTTCTGTGTGGAAGGTGAAGCGACGTTGCATAAAGGTAGTGAGCGTCTGGTGCTCAAACCGGGTGAATCCGCCTTTGTCGCGGCAAATGAGTCCCCTGTCAGCGTGAGCGGCACCGGCCGCCTGGCGCGTGTTTTTAATAAGCTTTAGGGACTTACTGAATTTTTTAACAACTCTTGCTAAGCTAGTAACAGGCGTAGTAACACCAGGCGGTTTTCACCGCCTGGTTTCATTTTAGGGATAATCGCAATGAAAAAATCGGTCGTAGCGGTAGGAGTGATTGTTGCTTTAGGCGTGATCTGGACGGGTGCTTCCTGGTATACCGGGAAACAGCTGGAAAGCCGTCTGGCAGAGATGATGGCGCAGGCAAACAGCGAGATTAAGCGCAGCGCGCCTGAAGCAGGCCTGGAGCTGAGCTACCAGAATTACCAGCGCGGCGTGTTTACCAGCCATATGCAGGTGGTGGTGAAGCCGGTTGCGGGTAATCAGAACGCCTGGCTGAAACCGGGCCAGAGCGTGGTGCTGGATGAGGTGGTCAGCCACGGTCCGTTCCCGCTGGCGCAGTTGAAGAAGTTTAACCTGATCCCCTCCATGGCTTCCGCCAGAACCGTACTGGTCAATAATGAGGTGACTAAGCCGCTGTTCGATATGGCGAAAAACACGTCGCCATTTGAGATCAATACCCGCATCAGCTATGCCGGTGATACGCATTCGGACATCGACCTGAAAGCGCTGAATTACGAACAAGGCACCGATAAAGTCGCCTTCAGCGGCGGCAATTTCCAGCTTGATGCCGATCGTGACGGCAAGACTGTCTCTCTGACCGGTGATGCCGCAAGCGGCCTGGTGAATTCAGTCAATGAATATAATCAGAAAGTCCAGCTTACCTTCAACAACCTCAAAGCCAGCGGCAACAGCCGTATGACCGATTTTGATGAGCGTATCGGCGACCAGAAGCTGAGCCTCGATAAGATCGCCATTGCGATTGAAGGCAAAGAGATGGCGGTGCTGGAAGGCATGGATCTGGACGGCAAGTCCGACGTGTCCAAAGACGGTAAAAGCATCAACACCCAGCTGGATTACAGCCTGAAAAGCCTGAAGGTACAAAATCAGGATCTCGGTACCGGTAAGCTGTCTCTGAAAATCGGCAACATTGACGGCCAGGCGTGGCACGAATTTAGTCAGAAATACAGCAAAGAGAGCCAGGCTCTGCTGACCGATGCCGCCCTGCAACAGAACCCGCAGGCGTACCAGCAGCAGGCAATGGCGGTGCTGTTTAATAACCTGCCGATCCTGCTGAAGGGCGAGCCGGTGATTACCGTTGCACCATTGAGCTGGAAAAACGACAAAGGCGAAACTAACTTCAACCTGTCGCTGTTCCTTAAGGATCCGTCAGCCGCGACCGGCGAGCCGCAGACCCTGGCCCAGGAAGTTGATCGCAGCGTGAAGTCGCTCGACAGCAAGCTGACTATCCCGATGGATATGGCGACCGAGTTCATGACGCAGATTGCGAAGCTGGAAGGTTATGGTGAAGATGATGCAGGCAAACTGGCAAACCAGCAGGTGAAAGGCCTGGCGGCGATGGGCCAGATGTTCCGCATCACGAAGGTGGAAGACAACACCATTTCCACCAGCCTGCAATATGCGAATGGTCAGGTGACGCTCAACGGCGACAAAATGGCGCTGGAAGATTTTGTCGGCATGTTTGGTATGCCGACGCTGGGCATGCCGGAACCGGCTGAACCGGCAGCGCCACCGGCAGTACCGCAGCAGTAAACGACAAAACCCCTCGCATGAGGGGTTTTTTATTGCCGGGTGGTGGCTGCGCCTTACCCGGCCTGCGATTCTGATCCTGCGTCACTTCGCCGTCACTAACCGCGCCGCCACAATCTGATGCCCGGCCTGCACGTCCGCCTTCTCGATCCGCTGCATGATCCTGTCTGCCAGGGTATACCCCATTTCCCGAGCCGGTGTCGTCGCCCAGACGATGGGAAGATCGTCCAGCGCATTTTCACCGACGTCCGCAAACGCCCCCAGCGCTACCTGATGGCCGAAGAACGTTTCTACCCCGCCCTCACCGCTCTGGCGTCCGGCGCGGATCAAACCGAACCACGCCCCCATTGCAATGACATCGTTATAGCAAATCACCGCGCTGATCGTCGGGCTGTTGCGGAGCAACTTGCCGATGGCTTCCGCGGCTTTTTTCTGGCTGGATTCACACTCCACCACCCATTCGCTGTGAAACGGCAGGCCGTATTTGATGAGCGTGGAGCAGTAACCGCCCACCCGCTCGGCACGGGTCAGGGACGAGCTTTTCCCACCGAGCCAGGCGATGCGCTGATGGCCGCGATGAATAAGATGTTCGGTCAGCATTTGTGCGGCCTGCATGTTATCTGGCCGAAGAGTATCGGCTTCGTCGAGATAGCTGGCGCGCGACGCAAACACCAGCGGTACGCCTTTCTGCGCGGCACGTTCGCACAGTTCACTGCCCACGCCAGACGCGCCAGCCACGATCACCCCATCGACCCCTTGCGTCAGCAGCATATCCAGCCGGGACAGCAGTTGCTCCGGTTCACGCCCGCCGTGGAGCAGGAAAACCATTCGCCCCTGCGCTTCAAGCGCCTCGGTAAGCCCGGCGGTCAGTTCCGCATAAAACGGCGACGTGAGGTCGCGAACGATCAGCCCTATCACCCCGCTTTGCCCGCCGCGCAGTGCCGACGCCTGGCGATTACGCACAAAGCCCAGTTGCTCAACGGCCTCGTTGACGCGCTGACCCGTTGCAGGAGAGATGCGCCCCTTCCCGCTCAATACCAGCGAAACGGTGCTGACGGAAACGCCTGCCGCCAGCGCGACATCGTTGATGGTGATCTTTTTCGCTACAGCCATAGGGTGGCGTGACTCCTTGATAATGAGATCGCTAAAACGTTTTATCAATACATTATCTTTATACTACCAGTAAAAGCCTGAGAATGTGATTTAGCGCGCACTAAAGTTTGATAAAACGTTTTATCTTCTCGCCCCATCGAGGCCGTTAAATCTCTTTCCACCATTTAAGGAGTCGTTTTATGACGACGAAAGCAGCACAAAAAATATCGCTGTGGGAGTTTTTCCAGCAACTGGGTAAAACCTTTATGCTGCCCGTGGCGCTTCTCTCTTTTTGCGGGATCATGCTGGGGATCGGCAGTTCGTTAAGCAGCCACGATGTCATTACCCTAATCCCTTTCCTGGGAAATCCGGTACTTCAGGCGATCTTCATCTGGAGACTATTAAGTCTTTTAACGAAGTGGCTTGATGTTGGATTGATGTGCGGTAACTTCTGCTATGTTGCCGCGATACGATTTGTCATGTGCAATGTACTAACGTCGTTTCGCGGTAACTTTATGCCCCACCTATGCCCCATCACACCACCCTGTCATCCTGCATCACGCTGTTGATGAAGAACGTCACCCGCCCCATCACCTCAACCTCTTCCGCAGCCTCCCCCTCTATCGCTTCACCATTATCACAAATCAGCGCCCTGCCCATGACTCTGGCAAACTGAGTCCGTCCGCCGCTGAGGATTAGCAGAACCTGATTCTGTACCAGTCTGGTGCACGGCTCGATAACCGCAAAGCCAGACGAGGTTTCGAGGATGCGGCTGCCCATGCCGATCCCGCAGATAATTTCCGGAGATAAACGCGGTGCTACGAAATCAGCCGCCGGTGAAGGAAATCCCATCAGTGCACCCTCCCCATGTTACGCAGGATCCAGTACCTGTTGTCGCTACCGTCTGTCGTCTTGTCAGCAAAGTCTTTTTGGTATCGCTCTATCCAGGCGTTCGCTTCTTCGCGTGTGTAGTGCCAGTTGAACTCCCGCAATTTCTCTATGAATGCGTCTGTGCTCAGGTAACGATACCCCTTGGGGTTTAACTCTATGACCGCAACAAACGCGGCATGAATGTCTGCTGTGCGTGGCATAATCACCTCACAAAATAACTGTATGCATATACAGTATCGTTAAATATGAGGGTCGATCAAGTTTCACAGTGGTGCTAAACTTCAGACCTTTCCGAATTGACTGATTTTTATAATGTTAAAGCTCTTTGCTAAGTACACATCAATAGGTGTTATCAACACGCTCATTCACTGGGTGGTGTTCGCCGTTTGCATTTACGCATTCCATACAGGTCAGGCACTTGGCAACTTCGCTGGGTTTGTCGTGGCGGTGTCATTCAGCTTCTTCGCAAACGCCAGATTCACGTTTAAGTCCTCGACTACCACTCTGCGCTACATGCTCTACGTAGGATTCATGGGCTCACTTAGCGCGATTGTTGGATGGTGCGCTGATAAGTCTGGCATGGCTCCTATCATCACGTTAATCGTGTTCTCCGCAATCAGTCTGGTGTGCGGATTTATCTATTCAAAGTTCATTGTCTTTAGGGATGCGAAATGAAAATTTCTCTGGTCGTTCCAGTCTTCAACGAAGAAGACGCGATACCGATTTTTTATAAAACAGTTCGGGAATTTGAAGGTATTCAGCAGCATGAAGTCGAGATAGTCTTCATCAATGACGGCAGTAAAGACGCGACAGAATCAATTATCAACGCGCTTGCTGTTGCCGATCCGCTGGTTGTTCCACTGTCATTCACAAGAAACTTCGGTAAAGAGCCCGCGCTGTTCGCCGGGCTTGACCACGCAACCGGTGAAGCAATCATCCCCATTGACGTAGATTTGCAGGACCCTATAGAAGTCATTCCGCACCTGATAGAGAAATGGCAGGCTGGAGCAGATATGGTGCTGGCCAAACGATCTGATCGTTCTACAGATGGCAGACTGAAGCGCAAGACCGCTGAATGGTTCTATAAGCTGCACAACAAAATCAGCAACCCAAAGATAGAAGAAAACGTTGGTGACTTCCGCCTGATGTCCCGCGAGGTTGTGGAAAACATTAAACTCATGCCAGAACGAAACCTGTTTATGAAGGGTGTTTTGAGTTGGGTTGGTGGGCGCACTGATGTAGTCGAGTATGCCCGAGCCGAGCGCGTAGCTGGCAGCACGAAATTCAACGGCTGGAAGCTTTGGAACCTGGCACTTGAAGGGATCACAAGCTTTTCCACATTCCCTCTCCGTATGTGGACTTATATAGGGTTGTTTGTTGCGGGGCTTTCATTCCTGTACGGTGCGTGGATGATTGTTGACACGCTGGCATTTGGAAATCCAGTTCGTGGGTATCCATCCTTGCTGGTATCTATTTTGTTCCTTGGCGGCGTGCAGCTTATAGGGATCGGTGTGCTTGGTGAGTACATTGGCAGAATATATGTTGAGGTCAAAAACAGACCTAGATACATTCTTAAGGGTAACAAATGAATTCATATTTAAGTGATAAAAGTCTTAAAGCAATAGTCATTATTTCATTGGCGTATGTTACGCCAATAGTTTTAACTGGCGGTCTTTACATTGATGATATTGGAAGATCATTGACAGGTCTTGCATGGATGCATGATGGTAGAGTTTTGACCTCTGCGTTGATGATTTTGTTGTCTGGGGGATATCCAGTAACGGATATTTACCCAATTGGCAATTTTGCTTCATCACTTCTTATTGCTTTATCTGGATTTACAATTGCTAAAAGCTTCGGTATTAATACAAGATCTTTAGTTCCAATTTCATTGCTAATACTTTTCTCTCCCTTCATGCTTGAGAATTTATCTTATAGATTTGATTCCTTGAGCATGGGAATTTCAATATTGGCTATATGCATACCATTTCTTTGGTACAATAAATGTTTATTATTTATTGTGACATCAGTGATATGTGTCTACGTATCACTGCAAACGTATCAAGCATCATCTACATGCTACCTAGTGATAGCGTGTTTTTTCTGTGCAGATGAATTCAGGAAGTCATTCAAAAATGGTATGTTGCTTGGTATAGCATCATGTTTCTCTTTTTTAACTTCCACCTTGTTATCATCTATAACATGGAAAGCTCTTTCCTTAGATATGAATGGCAGGGGTGGAATAATTAATTCACAAGTTGAACTAACAGATAACATCTATAAATACATTGATTTATTATCTGATGCCACTAGCTATCAGCTTGTATTTTCATTAGCTTTACTATTGCTACCATGCGTATTATTTTTAATGTACGTTGTCAGGTCAGGACGTAAATTTCATATGAAAGCGCTTCCTATCATAATGGTGGCTTTAGCGCTGATAATTTCAATTGGACCCGGTCTTTTTTTAAGTGGCACATGGTGGACACCTAGAATAATGATAGGAGCCCCTGTATTTTTAACATGCCTTTGTTGCTTGGCGTTAGCTGTAAATGGAGATAACTGGCTAACAACAGTTGGATCATGGTTATATTTGTTTGCTGGTCTGATTCTTTGTGTATCATATGCAAATGCCACCAAGGCAAATAATGAATATATTGATTCAATTATTTCAATGGCCCGTCCTTATATATATTCCACCGATGAATCAAATTTAGTTATTAACGGTGAAGTTAAAAGGCCAGCCAGAGTCAAAATTTATGATGATAAATTCCCTATAATTAAACACTTAATCCCAACCTATATGTCAAATTCATGGACATGGGGTGTGGCTCAGTTTAAGAGGACAGACTCCATTGGTGAAAGAGCCTGGGGCTTGAGGGGTGAAAGAAGAGTCAATGCTATAAAGAACATATGTAGCATGAGAGTTGCTCTAGCGAATAAAGATTTTACTCTTTATTCTGACTCAAATATATCAATATTAGACTTCAATAAAGTTAAGTGCGCGAACTAAGGGCTACCGGTTCGCGCACTCATCTCTAACTTAATGCTAGGCTAAATCCACCATTTTGTTTGCCTAGCATTCCTCTAACCGATTTGTTAACACCTCCACTAAATTCATCGTACTGCATGCTAACGCGAACTGCTATATTAGCTTCGAGTGAATCCCATCCTGCAAAGTTAAGGAACACGTTACCATTAATATCGGCTGATACAGTCGGCGTAGCTGCTGTTCCTTTCGTATAGGTGCTTTGGACGGCCCCCTCCATTGTAAGTGCTGCTGGAGTGCTGCCTGCCGATAGTGTTCCTTGGATTCTTCCATGCCATGCGTTTGTGACGCCTGACCATGGTGAGTTTGCCACGATATCAATCGTCCAGAGGCTGACATTTCGGTATGTGCTAATTGTGCCAATTTTAAAGTTTCTTGAATCTTCTGCGGCTTTTATAAGCATAAAAGAACCACTGGCGCTTTTACTGACGTCAGGAGTTGCTCCCATGCTGGCGAAATCTGAAAAAACGCAATCTCTAAATTTAACTTTGCTGTAATCGGTTGTATCAGTAACACCTGCTGGTGCAGACACATTATCGAACGTGACACCGCCGTAGTTTGTAACAGCAGACATTAACTGACTGACATTTAGGACAACGTTACCACCATTGCGTTTCACTACTACCAGATCTTTGCATGCAAACCCATTGACAGTATCTCCTGCCTTCCAGTTGTCAGCATCTCGAAAATTGAAGAAAACTGCATTATTACCAGTTCCGCCACCGCCAAGTTCAATTCTCCCCTTTACTGTGATGTTAGAGAATACGTAACCACGAGAATTTGTATCACCTACAGTTTCGTCGATGAGTTTTCTGGTACCAATTACAGCCCCCCAAGTCCCACCAACTACATCATAATTAATCTCGATGTTGCGCATTATCCCGTTTATCAATGGCTCTGTTGTGGTGCTATCCCATCCCCACTCTAGCCAAATGGGGGGTGTTCTTGCTGGAAGGATTGAATCATAACGCCCTGTACTTCTGTATTTATAATTGACAACCAAATTAGATATCTGATTGTCCATATTTCCATTATAGAAATACATCTTGATCGGCGTGCCCTGCTGGGTGTCCACAGCATCAACTGTAATATCGCCGCCACCGCAATTATTCGTCAAAAAGAAGTCACGGCGACAACCATTATTGACCGTGTGTATATCTACGGTTCCAACTGTGCCCAACATATGAGGATATCGTGTATCATTATTCACACTGCGAGCATAAAGGTTTTTTACATTAACGCACTCATACCCTTCATAACATTTAGATGTCTTACCAATAAATGTGAAGTTATCGCATCCATTCAGGCGCAGTGGGGTCAGTCCGCGCTTATCATCACCCACATACTCAAGGGTGGAAGATGCATCCACTTCAAACACCAGATTGGTGATATTCTTCAGGTCGAACACGCGCGTCAGGTCAAATGCACCGGAGTAAAGCAGGGTGTCCCTGATAACCAGTCCGCGGATTTCAAGCCAGTCCATATTGCTCAGGGTTACGATCGTACCTAAGCCACCGCTACCTGGGCCAAAGTTCACAACCTGGTCAAAAATAATTTCAACGTTTTTTAGGTTATTAGATGTGATGTAAGACTGCAAAGATTGCAGCGTACCGAATCGGGAGAAGTAAAGGACACGTTTATTTACAACCGAATCAAGAGCATCTTTTACTGTAGATGAGCCGTAGCCGACCAGACTTGCCTTTTCACCGCTGGCAAGATCAGTTCTTAGTGATGCATCGCCTACGCTAAGCCATGCACCAGGTCCGATTCCTCCTGATGTTTCCGGCGTAGAGCCAGGTGCTACGCTCTTTGGTAACTCGCCATCCCAACGATAATATTCGCCGGTAGCCTCATAGCGTAGCACCTGATTAGGAAGCGTAAGATTATTCCCATCTTCGAAGCTATCAAGAGTGATATACCCGAGGCTTGAAATAGCCGTTGATGCTGTGTAATTGATGCCAGCAATTGTCCGGTGCTGATTACCAAACCTGTCAGTGTATGTATGAGCAGGTGATGTAACGAACTCATCAATTTTCCCGGCGTTAAACTTCAGATCGCGCGGTGATTCGCTTGGAACAGGTAAATTGGTAGGTTGCGTAGCCATATTGATTCCATAAAAAACCCGGCGCGGTGGCCGGGTCTGGTTGGTCGGGGACGGTTCTTATTGGTAGATGGCGTCGCTGTACTCCGCGACGGTCAGAGATACCGTGTTGTCTGTGTTCGGTTTGATGCTGTTGACCGTCCATAGTTGACTGTCCAGTTCCTCCACTGTCGCAATGAGGTAGCGCGACGGGAGCTGCACAGTGTCTCCGTTCCATATATTGAGCTGAATGTCGGGTATTGCCGCGGTGAAGCCGTACTTCGTGTCGCTGCGGGCGGTGGCCGGATAGCGCAGAGTCGGGTTACCCAGGCTGTCGGTAACCAGCACATACATCGAACCGGTAAACGTGATCGGCTCGCTGGTATCAAAGTTATTACCGGCGCGCCCGGTGATGTAACCCTGTTGCTGGTTGCTGTCGTAGATGTCGGGCATCTGAATGACGCTACCGACCTGGATAATGCCGTCCTCAAACACTTTGGCGTTCATCTTCACCCGAGAGTAAATCAGGCGCTTGGTTTCTCGCAGAGCTCGTTCTCGGGCCTGATACTCATTACGGAAGCCGACGATCTCCAGCTTGTTTGGGTTTTCCGCTTCCTGCTCAACGATGGCACCGTTCAGCACGCGGTAGTTGATGTACGTCTTGTTGTTCGTGGTCGGGTGAACGTAGGACACCTGCACGCCGTCATAACCGCCTGGAAGAGTAGCTTCGTACGTCATTTTGTACTCGTCCGTCTTCATGTTGGCCCGGTTGAATACGGCCGCCGGGTAATCAACCTTCTGGTCTCGAGTAAACGTCAGCACGCCGTCATCCCAGTACGCCACCACCGACGCCGCATTGCAGATCGCCTGCACGCGGTCGCCGAGTGAGTCGTTCTCGTCGTCAAACGTGTAGTCGAAGTAGCCCAGTCGCTCATCAGGCAGGCTTTCGGCGATCGAGTACAGCCCGTACAGGTCAATGCTGCTTACCGGCTGCTCACCCATGATGAGCCAGGTGTGAGCCACTGCATCAGCGAACGAGCGCGACGGCCTCAGGGTGTAATCCACCGTCTGCGTGTCCAGGTCGTACGTAATGGTGTGGCGCGTCACCAGTGCGTTATATTTGCGCTCGCGGCTGCCCAGGGCATTCTCGGTCGCCCTCACTTTCACCCGCACCAGCGTGTCAGTCGGGTGAACCACATTCGTCCTGATGTTGATGCTGTGGATCTCTTCGACCTTGAGCAGTGACGCGTCACCGGAGTTATCCGTGCGCTGGAAGCTGACGGCGTACTTCCCGAAGCCGCCTGTCGGTGTGATTTTGTCAGTGCGGTAGAATACCTCACTCGTTGACTGGTGCGGCGTCGTCTGCCGGTACGTGAACGTCTGCTGCGTTCCCGGGACCTGGTTGTAGTCGTCGTCGATTTTCCAGATGACAACCTTCCAGTTTGTCTCCTTCTTCCCGCCGAGGCTGGACTGGGTATGCAGCCACAGCTGCGTTGACTCGACCGGGGAAAAGAACGGCCCAACCACCAGCGCCTCGTTATCGTTCAGGATGAACTTCGTAGTGTTGATCGTGGCGTTAGCCGGAATGTCCTGCGGCCCCTCCAACTGGTTCATCGTGAACGTGTACCAGCGCACCGGATTCACCACCGCGCCATCGTTTGTTTCAACGGCGGAGATCAGCGTACCGGAGAATGTCGCATCGGTAGTTACGTTGCCGGAGGCGGTGCTGTACGTCACGTTGATGGTGAAGGTAACCGCGTGCGGCAGAACCAGCCCCATGAAATAGTCGAACTCGGCTTGTTTCACGATTTTCATCGCTATCTGGCCGCCGGAATACGTTCCGCTGACCACCGTGTTTGCCGTTGCTGTTTCGATCGGGAAGTCGCTGGCTTCGTTCTGCCCTGGAACCTCCTGGCCGTCAACGTCATCGAACCCGTATCCCTCGACGATCTGCGGGATTACTTCTCCCGGCTGGAAGAACTGGAATTCGGCACCAGCCAGAGAGCCCAGGCTCGATTCTGAGTAGCGCACAGACTCGTAATCGTATTTGCCGATCCCGATGCACATCCATTCAGTGACGTACTTCAGGCCGCCGTCTGTGGAAGTCTGGTGTACGTATTCGAATACCGACTCCTGAATCAGATCCGGGAACGAACGAATCTGCCCGTAAATGTCCGGCTTTGCCTTGTAAACGCGAGCGGTATTTGTCTGACCGGTCAGGCTATTGTTGGGCGAGTCGACGGTATTACCGCCGCTGTTCGCGATTGCCGGCTTCGGCGCCAGGAACGAAAACACCTGGCCCACCACTTTAAAGATCGGGCTCAGGATGTCGCCGACAATGCCCTTTGGCTGGTCGAATATCTGGATATGGTCCAGCTCACTCAGTTCAAACGCCAGCTCATCATCGTCGCCCAGCTTTACGCCGTTGCGGACGATCAGCAGATCGCGGTGAAAGGTAGCGTCATTGGCCGCCAGCCAGTCATAAAAAAGGGTGCCGTTTGGCACCCTGCAACGCAGCTTAGGCGTTCCTGGAAAATTCGATATCTCAACCAGCGCCATATTCGAAAAACTCCACTTTGGTGAATGCCCGCTGAATGACCAGCAACGAGTCCATGCGCACGCTTCCGTTCTCTCCACGCGAGTGCAGCGCCTGCCGGTTCAGTACCAGGCCAACGTGCGCCGGTTGCGCGCCGCGGTACCCGACAAATATCCCCCCGTCGACCGGTTTATCGACCTTGCGCCAGAAAACGACGTCTCCCTGATAGCAGGTGAAGAAATCCTCCCCGGCTTCGTAACCCGGCGTCTGGTGCAGCTCAATGTCGAGCACATGTCGGTAATACAGCACAACCAGCCCCCAGCAATCAGTCTTTTCGAATGAGCAGGCGCGGTTAGACCACGGCACGCCGATTATCCTGCTGATAAAATCAGAGGTACTGAAGGCCAGTGTATTCCGTTGGGTCATAGAGCCTTCCAATGTTGTTGTTCAGCGGATTTGTGACAGACAGGGTTACCGAGGCGGAGTCTGCGTCGATGTCCACCGTCTTAACGTATAACTGCCAGGACTTTATCGGTACCGACACATCGCCGCTGTCAAAGATCTGCCGCGTGGCCGTAATAGCTGTTAGCCGCGCCGCCCCTTTCCACTGCTTCATGAGAGCTTTGATGTCAGACGACAGACGCCCTAACTTCACCGTAGCGTCGATCACCGGCGTACCGCTCTGCTGGCTCTCTTCGATTTCAAAGCGCGCTGGCGTGTACGTCTGGCCGCCGAGCGTCTTCGGGAAGAACTGCTTGTCGACAAGGCGAACGTAACCAAAGGATGGATGGTAGAACGTAATGGTGTCGTACAGTCCGCGCGTCGGGCGTTGCTGCTTATACTCCCTGAAGCTCGGCATTACGGCACCCTCGGTAGTGATTCCGGATCGCGCCCGTCCGGATAACCCGTGACAACGATATCCAGCCACGAATCCCACGGCGGCGGCAGCTCAACAATGATGTCGTCGAACTCGTCGTCAGCGTTGTACAGATGGTTAGAGATAACGGTTCCCGTCCAGGTCACCACTCCGCCGTCGATACTGGTTTGCACCGGCATCTGCGTGAAGTGAAGCTCTTGCAACTGGAGACCACTGCCGCCCAGATTGATATTCATCCTGAACCAGTTCAGGCCCCGGTTGAGATAGTTTGGGCTGCGTAGCCACTGCTGGAATGCTCGTTCCTCAGCCAAGGTGAAAATCCACGTCAGGGACCAGGTCACTTTCAGGTCGTCAGTAAGGTTCTGGAAGATAGCCGGGCCGACCGCTGGCTGATCGGTCTGGAACCCGGTATCGAGAGTCATGTTTTTGCTGGCCTTCTGCGCCAGCGGCAGCCAGTCGGGATAGTCGATAATTGGCATCTAAGCTCCAGGCATTAAAAAACCCGCCGAAGCGGGTTTGATTATTCAACGGATCTTGGACCAGGCGGTGCTTCGTAAACATTGATTTTAATGTCAACGATATCCCCATGATTAATAAATTCCAGATCCTCTCCAGCAGGAGCAATGCCTTTAATTGTAGAGCCATCCTTTAGAGTAAAGACAAACTCTACTGCCCTGTTTGGATAAAGCTTATGAGGCTTGCCTATCTCTGTTGGTATTGATTGCACATCGTTTGGCTCAATAACCACATATATCTCCTTATAACTGACCTCGAGGTGTTCTTTTCGCAGTTGTATTGCCAGTGATAGCCTGCGATATAGGACCTCCATTATTCAAGTCAGCAATAATGGCATCCACGGTTATTGTACCATCCCCGTTGTTCGTAGCTTGAGCGTCAAATGTGGCACTCGTCATATTCTGAACGTTGATTATGACGCTAACTCCGCCCCCTGCGGTCATATCTTTGTTGCTGATCACCCTGCCGTTGTCGCCCGGTATCATGTACTGCTTACCGGTACTGGCCTGGTAAATCTCCGGCTTCCCTCGCTCACCGACCTGATAAAGACCTCCTGCATTCACCGGGCCGCCATTGTAACGCATACCGGTTAAAGCAAGGCCCTGTGCCAGGCCTACCGTTGAAGCAATTCCTGTCATGGCAGGAACTGAGTTGGCCCCAAATGAAGCGAGGCTAGCCATGGCGGCGGCAGGAGCCCAAGCTGTAGCCAATATTGCAGCCTGAGATGCTCCAGCAGCAGTAGCCGCTGCGCCCAATGTCTGACCGATAATGAAGTTTTTGAGGGCATCTACTCCAACCTGGACTAGCGCATTTACCACGCTGTTCAGCATCGTATTCCCCAGAGAACGCATAGCATCCTGCGCTGACATCGTTCCGGTGATCAGCCCGGTTAACGCATTGGATGCATTACCTGAAAACGCATCTACTGCACTTGTCAGCATGCTGTACCCCAGGCTCTGCTGGCTAAGAAGCTCCCATTGTGCAGCGGTTCTTTGCTGCTCATACTGCGTATCGGCAGCATTTTTAAGGGCTAATGCATTCTGGTGAGCCAATAACCCCTGCTGCTCGAACTGTTGGATAAGGGCCAGTTGCTGTGCGTGCTGATTAGCTAATTGCTGCACTGGATCAACCTGTGCAACTGCCTCTTGCTGTGGCGTCACCGCCTGCTGCGCGCGGATTTTTGCGAGGTTTGCCTGGTGGGTTGCCTCCAGTCTCTCAGATGTCTGATTGAACTGCTCCTGACTGATTTTCTTAGCAGCCAGCGCGGTATTCAGATCCTGAACATCCTGCTTATAGCTTGCATTTTCGCGCGCTTCTGGCAGGAGTTTCTCGGCTGCGGCTTGTGCTTTGAGTGCGTTGGCAGTGTCCCATTTTGTTGCGGCGTACTGCCCCGCCAGCGCGATCTGTTCTTTAGTGGCTCCTTTTCCGAGAGACTGCTGCGCATTCAGGATCGCCTGCTCGCGACTCAGATTATTGGTTGATTCGGCAGCAAGCTCTGACTGCTGCTTGAGGTTCGCCAGTTTCTGAGCAATAGAATCAGCCTGAGAGGCGCCTTTCTTCTGCTCGGTCTGAAGTGTCTTTTGCGCCTGCGTATTTTTGTACGTAGCGGCAGCGTCATCCTGCATCTGCTTAGCGTGCGGATCATCCTTCGCAAACCCGGCATCTTCGGCAGCGTATTGCGCCTGCAACCGTGCGCGGGCCTCACCCTGGAGCTTAGACAGTGCCAGATTGCGTTCTGACTGCTTTATAAGGTTCTTCTGCCCTGAGGTAAGATTGTCGACCTCTTTTTTCATTCCGGAGAGATTGATCTGGGCCTCGCCAGCTACTCGAACGAGTTCCGTCAGCGGGCCAAGGAACGTCCTTATTGCATCAGCTCCTGACTTTGTCGAACTCTCTGTGCTCTGAAGTTCAAGAACGAGCCTTTGTAGTGCTTCAGGCGTTGGATTGTTCGCCACATCAGAGAGTTGCTTGCTTAGCTCGAATGCGCGCTGCTCAGACACGCCAAATTTATCCGCAAGCGTGGTTACTGTGTTCTGGATCGCGTTGGCGTTAACGGTGAACTTTGCCCCGGCGTCCCTTGCTTGCTCCATGGCTGCCGAGTAGTTGTCAGCTGTTGCCCCGACTGTAGAAAGGTTTTTGTTGAATTCATCGATGGAGGCAATACCACCAACGAAAGAAGTCTTCAACTTGTCGGTGAATCCAACGATAGAACTGGAAGCATCATTGATGGATTTAGGGATCTTCGCTATGGCAGCGTTGTACTCAATCATTGCCTGATTTCTCAGGATGGTTGCTGCCTCGGCGTTTGTTCTTGCCAGGTTCGCGTACTTATCAGACAGAGCGGCCACGCCATTTTGGGAAATGGTGATCACCTTATCCATCGCTTCGGCTGCATCTTTCAGCGCGTCCATGGCGTTCTTTCCACCATTAAGCGATGTAATCAGCACGCCAGCGATGACAGAGCTCAGCGCGATCACTGCGCCAACTACCGCGCCGCCCGGACCAAACGCGCCAGCGAGTTGCGAGCCCTGCTGGGCGAATGCTACCAATGCAGACTGCCCGCCCTGGACTTGTACGATAAAGTCCTGCACCTGGTAACCGGCCTGCTGCATGCTGGACTTCCAGCCTTTGTTGCTGCCCATCGAAGTATCAGCAGCACCTTTCATGTCGAAGAGCCGCCCGGTCAACTCGCCGATCTTCTGCTTCTCTTCGTCTGTCGCTTTCGACCCGGCGCGGAGCTGTGCAGCAAGAACAGCCGCACTGCGCGCGCCGTTCTCCTGCGCTTCATCCAGAACAGCCAACTGGTTACCAAGCGCCTCGATGATGGATTCTGCACGGCTGAATTCACTGCTCGCACCACCGGTGCCGCTTCTGGCCTCTTCCATTGCACGGGCAATACCACTCACGTTGGTGTTCAGCTTGCGCAGCTGGTTGTCCATGGAGTTGGCATATCCAGCCAGTTCTGTAAACGCGGCCCCGGTTTGTGAGGCGCTCTCGTCGAGGTTATCCATGCCCTTTCCGGACTGCTGGGCCGCAGCATCCAGTTTATCCAGAGCATCAATGGCCTGTTTGCCGCCTTGTAACAGCGGCTCAACGTCGGCGCTGATTTCATAAACGATGCTACCGGCGTTCTTCTCACCTGCCATGTCATTCTCCGGTTATTGCTTTGCTTTTGCCCTGCGCGCGGCCTGTTTAGCCAGGTATTCGTCAGCGATGCTGTCGTATTCATCGCGAGTGAAGCCTTTCTGGTCCGGGTATTTCGCCGCCAGCAGCATCTGAAATTCGGTCATTGTTAACTGAGAGGCTTCGGCGCGATTCATGCCGAAGTGGCTACGTGCAGCGCTGATGTAGTCGAAGGCCTTAAATTCTGTAGTTCGTTCACCAGTTTCGTGGCGCTGCAACTGGCGGACTTTGGCTTTACCGACGACCCCGTGCTGCATGAGGTGCTGCGCCAGCACGATGATGTCGTTCTTCGGCATCTGGCCCGGGCGGTAGACGACACAATGCCGCCACCCTTTCCATTCACCGATCATTGGCGTCAGGTCGTCCTCACAGCACGCCTGTAGCACAAGCATGCACGTCGATAACAGCTTCTCGGCTGCGCGGCTGAAAGAAGGAGACATCCATTCAGGAAAGCGCCCCAGCGTGCCAGCGCACACCTCAATGAGATGAGCGACATCATTGCCGTGGATGGTGGCGTATGCCTGCACAATCTCTTCCGGAGTGCCGATCCTGGTCATGGCCTCGAATGAAGGTCGCAACAGGTAATCTTTCCCGCCTTCGCAGCTGTCGCTGATAGACAGTTCGCCAATATCGGTTAAAGCAGTCATAGGCCTTCCAGTAAACGGTCATTATCAAGGGCAGCACGCCGCCCTTTGGAATGTCCGTTAGGTAACGGTAACCGTATGCACGGCCACAAAGTTGCCGTCTTCGGTGTTGATGATTATCTGCGCGCTGCCGGTGGCGACGCGCGTCACGGTAACGGTGTTTCCGGAGGCGGTAGCCGTTGCTTTGGTCGCATCGGTAGTCGCTACAGTGAAATCTTTGTTTGTAGCGCCGGTTGGTGCGATGTTCACCGTGAAGGTGCTGGTGCCGCCTGCTGTGCCGGTGCTGGTAGCCGGAGTTACCGTTACGCCAGTCACCGCTACAGCAGTCAGCTCGTTCACTTCGATGGTAGTTGCATCACCGACTTTGAACTCGGTTGAGAACGTGACGATGTCGTTGGTGCCGCCGTCAGAGCTCAGCGCCGTGATGTTCATATAGCCGACGAATTCGACCGGGCCGTAGTCCATGCGTACCCAGATACCGGGCTGGCGCTTGGCCTTCAGCTCATCAGCGAAATACTTGATGAACTTGCCGACACCGTACTGATCCAGCTTGTCCTTCTTGCGCACTTCACCTTCAAAACTCAGGGTGAAATCACTGTTGGTGATGATGGTCTCGACATAGCCGCCGCCGTCATCCGCATCAGAGGTAACCGAGTTCGGGTTGAAGTCGAAGCCCTTCGACGTACCAGCGGCCAGCGCCATCCACTCACCTTCGAGTGGTTTGACGTCCGGGCAGCCATCGGCGACTTCCAGCACGACCGCACCGCCGAACAGGCGCTCGTTCGAGTTCTGGCAATTAGCCATGTGAAACTCCTCTTTGACGTATAAAAGAAAACCCGCCGGAGCGGGTTATTTGGTTGGGAATGGCTAGTCGCCAAACGTGCAGGCAAATTGCAATCGGAAGACTATTCGCCCTTCTTCTGTGAGAACCGGCGCGGGAATTGCGCCCATGTTCTGTATGTAGCCGACGCACTCGTCAGCCATGGGGTTGGCCTTGACGTAATCGACGATGCGCTGCACGGCATTGAGTGCGTCTTTGCGCTTATCTTTTGCGCCTACGACGTCGACCAGGACGTGATACTCAGAGCCGAGGTCAGTCCGAATATTCGACCCGCCGTTAGGCCTGAACACCATGATCGCCTTCGACAGATCTCCCGGGTCGTCGTACATCAGCTGCTGCACCGTGAAGCCAGTCGTTAGCCCGGCGTCGCCGAACATGTTACGCACCCGCTCATGCATCATGGGTGTCATAGCGAAAGCTCCTTGCGCATCACCGCATCAACGTTATCGCGCTCGTCATTTGCGCCTTTTGTCAGGAATTGCGGCTCACCATGCGGATCCCAGTAGTTACCCGTTCCTGTCCCGCCACCGAATTCTTTCGGTTTCTGCGGGCCGAACTCAGACCGGTTACTGGTCACGCCGAAGTGCGCGCGCGGCTGGCCTTTCAGCTTGCCTGACGCTTCGTGCACGTACGCGGCATAGTTGGCTGAGTAGCCGATGCGCCCGGTGATGAGCACTCCGCCCGCGTCGATTTCACGGAACTGGCTGTTAATCAGAGTGGAGGTATCGATCGGGGTGTAATAGGCGGCCCTGGCACCGATGAGAATCATCGCCGACTGCAACGCGCGAATAACTTTGCGCCCCTTTACGTCGTTGATGACATCGTTCAGGTGTTTCTTAGCCTGGCTGATGCCCTTCACTTTGATACCCATAGCTACACCCCCGTCAGGATGGCGTAATCATCCGCCAGGCGCTCGAATGTGTCGGCATAGCGAATAACCTGCCGAACCTCGTCGGCACCGGCGACAACCGGGTCGGCCTCGGTCGATACGCCAATCAGCAAGTAATCACCCGCAGCCGCCAGCGCGAACTCCGTCCACACAGTATTCTTCACAACGATTTCAGCGCCAAGGCTGGCTAACTTCTTGCTGAGTCCGCCCTCGTAATCACAGAGGATTTGCTCTGGCTCGGCATAGCCCAGCGGGTCGCCGTATTCGTCATTTCCTTCCAGTTTGCGCCAGATGGTCGCCGTGGCGGTGTAAGACCAGTTAGCAACGCTGCTCATAGAGCGAATACCTCCACCTTCTCAACGATTTTGAAATCATCAAGAGGCCGCATCGCGCCTGATTGACTGGCGAGGCGCTTAGCATCAGCCTGCTCCAGAAAGTCAGCTTTGGCTTTCTCGTAAGTTTCAGCATGGCGGCCAATAAACTTAACGCCGGAGTCGTTTATCCAGATGAATAGCGACCAGCTGTCTTCGCACTTAAAGGCATGCACATCGTATCGTTCAGCCATCTTTCCACCTCAGCACCTTCGCGCCAGTCGCCCGGATGCGTGGGCAGTTAATGAACCACTCTCCGTCCGACTTAACGTAGCCGGTTGTCTCCCGCCCGGTGTCGGTAATCACCCAGACGCGGGTGAGCGAGCGCGGTAGCCCGTGCTTAACTGATTTGTACGTCATCAGCAGCCTCCGACCACCATGAACAGGCCGACGCTGTTACCGGCACTGATCGGCAGCTCGCCGGTGCAGCCGCTGGTATCGAGACGGGCCAACGAGTCGCGCAGCCAGGTAATGCTGTCGTCACCATATTCAAACGAGCGGGACGCGCCAGACGGCGCCCCCTGCGATTTGATGCGGCGCGCGCCGGACGAAGTAGCCATAAGCGCGGCGGCGTACATCAGGATCAGCTTCGCGGTGCACTCGTCATACCCGGCACCATCGAGGCACGGGATGATTTTGTTCACCACGCAGAGAATCGGCTCCAGCAGCGCGCCCGGTATGGAGTAACCCAATTCACCGAGGAACGCCTGCACGTCTGCCGCTGTGATTGGGTCAGCCATGGTTATTTCGCCTTCTTGATTGCTTCCGCCAGTGCTGCTTCGGCATCGTCGGCGCGTTTTGTTTCTGCTGCCAGTGCGTCAGCATGAGCCTTGTCTTTAGCTTCACCATCGGCGATTAGCTTTTGGTTCTGCTCCAGTGCGTCGGCGAGTTGCTTTTGAAGGGCCGTCAGATCTGTCGCAGGAGCTGAAGGAGTAGCCACTTCGAAGGTAAGCTTCTCGCCTTTCTTCTTGTCGGTATCCTTCGCCTTGCCTGTGCTGATCCAGCGCTCAGCTGTTGCATCATCCACATCCACCACCGAACCAACCTCCAGTTTGCGGAGGTTGGCACCGGCGTGCAGGTTGCTTGCCACGATTTCTACCAGTGCCATGATTTATCCTTAGCTTGATGCGTGAATTACGGAGTATTTGTTGTTGATGTCCTGCTTGACCATCAACCCCATTGCACCCCAGGTGCGCCAGATGTAGTCGCTGTTGTACTCAGGACGCGGAGATGCAACGGTACCGATAGCCTGGCCGACGATTGGAGCAATGACGCCAGCAGACAGCGGAACGATGACGATTTCGTTACCTGACAGCTGGCTGTCTTCTTTAATCGCCGCAACGCCGGTCAGCTTCAGGATTTCATCCATGATCGTTCCGGACTGGAAGTTGTCGGAGAAGTAGCGTTCCAGGTTGGAGATGATTTCGCCGGATACATACCAGGTCTGCTCTGCATACTGGTTGTTTACGCGACGCATCTGATCACGAAGCGCGATTGCCCCGGCGCGGATAGCCTGAGACGTTGCTGTGCCAGAGGTGAAATCGATGTTAAGGCCGGAAGCACCAAGGTCGATCTGTGCTACACGCTCATCGTCACGCAGCCCTTTCCAGGTCAGGCCGTCGAATACTGCAAAGTTACCAGCCTTATCGCGGAAGCCGTTGAAAATGTAGTCAACGTAACGACGCTGTACATCTTCTACAGAACCACGCTGAGCATCCGACTGCGACTGCAATGCCTGCGGGCTGTTGAAGATTGGATCACGCCATTCGAACTTAAAGCCCGAGTCGTGAATAGGTACCATGGTGCCATCGAAGGAATAGCTGCGTGCATCCAGCGCCGCACCAACCTGACCGGACATGGAAGTATGAGCCCAGCCGCGGCCGCCGGTACGAGCGTAATCGTAACGAGACTGCTCAATTCGCACGGAGCGAGAGAGCGGCATCAGATCGTTCAGCAGGGTGAATTCGGTATTTGGCTCGAACTGCTGAAGCACAGTTGTGTCGAAAGCGCGATACAGGCGGCGGATATCGTCAACTGCGTTCACCGCGTCGAGATAAGGGGCGTTTTCTGCATCACCACGGAACTGAGTGCGCGCCAGAAAATCAGCTGCTGCCTGAGCACTGGCGTTTCGCTCAAGTTCGAGAGCGCGCCATTGCGCCTGGTTTACCGCGAGGTTACCGGTCTTCTCGCCGATAGACTTGGAGAATACAAACATTCAGTGCTCCTTATTTGAACACAACGCGAATCAGATCGCCCGCCACCGCAGTGACTGCTTTATCTTCTTCGACATAAGCGAATACGGCGGCATCATCTACAACCGCAGTGATCTGACCGTTGGCTACTGCAACCGGCTGGCCTTTGGTGTAAGTGCCCGCTGCTGCTCGCACATTTAGGAACATGCCAGGCAGCGGATGAATACCAACAACCAATTCATTGGCTGGGATTGCGTCATCAACACTCAGGCAGCGCAGGTAGTCTTTGCTTGCCACATACTTGATGGCGGATTCTGCCCCGACCACAGAGGCCGTGAACTTGTCAGCAGTACTGAAGAAGCCAACAGTACCAGGCAGAGTCGATGCAGCCGCCCCGCCTTCGCGGTTAAGCAGCGGATTAGGGAACACGCCGCCGGCGTGGATAATATGCTTTCCGTCTTTAGCCATTTTTTACTCCGGCATTTCGCTGACTGATTGGGTGTTGGTTGCCTGGCGGAATGCACCGTTCAGGCCGAAAGAGGTTTGGCACTTGGCCTACATGGCATCGAGCGCCTTGCCGTCCAGATCTGCGACTTCTTCATCGCTCATGTTCATCGCCAGTTTCACTGCCGCGCGCTTTTCGCCTTTCTCTTTGTCGGTTTTCGCGTTCAGGCTGTTGAAAACGACGTCCACGCGATCGGCGAGTTTCTGCGCCCAGGCTGGCATCTCTTCGTTATTGGTGGCCTGCTCTTTTTTCTTGGGCTTGCCGGTTTCCGGGTCGATTTCTTCATCGCCTTTTTTCTTAGCGGTGGCTTCTTCGGCCTTCATCTGGTTGTATGCGTCCATCAGCTCGGCGTCGGACTTGCCTTCGGTCGGCTTACCAGCGGCTTGCAGCGCATTGATAATCAGTTCTTTCATCGGATCGTTCTCTCCGTTGGTTTTAATCTCGTACTCAGTGGGTTTGCGCACGACTTCTACAGGTTCGCCGACGAACACGGCCTTGCCGTCGTCATCGATGAGGTACTTCTGCTTCAGGTATTTGGTGTCATTGCGGTAGATGAAGCTGTCCGGCCACACCGTTTCAGGCCAAAGCCACTTATCTTCAGCGTCACCCTCGCGCAGCTTGTCGCTGATTGCGCGGGATATGTCGTCGAAAGAGAAGTTAGAGGCATTGGTGAAGAAGAATTTGGTCTTGTTGATCAGGCCATCGCGGGTGCAGTCGATTCCGTCAGCCAGACGGGCAACCTCAATCTGTTGCTCATCACCTTCTGAGTTAACGAAGATGCCCACGCCCTCCTCCGGCGTACCGGCGCCGGGCTCATCAAGCAGCACCGCCACATGGTCAAACATCATGTTGGTGGCGATCTCGTTGTACTTTTTGCCCTTCGACTCGCCGTTGGCGGCGATACCGGAATACAGCAGGCCGGTGGAGATATGGATCGGGTCGGAGTTTGTACCCGCCAGCATCTCATCCAGGCGGTTGATCAGGCGCTTGCCCTTCTCGCTGGATTCGGCGTACTGCCGGTTAACGTACATGTCGCCCATCACCTTCCCGTCTTTGTGGCTGACGTTCTGTAGCCAGGCCCCGACGTGGTACTCATTCACCGCCCGGACATCACGCGCCGACACATGCTTGCCGTCCACTTTCGGGTGGCCCAGCGGCATCGGGTTACGCTCGAGCGTGTTGTAGGCCTTTTCGATTTCTGCTGCCGGGTACAACTTCCGGTTCATCACAATATCGTCCACGACAGGCGTGATGCCGCGAACCACGATATGTGGCTTGCCGTCGATGGTTTCAGTGGTGATGTTTGAAGCGGAGTTGACGACGGTCAGCACGTTAACGCGGTTGCGTTTCATGCTGGGTCCTCGTTGGTGGATTTCAGGCAATAAAAACCCAGCGCTATGGCTGGGTAGCTAATGGTTAGGTTGCACTGAAACTTACTTGTGGTTAATTAACCCGATTGAATGCGGTAATGATTACTGCATCAGGCATTACCATTCTTTGTTTGGCTATTTCTTTTGCTGTATTCATAAAGAAAACATCCGGCTCCAAACCTTCAGGATCGGCTACAACTGTCGATCCTGTAAGATAGGCCTGTCCATTTTTCAAGATTTGATAAGCTACAAAATATTTATTAAGCATGACTACCTCTATCGGCCTGAATGAACTGTAATTATGCCCCTTCTTTCCAGCTCATCCTCTCTTTTTTTAGCCTCTCCGTCAGCCCCTCGTTGAAAATGCTGCCGTCGTCGTTGAGCAGCACCGGTATCTGACTGCAATAGCAGTTGTACCGGTTGCCGTTTTCAGCGTAGAAATCCCGCACCTCTTCGGTGGTGTAGACCTTGCCGTGACGGCTGGCGTGCCAGGTGCGCGTAGTTGGCTTGAGCGCCGACAGCCACAGAAGGCCGGTATTAAGCCCAAGCCTATCAGCAGCCCAGTCCGTTTCATTCCACTGAGCCTGGCGCAGCGCGCCGACCTGCTCAGTCTGAGCGATGGTCTTTGCCTTCGACATCGACACATCGAGGCGCTTGCTGATGACGCTGGACGTCTCGCGAGGATTCACGCCGCGCGCTACCGCATCGGTGATGATGTTGGTCAAATCGCCACGGGCGGTGTCGCTAATGACTTTCCAGTCACTGAACGTTGTCAGCCTGGCCGCCGCTATCTGGTTCAGATAACCGGGGCTGCTTAAAAGCTGCTGTAGCGTCGTCTGACTGGCGTACACCTGAGACTGCACCGACAGGTTGGTGAAGGCGTTTAGCGTGCCGCGGTCATATTCCGCTATGACGTAGTCCATCGCCCACAGGTTCTGACTGCCGCCTTCAAGAAGCTCATCATCCAGAATCGACTGCACCACCTGGAGCAGGTCGGCCAGTTCAGCAGCTGTCATGTCATAGATGAACTTACCGGCATTGACCTGATACAGCGAAGGCTCTGCACCTTCGTTGTTGCACATCATCCATGACCGCTGCGCGTTCGCCTCTCGCTGCTGTCCTGTCAGCCTTTGGTCAAAGAGTGCCTTCAGCCTGCGCTTAATGTTCAGATACCGATCTTCGATAACGTTGAACATCCGACTGACCTGCCGCGATGATTGCGTCGGGTCAGCTTTATTGCGCGGTACGATTGGCGTCCCGATTCTGGTTTGCGCTGTCATCATCATCTGTCAGCGGATCCTTATCGGTTTGCTTTACATCAGGGTTAGGTGGCGACACGACCTTGCGAGGCTCCAGCTCACCGACTGCGCGGATTTCGTTTTCATCCACCGCCGGAGTGCCGTATGCCTGCTGTGTGTCTTTCGCCACGACGGCCATTGCCTGCATGTTGGCAATCTTCTCTTTTTCGCTCGGCGCGAGCAGATCAGACCATGCCAGCGTGACCTCTCCGGATGATGGCGGGTCAATTACTCCTACGGTCCAAAAGCGCTCAAGCACGCTCTCGATCACCGTCGACTGGAATCCCCAGCGGCGGCCGTTACAGCGCTTCGCCCAGTCTGTTTTGTCCTCATCGGAAGCAAGTCGCCCCGTCTGCTGACCAAACAGTATGGTGAACGGGCACTGGATCGAAGATGCAAACTCGTTGGCGGCCACTGTCCAAGTCGGGGATGGGTCTGCCGCCGCAACGGAGAGAACAGACGGCGTGCCGGCCTGCATAACCAGGGCCGCATCCGTGCCACGGTTCATCTTGGCGACTTTGTCGTTAAGCGCCTCGCCCAGGTCTTTGTAGCCAGATTCTATGGCTTGCTTTGACAGGTTCGCAATGTTGGTTTCTTTGTCGAACGCAATCCCGAGCTGGCGACTTGCATTCTTCAGGAAACCTTCGGCACTACCACCAGATACCTTTTCGAGGTCGAGAAGTTTGTTGTAACCAGCGCGCAGGAAAGGCACGCCAGAGAGCATGTTCTCGTCTTCTGAGCCTTCGCAGAGAATGATGATTCTCTCTGGGTGCACGGTAACGCCGCGCACCGGGCCATACGTGCCATCATCACCAACTGGCTGCTCGTTGAAGTTGTACGAGACTGGCTGGCCGTACGTTTCTGAAAGCGTGTCGGTATCGAAGTTGCCTGGCTTGATCTGCGATTCCCACGCGGGGATTAGCTTAACGATAGGTCCGCTACCGATATTTCGCAGGGATTTAACCTTCGCCCGATCTACCGGCTCATGCCATTCCCTGCCGTCGCGGAACTGAATGAGCAATGCCGAGTACCGGCCAACAAGATTGCGGCGATCCGCATCCTTAATTTTCGGCCAGTGCTTCTTCAGCAGCTTAGTGGCTGACTTTTCCCAGTCCGTTGTCTCGGTTGACTCCTTTCCGCCGTCGCCGTCGATGATCGTCGGGTTATCAACCCAGCACGAATCGAGAAGCTTATGGACTGCGGCAAACGCTACCGCGTTGCGCTCGTAGGCCCGGTAGTAGCGGTCGAACTCGAGACTGTTTGGATAGCCAAACTCATCCCACAACTTCGTGCGTTTGGTATTTCCCGGCTGGCCTGCGTACAGCATGCGCTGCCGCCCGATAGCATCAGCAAGGGCATTAACGAGGAATGAAACCTCGCTTTGTTGTTCACTCACTGATGAGCTCCTTAGAAGAATACTGCGCCGACCTGCTTGTGATTGTTCTTCGCTACTGCAAAGTAACGGAAGCCGTCAGCACCGTGTGATGTGAAGTCATGAAGCGGTTTATCTTTCCAGCACCCGCGCTTATCGTCCCACTCCTTGCGGTAGCCTTCGAGGTGAGATATGCCCTCTGCACATTTCTCTTCATCGAAAACACAGGATGGGAGAATTTCACGCACCGACTCAATGCCGGTATCAACACCGACTTTTGGCACCACCTGGAATGTCATGCTGTAAACCTGACCATCGATCTCATACCCCTCACGGGCAAGCTCTCTGCGGGATTTGGCATCAGCACCGAATTCACGGTTATCAATGTCGTGCGGACCCCAGTGTTCGCCGTATTCATAGCCGCGGTCTTTCAGCACTTTCATGTAGTGCCTCAGGCCTTCGCCGGAGTTTTCGTAGTAGTCTATGATGTGGAACTCTTCGCCAACCTCGCGAACGAACCAGATGGCCGTGGAGTCGCCAACACCGATATCCCAGAACGTGTGCACCGGGAGGTGCGAGTTGTCGGGGATTTGGCCGATCCGCTTATTGGTATAGAGCCAGCGGAACTGCTTGGCGTAGTACGCGCCCTCGACCGACTGCTGGAACGCCTCGGCCGGAATGGTCGGGTATTCGCGCTTCATGTCGTCGCCGAGAGTTTTCTCTTTGGCGTAGTACCAGGCTTTCTGGCGGTCGTTAACGACTACGCCGTGCTTCGCCTCCATCTCAGCGAAGTATTCCAGCAGGCGCACCGGCAGAGACTCGACCGGGTCGATTGCGTACTGCGGATTCTTCCACCAGGAGAAGAAGAAAAACTTCCAGTCCAGCGCGGATAAGGGCTTGCCCTGCAGCAGCGCTTTCTCTGCCGTCTGGCAGTAATCGAAGAAGTAACCCGCCCGGCCCTCGGCTGTGCTCTCGATAGTAGCGAAGCATCCAGTCGATACCGCCTCAAACGCACCAGTGACGATCTCACGGGCTTTGTCAGGATACTTGGCGCATATCTTCCCGAACTCGGAAACGTGCAGGTAACGCAGCGTACCGCCACGAAATGAAGTGCTGACGTATAGTGAGCCTCCCTTCTTGAAGACGAGCTCGCCGGAAGAGTCATTGCTGGCCGGGTTGGCCGCCTTTATCTCTGCAGGCAGCTTATCGTATGCGTACTTCACCTTTTCGCGGAACAGGCGCTTTGCGTCATTCAGCGTGTGGGCAATCAGCGCGCACTTAGCCGACTCAAACAGGGCCGCGTCGAGCTGGATGATGCACACCTCTGTGGTGAATCCGAGCTGGCGTGCTTTCAGGATTATGTTGCGGGTGTGGATCCCCTCGAAGTATTCCCGCTGCTCAGGCGTCATCCTGAAGCGCGTGGGCTTACCCTCTTTGTCGGTGATCCAGTAAAGATTGTTCAGCCGCCAGTCTTTATCCGACAGCAGCTTGATGTGCTCAGGTTTCATTACGCCCCCTGAGACAGAGAATCCATCAGGTCAGACAATTGCTTAACAGAGTTGTCGCCTTCCGGCCCGTCGATATCGTAGGCCTGACGCTCAAGCCCAATCAGATTCTTCAGCGCGTCGCTCAGTGCTTTTACCGACTTAACGCGCTCAGGCATGCTGATGACCTTGTGGTAAATCTCATTGAGCTTGTCCTGACCCTTGTCGTCAGGGTCGAACATCAGCTCTCCGAGCTTCTCCAGTGCGGCCACGTCTGCGCACTCCGCGCCCAACTCATCAAACAGGGCGTTGGTTATCTGCCGGGCGCGCTTAATGTCGCCGCGATGCTCCATGCGGACACTGGCGATTACCTCGGCCGTCGCCTCGATGAGTACGCGTTCGTTAAAAGTGACTTCACTGCGTACCTGTTTGCGTACCTCAGCTTTGCGTACCAGATCGTCAGCGCGTTCTTTCACCTTCGCATTCAGGTCGCGCGACCAGTCGTCACGTTTGGCGCGCTTACGGATAGCGCCTTCACTGATACCGTGTTGTGATGCTATTTCTCTGAGGGACATCACTCCGGCCCGGTACGCCGTCTCGATGGCCTCCCAGTCCGGTTTGCTCATTCGTTACTCCGTTGTTTGTTCGACCTGGCTCTTGGCCTTCAGGTAATCAAAGGTCATATCGAGCAATAGAGTGCGCAGCGCGTCATCCTCTGAAATTCGAGGGCTAAGCTCACTCACCCGACGTTGCAATTCTTCAAGCACTTCGCGTGAACGCGCAACATGCCATCTCATATCAAGAGTTACGGTAATGGGTCCTATTTTCGCTGTCATGATGCACTTTCCTCGGTTTCGCCCTCTGCCGGAACTGGCGTGAACTCCACACGCTTCACATCGGCAGGAGCGAAGTAAAGCCACTGGCCTGTTTCGGTTGCCAGCGGCACAAAGCCGTTTACCAACTCAGGCTGACGTCGTGACATCTTGCCCGTGAAGGTTTCGCCTGTTTGGGTGGTTAGCGTGATTTGGTAGATGTCGGACATGATTACCTCTTTGCCTTGTCGCAGCTGTTGCCCTGCTTCTCAGAAGTGCTTAGCCACTTACGGCTTACCCGTCAGCAAGATGATGATCACCGCCTTATTGGGGTTGAGCATTCTTTCCTTGTCGGGAGGATTCGATTTTTCGGATTGCCGCCTTATCCAGATTGCACTGCCCCAGCGCCGTATAGAGCTGAGCGTTTAACTCGAGACTTGCCTGCCATGTGAATGGCACGGCCATTCCTGGGATCGGTGTGTCTGCAGTAAGGTCAGCGCTTATCAGTACCACGGGCGCCGGCACGTAAACCGTCCGCGTATTCCCGCAAGCTGTCAGCAGCGGCAGCAGGAACAAGCTGCTTAGCACACTGATCCCCTTCAAGCGCCTGCCTGATGTAGATAACATGCTGCTCACCTGCCTGGGAAAGTTCGGTCTTTGCATTCTGGGTTACCCGGGAAATGTCATTGATGAGGTTCATTGCGGTGACTACGCTATTGCTAACGGTCTCGGCGGTTTCCGCCCTGGCCGTTGCTTTATCACGCTGCTCTTTGAAGGTGATAGCGTTGTCGTGGTAGTGGCTAGCCAGCCATCCGAGGCTAACTATCAGGCAGATCACTACGGCGCTGATAATGGCGGTTAACCGGTTCATGGTTGTACTTCGGCTACAACGCCGCCAGCGGCTTTGAATTTTGCGATCAGGTTGTCTGCCTTATGCTCAAACTGGCCATAGCCTGCCCCGGGCAATGACGCCCAGATATTGCTGCAACGATCGATAGCTTGCCGAATCTGCCCGTTATCGATTAGCGGAAGCGCGCCACGTTCTTTGATTTGCTGCAGTGCCACCTGGTCCTGTGAGGCTGGAGAGAAGTCTTTCAGTCCAAGCTGTTTCCGGTACGCATCCCACCATTTTGAAAGCAACTGGTAACGCCCAGCCGCGGTAGATTTGATGCCCAACTTGGGGAGGTTGACCAGTTTTCGTGGGTGGTCGCTGTAGTCAGAGAAAAGCGATCCGCCGACAATGACATCATAACCCCTGTTTTTGGTGTTCTGCCTTGGCTTGTCAGTACCCTCTGACCAGGCGAGCATATCCAGAAATGCCCTGCGCTGCTTATTGAGTTCCAGCATCATCAACCCCTGCTTTTCTGGCGGCGAACTTCTTAATCAGGTTGCCGATCGAGTCTGTACCGATGTAGCCAATGAAGACACTGGCGATATACGCGAGATTGCTGCTCAGGCCAATGAAGTCGAGAAGGTCACGGACGAACCAGGCGATCATCGCGCACATGACCGCATCGATCAGCGTCTTCGCCATAGCGCCACCGTTATAGCGACCCCGCAAATACGCCATGATGAAAGCCAGTATTGCGCCGATACCCTGCTCCTTAGCTGCCAGCAGAGCGGCGATGAAATCTTGTTTGTAGGGCATTCGCATAAGCCTCACCTCCGTTAATGACGGATGGCGCTGTGTGTGTTTGAAAGGGTCAGGCCCGTCGGGCTGGATTTAACAACGAAGCGTGTCGATGATGATTCCCGCGGGACCTGATAATAAAAAAGCCATGCAAATGCATGGCCTTGTGATTTGAATCCGTTATTTACAAAATGTATTCGAGACAGTATCTTTCGACTTCCGGACAAAAAAACATATACCGGGACAAAATCTAAATGTAACTGCCTTGCCTGCATGAAACCATGCTGTCTTTTTTTTGCCCAAAGAAAAAGCCCACCGAAGTGGGCCTTACAGCTATCATCATTTTTTATTAGGTGTGGTGCCGGGTGCCTCCCGGTAAGTCGCCGCCAGTCCACAGACGACTCGCAATGCGCAAAAAAACATATCAGACTGGCAATGCCCCTCCGCATAGGGGGATTCACCACACCAAAAATTTAACATCTGATGAAACTCGTTTCAATGCTCTATGACGATGTGACAGGGGTACTGATGCAATGCATCTCGCGAATACCCCTGTCGTGTCGCCGGAAAGCAAAAAGCCCAAGGCGTTAACCTCGGGCTTGAATTCTTTGTGTGTCGACAATCGAAGCTATGGCGACGATATCAGATTTACATGAAATATATGCGTTTCAATCCAGTTTTGCAAGACTTCTATCGAAATTTGTCGCCTTTTGTTGTGAACGTGATCGCGTAACCTGCAATAACGCCCCGCTATCCAGGCGCAGGAAGATGCGCCGCATATCAACCCAGCGGTCCGTAAACGTCTCTGACCAGTTCTTTGGCGTTACGCCAACCAGCGACGCCAGCGACTGATATTCGTACGTCTCACGTCCTGCCAACTCCGCTTTGACGTCCTGCGCCGCCAGCCAGATAAGTTTCTTCAGGCGCTCCAGCGTCTTGCCGGCCACCTTCTTCGTGCCGAGCTGCTCCCGGAACTCGTCCCACGCCCACTGAGTGATCGCCACCTGGTACTCGAATTTGATGTTCTCGCTGTAGTTCCACAGCAGCCAAGCTTTCTGGTGGTCTTCAAGCGACAGGACGGCGCGGCGCCACGATGCGGTCACGAACTCAACCGGCCCCACCAGAGCGATTGACGATCCCTTAGCGCGGGACTGGCTGCCGCTCATCGCCGGGCCGTCTGGGTTCACTTTTCGGCCGGTGACCGGATCGGTGATTTTCTTACGCCCCCGGCTGCGCGCCGTCGCAGTGAATTGTGCGTTCTCTGCGAAAGCTACCAGCTGCCCTTTCGTCGCCCCGCTCAGATCTGCGGTCGCCACAATGAGCTGCTGACGTACGTATTCCAGTTGCTGAATGTTCATGCGGCTTCCTTCTGTGGCTGGTTGGTTTTGGTCTGGCTGTGCTTTGCTACTGGCGGCATGCTGGCGCGCTTAACACTTTCTGCCTGGTACCGGAGGAAGTCGGTATGGTTCATGCGGCCTCCTGTCGGCGGGCACGGCGTTTTTCCAGAGCGCGGGCTTTGCGTGTGAAAATGGATTTGATGCGCTGCAGGTATGGGATGTCGAACCGGCGGACGGAATTGTCGTTGTTTATCACTTCAACTTTTTCGGCACCGATGCGCTCAATAAGGCCCTGTTCAAATGCCTTTTGCGCGCCGTCCCGATCCCGGTTGCAATAGACACACTGGGCAGCGGTATTGTGAAGATTGAAAGCCAGGTGCGCCGCTGCTCCGCGGGTGCGGTAGTGGCCGCAGTCCATGGTTCCGCCAAACTTCTGCTCCGGCAGCCTGCCGCAGCTGATGCACGGCTTACCAGCATCCCTCAGACGGACGTACCGATTGAAAGCTGTCTGCGCTTCAGATCTCCACTGCGGTTTCGTTTTTAGCGCCACCTTTCTCGCTTTCAGGTCCCGGCGATCCGCCCGCTCTTTCTCTTTGCGCTCCTTGATGCGCTTAGCTGCGGCTTTCACCTTCTCCTTCTCGCGTTCTTCCATTGCGAGGATTGCTCCGTGTTCCGGGCTGCACCAGCGGATCCGGACGTCGTGGAATTTCGGCACGAAGTATTCACCGCATACTTTGCACTTACGGCGGGATGGTTTACGCATGGTTACCCTCCACGCTCTCTGCAAAGCATGTCTGCAGGAACGCATCCATTCTTCTCTCATTCCGATCAGCCCGGACCAGGCCAGCTGTTTTTCTGAGAAGTTTTGAACGTTTACCTTTCGCAGGGATGCTCATGACCTCGTCATAACATTCGCACCAGACTGAATGACGTATGCGAGCTGAAGCGAATTCAGATTCACGACTCATGATGATTTCCTCCTCGCCGCGAGACGCAGCCATTTCTGATCCACCAGGCGGGCGGTGTAGTCTTTCATGGTAGGGATGTCGGACGGCTTAACCTCTGGCTTGCGCTGGCGGCGCGCCGGGACGCGGAAGATTTCGTTTGTGATGACGCGAGAAAGTGGAGTAGACATCATGCCTCCTGCTTATCGCGCAGTTGCTGGTATTCACAGCTCTGCGGAATGGTCAGGTGGCAGCCGATATTCATCGCCCAGGCTTCGACTTTGCACAGAAAAATGTACATCTCGCCGGTTTCCAGCTCGGACGTATGGCGGAGAGATTGGACCGTGGTGACCTCGCCGGACACGACGTCTACCCGGTCCTTGCTTTCGTAGCCGAGATAGGTGTGCTTCATCGCGTCTTTAACCCACTCAGGCGTAGCGAAGGCCTTACCGCGGGCGATGAGGTAGTCGCTGATTTCCGTGTACCACATGTGGCTGAGAGCGTTCTGCGACAGGCTGCGCTTCTCGCGCCACGGCTTCACCTGCAGGCGGAAGCATTGCCCGGCATCCAGCAATGGCTGAATCTGCTGGCCTATGGCCGCGAAGTTGCCGCGATGGAGTTTGATGCCGTCTACTGGCAGAGTCATACGGCCTCCTTAACGGAAACCGCAGAATGCAGAAAATCGCAGGTGCATTTCTGCATCTGTGACAAGGTGAGGAGTTCAGATTGTGGTCGCATTTAAGTCCCCTTAAATGCGCAGAAGTCACCGGAGTTGTTCAGACTCCGATGACATGATTATGGACGGTTGATTATGGAAAATCAATTCAATCGAGCGGCTGAATTCCAGATGCAGTAATAGCCGCGTCAACAATTTCAGGCGTTAAGCTTACAGGCGGATGCTCAGCTACAGCGTAGGTAAAGCCTCCCACCATGTATTTTTTAACTTCAAATGGTACTTTTTTAGTAGTTTCAGCAACAGGACCCATAATTCTTTCAACAAAATCACCATCAATAGTGATAGGTGTGCCCTTGTGTCCAGCTCCGAATAATAGGCAATCAAAACTCATTTTACTTCCTCCTTGTTTAAATAATCGGGATCACTACCTTTCGGTAAAGTTATCGACTTCTCGCGATAAAACTTAAGGCGCTCAAGGAAGTAGTCCCGCAAATGCTCCGGTTGCTCTCGCATCACCACCTCAGCGATAACCGGCATGTTCAGGCGCTCTTTGTAGGCCACGCCGGAGGCTGCCAGGTCAACATTAACCTTGTCACGTTCTTCCTGCGGCTTTGCAGCAATATTCCAGTCTGACATTAGTCAGCAGTCCTCCCTCTCTTCTTTCTGGTCTCATAAGGAGATCTAAAACCATCAACAGATTCAACCTCTCCAGCATCAAACCGTTTCGCATTTGCAATTTGTGATTTCCTCCAGAACTTTTTATGTCTTTTCATTGAAGCTTTATATTTTTCTGCTGGAGTCATTTCTTCGTTAGACATAAAACCCCCTCGGTTATTTGAGGGGATTATAGATCACTTCTGCTGCGGTGATGCCGCTATCATCCGGCGATACACATCGTAAGTTCCGAATTGTTCATCACCAGCCTCAAGCATTTCATGGGTGGGTTCTTCTGGCACCAGCACCCATCCATCCGGAATCACCGGAGAGTTGAGTTGTTCGGAATTACCGAACGACTGAAGCATGGCTGCGCGATAGGCGTTCCAGCCGACAGCTTTTCCGTGTTCAAACGCGCTGTCAAAGTCATCATCCATTTCCATCGCAGCGGGCACAGATACCGGCGCTGGATGGGCGGTGTAAAGCGGCGTTACTTCTCGCAGCGGGTCGGCATAAGCATTGCCACTATCGAAGCTGACGTTGTTTTTTGCGCCGCCGCCTGACAGTAGCCACGCCACAGGCTCCGCTTCGAGTGAAGTGGTTTACTGAATTTGGCCACCTGAACAGAGGTGATATGCTCACCTCAGAACAACACAGGTGTCATAATGAAAAAAAGAAATTTCAGCGCAGAGTTTAAACGCGAATCCGCTCAACTGGTCGTTGACCAGAACTACACCGTGGCAGATGCAGCCAGCGCTATGGATGTCGGCCTTTCCACAATGACGCGATGGGTGAAACAATTACGTGATGAACGGCAGGGCAAAACACCAAAAGCCTCCCCCATTACCCCGGAACAAATTGAAATCCGTGAGCTCAGGAAAAAGCTACAACGTATTGAAATGGAAAATGAAATATTAAAAAAGGCTACCGCGCTCTTGATGTCAGACTCCCTGAACAGTTCTCGATAATCGGGAAACTCAGGGCGCGTTATCCTGTGGCCACTCTCTGCCATGTGTTCGGGGTTCATCGCAGCAGCTACAAATACTGGAAAAACCGTCCTGAAAAGCCAGACGGCAGACGGGCTGTATTACGCAGTCAGGTACTTGAACTGCATGGCATCAGCCACGGCTCTGCCGGAGCAAGAAGCATCGCCACAATGGCAACCCAGAGAGGTTACCAAATGGGGCGCTGGCTTGCTGGCAGACTCATGAAAGAGCTGGGGCTGGTCAGTTGCCAGCAGCCGACTCACCGGTATAAGCGTGGCGGTCATGAGCACGTTGCTATCCCGAATCATCTTGAGCGACAGTTCGCCGTAACGGAACCAAATCAGGTGTGGTGCGGTGATGTGACCTATATCTGGACGGGTAAGCGCTGGGCGTACCTCGCCGTTGTTCTCGACCTGTTCGCAAGAAAGCCAGTGGGCTGGGCCATGTCGTTCTCGCCGGACAGCAGGCTCACCATGAAAGCACTGGAAATGGCATGGGAAACCCGTGGTAAGCCCGTCGGGGTGATGTTCCACAGCGATCAAGGCAGCCATTATACGAGCAGGCAGTTCCGGCAGTTACTGTGGCGATACCGGATCAGGCAGAGTATGAGTCGGCGTGGAAACTGCTGGGATAACAGCCCAATGGAGCGCTTCTTCAGGAGTCTGAAGAACGAATGGGTGCCGGCGACGGGCTATGTAAGCTTCAGCGATGCAGCTCACGCAATAACGGACTATATCGTTGGATATTACAGCGCACTAAGACCGCACGAATATAATGGTGGGTTAACGCCAAACGAATCAGAAAACCGATACTGGAAAAACTCTAACGCGGTGGCCAGTTTTTGTTGACCACTTCAAGATGGAGCTTAGCCTCGGGACGTTGAGGCGTTACGATTGCCACCTCACAACCACTATCGAAACAATTGGTGAGCACAGGCATATCGGCAGCCTGAACACTGAAGATATCCTTAGTGCCAGGAAGGAGCTACTGAACGGCTGGCAGAAGACCAGACATGGCCTAAATCATCCACCCAAAAAGGGAAGAAGCGTTCCTACAGTCAATAGCTATATGGCATGCCTTGGCGGGATGCTGAGCTTTGCTTTCAAAAGTGGCTACCTGAAAACCGATCTGATGGCAGGTATTACCCCTCTCGCAAAAGAAAGACCCATTCCAGATCCTCTTACTTCTGATGAGTATCAGAGAGTGGTTGCGGCCTGCCCAACGCTACAGTTTCAGAATATGGTTATCTTTGCGGTAAATACAGGCGTCAGGCATGGGGAGCTTAGCGCATTAGCCTGGGAGGATGTGGACACTGTTAACTGGACAGTTACAGTGTCACGTAACTATTCCATGAAGGGTAACTTCACCCTGCCCAAAACCAATGCCGGGATTCGGACTATACAGTTGACCCAGCCAGCAATTGACGCGCTTAAAGCGCAGATGCCACTGACCAGAATGATGGCATCCCACAAGGTAAGCGTCAGCCTACGGGAATACAAAAAAAAGAGAACCGATGAATGCACCTTTATATTCTCGCCGTCCATTACTTCAATGAATGGTAAGAAGACGATGTGCTACGTCCCCGGGTCTATTAATTCGGCCTGGCGCACTGCCCTGCGTCGTGCAGGCGTCCGGCAAAGACGATCTTATGAAACCAGAAACACATATGCTTGCTGGGCACTGGTAGCTGGAGCGAATCCAAACTTCGTTGCGCACCAGATGGGCCATTCGTCAGCGCAAATGCTCTTCACGGTTTACGGTAAATGGATGACCGAGAATAACCATGACCAGGTGGGCATTTTGAACGCATCATTTACTCAAAATGCCCCACTGATGCCCCATAGAAAAACCGCATAACCTCAAGTATCTGATTTTAAATATCAATATCACTTCAATCATGATTCATCTGGATGAGCAAGGTCGGATCGTTTGCCTTTAGTTTCCTGCCGGTGATGTTCTGTATTGCGATTCCTCTGGGTCTGGCACGTGAGAACAAAGGCGTGGCGGCGTTTGCGGGCTTCGTTGGCTATGCGGTGATGAACCTTGCGGTTAACTTCTGGCTCACCGCCAAAGGGATCCTGCCGACGACCGACGCGGCGGTGCTGAAAGCCAATAACATTCAGAGCGTGATTGGTATTCAGTCCATCGATACCGGGATCCTTGGCGCCGTGATCGCCGGGGTGATTATCTGGATGCTGCACGAGCGCTTCCATAACATCCGCCTGCCTGATGCGCTGGCCTTCTTCGGCGGCACCCGCTTTGTGCCCATCATTACGCTGGTTGTAATGGGCCTGTTTGGTCTGATCATCCCTCTGATTTGGCCGATTTTTGCTATGGGGATCACCGGCATTGGCCGCATTATCAATGGTGCGGGTGATTTCGGCCCGATGATTTTCGGTACGGGCGAACGTCTGCTTCTGCCGTTTGGTTTACAGCATATTCTGGTCGCCCTGATCCGCTTTACGGAAGCGGGCGGCACCATGGACGTTTGCGGCCATTCCGTCAGCGGCGCGCTGACCATCTTCCAGGCTCAGCTGAGCTGCCCGACCACTCACGGTTTCTCTGAAAGTGCGACGCGCTTCCTGTCTCAGGGTAAGATGCCTGCCTTCCTCGGCGGCCTGCCGGGCGCTGCGCTGGCGATGTACCACTGCGCCCGTCCGGAAAATCGGCATAAAATTAAAGGCCTGCTGATCTCCGGCGTTATCGCCTGCGTAGTGGGCGGTACGACAGAACCTATCGAGTTCCTGTTCTTGTTCGTGGCACCGGTACTGTACCTCATCCACGCTGTGCTGACGGGCCTGGGCTTTACCGTAATGGCTGTGCTCGGTGTGACCATCGGTAACACCGACGGTAACGTGATTGACTTCGTGGTATTCGGCATCCTGCACGGCCTGTCCACCAAGTGGTATCTGGTGCCGGTTGTGGCCGCTATCTGGTTCGCGGTTTACTACGGGATCTTCCGCTTCGCCATCACCCGCTTTAACCTGAAAACGCCTGGCCGCGATACCGACACGGCCACCAGCGTTGAACAGGCGGTGGTCGGTTCCGTTGGGAAATCCGGATATAACACGCCAGCTATTCTGGCGGCGCTGGGTGGTGCGGATAACATAACCTCTCTGGATAACTGCATCACCCGCCTGCGTTTGTCGGTGGCGGACATGTCCAAAGTGGATACCAACGCACTTAAAGCTAACCGGGCTATTGGCGTGGTACAGTTAAATCAACACAATTTGCAGGTCGTCATTGGCCCGCAGGTACAGTCAGTGAAGGATGAGCTGGCAACCCTGATGCGAACCGTCGAAGCCTGATGCCTCGCCCCCTCGTCATGAGGGGGTTTTACTTTACGGAGCACCGTCATGTTTGATTTTTCTACCGTCGTGGATCGACACGGCACCTGGTGTACCCAGTGGGATTATGTCGCAGACCGTTTTGGCGCTGCCGACCTGCTGCCCTTCACCATCTCTGATATGGATTTCGCCACCGCCCCCTGCATTACCGAGGCGCTGCACCAGCGAATAAACCACGGCGTGTTTGGCTACAGTCGCTGGAAAAATGACGAATTTCTGGCCGCCGTGGCGCACTGGTTCCGGCAACGCTTTAACAGTCAGATTGATACCGAAACCGTGGTGTATGGGCCTTCAGTCATCTATATGGTCTCGGAGCTGATCCGCCTCTGGTCCGCGCCCGGCGACGGCGTGGTGATCCATACCCCGGCTTACGATGCCTTTTATAAAGCCATCGAAGGCAACCAGCGCACCGTTGTCTCTGTGCCAATGCAGAAAACAGCGCAGGGCTGGGAGGGCAATATGGCCGCGCTGGAGGCGGCGCTGGCAAAGCCAGAAAACACGATTCTGCTGCTGTGTAGCCCGCAAAACCCGACCGGCAAAGTCTGGACGCGGGAGGAGCTGACCACAATGGCGGCCCTGTGTGAACGTTATGGCGTAGCGGTAATCAGCGACGAAATTCATATGGACATGGTATGGGGTACGCATCGCCATACGCCGTGGAATGCGGTGGCGCGCGGTAAATGGGCGCTGCTGACCTCGGGTTCAAAAAGCTTCAACATTCCGGCGCTGACGGGTGCCTGGGGGCTTATTGCCGATGACGACAGCCGTAACGCCTATCTGCATGCTTTGAAAGGTCGGGACGGACTCTTTTCCCCTTCCGTGCTGGCGCTGACCGCGCATATCGCCGCTTATCAACAGGGCGAACCCTGGCTGGACGCGCTCCGGGCATACCTTGAAGCCAATCTGCGTTATGTTGCCGACGAATTGAACCGCGCTTTTCCGAAACTCAACTGGCAGCCGCCGGAGGCAACCTATCTGGCATGGATTGATCTCAATCCGCTGAAGATTGACGATTACGCCCTGCAAAACGTGCTGATTGAGCAGCAAAAAGTGGCCATCATGCCAGGATATACGTATGGAGATGAAGGGAAAGGCTATGTGCGTCTGAACGCCGGATGCCCGCGCAGTAAGCTTGAGCAGGGCGTTCAGCGCCTTATCGCTGGCATCAGCACCCTGCTGTAAATCATTTGCGCAACGGAATATTCCCTTGCGCAAATAGCTTTTTACCCCGTTTTGTTTTTATAATATGGCGCACTTTAACCAGAAAAGAGTGCGACCATGATTGATACACGCCTGCCTTTAACTGATATTCACCGCCACCTCGACGGTAACATTCGTGCCCAAACCATTCTCGATCTTGGCCGCCAGTACAATTTAACGCTTCCTGCCGAAACGCTTGAAACCCTGATCCCCCATGTCCAGGTCACGTCGAACGAACCGGATCTGGTGAGTTTTCTGAGCAAGCTCGACTGGGGCGTGAAAATGCTGGCCTCGCTCGATGCCTGTCGTCGTGTCGCCTTTGAAAACATCGAAGATGCCGCGCGCAACGGCCTGCACTATGTCGAACTGCGTTTCTCTCCGGGTTATATGGCGATGACCCACAACCTCCCCGTAGCGGGCGTGGTTGAAGCGGTCATTGAAGGCGTACGTGAAGGCTGTAAAACCTTTGACGTTCAGGCGCGTTTAATCGGCATTATGAGCCGTACCTTCGGTGAAGCGGCCTGTCTTCAGGAGCTGGAAGCGTTACTTGCGCATCGCGACCAGATTACCGCCATCGATCTCGCCGGTGACGAGCTGGGCTTCCCAGGCAGCCTGTTCCTGTCTCATTTCAATCGTGCACGTGATGCAGGCTGGCATATTACCGTTCACGCGGGTGAAGCCGCGGGCCCGGAAAGCATCTGGCAGGCCATTCGTGAGCTGGGTGCGGAACGGATTGGACACGGCGTGAAAGCGGTTGAAGATCGCGCGCTGATGGATTTCCTCGCCGAGCAACGTATTGGGATTGAATCCTGTCTGACCTCCAATATTCAGACCAGTACAGTGGCGTCGCTGGCGCAACATCCGCTGAAAACCTTCCTTGAACACGGCGTACTGGCTTCACTGAATACAGACGATCCGGCGGTGCAGGGGGTGGATATTATTCACGAATACAACATCGCCGCACCGCAGGCCGGACTGAGCCGCGAGCAGATCCGCCAGGCGCAAATCAACGGGCTGGAACTCGCCTTCCTGACGCCTGAAGAGAAACAGGCGCTGCGCGACAAGGTTGCAATCGCGTAACCCTTCATGCCGGGTGAAGGCTACGCCTTACCCGGCCTACAAAAACGTTTAGCACTTATGCCAGACAGAGCGTTGCGCGATGTTTGGCAGATTCAATGCCCAGCTCAATGAGTTCCATAATCTGGATGGCCTGGCTCGCCGGAACCGGATTTTCACCGGAACCGTTCAGCGCGTCACGAATGGCGGCGTAATAAGCCGGGTAGTTCCCTGGCAGGGTCAACACCGTTTCCTCAACCAGCGCCTCCCCCTCCGCACGCGTCACTACCCCGTCCCGCATGTCGTAACCCCAGTCCTCCTGCGGCAAGCGTTCGCCGTTTTTGAGGCGCTCTTCCTGCGGATCCAGACCGAACTTCACATAGCTGCCGCGCGCCCCGTGAATGATATAGCGGGCCGATTCCGCAGCCGCAAGCATCGTCCCGTGCAGCACAATGCGGCGCTGCGGATAACTTAAAATGGCGTGAAAATAGTCGGTAGTCTGCGCGCCTGGCCTGAGCTGCGCTAAATCGACCGTCATGCTCACGGGCAGACCAAACAGATGGACGGCCTGATCGAGAAGATGCGGCGCCAGGTCATACCAGATGCCGCTGCCCGGCCCCGCCTGCTCGCGCCAGCGATCTCGCACCTGCGGACGATAACGATCGAAATGCGACTCAAAAAAGGCAATCTCGCCGAGCGTGCCTTCGTTTATCAGCGTTTTGACCGTCAGGAAATCGCTGTCCCAGCGTCGGTTGTGAAAGACCGACAATAACCGACCCAGACTTCGCGCCAGCGCGTCCAGTTCGCGCGCTTGTGACAACGTCACGGTAAAGGGCTTATCGACAACCACATGTTTCCCTGCCTCCAGTGCCGCTTTCGCCAGTGGGAAATGAGTGTCGTTAGGGGTAGGAATGACAATAAGGTCAATATTAGGATCGTTGAACAGATGCTTAGGCTCCGTGACTACCGGCACGGCAGGCCAGTCGGCGCGGACCTTGGTTTCATCGCTGCTTGTGATAGCCGCCAGTTCCATGCCCGGCGTACCGGCAACCAGAGGTGCATGAAAGGTTTTACTTGCGTACCCGTAGCCAATAAGACCGACGCGGATGTTCTCACTCATCGTATGCCCCCTCGCTGTGCGCTTATTTATCACTGGCCTTATGCTTAACGCACGGATTAATAATGTGCCCTGTAACTTAAAATAGCATCTTACGGCAGTGTTTTTTGTCACCCGGCATTAAAGTGTGCATCGTGGTCCGGGAATCGTTCCCAAAACCCTTGCTCTGTCGAAAAGGGCGCTGTAACATTTGTAATCTGTATTTATGGATAAATTACAAACACAAATTATGACGTCAATAATTAATCGAATCATCGAATTAGCGGGATGGATTGTCCTTGGAGTTTCGGTCGTGTTGCTCGGCATTGCCAGCCATATCGATAATTACCAGCCGCCGGAGCCTGTTACTGTCGCACAACAAAAGTAAGCCGTAGCGTCATAACGCGTGACACATTACGTCATGGAACGTATTGCCAGCCGTAATGAACGGGGTTACCCTTCTCTTCCAGGCATCTGCTGATGCCTGATTCTTCGCAAAGAAAACTCCTAATTTCGTCGCGTTACTCGAGTGGACAGTTTACGTCTTTATTAATCCGTTTATTATTCGAACGCATTACCTTTATGGGTATTACCCTTTTATATGGAAACTTATTAATATGACAGTTCAGGACTATTTATTAAAATTTCGCAAGATCAATTCCCTTGAAAGCCTGGAAAAACTGTTTGACCATCTGAACTACACGCTGTCGGATAATCAGGACATCATCAATATGTACCGCGCAGCTGACCATCGTCGCGCCGAACTGGTCTCTGGCGGTCGTCTGTTCAACGTAGGGGAAGTGCCGAAATCTGTCTGGCGTTACGTTGTATAAGAAAGTAGCCTTCGGCGTGAAATGTTATATACTCTCCGCCCTGCAAATTTCTGTATAACATTTCGCGCAGACTATGGGAGAGCGTATGACCGCATTGCCTGGAGAGAGAATTGGGGGCTGGTTAATCGCCCCGCTGGCATGGTTGCTGGTGGCATTATTAAGCGCTTCACTGGCGCTGCTGCTTTACACCACCGCCCTGGTTACGCCTCATGCTATCCAGACACTCATGTCCCAGAGTGCGCTCAATATTGCGACGTGGTTTGTGTCGTTCGTTTTCGCCATCGCGATGTGGTACTACACGCTGTGGCTGACTATCGCCTTCTTCAAACGCCGCAAAAGCGTGCCGAAACACTACATTATCTGGCTACTGGTCTCCGTGCTGCTGGCCGTCAAAGCGTTTGCTTTTTCGCCAGTTTCTGACGCACTGGCGGTTCGCCAGTTACTGTTTCCGCTACTGGCGACGGCGCTTCTGGTGCCCTACTTCAAGCGTTCGACGCGGGTAAAGAAGACCTTCGTTAACCCGTAATAACCTTACAGTTAACCTGTTGTGACCTGTTGTCGTTTATCCGATAATAGGCGGCTATTTTATTTCAGGCTAAATAATGACCGATTACTTACTGCTCTTTGTCGGAACTGTGCTGGTGAATAACTTCGTACTGGTGAAGTTCCTTGGCCTGTGCCCGTTTATGGGTGTCTCCAAAAAACTGGAGACGGCAATGGGCATGGGGCTGGCGACCACCTTCGTGATGACGATGGCCTCCATTTGCGCATGGCTGATTGATACCTGGATCCTGATCCCACTGGACATGCTCTACCTGCGCACCTTGTCCTTTATTCTGGTCATTGCGGTTGTGGTGCAATTTACCGAGATGGTCGTGCGTAAGACCAGCCCTGCCCTGTATCGCCTGCTGGGCATTTTCCTGCCTCTCATCACCACCAACTGTGCGGTGCTGGGCGTGGCGCTGCTCAATATCAACCTTGGGCATAATTTCCTGCAATCGGCGCTGTACGGTTTTTCCGCAGCAGTTGGGTTCTCTTTTGTTATGGTCCTGTTCGCGTCGATTCGCGAGCGTCTTGCGGCGGCGGATATCCCTGCGCCGTTTCGCGGTAACGCCATCGCCCTGGTGACCGCCGGTTTAATGTCTCTGGCCTTTATGGGCTTTAGTGGTCTGGTGAAGTTGTAATGAGTGCTATCTGGATTGCCGTCGCGTCCATCAGCGTGCTGGGACTCGTCTTTGGCATCATTCTGGGTTATGCCTCCCGCCGTTTTGCGGTGGAGGACGATCCGGTTGTTGAAAAAATTGATGAACTTTTACCGCAGAGCCAGTGTGGGCAGTGCGGCTACCCTGGTTGCCGCCCTTACGCTGAGGCGGTGGGCGTGCAGGAAGAAAAGATCAACCGCTGCGCGCCGGGCGGCGAAGCGGTCATGCTCAAAATAGCTGCCCTGCTTAACGTCGATCCGCAGCCTGTCGACGGCGATGAACAGGCCCAGGAGCCGGTTCGTGCCCTTGCGGTTATCGACGAGGCCAACTGCATTGGCTGCACCAAATGTATTCAGGCGTGTCCTGTTGACGCCATTGTGGGCGCAACACGCGCGATGCACACCGTTGTGGCGGATCTGTGCACCGGCTGTAATCTCTGCGTGGCACCCTGCCCGACGCAGTGTATAGAACTACGCCCGGTTGAAACGACTACCGAAAACTGGAAGTGGGACCTTCAGACCATTCCGGTTCGCAATATTCCTGTGGAACAACATGCTTAAGTTATTTTCTGCTTTCAGAAAAGAGAAGATCTGGGATTTCGATGGCGGCATTCATCCGCCTGAAATGAAATCACAGTCTAACGGCACGCCGCTGCGCCAGATCCCGCTGGCAACCCGTTACGTTATGCCGCTGAAACAGCATATCGGCGCGGAAGGCGAACTGTGCGTGAAAGAAGGCGATAGCGTTCTTCGCGGCCAGCCGCTGACCTTTGGTCGCGGACGGATGTTGCCGATACATGCCCCGACGTCCGGCAAGGTGGTGGCTGTAGCTCCCCATACCGTTGCCCATCCGTCAGCACTGTCTGAGCTGAGCGTGATCATTGAAGCCGATGGTGAAGACCGTTGGATCGATCGTGACGGCTGGAGCGACTACCGTTCCCGCGGCCGTGAAGCGCTGATTGAACGCATTCATCAGTTCGGCGTGGCGGGTCTGGGGGGCGCTGGCTTCCCGACCGGCGCCAAGCTTCACGGCGGTGGTGATAAAATCGAAACGCTGATTATCAACGCCGCCGAGTGCGAACCGTACATCACCGCCGATGACCGTCTGATGCAGGACTGTGCCGCGCAGATAGTGGAAGGTATTCGCATCCTTGCGCATATTCTGCAACCCCGTGAAGTGCTGATCGGTATTGAGGACAATAAGCCGCAGGCCATTTCGATGCTGCGTGCGGTACTGGCGGACAGCCATGATATCGCCCTGCGCGTGATCCCGACCAAATACCCGTCCGGCGGGGCAAAGCAGCTGACGCAGATCCTGACCGGAAAACAGGTCCCCCATGGGGGCCGTTCGTCCGACATCGGCGTATTGATGCAAAACGTGGGCACCGCCTACGCGGTGAAACGTGCGGTGATTGACGGCGAGCCATTGACCGAACGCGTCGTCACCCTGACCGGCGAGTCCGTCTCCCGTCCCGGCAACGTCTGGGCGCGTCTGGGTACGCCGGTGCGTCATCTGCTGGAACAGGCTGGCTTCTGCCCGGGTAGCGATCAGATGGTCATTATGGGCGGCCCGCTGATGGGCTTTACCCTGCCTTGGCTGGATGTGCCGGTGGTGAAAATAACCAACTGCCTGCTCGCGCCTTCCCCAACGGAGATGGGCGAAACGCAGGAAGAGAAGAACTGTATTCGCTGTAGCGCCTGTGCGGACGCCTGCCCGGCAGATTTGCTGCCGCAGCAGTTGTACTGGTACAGCAAAGGCCAGTTGCACGATAAAGCCCAGGCGCATAACCTGGCTGACTGTATTGAATGCGGTGCCTGCGCCTGGGTCTGCCCAAGCAATATTCCGCTGGTGCAGTATTTCCGTCAGGAGAAAGCTGAAATCTACGCGATCTCCATGGAAGAGAAACGTGCCGCTGAAGCGAAGGCCCGCTTTGAAGCGCGACAGGCGCGACTGGAGCGCGAAAAACAAGCCCGTCAGGAACGTCATAAGCAGGCTGCCGTGCAGCCTGCGGCGAAAGATCAGGATGCTATTAACGCAGCCCTGGCCCGCGTGCGCGAGAAGAAAGCCACCGCCTCCCAGACCGTTGTGATTGCGGCGGGAGAAAAACCCGACAACCGCGAAGCGATTGCGGCCCGCGAAGCGCGTAAAGCCGAAGCACGTGCGCGTCAGGCGGAGAAAGCGCAAAACGCCAAACCGGAAGCCGACATCGACCCGCGTAAAGCAGCAGTGGAAGCGGCTATCGCCCGGGCAAAAGCCCGCAAAGCCGCTGAGCAGACGGTGGTGGTTGAACAGAACGCGACGGATCCTCGCAAGGCCGCCGTTGAAGCCGCTATCGCCCGTGCAAAAGCGCGTAAAGCGGCACAGCTTCAGCCTGCCGAAGAGAGTGAAGCGCCTGTCGACCCGCGTAAAGCCGCCGTTGAAGCGGCCATCGCCCGTGCCAAAGCACGAAAAGCGGCGCAGCAGGACGAGCTGCCTGCGGCCGCTCACGACGATCCACGCAAAGCCGCAGTCGCCGCCGCGATTGCGCGCGTTCAGGCAAAGAAAGCCGCGCAGCAAGCCGTTAACGAGGATTAAATGGTTTTCAGAATTGCAAGTTCCCCCTACACCCACAACCAGCGTCAGACGTCGCGCATTATGATGCTGGTATGCCTGGCCGCGCTGCCGGGCATTGCCGTTCAGTGTTGGTTCTTCGGCTGGGGCACGCTTTTCCAGTTGGTTCTTGGCTGTGCCAGCGCCGTTACGGCGGAAGCAGCGATCCTGAAGCTGCGCAAAATGGAAGTGACTCGCATCCTGAGCGATAACTCCGCGCTGTTGACCGGTCTGTTGCTGGCCATCAGCATCCCTCCGTTCGCCCCGTGGTGGATGGTGGTGCTGGGGACAGTCTTTGCGGTGATCATCGCCAAACAGCTGTACGGCGGGCTGGGACATAACCCGTTTAACCCGGCGATGATTGGCTATGTGGTGCTGCTAATCTCCTTCCCGGTACAGATGACCAGCTGGCTGCCGCCGCATGAGATCGCCGCTACGGTGCCCGGCTTTATGGATGCCCTGCACGTTATCTTTACCGGCCACACTGCGCTGGGCGCGGATATGAACGCGCTTCGCATGGGTGTGGATGGCATCAGCCAGGCGACCCCGCTTGATACCTTCAAAACCGCCCTGCGTGCCGGACACAGCGTTGAGCAGGTGATGAAATCGTCCATTTACCACGGCGTTCTGGCGGGTGCTGGCTGGCAGTGGGTCAATCTGGCCTACCTTCTGGGCGGCGCGTTCCTGCTGCAACAGAAGGCGATCCGCTGGCATATTCCGGTGAGCTTCCTGGTCACGCTGGCCGTCTGCTCGACGCTCGGCTGGGTTATCTCACCTGAGTCACTGGCCAGCCCGCAGCTCCATCTGCTCTCCGGCGCAACCATGCTCGGGGCATTCTTTATTCTGACCGATCCGGTCACGGCCTCTACCACCAACCGTGGCCGTCTGATTTTCGGCGCGCTGGCGGGCCTGCTGGTCTGGCTTATTCGCAGCTTTGGCGGTTATCCGGACGGCGTGGCGTTTGCCGTGCTGTTGGCTAACATCACCGTTCCGCTCATCGACTACTACACGCGTCCGCGCGTCTACGGTCATCGCTAAGGGTCACGCCATGCTTAAGACAATGCAAAAACACGGCGTCACGCTGGCGATCTTCGCCGCCGCCCTCACCGGGCTGACCGCGCTGGTAAATGAACTGACGAAAACCACCATTGAAGAGCAGGCAATTAAGCAGCAAAAAGCGCTGTTCGATCAGGTGATCCCCTCAGACTTCTACGATAATGACCTGCAACAAAGCTGCTTTGTCGTGCAGGCCCCGCAGCTCGGTAAAGGCCCCCATCGCGTTTATATTGCCCGTAAGGGCGATAACCCGGTAGGCGTCATTATGGAAGCCACCGCGCCGGACGGTTACTCTGGCGCCATTCAGCTGCTCGTGGGCAGCGATTTTTCCGGCACCGTCCTGGGCACGCGCGTGACGGAGCATCACGAAACGCCAGGTCTTGGCGACAAAATTGAAACGCGCTTAAGCGACTGGATTTTACACTTTGCCGGTAAAATGATTCATGGCGAGGACGATCCTGCTTTCGCGGTAAAAAAAGATGGCGGCGAATTTGACCAGTTCACTGGCGCCACCATTACGCCCCGCGCGGTGGTTAACGCCGTCAAACGCGCCGGGCTGTATGCCGAAACGCTGCCCGCGCAGATCAATCATCTTTCCACCTGTGAGGAGTGACCATGAGCCAGGTTAAAGAGGTTATCGTCCAGGGTCTCTGGAAGAACAACTCGGCACTGGTACAGCTGTTGGGGCTGTGTCCGCTGCTGGCGGTGACATCTACCGCCACCAACGCGCTCGGGCTGGGGCTGGCGACCACGCTGGTGCTGACCCTGACCAACTTCTCCATTTCTGTTTTGCGCCGCTGGACGCCGTCAGAAATCCGTATTCCGATTTATGTCATGATCATTGCGTCGGTGGTCAGCGTCGTGCAAATGCTGATTAACGCTTACGCATTTGGTCTGTACCAGTCGCTCGGGATCTTCATTCCGCTTATCGTCACAAACTGTATTGTCGTGGGCCGCGCTGAAGCCTTCGCGGTGAAAAACAACCCGGCCATATCCGCACTGGATGGATTTTCGATTGGCATGGGCGCCACTGCCGCCATGTTTGTCCTCGGCTCTCTGCGTGAAATTCTGGGCAACGGTACGCTCTTCGACGGTGCGGATGCGCTGCTTGGCGGCTGGGCGAAGTCGCTGCGTATTGAAGTGTTCCATACGGACACCCCGTTCCTGCTGGCAATGCTACCGCCAGGCGCCTTCATTGGCCTGGGAATGATGCTGGCGTTAAAATACCTGATTGATGAAAAACGTAAACGCCGCGCCGCTGAACGCAGCGTACAGGAAGGGATCCCCGAGAAAGCAGCATGAATAAAGAGAAACGTATTGCGATCCTGACGCGCCTGCGCGATCAGAATCCGCATCCCACGACAGAGCTGAATTTTACCTCGCCGTTTGAACTGTTGATCGCGGTACTGCTCTCTGCGCAGGCCACTGACGTAAGCGTCAACAAAGCCACGGCCCTGCTCTACCCTGTCGCCAATACGCCGCAAGCCATGCTGGAGCTGGGCGTTGAAGGGGTGAAATCCTATATCAAGACCATCGGCCTGTTTAACAGTAAGGCCGAAAACGTCATTAAGACCTGCCGGATCCTGCTGGAGCAGCACGGCGGCGAAGTCCCGGAAGACCGCGCTGCGCTGGAAGCCTTGCCGGGCGTCGGGCGTAAAACGGCAAATGTGGTGCTGAACACGGCGTTTGGCTGGCCGACGATCGCCGTGGACACCCATATCTTCCGCGTCTCTAACCGCACCCGGTTCGCGCCGGGTAAGAACGTGGAAGAGGTCGAAGAGAAGCTGTTGAAAGTGGTTCCTGCGGAATTTAAGGTGGACTGCCACCACTGGCTGATCCTTCACGGGCGCTATACCTGTATTGCGCGTAAACCACGCTGCGGCTCCTGCATCATCGAAGATCTTTGTGAATACAAAGAAAAGGTCTATCCCTGAGCGTAACATCGCCCTGACTGCTTACCTGTTCAAGCCCTTAAGACTAACAAGGGCTCTGATATCCTCCCCGTTGACCATAAATTGCCCTCTCTTTCTCCATTACGCATTGTCGATTCTTCGGTCATTTAGCACTCAAACAGGTTAATAGTTTTTTCATCACCAAAAATTTCTATACATCTGTGATCGCGATCACTCTGATAACCTGATGTTGGATTTTTGTTGTTAAAACCTGCTTAACCCCTTTGCCAGACAAGATTTCGTTGACCCCGTACCGCACATAAGACCAGTCATTTTTCAGAATATGGGCTATATCACTGCCATTGACCCAAAATAGCAGAACATATCGCCATACAGCCGTTTAACAGGGTCATTTACAGTGAAAAAAACCACCAATTTTCAACGGATGAAATTTAACGCTGCATAACATTTGCGTGAACCGATGATTATACCGCCAGAGTTATATGTAACAGATTATTACAAACGTATTGCCAGATGGGGCTGGATAGTGAACATTACCCGCCGTTTCCCCTCCCAATATAACTATAAAGCGGATGGACTACGGTCATCACGCTATGAACACCCCCGTTAATATGGGATGTAAAAAAAGAGGTATATGTGTCTACTGCAAACAATAAACCAACAGAAGAGAGCGTAAGTCTTAACGCTTTCAAACAGCCTAAAGCGTTCTATCTCATTTTCTCTATCGAATTATGGGAGCGTTTTGGCTACTACGGCCTGCAAGGGATTATGGCGGTTTACCTGGTTAAACAGCTGGGTATGTCTGAAGCCGATTCCATCACGCTGTTCTCTTCCTTCAGCGCCCTGGTATATGGCCTGGTCGCCATCGGCGGCTGGTTAGGCGATAAAGTCCTTGGTACTAAACGTGTCATTATGCTGGGCGCCGTCGTTCTGGCGATTGGCTATGGGCTGGTTGCCTGGTCCGGGCACGATGCAGGTGTGGTTTACATGGGTATGGCTACCATCGCGGTAGGTAACGGCCTCTTCAAGGCGAACCCGTCTTCCCTGCTCTCTACCTGCTACAGCAAAGATGACCCACGTCTGGACGGTGCATTTACCATGTACTACATGTCCATCAACATCGGTTCCTTCTTCTCTATGCTGGCTACCCCATGGCTGGCCGCAAAATTCGGCTGGAGCGTAGCGTTTGCGCTGAGCTTCGTGGGTATGCTGATTACCGTTGTAAACTTCCTGTTCTGCCGTAGCTGGGTTAAAGATTATGGTTCCAAACCAGACTTCGAACCCGTGCATATGGGCAAACTGCTGGCCACCATCGTCGGCGTGGTGATCCTGGCCGCTGTCGCCACCTGGCTGCTGCACAACCAGGGCGTTGCTCGCGCGGTACTGGGCGTGGTTGCACTGGGTATCGTTATCATCTTCGCAAAAGAAGCCTTTGCAATGCAGGGTGCGGCACGTCGCAAGATGATTGTGGCATTCATCCTGATGCTGGAAGCGATCATCTTCTTCGTTCTGTACAGCCAGATGCCAACGTCTCTGAACTTCTTCGCTATCCGCAACGTTGAGCACTCCATCCTCGGTATCGCGTTCGAGCCGGAGCAGTATCAGGCCCTGAACCCGTTCTGGATCATGATTGGTAGCCCGATTCTGGCCGCTATCTATAACAAGATGGGCGACCGTCTGCCGATGCCGCACAAGTTCGCTATCGGTATGGTGCTGTGCTCTGGCGCATTCCTGGTGCTGCCGCTGGGAACGAAATTCGCGACCGATGCGGGTATCGTGTCTGTTAACTGGCTGATCCTGAGCTATGCGCTGCAATCCATCGGTGAGCTGATGATCTCCGGTCTGGGCCTGGCGATGGTTGCACAGCTGGTTCCTCAGCGTCTGATGGGCTTCATCATGGGTAGCTGGTTCCTGACTACCGCTGGCGCAGCCATCATCGCCGGTAAGATTGCAAACCTGATGGCGGTACCAGAGAACGTTACCGACCCGCTGGTTTCCCTGAATGTCTACGGCACCGTGTTCATGCAGATTGGTATCGCGACCGCCGTGATTGCCGTGCTGATGCTGCTGACCGCACCAAAACTGAATCGTATGACGCAGGACGACGACAAATCCGCTAAAGCGATCAAAACCGCGAACGCGTAATGTCATCGGGAAACGACTGAACAGAAGCCGCTAATTGATTAGCGGCTTTTTTTTTATCCGAACGCGCACTAACATAGCTGGAACCTCAGCAAAAAGGAGTTACCGATGAAACTGTTCTATAAACCGGGCGCCTGCTCTCTTGCTTCCCATATTACCCTTCGCGAGAGCGGTAAAGATTTCACGCTCGACGGCGTTGACCTGATGAAAAAGCGCCTGGAAAACGGGGATGACTTTTTTGCGATTAACCCAAAAGGGCAGGTTCCGGCCCTGCTGCTGGATGATGGCACCCTGCTCACTGAAGGCGTGGCCATTATGCAATTCCTGGCGGACAACGTACCGGATCGTCAGCTTCTGGCCCCCACCGGCAGCATTGCACGTTATAAAACGCTGGAGTGGCTGAACTATATTGCCACCGAGCTGCACAAAGGTTTTACGCCCCTGTTCCGCCCGGACACGCCCGAAGAGTACAAACCTACCGTGCGCGCGCTGCTGGAGAAAAAGTTGCAGTACGTTAACGACGCGCTGAAAGACGACCAGTGGATCTGTGGCTCGCGTTTCACCATCGCCGATGCCTATCTGTTTACCGTTCTGCGTTGGGCGCGCGCGGTTAAGCTGAACATGGACGGGTTAGACCATGTGGCGTCGTATATGGCGCGCGTGGCTGAGCGTCCGGCGGTGGCGGCGGCGCTGAAAGCGGAAGGGTTGAATTAACCGAGTGGCCTGTGTTGCCGGGTGGCGCTGACGCTTACCCGGCCTACGAACTCTGGACGGTTATAACCGTGTGGCGCTGAAATAGTGCTCCGGCTTCGCAATGCGATCCTGCGCCGCAACGACCTGTAGCTCATATTCCAGCATCGTTTTGGTCGCAATCATGATTTCATAAACAGCTGCCGTCACGTGCTCCAGCGCATCGCGCAGGCTCGCGCCCTGCAATAACTTCACCAGCAGCAAGCCGCTGGTCACATCACCGACCCCGACGGGCTGACGTGTACCGAAATCCACCAGCGGTCGGCTGATATGCCAGGCTTCATCTTTCGTCACCAGCAGCATCTCAAAACGGTCCTGGCTCAACCCTGCGCGTGCCAGGTGTTTAACCAGTACAATCTCCGGCCCCTGGGCGATCAGCTCGCGAGAGGCGCGTACAGCCTCTTCTACGCTGTTAACCGGATGCTCGCACAGGATCTCCAGTTCAATCAGGTTGGGGGCAATAATATCGCTGGCGGGCAACGCATGACGAACATGGAACTCCGCAACGCCCGGCGCTACGATGCAGCCTTTTTCAGGATGTCCCATCACCGGATCGCAGAAATATTTCGCCGCGGGGTTTGCCGCTTTCACCTGGCGCACAATGCCGAGGATATGCTCCCCCTGCTCCGCCGAACCCAGATAGCCGCTCAGTACGGCATCGCAGCGTTTAAGCTGGTCTATTTCCGCGATACCCTGAACGATTTCCGTCAGATGCGACGGCGGCATCACGCAGCCGGTCCATTTTCCGTACTGGGTGTGATTCGAGAACTGGACGGTATTGAGCGGCCAGACGTTGGCCCCGAGGCGGCGCATCGGAAATTCCGCAGCGCTGTTGCCAGCATGTCCAAAAACAACGTGGGACTGAATGGCGAGGATGTTCTTCATGGTGTACTTACCAAACCCTGTCAAAACAAAAGGGGCGTGGTTTCCCACGCCCCTGCATACTTTTAATTACTTCCAGCAGACCAGGCAGTAATTTTTCTTACCGCGACGCAGCAGCGTGTAGCGACCATAGAGACGGTCGTTGTCGGTAAAGGTGTATTCCGGATCGGCCTGTTTTTCACCGTTAATGGTGATGGCGTTAGAGGCGATGGTTTTACGCGCCTGACCGCGAGACGGCTGAAGCTCGGAGTCTACCAGCGCCTGCATCAGATCGGCGCCTTTTTCCATCTCTACCATCGGCACGCCATCCTGCGCCAGCTGTTCGAAATCCGCTTCGCTTAAATCGCTCAGGGTTCCGTTGAACAGGCTCGCCGTAATGCGCTTCGCCGCCGCCAGACCTTCTTCGCCGTGAACCAGTTTGGTCACTTCGTCCGCCAGCACGTACTGGGCGCGTGGTGCTTTACCGCTGTTCTTGTCTTCTTCTTCCAGCGCATTGATTTCTTCGATATCCATAAAGGTGAAGAATTTCAGGAAGCGATAAACGTCGGCATCCGCCGTGTTGATCCAGAACTGGTAGAATTTGTACGGGCTGGTTTTCTTCGGATCCAGCCATACCGCGCCGCCTTCGGTCTTACCGAACTTGGTGCCGTCTGCTTTGGTGATCAACGGCACGGTCAGACCAAACACCTGGTTCTGGTGAAGACGACGGGTCAGATCGATACCGGAGGTGATGTTACCCCACTGGTCGGAACCGCCAATTTGCAGCGAGACGCCGTGCAGCTTGTTCAGGCAGGCGAAGTCATACCCCTGCAACAGGTTGTAGGAGAACTCGGTGAAAGAGATACCCTGATCGTCACGGTTAAGACGCTGCTTCACGGCTTCTTTGTTAATCATCTGGTTAACAGAGAAGTGTTTGCCGATGTCACGCAGGAACGTCAGCACGTTCATGCCGCCAAACCAGTCGTAGTTGTTCGCTGCAATCGCAGAGTTGTCACCGCAGTCGAAATCCAGGAACGGTGCGACCTGTTTACGGATCTTATCCACCCACTCCTGCACGGTGTCTTCGGTATTCAGCTTACGCTCAGCGGCTTTGAAACTTGGGTCGCCAATCAGACCGGTCGCACCGCCCACCAGGGCAACAGGCTTATGGCCCGCCATCTGGAAGCGTTTCAGGCATAACAATGGAACAAGATGCCCCAAATGCAAGCTGTCAGCGGTGGGATCGAAGCCGCAATAGAGCGCGATCGGGCCTTGCGCCAGTCGCTCTGCTAACGCTTCCTCGTCCGTCACCTGGGCCACGAGGCCCCGCTCTTGCAATTGTTTAATCAAGTTACTGCTTGCCATCAAATTCTCCATGTATTAACGACTGCACCTTTGCCGGTACACGACTTTTCGCCTGATGCGAAAGGAACATAGAATAAAGCGCCAGCGCGGTGTGCGCTAGCGCTTAAATCAACAAATTTTGGGGATTACGGCGCCAGTCGGTCTATTTTCCAGCCACCGTTGTCGCGCTGGTATAAAAAGCGGTCATGCAGGCGGTGCTCGCCGCCCTGCCAGAATTCCATCTGCTCAATGGGGATACGGAACCCGCCCCAGAAACTCGGCAGCGGCACTTCACCCTGCTGAAACTTCTGTTTGAGTTCGAGGAATTTACTCTCCAGCACGCCGCGGGCTGAAATTCGGCTGGACTGTTTAGAGACCCAGGCACCGATCTGACTGTCGCGCGGGCGGCTGTGAAAATATTTCACCACTTCGAGCGTAGAGAGGCGCTCCGCCTTGCCGGTGACCATCACCTGGCGCTCAAGCATATGCCACGGGAAAAGCAGGCTAATACGCGGATTATTTTCCAGGTGATGCGCTTTACGGCTGCCAAGGTTGGTGTAGAACACCAGCCCTTTCTCGTCATAATGCTTGAGCAGTACGATGCGTTGGTACGGCTGACCGTTTTCATCAACCGTCGCAACCACCATCGCCGTCGGGTCGGCCAGTTTCGCTTCGCAGGCCTGCTTCAGCCAGCGTTCAAAAAGCACCAGCGGTTCGGCGGGAAGATCCTGGCGGCGCAGACCGCCTTTGGTGTATTCACGGCGCAGATGCGCAATTTGCTGTAATTCGTCGTTATCTGACATGGCGTTAGCTGAAAGTGAGATTGGGTGGCGCTATTGTGCGCGCCCCCTTAAAAAATCTCAACGCTTCGGATTTTCAAGCTGACAATTGTTCAGCACAATGCGGTCACGCTTGTAGACGGTGGCACTGTCGCCTTTTGACCAGAAGACGTAAATTCCGTCTGAATAGCGCGCACCGGAGGCCGACATCCCCTGCTTCAGCGTTAACAATTTATTGTCGTAAACAAAGCTGGCTTCCTGACGCGGGTTGTTCAGCTTCACCGTCAGCGGTTTTTCATCACAACGATATTCCAGCGTATCGGTCTGCATACGCTCAACGAACTGGTTATAGACGCTGCATCCGGTCATAAGAAAAGGTACAGCAATAAGAAGGAGTTTTTTCATGGGCAGATTCCGAAGACTATCCTGGTCCTGGAGGGCCTAACCGCCCTCCTGTTTTTCCCTATTTTACGGGTTACGCCTCCCGCTGAATTTCAGTTAACTCTGATTATGGCGCGGGTTGGCGGGGAAAATGGCCCCGAGGACGCTCGCCTCCCGCGCACCGGTTACGGAGGGTAAATTCCCCGGCAGACCAGCAACCGTACGCCAGGCAAGCCAGGCGAAGGCCAACGCTTCCATATCGTCTCCGCTGATCCCGGCTTCATCCGTGGTCGTGACTTCGGTACCCGGCAGCAAGGCGGCGAGGCGTGCCATCACCAGCGGGTTGCGGCTGCCGCCCCCGCATACCAGCAAACGCTCACAGCCGCCGCTCAGCAACACCTGTTCAGAAATCGACACGGCGGTAAGCTCGGTCAGCGTAGCCTGCACATCCTGAGGCGCAAGGCCCGGGAACCGTGCCAGCTGACGTTCAAGCCAGCCGTAGTTGAAATACTCTCGCCCCGTACTTTTCGGCGCGGGCAGAGCAAAGAAAGGATCGCTTAACAGGGTTTGCAGCAAGGGAAGGATCACTTTCCCCTGGCTGGCCCACTGCGCGTCTTTGTCGTAGGGTTTACCGCTCTGACGCCAAATCCAGGCATCCATCAGCATATTACCGGGGCCGGTATCGTACCCACGCACGGGCTGACCGGGAATAAGCATCGACAGGTTGGCGATCCCGCCGATGTTCAGCACCATCCTGCGCTCGACAGGGTGCGCCAGCAGCGCCTGATGAAATGCCGGTACCAGCGGCGCCCCCTGCCCGCCGAGGGCCATATCGCGACGACGGAAATCGCCCACCACCGTCACGCCGGTTTTTGCCACAATCTGGTTGTTATCGCCAATTTGCATCGTGTGCGGCGCCTCGCCGACAGGTTCATGCCAGACGGTCTGCCCATGGCAACCTATTGCCACGATATCCTGCGGGTGGAGTCGTTCTTGCTGCATCAGCGCCAGTACCGCATCAGCAAACAGCGCCCCCAGACGCACATCCAGTTGGCCCAGTTGGGAAAGCGTCAGCTGCTGCCCCTGGCAGATGTTCAGGATCTCTTCTTTTAGCGAGACCGGAATAGGCCAGCTCAGGCTTGCCTGCTGCGCCACCATGTTTTCATCAATGGCGGCCAGAACAACATCCACACCGTCAAGACTGGTACCAGACATCACACCGATATAGCGACCCGATTTCATGCGCTTTCCTTACGTTACGTGGGCTAAGTGCAAACACTCCACCATAAATGACGCGGCTTTGCTATGCGGCAATAATAATTTTTAACAATCTCAGATCTGTAACACAGGCCGTTTTTGTTTATGTTCCGTTAAGCTGTATTCAAGTAAAATTTATCTATTCGGCATGCAAAGATAGGAACTGTGGTCAGGAATGCCATATAATTTAGCCATAACGGATGCCCCAACCGGGCGTTTTTTGGTGAACAGGAGAGTCAAATGATTTTACGTGTACTGGGCGTTTCGCTGATTGGTTTAACACTGGCGGGTTGTGTGAATGACAGTTCACTCTCCGGCGACGTATATAGTGCTTCAGAAGCTAAACAGGTACAGAACGTGACATACGGTACTATCGTTAATGCCCGTCCTGTTCAGATTCAGGGTGGCGATGACACGAACGTCGTGGGCGCAATCGGTGGTGCTGTGCTGGGCGGTTTCCTGGGTAATACCATTGGTGGCGGCACCGGACGTTCTCTGGCTACCGCAGCGGGCGCAGTTGCAGGCGGCGTAGCGGGTCAGGGCGTTCAGGGTGCGATGAACAAAACTCAGGGCGTTGAACTGGAAATCCGTAAGGACGATGGCAGCACCATTATGGTTGTGCAGAAACAGGGTAATACTCGCTTCTCTGCTGGCCAGCGTGTCGTTCTGGCAAGCAACGGCAGCCAGGTCACCGTATCCCCACGCTAATATCCTGATGGATGTGGTCTCTTCGGACCGCATCCATTCATAAAACTTATCATTTCAAAAAATGCATTTGTGAAAACACATTCACATGGTGAATATTAAATTTCATCCGTTCTTGTCCGTGCGCAAAGTATTTTTTATCACCCTCCTTTAGACTCTTCGCAATCCCTTTTTCTTTTTTATTTTTAAAATTTTCTATGCTTGCGATCTGTCGATTTGTTAAGAACCGCTTTGTCAGCTTCTCACTTGGATGCATTGTTATCATTGCTCTGTTACAAGGGTTATTTATAAAACTTGTTCAATGGGTGCCTTCGTTTTCTCCCCTGTTTTTCCCTACGCTGACGATATTTCTTTTAGTATTCCATCTGTTTATTGCCTGTTTTATGACTATGAAATACTGGTGCGACAGAAGGCGGTTATATCTTGTTCCCATTGCCCTGGCCTTTGCCGGCTCAGCGTTACTGATGGTAGGGACACTGTCCAGCTTCCCGGCCTGGCTGGATCTCTATCAGTTCAACGAGGCGAATTATAACGACGCAATGATTTTCTATATGTTCCGCCACTTTTTAATGGCGGTGCTGATTTTAGTCTCGGCCATGCTGTATACGCTGCGCGCTTCCCCTGTCTCACGAAGCGCGCATATCGCCATTGTTTTCGGCGCATCGCTTTTCACAGGCTGTATGCTTGGTCTGGCATGGTTCTACTCCAGCCATTCAACCATGCTTGCTCTGGACCTTGTCGATAATGAAACCCGCCAGTTTATGGTGCTCTGGAGCCAGACGATCAATATTATTCTGATCGTCCTGTGGGCGGTCACGCTCATTACGCTTATGACAATAACCAAGGTAAGGAACCTCTTTTGGGTTGGCGGCAATTTTTTGTGCGTCTGTTATATTGTTACGCTATTAATGTTACTGTTAGGTGGATATGCAGAAGATGTGTCATGGTACCGGGCGCGATTATTTGAAACTGTCGCTACGTTAATAATTATTTTCATCCTGCTTTCCGACGTATTTAATTTGTATCGTGACTCTCATCTTAAATACCAGCAGTCTTATCAAAATTCGATCCGCGACCCGCTTACCCGACTTTATAATCGCAGCTATTTTTATGATTCATTAAATCATGCACTCAGTACGGCAACGCCTGCACATCCTGTCTCAGTGGTCGTAAGCGATCTTGACCGTTTCAAGCGGATTAACGACTGCTACGGTCATTTGCAGGGAGATAAGGTCTTACAATTTGTCTCTAACCTGCTGACCGACTCGGTGCGGCCACAGGATATTGCGGCGCGGATCGGCGGAGAGGAGTTTGTGCTCATGCTGACGAATACACCGTCAGATCTGGCGCGCCAGATTGCTGAACGTATCCGGCTTAAACTCAGTGGTTTCGATAAAGCCAGCAGCGGTGGTCATCTTCCGGAACCGATTACCATCAGTATGGGCGTCTTCACCGCAACGTCACCGCAAACCAGTGCGGAAACCTGTGTGGAAAGCGCGGATAAAGCCATGTACGAGGCAAAAGAAACAGGTCGCAACCGGGTGGTGGTATTCAAATGATGACACAGGCCCTGCATGAGCAAGGCCTGTTAACAACGTCAGTCGCGTGACTGTAGGTCATGGATGTTTTGTTCAAGACGGGCGATGAGGCCAATCAGCATCTCCAGCTCGGCCGGGGAAATACCGGCCAGGATCTCCCCTCGCGTTTTACTGATGACGGTTTCCATCTCAGTAATAATCGGGGCTGCTTTTTCCGTCAGTTTAATCCGCTTGGCGCGACGGTCGCTGGCGCAGGTTTGCCGGGAGATGAGTCCCTTCTCTTCCAGCTGGTCAAGGGTACGCACCAGAGACGGCTGCTCAATACCAATCGCCTTTGCCAGTTGGATCTGTGACTGATCGGGCGGGAGCTGGTGAATGTTATGCAGCGTAACCCAGTGCGTCTGTGTGAGTTCCAGAGGTTTCAGGCGATGGTCAATCAGAGCACGCCAGATGCGTACCAACCTTGCCAGATCAGAACCTAATGGCGATTCCAATTTCATCTCCTTATAATTAGCTTGCTAAGTGATTATAGTGATTTTAGAATAGTTTGCAGTATTTGTATTGCCAAAACAAATGCAATCACGGTATTCATCATTCCTGAAAGGATGATTTACACTGATCGGTAATGCGCCATCGCATTAAAAAATGCCGTTGTGGCCCTCATTCCACTGCAAAGGATCGCTGCTTGTGACGTTTTTTTCCTTCTCCGCAGGGTTGCCCCTCCAGGATCTGATTGTTGGCGCTTCGGTCTACTTTCCGCCAGTGTTTAAGGCCGTGATGGTCGGTTTTGTGATCTGGCTCGTTGCCCATCGCCTGCTGCGCGACTGGATGTATTCCGGTGAAATCTGGCACCCCATGTTAATGGATCTCTCCCTGTTTACCCTCTCCGTCTGTCTTGGCCTTGCCGTGTTAACCGTGTGGTGAGAATAGCATTGAAAACCTTAAAATATTTTTCCACTCTTTTCGTTTTAGCACTGGCGCTGGTCGCTGGCTGGTGGCTCTGGAATTATTACATGCAGTCGCCCTGGACGCGTGATGGTAAGATCCGCGCGGAACAGGTCAGCATCACGCCACAGGTGTCCGGTAGTATCAGCGCGCTTCTGGTGAAGGATAATCAGTTCGTTCATGCAGGGGATGTGTTATTTCGCATCGATGAGACCCCTTTCCACATTGCGGTGCTTAATGCCCAGGCGCAGCTCGCTAAAGCTCAGTCAGATCTGGCAAAAGCCAATAACGAAGCCGACCGCCGCCGACATCTGTCGAGAAATTACATCTCTGCGGAAGATCTCGATACCGCCAATATCAATGTGAAAACCATGCAGGCCAGCCTGAAGGTTGCTGAGGCAACGCTGAAACAGGCCGAGTGGCAACTCACCCAGACCGTGGTCAAAGCCCCGGTAGATGGCTGGATCACGAGCCTGTCTACCCGTGTAGGGGATTATGCCACCACTGGACAGCCGGTCTTTGCTCTGGTCGATAGCCACTCTTTCTATGTTGTAGGTTATTTTGAAGAGACCAAGCTGCGCCATATCCGCGAGGGCGCGCCTGTCCGGATCACGCTTTACAGCGGCTCCGAAACGTTACAGGGTCACGTGAGCAGCATCGGTCGGGCAATTTACGATCAGAGCGTGGAAACCGATTCTGGCCTGGTGCCCGACATCAAACCCAACGTACCGTGGGTACGTCTGGCTCAGCGTGTGCCTGTTCGCGTCGAGTTTGATCACCTGCCGAAAGACATTACCCTGGTCTCTGGCACGACCTGCACCGTCGCCATCGGGTCGCGATAATGAACCTGGGGGCTTTCTCCTGGCGCAATACGCCCTGGATAAAAGCGACACGTCCGCAGTGGCGTTACGCGCTGCGCAACGGCATCGCCATGTGCCTTGCGCTTACGGTTGCCTACTATCTGAATCTGGATGAGCCCTACTGGGCGATGACCTCTGCGGCGGTCGTCAGCTTCCCTACCGTCGGTGGCGTTATCAGTAAAAGCCTCGGGCGCGTGGCGGGTAGCCTGCTGGGGGCGACCGCCGCCCTGCTCCTTGCAGGCCATACCCTGAACGATCCCTGGCTCTTTCTGTTAAGTATGTCGGCATGGCTGGGGCTGTGTACCTGGGCCTGCGCCCATTTTACCAATAACGTTGCCTATGCGTTTCAACTGGCGGGTTACACCGCGGCCATTATCGCCTTTCCGGTCGTCAACGTGCTGGATACCACCGAACTGTGGGATATCGCTCAGGCACGCGTGTGTGAAGTGATGGTCGGCATTCTGTGCGGGGGCGTGATGATGATGATCCTGCCCAGTACCTCAGATGGCACTACGCTTATCACCGCCCTTAAAACGATGCATGCACGTTTGCTGGAACATGCCAGCCTGCTCTGGCAGCCTGACAGTAATGATGACATCCGTCTTGCGCACGAAAAAGTCATCGGCCAGATCCTGACCATGAATCTGTTACGCATCCAGGCTTTCTGGAGCCACTACCGTTTTCGCCGCCAGAACACGCTCCTGAACTATTTGCTGCACCAGCAGCTGCGAATGACCAGTGCGATCTCAAGCCTACGTCGAATGTTGCTGAACTGGCCTGCGCCGCCAGCCCATACCCGGGAGGTTATCGAGGCGCTGCTCGCCACCCTTGCGCGTCCGGATGCCGATATCTATACCGTGGCGCGTATTATCGCGCCGCTCGCCCCAACGGATGAATATGACTACCGCCACCGCGCCTTCTGGCAGCGTCTGAACTATTTCTGCCGCCTGTATCTGCGCAGCAGTCGCTGGTTAAAAGCCGTCGAAAATGCCACGCCCGTCACCGAATTTTCCGTTCCCGGTAGTCCCGCTCTGGCGCGCCATACCGACGCAATGGAGGCGCTGTGGAGCGGTTTTCGTACGTTTTGCGCGTTGACGACCGTGGGCGCGTGGGCCATCACCACACAATGGGATGCAGGCAGTGCGGCCCTGACGCTGGCGGCAATCAGCTGTGTACTCTATTCCGTCGCCGCTTCCCCCTTTAACTCCCTGACGCTCCTTCTGCGTACGCTGGTGCTGCTGTCGCTGTTCAGCTTCGTGGTGAAATTTGGCTTGATGGTGCAGATAACCGATCTCTGGCAATTTTTGCTGTTTCTCTTCCCGCTCTTAACCACTATGCAGTTGCTCAAGCTGCAAATGCCGAAACTTGCCGGTCTGTGGGGCCAGTTGATTGTTTTTATGGGCTCATTTATCTCAGTAACGAATCCACCCATTTATGATTACGCTGAGTTTCTCAATGACAACCTGGCGAAGATCCTCGGCGTGGGGCTGGCGTGGCTGGCTTTCGCCGTGTTACGCCCTGGCTCTGACGCGCGTAAAAGCCGCAGGCATATTCGGGAATTACGCAGAGGGTTCGTGGATCAGCTGAGCCGCAGGCCGCACCTGCGCGAAAGCGAGTATGAATCGCTGGTCTATCATCATGTCAGCCAGTTGAACAACAGCCAGGATTCACTCTCCCGTCGCTGGCTACTGCGCTGGGGCGTGGTGCTGTTAAACTGTTCGCACGTGGTGTGGCAGCTGCGCGCCTGGGAGACGCGTTCCGATCCGCTGTCGCAGGTCCGTGATAATTGTATTTCCATGCTCCGCGATGTGATGAGCGAGCGCGGAGTTCAACAGCGCCCTCTGAGCGTCACGCTCGCCGAGCTTCAGCGTATTTGCGACACGCTGGCGCACCATCATCAGCCTGCGGCCCGCGATCTGGCGTCCATTATATGGCGGCTGCACTGCTCCCTGTCACAGCTTGAACAGGCGCCGCCACCCGGAACGATTGGCGATCAAATTACCCCGCAGGCATAGCGCGCCCCGCCGCCGCCAAGCGGTTTAGGTTGATCGGACATGTTATCGCCGCCCACGTGGATCATCAGCGCCTTGCCTTTGACCTCTTCAAGCTTTTTGAGTCGAGGCGCAACAACGGGATCGGTGGCTTTACCGTCGTTATTCACCACCAGCACGGGCAGATCGCCGAGGTGCCCCATCCCATCCGGGCCTTCATGCTTACCGGAATTGTGCGGATCCAGATGCCCCCCTGCGGCTTCCGCAGCTGTTGGTTTCCCCTCTTTCATCGCGGGTTGACAGCTGCCTTTAGCATGAACGTGAAAACCATGTTCACCAGGTGGGAGTGCCTTGAGATCGGGTGCAAACTCCAGTCCTTTACCGGTTTCGGTGATTTTCACCGTCCCGATGGACTGACCTACACCCTGAGAAGTGACGAGATTCATTTCAACGTCCTCGCTGGCTGCCTGCGCCCCTGCGCACACAACCAGCGTGACCATTGCCAGAGCAAAACGCTTCATATGACCTCCACGGGTTATTTTTTGCACCTTAAGTCTATACCAGAGGCGCAGATTTCACCGGAAAGTCAGGCTCAGGTATGCTCAGGGTACGTCGTAGCCCAGCGCCGCCTTACGGATACGGAACCATTGCTGACGCGACATTTCCAGCTCTTCAGCGACAAGCGCAGCACGGACGCGCTCAATTTTGCCAGAGCCAATAATCGGTAGCGGTTTAGACGGCAGACGCAGGATCCAGGCGTAAACCACCTGCTCGATACTCTCCGCATTCAGTTCGCGGGCCACCGTTTCAAGCTCGTTACGCAGCGGCTGGAATGCCTCATCATTAAACAGGCGACCGCCGCCCAGGCAAGACCAGGCCATAGGACGGATACGCAACTGTTGCAATTGGTCGAGCGTACCATCCAGCAGCAGCGGCTGATGAACAGGCGAGATCTCCACCTGATTCGTCGCCAGCGTAAACGGCAGACGAGACTGCAATAGCGCAAACTGTGCCGGAGTGAAGTTAGAAACGCCAAAATGACGCACTTTGCCGCTCTGGTGCAGCGCCAGGAAGGCTTCCGCAACCTCATCCGCATCCATCAACGGATCGGGACGGTGGATCAGCAGCAGGTCGATACGATCGGTCGCCAGGTTAACCAATGACTGCTCGGCGCTTTTAACGATATGCGCGCTGTCAGTGATGTAATGCCCAAGGGCATTCTCCGGTTTTGCTGTGGTGGCAATACCGCATTTGGTCACAATTTCCATACGTTCACGCAGCGCCGGGGCACGCTTCAGCGCGTCGCCAAAGGCGGCCTCGCACTGATAGCCGCCATAAATATCAGCGTGATCGACGGTGGTGATCCCGAGATCGAGATGCTCTTCTATGAAATCCGCCAGCTGGACCGGAGACATATTCCAGTCCATGAGGCGCCAGTAGCCCATGACAAATCGGGAGAATTCCGGGCCCTGTGGGGCAAGGGTAATACGCTGAACCATAACATTTTCCTCAAGGAAGTCATGTCACCAGTATACGCAATTACCCTGCTAAAACAGTGAAGGTTGCTGGGGTTCTTCGGGTTCAACCGCTTTGTTTGCACGTATTTTACGCAACAGACGCTGTCGGCAGAGCCGTAAGACCTCCTGCTTTTGCGCGTCGCTGAAATTTTGCCAGTTAAAACGTTCATCGCGCGTGCGCATGCACCCGCGGCAGTATCCTCGTTCATCAACCTGACAAATACCCCGGCACGGGCTCTGGACAGGGAAAAATTCCAGTTGCTCTGCCACACCTACCTCCACAACGTGATTATTCCCTACAGTGAAGACCCTAAATGGCTTGCATGCAAGCAGTGTCTGCCACAAACAGGGCATTAAGGTTTCGCTAATCTTCCATTCTTATACTCGCCACATTGATATAACGAATGGTCTGGTTATCATGTGGCTCACTAAAAAGTTACACTGTAACGATATAAAATTTACGCTCGCCTGTGCACTTTTCTTCACCGTATTGAATGCACTGTTTATCCAGCGCAGCTGGTCAATCATTGCGCCTGCGCATCTGCACGATGTCCTGTTTGCTGCCAGCGTGCCGCTGGTGCTGTTCTGCGGCTGGATCATTGTTTTTAGCCTGCTGAATATTCCCTATATTCGCAAGCCGCTCATGATCGTCCTGACCATGGGATGCGCCGCCGCGACCTGGTTTATGTATACCTATGGCACGGTTATCGATCAGAACATGATTGTGAACGTGTTCGAGACGAATTCTCAGGAAGCGACTGCCCTGGTGACGCCACAGATGATCCTGTGGCTGGTTGTGGCGGGTCTGGTTCCATCGATTATTTTAGCCCTGACGCGCATTCGCACCGGAAAATGGTGGTATGCCCTGCTGACGCGCTTCGCCGCGATGCTCGGCGCGCTGCTGGTGATCATCCTGGTCGCAGCGGTGTTCTATAAAGACTATGCTTCGCTGTTCCGCAACAATAAAAGCATCGTCAAAATGGTCACCCCGGCGAATTACGTGAGCGCCGTGGTGAAGTACAGCAAAATGCGCTGGTTTGCCGGCGACCAGACCCTGGTCCGCATTGGCGAGGATGCCCATAAAGGCGCGCTGATTTCCGGTCAACACAAGAAAACCGTGCTGGTTCTGGTGGTGGGTGAAGCCTCCCGCGCCGCAAACTACTCGTTAAATGGTTACCCGCGTGAAACCAACCCCGAGCTGAAAAAGCAGGATGTCATCAACTTCCCGCAGGCCACCTCCTGCGGAACCGAAACCGCCGTCTCCGTCCCCTGCATGTTCTCTGGTATGACGCGGAAAAAATATGACGCGGACCTCGCCCACCATCAGGAAGGTCTGCTTGATGTACTTAACCACGCCGGGTTTAACCTGCTGTGGCGCGACAATGACGGCGGGTGTAAAGGGGCCTGCGACCGCGTGCCGCACACGGACATGACCCAGTGGAAGCTGGAACAATTCTGTAAAGATAAATCCTGTATCGACGACGCCGATCTCTACCGTCTGGATAACGTGCTGGACGGTCTGAAGCAGGATACGGTCCTGGTGATCCACCTGATGGGTAGCCACGGTCCGGCCTATTACAACCGTTATCCGGCCAGTTTCCGTAAGTTCACTCCAACCTGCGATACGAACGAAATCCAGGATTGCGATCACCAGTCGTTAATCAATACCTATGACAACTCGATTCTGTATACCGACAGTGTGGTCAGCAGAACCATCGACGCGCTGAAAGCCCGTCAGGCCAGCATGAACACGGCGCTGATTTACCTCTCCGATCACGGTGAGTCGCTGGGCGAAAGCGGAATTTACCTGCACGGCACGCCGTATATGCTGGCCCCGGAGCAGCAAACGCATATACCGTTTATGTTCTGGCTCTCCCCGGATTATGTGAAAAACTTCGGCGTAAACACGAACTGCCTGCGTAGCCATGCCGCAAAAGAGGCGGTTTCACAGGACAATTTATTCGCTACCGTGTTGGGGATGATGGACGTAAAATCAACGGCTTATCAACCACAGCTGGATATTCTGTCGCAATGTCGGCGTGAAGCTGGCTTGCATTAGACCGAACGGTCTATTAGAGTAAGGACATGAGCAGACACACTGAACACGATACGCGCGAACATTTACTGGCTACCGGCGAGCGCCTTTGCATGCATCGCGGGTTTACCGGGATGGGGCTGAGCGAGTTGTTAAAAACCGCTGAAGTGCCTAAGGGATCGTTTTATCACTATTTCCGATCCAAAGAGGCGTTTGGCGTCGCCATGCTGGAGCGGCACTACGCCAGCTACCATCAGCGGCTGGCAACCCATTTCGCCAGCGGTGAAGGCAACTACCGGGATCGTGTTCTGAACTACTATCAGGAGACGCTGACGCAGTTCTGTCAGCAGGGCATCATCAGCGGCTGCCTGACGGTAAAACTCTCTGCCGAAGTGTGCGATCTCTCCGAAGATATGCGCACCGCCATGGATAAAGGGGCCAGCGGCGTTATCGCCCTGTTGGCCCAGGCGCTGGAGAACGGGCGCAATGAACAAACGCTCTCCTTCTCCGGCGATCCGCTCACGCAGGCGCAGGTGCTCTATTCCCTCTGGTTAGGCGCCAACCTGCAAGCAAAAATGTCTCGCAGCGCCGTGCCGCTCGAAAGCGCGCTGGCGCATGTGAAAAACTGTATTACCGCGCCAGGCGTGTAGCTGGCGTTTTTATTTACTGTTTTACTAGTCGACTGGTCTACTCAGGAGCCATTATGTCCGCTGAAAAGCTATTTACTCCACTGAAAGTGGGTGCTGTTACTGCCCCAAACCGCGTGTTTATGGCCCCACTCACCCGTTTGCGCAGCATCGAGCCGGGCGATATTCCAACACCATTGATGGGTGAGTATTACCGTCAGCGCGCCAGCTCGGGCCTGATTATTTCTGAAGCCACGCAAATTTCTGCCCAGGCAAAAGGCTACGCCGGTGCGCCGGGTCTGCACAGCCCGGAACAGATCGCCGCGTGGAAAAAAATTACCGCAGGCGTACATGCTGAAGATGGCCGTATTGCGGTTCAGCTGTGGCATACCGGTCGTATCTCACACAGCAGCATCCAGCCTGGCGGTGAGGCACCGGTTTCTGCCTCTGCCCTGAACGCCAATACCCGCACTTCCCTGCGCGATGAAAACGGTAATGCGATCCGCGTCGACACCACCACCCCACGCGCGCTGGAGCTGGACGAGATCCCGGGTATCGTGAACGATTTCCGTCAGGCCGTCGCCAACGCCCGTGAAGCTGGCTTCGACCTGGTTGAGCTTCACTCTGCGCACGGTTACCTGCTGCATCAGTTCCTGTCCCCGTCTTCCAACCAGCGTACCGACCAGTACGGCGGCAGCGTTGAAAACCGCGCGCGTCTGGTGCTTGAAGTGGTGGATGCTGTCTGTAAAGAGTGGAGCGCAGACCGCATTGGTATTCGTGTCTCTCCGATTGGTACTTTCCAGAACGTCGACAACGGTCCGAATGAAGAAGCCGACGCGCTGTATCTGATTGAAGAGCTGGCGAAGCGCGGTATCGCGTATCTGCACATGTCCGAGCCGGACTGGGCAGGCGGCAAGCCTTACAGTGAAGCCTTCCGCCAGAAAGTGCGCGAGCGCTTCCACGGCGTGATTATCGGGGCAGGCGCGTATACGGCAGAGAAAGCCGAGGATCTGATCGGGAAAGGTCTGATCGACGCCGTGGCCTTTGGTCGCGATTACATTGCTAACCCGGATCTGGTTGCCCGTTTGCAGAAGAAAGCCGAACTGAACCCGCAGCGCCCTGAGAGCTTCTACGGTGGCGGCGCGGAAGGTTATACCGACTACCCTTCACTGTAATCCCGCTTTGTACATTGATAGCGGCGACCTTTCGCCGCTATACTAAAACATCGTTTCTGTTCAAAAAGATAATCCATTCCACTGGTTAATGAGGAAATTATGCGCCTACTTCACACCATGCTGCGCGTTGGCGACCTGCAACGTTCCATCGATTTCTACACTAACGTTCTGGGCATGAAGCTGCTGCGCACCAGCGAAAACCCGGAATATAAATACTCCCTGGCGTTCGTCGGTTACGGCCCGGAGTCTGATGAAGCAGTCATCGAGCTGACCTACAACTGGGGCGTGGACAGCTACGAGTTAGGTACGGCTTACGGCCACATCGCGCTGGAAGTGGATAACGCCGCCGAAGCCTGCGAACGCATCCGCAGCAACGGCGGTAACGTCACCCGCGAAGCCGGTCCGGTTAAAGGCGGCACTACCGTGATTGCGTTTGTGGAAGATCCGGACGGGTATAAAATCGAACTGATCGAAGCCAAAGACGCTGGTCGCGGTCTGGGCAATTGATCCCGCAGGGCGCACTATGCGCCCGTTGTTTTGCTGCATCCCCTCTCAAAATTTGCCATAATGCGCACTGCTTTTTCCCCCTTGTAAGAGACCCTGATGTCCGATAACGCTCAATTTACCGGTCTGTGCGACCGTTTTCGTGGTTTTTATCCCGTTGTCATTGATGTAGAAACAGCCGGATTTAACGCTAAAACCGATGCGCTGCTTGAGATTGCCGCCATCACGCTGAAGATGGATGAACAGGGCTGGCTTGTACCGGACACCACGCTGCATTTCCATGTTGAACCCTTCGAAGGGGCAAACTTACAGCCAGAGGCGCTGGCCTTTAACGGTATCGATCCGACCAACCCGCTGCGCGGAGCGGTAAGTGAATACGAGGCGCTGCATGCCATTTTCAAAATGGTGCGCAAAGGTATGAAAGAGAATGACTGTAGCCGCGCCATCATGGTGGCCCACAACGCTACGTTTGATCACAGCTTCACCATGGCCGCCGCCGAGCGCGCCTCGCTGAAGCGTAATCCATTCCATCCGTTTGTGACGTTCGACACCGCCGCACTAAGCGGCCTGGCGCTGGGGCAAACCGTGCTGTCCAAAGCCTGTATCACGGCGGGTATTGCGTTTGACGGTACCCAGGCGCATTCCGCGTTATACGACACCGAGCGTACGGCGGAGCTGTTCTGCGAGATCGTCAACCGCTGGAAGCGTCTGGGCGGCTGGCCGCTGCCGATGGGCGACGAGGCCGATCTTCAGTCGTAGACCGGGTAAGCGACAGCCCCACAGGACAAAAAAAGCGACCAACATACTGTGGTCGCTTTTTTATATCCGCAGAAAACTTACTCTGCGTCCGGCTCTTCGGATTTATATTTCGCCGCAGTCTCTTTGATCAGCTGTTGCAGTTCGCCGCGCTGATACATTTCAATCAGGATGTCGCATCCGCCAACCAGTTCACCATCAACCCACAGCTGCGGGAAGGTCGGCCAGTTGGCGTATTTTGGCAGCTCAGCGCGAATGTCCGGGTTTTGCAGGATATCAACGTAAGCAAAACGCTCACCACAGGCGGACAGCGCCTGAACCGCTTGCGCGGAGAAGCCGCAGCTTGGCAGCTTCGGAGAACCTTTCATGTACAGGAGAATCGGGTTTTCAGCGATCTGGCGCTGAATTTTTTCAATAGTGGTGCTCATGTCTTGCTTCCTTTAACTTCTGTTACGGCATCAGTCTGACATTGTAGCGGGTCAGGCCGACATCGGAAAATAACATTTTTGTCACGTCTAATGATTTTATCGTTTATTGCATAAAGTTGCATTGCTAATGACGTTTATCGCCAGACGCGACGCTGTTTTGCTTAAGGAGCGAACAAGAGTGCTTCACAACGGTGAATTTTTTTGCACTTGCTAACGAAACACGCGTTTTGAATGAAAAATGCTATTAACTTCTTCTGATTTTATGGATTAGAATCGACAGGTTTTGTAAATCTTACGCGGGTATGCATTGTGGCCTGCACTTATCAGGGGACTGCCCAGTGGCGCGGATAACTAAAATCTCGATGACGCTCTGTGCTTTACTGTTTACCACACTCTCATTGACGCCAGCGGCGAACGCCTCTGAACAGGCGCGGCATTCTGCCGTACAAAAAACGCATCTGGCAAAAAGCACAGAACGTAAGAAAAAAACCACCAGTAAGACAGTTAAGAAAAAAACAACCGCTCAGACCAAAAAGACCGCCTCCAGCAAAAGCAAAACTCTCCGTTCCGGCACGCACAAAACCACCCGCAAAACCGCCAGCCTGGTTAATGAAAAATGCACCGTGCGCAAAGGCCATAAAACGAAATGCGCTAAAGTGACGAAGCTGGCTGACGTGCATAAAGCGCGCATGCAGAAAGCGCAAAAAACGGCGATGAATAAACTGATGGGGCAAATTGGTAAACCGTATCGCTGGGGTGGCACCTCTCCCCGCACTGGTTTCGACTGTAGTGGGCTGGTCTATTATGCCTATAAAGATCTGGTGAAGTTCCGCATTCCGCGCACCGCCAATGAAATGTATCATCTGCGCGACGCTGCGCCTGTAAACCGTGGCGAACTGCAAAATGGCGATCTGGTGTTCTTCCGCACCCAGGGTCGCGGCACGGCCGATCACGTTGGGGTGTATGTGGGTAACGGTAAATTTATCCAGTCACCGCGCAGCGGTCAGGACATTCAGATCACCTCCCTCAGCGAAGATTACTGGGTGCGCCACTATGTGGGTGCGCGCCGCGTAATGACGCCAAAAACCATCCGCTAATCCCTGCCCTGCCGCCTCCGTGGCAGGGTAAGTTCCTCTTTTGCATACCCTTTCAATTTGCTATTCTGTCCTTGTTGTCTGTAGGGTTATTGGCAACGTATAAAACTATAAGGAGAGAAGCAATGTCGTTCGAATTACCTGCACTACCGTATGCAAAAGACGCCCTGGCCCCGCATATTTCTGCGGAAACCCTGGAGTACCATTACGGCAAGCATCACCAGACCTATGTCACCAACCTGAATAATCTGATCAAAGGTACCGATTTCGAAGGCAAAACGCTGGAAGAGATCGTGCGCAGTTCAGACGGTGGCGTATTCAACAATGCCGCTCAGGTGTGGAACCACACCTTCTACTGGCACTGCCTGGCACCGAATGCAGGCGGGGAACCTACCGGTGATCTAGCCGCAGCGATTAACGCCGCGTTCGGCAGCTTCGCGGATTTCAAAGCGAAGTTTACTGACGCCGCCGTTAAAAACTTTGGCTCCGGCTGGACCTGGCTGGTAAAAGAAGCCGATGGCAAACTGGCTATCGTATCCACCTCGAATGCGGGTACCCCTCTGACCACCCGCGCAACGCCGCTGATGACCGTGGACGTATGGGAACACGCCTATTACATTGATTACCGTAATGCGCGCCCGAACTACCTGGAACACTTCTGGGCACTGGTAAACTGGGAATTTGTTGCGAAGAACTTCGCCGCGTAAGAGACACGCAGAAGGGGCAGCCCTTCTGCGTTTTTGTTTATTCCGCCGTACACACCGCTTCAGGCTGTTTACGACCAGACATCATCACCAGCAGCAGGCCGAGTGCGGCAATGATTGCCCCCATCACCGGCACGAAGCTGTAACCCAAACCACCTGAGATGACCGCCCCGCCCGCTGCGGCCCCCAGCGCATTGCCCAGGTTAAACGCGCCGATATTAACGGACGAAGAAAGCCCCGGCGCTTCGTGTGCGACGCGCATCACGCGCATCTGCAACGGTGGCACCACGGCAAAGGTTGCGGCGCCCCACACCACCATGGCAATCGCAGCGCCCACTTCGTTACGCGCCAGCCACGGAATAGCGACCATGATGACAATCAGCAGGGTTAAGAAGCCTTTTAACGTCCCGCTGACGGAGTGGTCGGCAAATTTTCCGCCGAGATAGTTGCCAATCGAAAATCCGACGCCAATCAGCACCAGCATCGCGGTAACAAAGAGTGGCGTTGCGTGGGTAATGTCGTGCAGCACCGGGGAGATATAGGTATAAAGGGTGAACATCGCCCCCGCCCCCAGCACCGTGGTGAGCAGCGCGGAAAGCACCTGGGGACGCATCAGCACCGCCAGCTCCTTACGCACTTCCGGACGTTCTCCGGCACTCCCCTTTGGCAAAGAGAAGAACAGCGCGACCATGGCGACCACGCCCAGCACCGCGGTGGCGAGGAAAGACATACGCCAGCCGATGGCTTCTCCCAGCCAGGTGGCTGCCGGAACGCCGCCGATATTAGCGATGGTCAGGCCCATAAACATGGTGGCAACCGCACTGGCCTGCTTATGTTTTGGCACCACGCTGGCAGCAACAACCGAGCCCAGTCCGAAGAAGGCGCCATGGTTCAGGCTGGTCAGAATGCGCGAAAGCATCAGCGTGGTGTAATCAGGCGAAATCGCGGAAAGCACATTTCCGAGAGTGAAAATTGCCATCAGGAAAATCAGCGCATTGCGGCGCGCACGGTGCGAAAGCAGCAGCGTCATCAGCGGCGCGCCCACCATTACGCCGATCGCGTAGGCGCTGATTAACATACCGGCCGCAGAGATAGAGACGTCCACCCCCCGGGCGATAACAGGCAATAACCCCATTGGGGAAAATTCAGTGGTGCCAATCCCAAAAGCGCCAATCGCCAGGGCCAGCAGGGGAAAATTGATTTTCATGAATGAACTCCGGATGCCGTGTCCTGACACGACACAGAACTAAGAAGTCAAAAGCATGACATCAATCACAAAAAATGAGAAGTTAACATTTTGGCAAAAGATTTTTGCCGGAGAAGGAACAGTTGCAGAAAGAGAGGGAGAAGCGTCTCCCCCTGTGTAAATCAGTGCAGCGCAGCCGTTAATCCACCGGCGACGATTAGAGCAAGAACAACAATGGTGGTAAACAGCGAAAACTTCAGATCGGTACTCATCAATTTTTCTCCTTTTATTCACCCTACGAAAAGTGAGCTTGCTCATTTTTACACAGTTCAGGTCAAAAATCTTCCAGGATTTAAACGGATATCCACTTTACCTCTTCCCCTTTTCATCAAGATAGGACAAAATTCCACGCTAAATTTATTAGCGTACCGGCCACTGACCCCCTCCTGACGTCCTGTGTCGTTTTCCCGGCGTGTCGCAACTCATGTTTGCGTAATAAGGGTGAGAGAAGGCAAACGTTTACCTTCATATTTTTCAGGAGCTTAGGATATGGTCTGGAGTGACATTTAATGGCAACAATTAAAGACGTAGCAAAACGCGCAAACGTTTCCACTACAACCGTATCACATGTTATTAACAAAACGCGTTTTGTCGCTGAAGAAACACGTAATGCCGTCTGGGCGGCAATCAAAGAACTGCACTACTCGCCGAGTGCGGTCGCCCGTAGCCTGAAGGTTAATCACACCAAATCGATTGGCCTGCTGGCCACCAGCAGTGAAGCGGCCTACTTTGCTGAAATCATCGAAGCCGTAGAAAAAAACTGCTTCCAGAAAGGCTATACCCTGATTCTGGGCAACGCGTGGAACAACATTGAAAAACAGCGCGCTTACCTGTCGATGATGGCGCAAAAGCGCGTGGACGGCCTGCTGGTCATGTGCTCTGAATACCCGGAGTCGGTCCTTTCCATGCTGGAAGAGTATCGCCACATTCCAATGGTGGTGATGGACTGGGGCGAAGCCCGCGCAGACTTCACCGACTCCGTGATTGATAACGCCTTTGAAGGCGGTTACATGGCGGGGCGTTACCTGGTAGAACGGGGTCACCGTGAGATTGGCGTGATCCCGGGGCCGCTGGAGCGTAACACCGGTGCTGGCCGTCTGGCCGGTTTCATGAAAGCGATGGAAGAGGCGCTGATCACCGTTCCGGAAAACTGGATTGTTCAGGGCGACTTTGAGCCGGAGTCGGGCTATCGCGCCATGCAGCAGATCGTCTCCCAGCCACATCGCCCTACCGCGGTGTTCTGCGGCGGCGACATCATGGCGATGGGCGCGCTCTGCGCGGCGGATGAACTCGGCCTGCGCGTCCCGCAGGACATCTCGGTGATTGGCTATGACAACGTGCGCAACGCCCGCTTCTTTACCCCGGCGCTGACCACCATTCACCAGCCAAAAGATTCGCTGGGTGAAACGGCCTTCAATATGCTGATGGACAGGATCGTCAACAAGCGTGAACAGTCCCAGTCCATTGAAGTCCATCCGCGTCTGATTGAACGCCGTTCCGTTGCGGACGGTCCGTTCCGCGACTACCGTCGTTAATCCTGTTACGGGGTCAGCTATGCTGGCCCCCGTAACCACTCCCGGTTCAGCGTTTCGCTGTCACCAAGATAATCCAGCAGCCAGGCCATGGCGGGTGAGACGTCGTTTTGCTGCCACGTCAGACAGCACGCGGCATCCGGGAAGGGATTTTCCAGCGTCAGCGCCACCCACTCCCCCACGTCGATGCGCGGACGCGCAAAATGCACCGGCACCATGCCAACACACAGCCCCGCGCTCAGACAGGTGGCTGACGACTCCCAGTCCGGCGCGACCACGCGGCGCTGATTATCCAGCAGCCAGGTAATGCGCTTGGGCAGCGAACGGGAAGTATCTTCCAGCACCAGCGAAGGCCAGTTGCGCAAGGTGTCATCGCTCAACGGCCCTTCCAGCGCCGCCAGCGGGTGATCGCGCGCGACCACGCAGGTCCAGCTCAGCATGCCCATGTCGCGAAACGCGTAGCGCCCACCCACCGGGATCGCCTGGGTTGCACCAATCGCCATCTCTGCCCTGCCGTCCGCCAGCGCGTCCCAGACGCCGTTGAACACTTCCTGCGATACACGCAGTTCAACGTCGGAAAAATGACGATAGAAATCGACGATCATCTGCCGGGTCCGTTCCGGCTTAACGATATTATCTACCGCGATTGAGAGATGCCCGCGCCAGCCGTTGGCGATCTGCTGGCACTGCTCGCGGGTGATCTGCATTTTTTTGATAACAGACCGCCCTTCTTTCAAAAACCACGCTCCGGCAGGCGTGAGTTCTACATCGCGATGACGCCGCTCAAACAGCGGGACCGCCAGCCATGCTTCAAGCTGACGCACCGTATAGCTGATAGCCGAAGGAACGCGATGCAGCTCCTGGGCGGCACCGGTGAAGCTGCCGTTACGCGCCACGGCATCGACCACTTCAAGGGAATAATCTGACCACATCTTTTGCCTGCAAAATTTTTGAATGGACCCGCCAAATATTAGCGTTTCACAAGCCGCTTTGCACTCCCTACACTCAGCGCCAACGTACACCTGCCTCCTCAGGAGAATAAACAGTGCAACCCAGGAAAGGATTTTTAGTCTGGCTCGGCGGCTTAAGCGTGCTGGGCTTTTTGGCGACTGATATGTATCTGCCCGCCTTCGCCGCGATGCAGGAAGATTTGCAAACCCCTGCCGCCGCCATCAGCGCCAGTTTAAGCTTGTTCCTTGCTGGCTTTGCTTTTGCGCAATTACTGTGGGGGCCGCTCTCGGATCGTTTTGGCCGTAAACCTGTCTTGTTGCTGGGGCTGGCGATTTTTGCCGTAGGCTGTCTGGGCATGCTGTGGGTCCGCGATGCCGCCTGGCTACTGGCGCTGCGCTTTATTCAGGCGGTCGGCGTCTGTGCCGCAGCGGTCACCTGGCAGGCGCTGGTGACCGATTATTATCCGGCCTCGCGCACTAACCGCATTTTCGCCACCATTATGCCGCTGGTTGGCCTGTCACCGGCCCTCGCCCCGCTGCTGGGCAGCTGGATCCTGGCGCATTTCGACTGGCAGGCCATTTTTGCCACGCTCTTTGCCATCACGCTGGTGCTCATGCTGCCCGCATTCGGGCTTAAACCAGCGCATAAAAAAGAGACACATCCGGACGCGAAGCCCATTACTTTTACCTCCTTACTGCGGGCAAAAGCCTATCGCGGTAACGTGCTGATTTATGCCGCCTGCTCTGCCAGCTTCTTTGCCTGGCTGACCGGTTCGCCGTTCATTCTGCATGATATGGGCTACAGCCCGGCGGCTATCGGCCTGAGCTACGTTCCACAGACCATCGCCTTCCTGGTGGGCGGTTATGGCTGTCGCGCCGCACTGCAAAAATGGGATGGCCAGCAGATGCTGCCCTGGTTACTGGTGCTGTATGCGTTAAGCGTGATTGCGACCTGGGGCGTAGGCTTTATTCCCGGCGCCGGGCTGGCAGAAATTTTGATTCCGTTCTGCGTCATGGCAATCGCGAACGGGGCCATCTACCCTATCGTTGTGGCCCAGGCGTTGCGTCCTTTCCCGCAGGCGACAGGCCGCGCTGCCGCGCTGCAAAATACCCTGCAACTTGGCCTGTGCTTCCTGGCCAGCCTCGTGGTCTCTGCGCTGATTGCCACCCCGCTGCTCACCACCACCAGCGTGATGCTGGTTACCGTTGCGCTGGCAGGGCTGGGCTATCGCATGCAATCCTCTGCCCATCGCGCGCAGACAGAAACGTCGCACGCCTGATTGCATGGGAAATTATGTTAATAACCAGTGATTAGGTTGCTAACAATTTTCTGTTGAATCACCAAATTTTGCGGCCTATACTGAATTTGGTTCGATTAAATACGATAAATATTAAGTGTTAACGGGAGCCGGAGTGCTCCCGTTTTACCATGGAAGGCATTTCGGCAAGGGTCATCTCCCTTCCTCTGTTCTACGTCGGATATTAGCCTCACGGGCATTTACCGTGAGATTTCTCACAAACCAAAAAAGCGTCTACGCTGTTTTAAGGTTCTGATCACAGCAAGGTGATGGAGAAGCTATGAGTTCATCGTGTATAGAAGAAGTCAGCGTTCCGGACGATAACTGGTCCAGGATCGTCAGTGAACTGTTGGGACGTGCGGGCATTACGATTAATGGCGCATCCCCCTCCGATCCCCAGATCAAACATCCCGATTTTTTCAAACTCGTTTTACAGGAGGGATCGTTAGGGCTGGGTGAAAGCTATATGGACGGCTGGTGGGAGTGTGAGCGGCTGGATATGTTCTTCTCCAGCGTATTACGCGCCGGTCTTGAAAAACAGCTCCCTCGTCATTTCAAAGATACGTTACGTATCGCCTCCGCCCGCCTGTTCAATCTGCAAAGTAAAAAAAGGGCGTGGATCGTCGGTAAAGAGCATTACGACCTGGGCAACGATCTGTTCAGCCGTATGCTCGATCCTTTAATGCAGTACTCCTGCGGATACTGGAAAAAAGCGACCACCCTGGAAGAGGCGCAGCAGGACAAACTGCAACTGATCTGCGATAAATTGCAGTTACAGCCCGGTATGCGGGTGCTGGACATCGGCTGTGGCTGGGGTGGTCTTGCCTGGTTTATGGCGAAACATTTCGGCGTCAGCGTCGTCGGTGTCACCATTTCGGCTGAACAGCAGAAGATGGCGCAGGAACGCTGTCTGGGTCTGGATGTTGATATTCGGCTTCAGGACTACCGCGACCTGAACGAGCAGTTCGACCGCATTGTTTCTGTAGGCATGTTCGAGCACGTGGGGCCGAAGAACTACAAGACCTACTTCGAGGTTGCCGATCGTAACCTGAAGCCTGACGGAATTTTCCTGCTACACACCATCGGCTCTAAGCGCACCGATAACAATGTGGATCCCTGGATCAACAAATATATCTTCCCGAATGGCTGTTTACCCTCTGTTCGCCAGATAGCGAACGCCAGCGAACCGCACTTTATAGTGGAAGACTGGCATAACTTCGGTGCAGATTACGACACGACTCTGATGGCCTGGCATGAACGTTTCCAGGCTGCATGGCCTGAAATTGCCGACAACTATTCGGAACGATTCAAACGGATGTTTAGCTATTATCTCAATGCCTGTGCGGGCGCGTTCCGCGCGCGGGATATACAGCTATGGCAGGTGGTGTTTAGTCGTGGTATTGAACACGGTTTGCGTGTGGCCCGCTGAAAAATTAACCCCGGTTACCCGGGGTTATTTTTTATTCTTCTTCCACGGCCTTTATTATCGCCGCCTCTTTCGCCGCCAGCACGCGCTCAACGGTATCGACGACCGCCTGGGTCTGCGGATCGATTTCGATATTCACGCGCTGCCCCAGTTTTTTTGCGCCGAGCGTGGTACGTTGTAGCGTTTCAGGAATTAAATGTACGCAAAAACGCGTTGGCGTCACTTCACCGACGGTCAGACTAATCCCATCGATGCCAATAAATCCTTTATACAGGATGTATTTCATTAATGACGGATCCTGCACCTTAAACCAGATTTGACGGTTATTTTCCGAAGTGACGATTTTCGCCACTTCTGCGGTGGTCATAATATGGCCCGACATCAGGTGCCCGCCAATCTCATCGCTGAATTTCGCCGCCCGTTCAACGTTGACGATGTCCCCCACCACCAGCTCACCCAGGTTAGTGATGCGCAGCGTCTCTTTCATTAAATCGAAACTGATCTGGTTACCGTTAATTTCAGTCACCGTCAGGCAGCAACCGTTATGCGCTATCGACGCCCCGGTTTCAATGCCGTCGAGCATATATTCAGGCAGCTCAACCACGTGAGTACGGAAATTTGGTTTTTCATCAATGGACACCACTTTGGCTGTGCCCTGCACAATACCAGTAAACATGCTTACAGCTCCTGTTCATTCCGAACGGCGATGACACCGTATAATCCCACCACAATAACAGTTGAAAAAACAGGTTGCCAGTGATGCGCAATTTCTGGCGATTTTTTCACTAGATAATTAGTTAAACCCCGCTACAATAGCTGGCATCCCTCTGTTTTTTCTTCTTGCTGCCAGTTACGGCGGCCTTTTTAGTCTCTCAAATAACTACAATACAAAGGTGTTCACGTGCAGAAGTATATGATCGAAGCGCGTCAGTTATTGGCACTGGCAATACCGGTGATCGTCGCGCAGGTAGCCCAAACCGCAATGGGATTTGTGGATACGGTAATGGCCGGTGGTTACAGCGCCACCGATATGGCCGCCGTGGCGATCGGAACCTCAATCTGGCTCCCGGCCATACTTTTTGGTCACGGCCTGCTGCTGGCGCTGACGCCTGTCATTGCACAGCTTAATGGCTCCGGTCGACGCGACCGCGTGGCCCATCAGGTGCGCCAGGGCTTCTGGCTGGCCGGAAGTGTCTCCGTGCTGATTATGATCGTCCTGTGGAACGCCGGGTATATTATCCGCGCCATGCATAATATCGACCCGGCCCTGGCAGATAAGGCGGTCGGTTATCTGCGCGCCCTGCTTTGGGGCGCCCCCGGCTATTTGTTCTTCCAGGTGGCACGTAACCAGTGTGAAGGGCTGGCAAAAACCAAGCCGGGCATGGTGATGGGTTTTATCGGCTTGCTGGTGAATATTCCCGTGAACTATATCTTTATTTACGGTCATTTTGGCATGCCGGAACTCGGCGGCGTGGGCTGCGGCGTGGCGACGGCTGCGGTGTACTGGGTGATGTTCGGCTGTATGATCACCTACATTAAACATGCGCGATCCATGCGTGATATTCGTAACGACACCACGTTCAGCGCGCCTGACTGGACGCTCATGACCCGTCTCTTTCAGCTGGGGCTGCCCATTGCGCTGGCGCTGTTCTTCGAAGTGACGCTGTTTGCCGTCGTCGCCCTGCTGGTATCGCCGTTAGGGATTATCGATGTGGCAGGACACCAGATCGCGCTGAACTTCAGCTCTTTGATGTTCGTCCTGCCGATGTCCCTGGCAGCTGCGGTGACGATTCGCGTGGGCTTTCGACTGGGACAAGGCTCAACGCTGGATGCACAAACGGCGGCCCGCACCGGACTGGGCGTTGGCGTCTGCATGGCAGTTTGCACCGCGCTCTTTACGGTGCTGTTGCGTGAGCACATTGCCCTGCTCTATAACGACAACCCGGAAGTAGTGACCCTGGCCTCACATCTGATGCTGCTGGCCGCCATTTATCAGATCTCAGACTCCATTCAGGTGATTGGCAGCGGCGTGCTGCGTGGCTATAAAGATACGCGCTCTATCTTCTTTATCACCTTTATCGCTTACTGGGTGCTGGGCCTGCCGTGTGGGTACATTCTGGCGCTCACGGATCTGGTGGTGGATCGCATGGGACCAGCCGGATTCTGGATGGGCTTTATCATCGGCTTAACGTCAGCGGCCATTATGATGATGCTGCGCATGCGCTTCCTGCAACGTCAGCCGTCTGCGGTTATTTTGCAGCGCGCTGCACGTTAATGACACAGTAGCCGCTGGCTGGCGGCTACTTTCTCTTCACTTTGCGCGGTAATGAAGCAATCGCGTGAAATCAGAGAGAAAAATGCATTTTCCCTCTTGCCACCTTGGTGCTGTGCCGCTAATATTCGTCCCCGTTGTCACCGACAACACAATGCGTTCATAGCTCAGTTGGTTAGAGCACCACCTTGACATGGTGGGGGTCGTTGGTTCGAGTCCAATTGAACGCACCATCCTGCGTCTGTAGCTCAGTTGGTTAGAGCACCACCTTGACATGGTGGGGGTCGATGGTTCGAGTCCATTCAGACGCACCAATCTGTTTTCTCTCTGTAATTCCTCAATTTTATCCTCTGATATCCCGTGACATTGCTGACTTATAATGTCGAGCGTAGGCAGAGCGTTTTTCCTCGCATATTCGTTTGCTCTGTCGGGTTCTGGATGTCCATCCGAGTGGATTTTATTTCTGGCTTAAGCAGCCACATTCACAGCGTCACCAGACAAACCAGATGCTGACCGGGCAGATCAAACAGTTCTGGCTTGAGTCTGGCTGCTGATGAAGCGTGCCGGAATAAAAGCTCAGGTTGGGTACCGTAGCCCACGTGCACGTAAAGGCGAAGCCAGCATCGTGACACCCAACAGGCTCCAGCGGCAGTTCAATCCGGACTCACCGGATGAGCGTTGGGTGACGGACATAACCTGCATCCGAACCCACGAAGGCTGCCTGTATCTGGCCGTGGTGGTTGACCTGTTCTCCCGAAAAGTTATCGGCTGGTCAATGCAACCCCGCATGACAAAAGAGATTGTCCTGAACGCATTACTTATGGCGGTGTGGAGGCGTAATCCTCAAAAGCAGGTACGGGTTCACTCTGATCAGGGCAGTCAGTCAGATACCACCGGCTGAATATGAAAACCTATATTATCAACGGCTCAGAAGTGTCTGGACTATCCGTGGCAATTCAGTGGACGACAATACGTCGGTCACTTTTTATATAAGAAGCAAGTTAACCTTTCCAGCTCAGTAACGTTAACTTCTTTTATAACTTATTGAAATTCCTTCCTTTAATGCACTCTAAATACCCGCTGCTAAAATATAGACGATGCAATTAATAAACAAATCGCTGGAGATCTACGCTATGACAAGAAGTAAAGTGAATCTAAAAATTCTGTTCTGGGGCACTATTATTGGGGGATTTATGAGTTCCTTGATAAAGTCCGGAACTGAAGCCAATATGCCACCTCGTATCGCCGGGGAGATATCGCCACCAGCGGCCCATATAGACGCCTGGCTTGGGTGGGCAGGAATCAACTCCCATTCACTGGATTACGTTTATCAGGGCGTAACTATTCCGGGTGCAGTCATGCTATATCACTGGTTGTTCAGCTTTGCATTCGCCTTCCTCTATGTCCTCATCTCTGCATACTGGCCCAAAATCAGGTTATGGTATGGCGCTGCGTACGGGCTAATCATTACTATCGTTATGCATGGTTTCCTTATTCCTGCATTAGGCTTCAGACATCCAGCTTATTTAAATGGCGAAATCGGCTGGCTATGGAACCTTAATGGTTATGAATTATGGAGCGAAATATTAGGCCATATATGCTGGTCAGTATCGATTGAGATTTGCTTAATTGCCGTGCTGGCTTACTTCGCAAGGCCAATCAAAGGCAAATGGACCATTTGATGAAGCATGATTTATTGTGAGGTCAGCAACAATAAAATATTCCACGCAGACAGACAAAATATGCTGCGCGTAAAAGGCCTAAAGGGAGAAACTGCAAAGGAAGGGCGACAAGGGCAAAGGGGCCTGCCCGGAAAGGGGAAATATGCTGAAGTGGCTACAAAGACCATCCCAAAGCCAGCCACCTGCACCAGACACTACGCTGCCGGAGGGCTGGTAAGCACCATAATCCGCAGAACAGTTGCTGGCGACGCCCTTACGCGCCTTTTGTGAGCCTGACAAAAAGTTGTTCAAAAAGTTGGCTACCAGATTATTTTGTTACTTTACAGAAGGAATGGAATAGTTCAATGCTGGATTATTCCATCACTCACAGTTATAAAAATAAGGATATTATTGGCCCCATTATATATTTAAATATCCTAGCTCTTTTTTTAACCCCCCATCACATACAAATAATCGATAAACCTGGAACTAAACAGTCTTTCCTTTCAGAAAATCAGGCAGAATCATATCTAATCAGCCAGGGTCAATTGCCATTCACTTTCCCATAAGTTGAGGTAAGAGGGGCAAAATCCCCTCTTCTAAACGTCTTAATTTCTCCCTTCATTGAATGACTTAACCGTTCTCCTGCTACGCTTATCTTATGGTTCAGAAACGCAGGAACGCTTTCGATGAAAAAAATCGCCATTATCGGCTCAGGCCCAACAGGGATTTATACCTTTTACTCACTTCTTAGCAATGTGGCACCGCTTTCGATCACCGTGTTCGAAAAAGCAGACCAACCCGGTGTCGGCATGCCCTACAGCGACGAGGATAATTCCCGGCTGATGCTGGCGAACATCGCCAGTATCGAAATTCCGCCTGTTTTTATCACCTACCTCGACTGGCTCAAACAACAGAGTCCGGCCCATCTTGCCCGCTATAACGTCGACAGTGAGAAGCTGCATGACCGGCAATTCCTGCCGCGTATTCTGTTGGGTGAATATTTTCACGATCGGTTTCTTGCCGTCGTTGCTGAGGCGAAAAAGGCGGGCTTTCATGTCGAGGTTCATCCCAACGCTGAAGTAACAGATATTAAAGCTGATGCAGATGGCGTGGTCTTTTCAGTGAACGATGCCCCTTTCTCAAGACGGTTTGATCTGGCGGTGGTCGCCACCGGTCACGTCTGGCCTGATGAAGATGAAGCCACCCGCACCTGGTTCCCCAGCCCGTGGTCGGGGTTGATGGACGCGAAGATCCGAGCCTGTGAGGTGGGGATTATGGGTACTTCTCTCAGCGGACTGGACGCTGCGATGGCGGTTGTGATGCAACATGGTCGGTTTACCGATGAGCAGTTCGTTGTCAATAAAGGCAGCGAGGGGCTAAAAATTACGCTGATGTCCCGCACGGGCGTACTGCCGGAGGCCGATTTTTACTGCCCTATCCCTTATGAACCGCTGTCGGTGCTAACGGAGTCAGTGGCGGAAAGCGAAATCGCCAAAGGTCCGGACAGGCTGCTTGATCGCATTTTTGCGCTGATGGTGCAAGAGCTTGAGCTGGCCGATCCGCACTGGTGCCAGTCGATAGCGCTCAACACACTGACTGCCGATACCCTTCGTGATGTCTGGTTTGAGGATCGTAAAAAGCATGGTCCTTTCACCTGGGCCGAAGCGAATCTGAAGGAAGTGGAGCGCAATAAGCGTGAGAAACGCACCGTTGCCTGGCGCTATACCGTGCTTCGTCTGCATGAAGTGGTCCAGGCCATCGTCCCTTCACTCAATGAGCGTGACAGAGAACGGTTTAAATCCGGGCTGGAGCGCGTGTTTATTGATAACTATGCTGCCATTCCACCACAGTCTATTCGCCGGTTACTGGCACTACGCGAGGCAGGGATCATTAGCGTGGTCGCGCTCGGTGATGATTACGACCTGGATATCAGCAGCGATCAGACCGTCATCACCACGTCAGAAAAGCGTTACCGCTTCGACGTATTTATTGATGCGCGCGGGCAAAAACCGCTTAAAAACAAGGATATTCCCTTCCCTTCGCTGCGTAAACAGCTTGCGGAAACCGGCGATGACGTCCCGGACGTGGGAGAGGACTATACGTTGCTGGCGCCCGCATCACTGCGGGGGCGCATCGCTTTTGGGGCGATCCCCTGGCTGATGCACGATCATCCGTTTGTTCAGGGTTTGTCAGAGTGCGCTGAAATTGGTAAAGCGATGGCGAAAGCAGCAGGAAAACCGGCCTCAGCCGTGCGACGGAAGTTACCGTTCATGGAGTTTTAACAGGGCTTCCCTGCCCCGGTGTCGGATTACTCGAAGAAGACTTCCGGGTTTTCCGACAGCGATACGAATGATTTGGTGTTTTTGTCCAGGGCAAGGATTTTGCCGCTTTCAATATCATACACCCAGCCGTGCAGGCGAATGGCGTTGTTGCGCAGGCCTACCGCCACGGACGGATGGGTCTTGATGTTGCTCAGTTGCGCAAAGACGTTCTCCTGCACCATCGCATTCACTTTATCGATTGGCTTATCCCAGGTTTTTTTCTCAACGACCGCTTTTGCCGCATCGGAGTAGCGCAGCCAGTGGGAAACCGCTGGCATCGGCTCCAGATCGGCGTTGTCAGCAATCGCCTTCATCGCGCCGCAGTTGGAGTGGCCGCAAATAACGATATCAGTCACGCCCAGGGCGACAACAGCGTATTCAATGGTCGCAGAGACACCACCAGGCTCCGGCCCGAACGGCGGCACAATGTTGCCCGCGTTACGAATGACAAAGAGCTGTCCTGGCTCCTGTTGCGTAACCAGTTCCGGAACCAGACGGCTGTCGGAGCAGGAGATGAACAGCGCTTTGGGATTCTGACTGGACGCTAAACTACGAAAAAGCTCTTTACGTTGCGGGAAAATCTCTTTTTGAAAGCTGAGAAAACCTTCAATGATATGTTGCATAGCCATTTCTCTTTTATCTGTTTTAGTTTAGGTATGATCGCGATCACACTCGTAAAATTTAACCACCGTGACTTAGCGGAGACAAGCAATATATTTCTGGCCCGACCGCTGCACGATCTCATCTGCGTTCGCCGAAATGTTTTGCCCCTCAAAGGCCCCGTACAGGCGCTGGTACGTTTTCCCTGTCAGTCGGCTGGTCACCGACTCCACGGTGCGGGCAGGCAGCGGCAGCATATTCGGATAACTCCACATAAACGACACGGCATCTTTACCGGGCGTGACCTGTAAGATATCCCCGGCCAGCAGTACGCCATCGCCTGACTGCCAGTGCAGCACCGTGCCGCCTGCAAAATGTCCGCCCAGTCGCAGCAGCGTCACCGACGGCATAATCTCCAGGGCATCTCCCTCCCAGAAGCGTATCGCCGGGCTGTCACGCATCACCCAATGCCGGTCGCTCGCGTGCAGATAAATCGGAGCGTTAAACGCGGCCGCCCACTCCTGCATGGTGGTGTAGTAATGCGGGTGCGAAATCGCAATGGCACAGATACCCCCGAGCGCATTGACTAACGCTCTGGTCGCCGGATCGAGGTTGGCGATGCAGTCCCACAGAATATTGCCCTGCGGCGTACACAGCAGCAGTGCCCGCTGGTTGATGGCAAAAGAGGGAACGGTTTTGATGCTGAACAGCTGCGGCTCCAGCTGTTGCCATTTGTTGGTATGCGTGGCCGTAAGACTGTCGAAATCCGTCCACGCCTGGCCCGTCACCGGGACATACTGCCGCTCATCATCGCAAATGGGGCAGTTGTCAGGCCGTTCATCGTAAGCGGTACCGCAGGTTTTACACAGAGTAATCATCGGCTTTCCTCAGCAATTAAGCAGTGAGTATGGCAGGGATTATCCATATGTGCTGCGGGGTGCCTGGCCCGCTTTTTTTGACTTATACTGTGCCGGTATCAAAAACTGAATAACGCAGGTGGCACATGGAAATTGATCTCGATAACTTAGTCTTTAACGGGCTGGATGAAGCAGAAGAACGTAACGCAGAACGTCTCGACGACGCAGATAAAAAAGCCCAGGCGATTGTCGCCGATGACGACTGCGGCGATGCCTGCAAGATCTGACGAAAAAGCACCGGATGCCCCGGTGCTTTTTTTATGAATGCCTTTTACAACCCGTCATCAGATCTCCGGCGTTTTGCTAAAGCCGGTCAGCATCAGGATCAGGCTTTGTGGCGAAGAAGCTGACTCAAACTGATAGTGGTTCCCCTGCCGATCGCCGCCGATGTACCACGAAATTTCGGTTTTCCCTTCTGCCAGCGCCTTGCGCACGGCTTTATCCACATCCACCATCCGGTATTCGCGGGAGTGGTTCAGGTAAAGCACTGCATCCGACCGATAGTTACAGGACGGTCGCGACTGCCAGCTCACGGTAGCCGGATCCCAGTCGTTGCTTGCCGGATAGAAGAAAATTTGGTCCGCCCCGTTGGTTTCCACTTTCCCGCCATAAATCCGCACGCGATATTTAAACTGGGCTGGATCCTGTCCGGCTGGCAGCGGAGGAATGTGGAACTTCACCAGCGACAATGTTTCGCTGTTTTTTGTCCGTCCGCCGTTCTGCCAGTTATCCTGCACCAGTAAGACCTGAGGTTCAGGCTGTGAAAGGGCGGGTTCCATACTGCTGAGCCAGACGTTGGCCTTCGCTTTTGAATAACCATACGGCACGGTAGTGCCGCAATCCATTCCGCGGTTCATGCACAGGTCGGTCATAAAGCGCGCGGCATCTTCCGTCCAGCCGTTCATGAAGTCAGCATGCGCCGTATACAGGCTCCCCCACCGCTCTTCCCGCTCACTGCCATGCATGATGGGGTCGAGGGAAAGCTGGGCTTTGCTGGTATCCAGAGAGCTGATGGTCGGGAGCACGTACGCGATATTCATGTTCACCGTCGGGATTTTCACCGGGAAGGCGGACGGGCACTGTCCTTTCGTGTCGTAGGTGGCGTTAGTCAGGCCGTGGGCGGGCTTCAGGTTGACCCCGTCCCAGCAGTTCGGGAATTGAATCCCGATATTAAACTGCACGGCATCGTTCGCCTTGCGCAAACCGCAAACTTCGCCCGTTTTGTTGGTGTAGCCCCGGCCATTGGCGCATAAGAAGGTGATATGAGGGTTCGGCGCGGTGCCGTGGTGATCGCCCGCCAGCAGCGACAGCCCCGCCGGGAACGGGTGCAGCGGCCAGGCGTCTACGTTGGATGCCTGATAATACGTTTTTTGATAGGCGGGTTTGACCACCGTTCCGTCCGGCAATTTCAGCGACGGAGCCCAGTAGGCTGAGCTGTCTGCTTTGTTATCGCAGGTGGTCTTTTCCTGATTACGCAGCGATTCACGGCTGGAGTAAGCATCCGTGTGTACGTTACCAAAAAAGTCATGGAGCATGGCCTCGTTGGGCATGCCGTACATCATAATGGCGTCATCGCCGAGGGTGTGGGAATAACTGCAAACAACATGCGCCTGCGGCCCAGCGTGTGCCGCCTGCATGGCAAGCAGAAGTGCGGTGGCAGAAAGCGCGGGGGTTAATACTGTCCGTTTCATTATCATCTCCATCTGTGAAAGGAGATAGTGGTAACAAAACGGCCATCATTTACCGAGGATTAGCCTGGGTATTTTTCCCCTTGTCCTTGCTTTACAGACACCACGCACAGTTCATTCCAGTACATTTCGCGCATCCGGCGCAGTTCAGCGTGACGTTTTATCATGGAACCACTCCGGGTCGATGTTGGCTACGTCCACGCCATACAGGCTGGCGACAGGCAGTATTGACTCAAGAACACGTTGCGCGCTGTTCTCCGCATTCACTGGTCGGGGCGCAAAAAACCGCCGTAACGTGCTTATCCATTTTTTCATCGTCATTACCCTTCTCGCTTAACCTGTCCTCAGTTAAACACCCAATTTGCGCCCGGGGGAAATATCAAAATCCACTGTCGATGTGCAGGATCTGCAAATAGCGCCCCGCCGTCTGCTCTCTTCTTTAACACCTTGTTCAATCATGCTTTTTTTCTCATAGCAAAGAACGATTTCTTATTTGGCGATAGCTTTCCTTTATGGGAGCGTAACGGGGTAAAACAAAAACAACGGGATGGCGTATGACTATGGCTGCAAAAATGAAAGGGTTTAAAAAACGGGCGCAGGTGCTGGGATTAGTGGCAGCCTGGGGCCTGGTTTCAGCGCAGGCGCAGGCCGATCGGCTGGCGGATATTAAGGCAGCAGGCGTGGTGAAAGTGGCCACGTTTGATGCCAATCCACCCTTTGGCTCGATTGATGCCAAAACACATGAGATCGTGGGTTACGACGTGGACTTCGCCAAAGCGCTGGCGAAATCGCTCGGCGTAAAGCTTGAACTGGTCGCCACCAATCCGGCTAACCGTATTCCACTGCTACAGTCCGGAAAGGCGGATCTCATCGTGGCGGATATCACCATCACCCCGGAACGCGCACAGGTCATTGATTTCTCGACGCCTTACTTCGTCACCGGCCAGCAGTTCCTGGTTCCGGCAAAATCACCGGACAAGCTTGATGACTATAGCCGGGCACGCATTGGCGCCGTCAAAGGTACGACGGGTGAACAGGCGCTGCACCAGCGTTTTCCGCAGTCCCGCGTCCTCTCTTACGATGACATCCCGCTGGCGCTGACGGCACTGCGCAATGGCAACGTGCAGGCCATTACCCAGGACAGCACCATTCTGGCCGGTCTGCTGGCGCAGGCGCCGGATAAAGCCGACTTCAAAATCCTGCCCGACCTGCTCAGTAAAGAAGAGATTGGCGTGGGGGTGAAAAAGGGTGAAACGGCGCTGCTGAAAGCCGTTAACGATGAGCTGGTAAACCTGGAGAAAAACGGCCAGGCGGCAAACATCTATGACGTCTGGTTTGGTCCAGGCACCCCTGCTCCACAGCCTCGTAACTTTAAAATAGAAGCCCGGTAATATGCTCTCAGGTTTATTTTCACACTCCGCGGCCAATGCCGCGGATTTTTCACGTCTGGAACAGGCCAGCGTTGAGTTTCGCCATGTGGACAAACGCTACGGCGACCATCCGGTTTTAACCGACATTAACCTCACCATCATGCCGGGTGAAGTGGTTGCCATTCTCGGCCCTTCGGGTTCCGGAAAATCGACCCTGATTAGGCTTATCAACCAGCTTGAAAGCCTGAGCGGCGGGGAGATTCTGGTCGACCACAAGCCGACCGGACAGCTATCCGGCAGCAGGCTACGTCAGTTACGCAGCCGCGTCGGGTTTGTGTTCCAGCAGTTCAATCTCTATGCCCACCTTACCGCCAGCCAGAACATCACCCTGGCACTGGAGCACGTTCACGGCTGGAAACCCCTGCCCGCCCAGGCGCGCGCGCTGGCGCTGCTGGAGAAGGTCGGCATGCTGGAGAAGGCGCACCGCTACCCCGCTGAACTTTCCGGCGGACAGCAGCAGCGCGTGGCGATTGCCCGTGCTCTGGCCTCGTCGCCGCAAATCATTCTCTTTGACGAGCCGACGTCGGCACTCGACCCGGAGATGATTGGCGAAGTGCTGTTTGTGATGAAAACCCTCGCCCACAGCGGGATCACCATGATTGTCGTCACCCATGAGATGCAGTTCGCCCGGGAAATTGCCGATCGAATCGTCTTTATCGACGGCGGAAAAATTCTGGAAACCGCGCCCCCGTCGCAATTTTTCAACCAACCGTCGCATCCCCGTGCGAGGCGGTTCCTGCAAAAAGTGCTGGATCCGCTGCATCAGGAGCAACTGTAATGCCCGCTCTGGACTGGCAGGGGGTGCTGGCCGGACAGCCCCTGCACTGGATCCTCTCCGGATTTCTCACCACTCTGTGGGTGACGCTGGCGGGGATTATGCTGGCCAGCCTGCTCGCCTTGTTCTTTATGCTTTTGCGGCTTTCCGGGGGACATATCGGGACGTCGATCGTCAGCGGCTGGGTATCGCTGTTTCGCAATACGCCGCTGCTGGTACAGCTGCTGTTCTGGTATTTCGCCGCCTGGAACGGGTTGCCGCAGGGGCTGCGTGAGGCGGTGAACGCAGACCACAGCGGGTCCATTTTGCCCGGTGACGTCTGGTGGTTTACGCCCGAGTTTTTATGCTCCGCCTGGGGGTTAGGCGTATTTACCTCGGCGTTTTTAATTGAAGAAGCCGAATCGGGGCTGCGTTCCGTGCCTGCCGGGCAACGGGAGGCGGCGCTCGCCCAGGGATTATCTTCATGGCGTCTGTTTCGCTACATTCTTCTGCCACAGGGACTCGCTAACGCCTGGCAGCCCGTCGTCGGCCAGTACCTTAACCTGATGAAGCTCTCCTCACTCGCGAGCGGGATTGGCTTCGCCGAACTGACCTACCAGGTTCGCCAGATAGAAAGTTACAACGCCCATGCCCTGGAAGCCTTCACCGTCGGTACGGTGCTCTACTTGCTTACCGGGATGGTGTCGGGAAGCGTGCTGGTGCGCCTCGGCCCCCATTCAGGGAGGAAAAATCATGATCCCCGGATTTAACGTTATTGTCGAAAACCTGGATTATCTGCTTTGGGGACGGGCGGCTGCGGGAGAACCCGGCGGCGTACTGCTCTCACTGCTGATGGCCGCAGGCGCCGCCGCGCTTGCCCTGCCCGGCGGGATTGTGCTGGCTTGCGTCGCCTGGCGCTATCCCGGCGTGGTGCGCAGTGCGCTGTTTGCGTGGGCAGAGTTAATTCGCGGGATCCCCCTGATCTTCGTAATATTCTGGATGTGGTATCTGCTGCCGCTGATAACCGGCAGGGATCTCCCGGGCGCGACGACCGTCACGCTGGCGCTGGCCTGGTTTACCGCGGCTGCGGTGATGCATTCGGTGTTAGCCGGACTGAGAGCACTACCGTCGGGCCAGAATGAGGCCGCGCTTTCTCAAGGGTTCAGTACGCAGCAAACGCTGTGGCGCGTGCTGCTGCCGCAGGCGCTGAGAAATATTCTGCCGTCGCTGGTGGGGATTTTTATCAGCCTGCTGAAGGATACGTCGCTGGCGTTTATCGTGAACGTTCCTGAACTGACCACGGTGGCGGGCCAGGTCAACAACCGGGTGCAAATTTACCCGGCGGCCATTTTTATCTTCACGGGTGTGATCTATTACCTTCTCTGCTGCTCGCTTGAGCTGCTCACGAAGCGCTGGCGCGTTAGCCAGCCAGCGCTTTAACCACCGTTTCCATCGCTTTGGTGGTCAACTCGCTGCGCTTAACGCGCTGGTTCGCCAGCGCGGTACGCAGTACGCCCGCAATGACAATATGTTTCGGCTCCTGCCCTAAATCACGCATTTCGAGAACGACCTTGCCTACCACCCGACACATCTCCTGGTACAGCGCTTCGTCTTTGGTCACATTGCCCATTGCCATCACTCCGTTGCCCTAAACCGTCAGCTTAAATCATTCGTCGGCTGGATACAAAAAAGAAGCCCGGCGCGTGGTTCGCCGGGCTTCGTCTGAAAAATCAGAGAATTAGTTGTTTACCGGGATGACCGCGCCTTTGTATTTGGTGCGGATCCAGTCCTGGATCTCTTTGGAGTGCAGCACGTTCACCAGCGCGACGATATCCTTCTTCTTCTCGTCACCGCGATGAACAGTAATGATGTTGGCGTACGGGTTATTCTCACCGCTTTCAACTGCAATCGGGTCGTGCACCGGATCCAGACCGGCGTCAATCGCGTAGTTGGCGTTGATCACCACCGCAGCCCCTTCGTCGTTGTTGTACATCTGCGGCAGCAGAGACGCTTCCACGTTTGGCGTGAATTGCAGTTTTTTCGGGTTTTCCACGATATCGCTGATGCGCGCGGTCACTTTATCAATGCCTGGCTTCAGCTTGATCACGCCCTCTTTTTCGAAGATGGAGAGAATACGCCCTTCCTCGGAAACCGCATCACGCATGATGATTTTCCCGCCTTCGGGCAGATCCTTCAGCGATTTGTATTTTTTCGAATAGATACCGATCGGCTCAATGTGGATGGCGCCCGCGCTGACAAAATCATAATCCTTATCGCCCGCGTGATCTTTCAGCACGCTGTTCAGGTAAGGAATGTGCTGGAAGTAGTTGGCGTCAATGTCATGCCCCGCCAGCGCCGTGTTTGGCAGAATGTAGTCCTGGAATGGTTTAATCTCCAGATCGATACCCTGCTTCGCCAGGATCGGCTTAGCCTGCTCCAGAATTTCCGCATGCGGGGTGTTGGATGCGCCCACGGTCAGGGTGTCGGCCCAGGAGGCAAAGCTCAGGGCGCTCAGGGTTGCGGCGGCGATCAGCGTCAGTGTCTTTTTCATGATGATGGTTCCTGTGTGTTATTAGAGATTATCTTTTGTCTAACAGTGAAGTAATGACATCGCCGCAGAACTGGATAATGAAAACGATGATCAGAATGGTCACCGTTGCCACCAGCGTGACGTCACCATGGTTACGCTGGAAACCTTCCAGGTAAGCCAGATTTCCCAAACCGCCGGCACCTATCACCCCTGCCATTGCGCTGTAGCTCACCAGTGCAATTAGCGTCACCGTCATACCTGAAACCAGTGCGGGTGAAGATTCCGGCAATAAAACCCGAAATACTAACGTGCTCAGCCGTGCGCCCATCGAACGCGTGGCTTCAATGACCCCTTTATCCACCTCACGCAGGGCGATCTCGACCAGACGGGCGTAGAACGGCGCCGCGCCCACAATCAGGGCGGGCAGCGCAGCGTTAACGCCAAGAATGGTCCCCACAACGGTCTTGGTGAACGGGATCAGCAGGACGATGAGAATGATGAACGGAATCGAACGGAACACGTTCACCACAATCGACATCACGCTGTAGACCGTGCGGTTGTGGAATAACCCGCCGCGGGCGGTTAAAAACAGCGCCAGACCGAGGGCGATCCCCAGAACAAACGTCGCCACGCCCGAAAGCGCCGTCATGTAGAGCGTCTCCTGGGTTGCAGCCCAAAGCTGATCCCACTTCAGGTGCGGAAAGAGTTCTTCAGCCATGCTTGATTACCTCGCCTTCAATATCGCTTTGCTTCAGGTCGGCGAGGATATTGTTCAGTTGTTCTTCAGATGCCACCACGTGCACCCAGAGCTGCCCGAAAACACCGTGGGCGGTTTGCGTCATTTTGCCGTGCAGGATGTTAAACGGCAGGCCGTAGCGCAGCGTTAATTCCCCGACAATCGGCCTGTGCGTACTGTGTCCGGTAAAGGTCAGCCTGATGACCGTGCCTTCCAGATCGTTTGCCAGTTCGGTATTGAAGGTCTCTTCCTCCGCGTACTGGCTCACCTGGCGGACAAACTGCCGGGTGATCGGCTGCTGCGGATGGGTGAAAACGCTCAACACGTCCCCCTCTTCCACCACCTTACCGTTCTCCATCACCGCCACACGGTCACAGATTTTGCGCACCACATGCATCTCATGGGTGATCAGCACGATGGTCAGATTGAAACGACGGTTAATGTCCAGGAGCAGATCGAGGATCTGATCGGTAGTCTGCGGATCCAGCGCCGAGGTGGCTTCGTCACACAGCAGCACGTCCGGATGATTGGCCAGCGCGCGGGCAATCCCCACACGCTGTTTTTGCCCGCCGCTCAGCTGCGACGGGTAGGCATTTTCGCGCCCCTTAAGGCCGACCAGCTCCACCAGCTCGGCAACACGGGCCTGTATTTTCGCTTTTGGCACCCCGGAAATTTGCATCGAAAAGGCGATGTTTTCCTTCACCGTGCGCGACCACAGCAGATTAAAGTGCTGGAATACCATGCTGATTTTCAGACGCGCCTGGCGCAGCGCTTCTCCCTTTGCGGCGGAGATATCCTGGCCGTTAATGGTGACGCTGCCGGTGCTGGGCTTTTCCAGGCCGTTCAGCAGGCGGATCAGCGTACTTTTCCCGGCCCCGCTGTAACCGATGATCCCGTAAATCTGTCCCTGCTCTATCGTCAAATTGACGTTATCAACGGCTGTCAGCGCCTGCTTCCCGTTGTCAAAAACCTTCGAAATATTGCTGAGTACGATCATTCTTATTCGTTATCCGTTTCGCATATAGCGGTTTAGCAGTATGGATGTCCAAATGATAGTAAACAGCCGTTATCAGCTTTTAAATGACCAAAAAAGAATTTCATATAACGCTATGGAATAAACAGTGAACGGGCGGGCGTTGAGCCTGCCGTCATAAGATGACATTAGGCCTTAACGCCTTGATAACAAACTTATGTGAATCTGCACAGATTGTTTTTGAAACGCTGTTTCCATTTTCCTTTTTACTGTAAATCAGCGTATAATGCGCGCCAAATCCCTGGTGAATGGTTTCAGCGCTTGGAATACAAAAAACAACGTACAACTTCTCCTCTCCTTCGTTGGGCTGGCACTCAGGCACACTTTCTTCTGCACGCTCATTTGATGTCACCTATTCTTAGTGCGTGTCATATACGCTTTCGCAACACAGGTTTGACTCCGCGGCAGTGCGCCCCCGGAGCGAGATTTCCATATCCTTCCCAACTTAAAGACTAAGACTGTCATGAAAAAGACGAAAATTGTTTGTACTATCGGCCCGAAAACCGAATCCGAAGAGATGCTGACCAAAATGCTGGACGCTGGCATGAACGTGATGCGTCTGAACTTCTCCCACGGCGACTATGCTGAACACGGTCAGCGTATCCAGAACTTGCGCAACGTGATGAGCAAGACCGGTAAAAAAGCGGCTATCCTGCTCGACACCAAAGGTCCTGAAATCCGTACTATCAAACTGGAAGGCGGTAACGACGTTTCTCTGAAAGCGGGCCAGACCTTTACCTTCACCACCGACAAATCCGTTGTAGGTAACAACGAAATCGTTGCTGTGACCTACGAAGGCTTCACCAGCGATCTGTCTGTTGGCAACACCGTGCTGGTAGACGATGGCCTGATCGGCATGGAAGTCACCGCGATCGAAGGTAACAAGGTTATCTGTAAAGTGCTGAACAACGGCGACCTGGGCGAAAACAAAGGCGTTAACCTGCCGGGTGTGTCCATTGCGCTGCCAGCGCTGGCTGAAAAAGACAAGCAGGACCTGATCTTTGGCTGCGAACAAGGCGTGGACTTCGTTGCTGCGTCCTTTATCCGTAAACGTTCTGACGTGGTTGAAATCCGTGAGCACCTGAAAGCGCACGGCGGCGAGAACATTCAGATCATCTCCAAGATCGAAAACCAGGAAGGCCTGAACAACTTCGACGAAATCCTCGAAGCGTCTGACGGTATCATGGTGGCGCGTGGTGACCTGGGCGTTGAAATCCCGGTTGAAGAAGTGATCTTCGCGCAGAAGATGATGATCGAGAAGTGTGTTCGCGCGCGTAAAGTGGTTATCACCGCAACGCAGATGCTGGACTCCATGATCAAAAACCCACGCCCTACCCGCGCTGAAGCAGGCGACGTGGCGAACGCCATCCTCGACGGTACCGATGCCGTTATGCTGTCTGGTGAATCTGCAAAAGGGAAATACCCTCTGGAAGCGGTCAGCATCATGGCGACCATCTGTGAGCGTACCGACCGCGTGATGAAAAGCCGTCTGGATTACAACAACGACAGCCGTAAACTGCGCATCACCGAAGCCGTATGCCGTGGCGCGGTAGAAACCGCTGAAAAACTGGAAGCCCCACTGATTGTCGTGGCGACCCAGGGCGGTAAATCTGCGCGTGCCGTGCGTAAATATTTCCCGGATGCGACCATTCTGGCGCTGACCACCAATGAAACCACCGCGCGTCAGCTGGTGCTGAGCAAAGGCGTGATCCCACACCTGGTGAAAGAAATTGCGTCTACCGATGATTTCTATCGTCTGGGTAAAGAAGTGGCTCTGGAACTGGTTAATTGTGGCCTGGCCCAGAAAGGCGACGTGGTAGTTATGGTTTCTGGCGCGCTGGTTCCAAGCGGCACGACCAACACTGCATCTGTCCACGTGCTGTAATATTTCACGAACAAATTATTGTTTTGTTAAAAAGCGTCCTTCGGGGCGCTTTTTTTATTCCCGCCTTTAACCAGAACTATTCAAAAAGCAAATCGGGTTTTTCTATTTAATTGCGACTTATCTAAGATGAATCCGATGAAAAATGCCTTTTTTAACATAGCTTTTTCGTCAAAATTGCCGATTTCGTTGCTTCTTTGAGCGAACGATCAAAAATAGGCGTAATCCCATCAAAAAAATATTCTCAACCCAAAAAACTTTGTGTAATACTTGTAACGCTACATGGAGATTAACTCAATCTAGAGGGTATTAATAATGAATCGTACTAAACTGGTACTGGGCGCGGTAATCCTGGGTTCTACTCTGCTGGCAGGTTGCTCCAGCAACGCTAAAATCGATCAGCTGTCTTCTGACGTTCAGACTCTGAACGCTAAAGTTGACCAGCTGAGCAACGACGTGAACGCAATGCGTTCCGACGTTCAGGCTGCTAAAGACGACGCAGCTCGCGCTAACCAGCGTCTGGACAACCAGGCTACTAAATACCGTAAGTAATAGTACCTGTTAATAAAATGGCGCACATTGTGCGCCATTTTTTTTGCCTTCGTCAAACCCCTACTGAAGCACTTTCTCTTCCTCGCCTTCCGTCACCGCCGCTGAGACACGACTGTTCTGAACTGACTGGACAGAATTGCTGGCTGACAAACCCTTGCCTGCTGAAACGGCAACCGGGATCCCCGCTCTGCGCGTCAGGGCTTTATCGATCAGCGTTTTATCGCTACCTGATTCCGCTGCAAAGGCGGTAAACGCCGCCGAGTGCGTGAACGGCACCGTCTGCGGGTTTTCGCCCTCAGCCTGCGCCAGCGGCCTGTGCACCTCGATATACCGTTTGCCGTCCGGCTCCACGGAGAACTTCACCGGCTCATTGATGATCTGCACCCGTGTGCCGACGCGCACGTGTTCAAACAACGCTTTAATATCTGGCGCGTTCATTCGCATACAGCCGGAGCTGACCCGCAGCCCTACGCTGTCCGGGGCGCTGGTGCCGTGGATAAGATATTCCCCATTCCCGATGCCCAGACGCAGCGCATAGCGCCCCAGCGGGTTATTTGGCCCTGCGGGTACTACCGGCGGCAATTTAATGCCCTGTGCCAGTGAGCGCGCTCTGATGCCCGCTGTCGGGGTCCAGGTAGGATTAGGGATTTTCTGACTCACACGGGTCGTGCTGACCGGCGTTTCCAGTCCAAGCTGACCAATACCCAGCGGATAAACCTGCACAATATTTTCACCAGGCGGATAAAAATAAAGACGCAGCTCCGCCAGATTCACCACAATACCTTCGCGCTCGGTGTCCGGCAGTAGCATCTGGGAAGGAATGGTAATGACGGTACCTGGCGCAGGGTTCACCGGGGCAATGGTATTATTGGTTTCAAGGATGAGCTGTGCTGCGGTATTAAACCGACGGGCGATAGACTGAAGTTTATTGTCACCTTCCTGAATGGTGTACGTCTGGTTTTGCCCAATCAGGCGGCTGCCTGCGGGCGGTAAAGGATAATCAACCGCCCTGGCTGAATTAACAGCACTGAGCGAACCAAGGAGTAATAGAGTTATTAGAGACGCGCGCTTCATGCTGAGATTCCTTATTCACTGACCAAACGTCAGAAAGCTGAAAAACCAGCGAGGTGGAAACCACCCCGCGAAACAGAATGAATGCTGTTCTGTCAGTTTAGCTAAGGATTGCGGCTTTGGCGCGGATGGCGCGGATCATCGCTTCCAGCCCCTGGGATCGGGACGGGGTGAGGTGCTGGGTTAAGGCCATTTTTTCAAACCACGGGCGGACGTCAAAGGCGACAATATCCTGCGCCGACATCCGGTGATAAAGAATAAATACGACGGCAATAAGACCCTTCACAATGGCGGCATCACTGTCGCCCTGTAATTCGATGACACCCTCTTCCGTCTGCTGCATCTGGATCCAGACCTGGCTCTGACAGCCCTGGATAATGTTATCCGGGTTATGCGCCTCTTCGCTAAGCGGCGGCAGGCGCTGGCCCAGTTCGATGATATACAGGTATTTCTCTTCCCAGTTTGCGCAACGCCCAAAGTTGCGCAGCAATTTATCTCTGTCCGGCAAATCTGCCATCTCTCGCCTCTCCGTTAGCCAAGCAGCTGGTGAATACGTTTTAATCCCGCCACCAGTCTGTCGACCTCTTCCGTTGTGTTGTACATCACCAGCGATGCGCGGCACATAGCCGGTACCTGATAATACGCCATCAGCGGCATCGCGCAGTGATGCCCGGTACGCACGGCGACACCGTAATTATCAAGGAAACTGCCCACATCATAGGCGTGATGCTTGCCGAGGTTAAAGGCTATCACACCCAGACGGTCAGCCGGGCCATATAAGGTCAGATCCGGGACGCTGGCAAGCTCCTGCAAGGCATACTGCATCAGCTGCTGTTCGTACTCCTGAATCGCCGCCAGCCCCGTTTCAGAGACGTAGCTAATGGCTGCGCCCAGCCCGATGATCCCGCCCGTGTTTGGCGTACCCGCCTCGAAGCGCCAGGGCGCACGAGCGTAAGTTGTTCCTTCCGTCAGGCTGACGGTGGCGATCATTGACCCGCCCCCTTCCCACGGCGGCATGGCCTGGAGAATGTCCTCTTTCACATAGAGCACGCCGATGCCCGTCGGGCCATAAAGCTTGTGCCCGGAGAAGACGTAGAAATCGCAGTCCAGGGCCTGAACGTCGACCGCATGGTGCATCACCGCCTGGGCGCCATCAATCAGCACTTTCGCACCGGCCTGATGGGCTTTGTCGACGATCAGCGCCACCGGGTTTTCCGTCCCCAGCACGTTTGAAACGTGGGTGACCGCCACCAGCCGCGTCCTGTTGTCCAGCAGGGCATCCAGCTTCTCAAGCTGGAGCGTGCCGTCGTCGTTCAGGGGGATCACCCGCAGTTGCGCTCCTACACGCTCACAGAGCATCTGCCAGGGCACGATGTTGGCGTGGTGCTCCATCTGGGTGATGATGATGTTATCCCCCGCGTGCACCTGCGCATTGCCCCAGCTGTTGGCGACCAGGTTGATCCCTTCGGTGGTGCCACGCACGAATACCAGCTCTTCCGGCGAACGCGCGTTGAGAAACGCCGCAACCTGCGTACGCACGTTTTCCATGCGCTGGGTCGCCTCGGCGCTCAGGGTGTGGATCCCGCGATGTACCGCCGCATAGCCGCGGCGGTAAAACTCGGCTTCCGCATCCACCACCTGATTCGGTTTTTGCGCGCTGGCCGCACTGTCGAGATAGGCCAGCGGCAGACCGTTCACTTCACGGGTCAGTACCGGAAAATCTGCCCGGACTTTCTCTACGGGAAATGTCATGCTTCGCCTCCAGGCAGCCGCTGGCCGATACGGGCCAGCACCTGCTGTTTAAGTCCGCCATCGGACAGCGCTTCCGTCAGCTCCGCTGCAAAGGCGTAAATAATCATCTTTTGTGCGGCCTGCTGGTCTATCCCGCGCGAGCGCAGGTAGAACATCTGCTCATCGTCAATACGCCCGACCGTCGCGCCGTGGCTGCATTTCACGTCGTCCGCGTAGATCTCCAGCTGTGGTTTGGTGTCCACCTCTGCCAGACGCCCCAGCAAAAGGTTGTTGTTGGTCATCTGCCCGTCAGTTTTGATGGCGTGCTGCGCCACGTTGATCAGGCCGTTGAACACCGCTCGTCCTTTGTCGCTGACGATGGTTTTGTGCAGCTGACGGCTGTTGCAGTAGCCTTTGTTATGCTCAAGCCAGGTGCGCGTGTCGCACACTTCTGCCTTCACCGGCATCGCGAGGCTGTTTATACGCAGCGTGGTGTTCTCACCGTTCAGCTGGGTACTGGTGTTGTGGCGTAGCACCGCGCCGCCGAGCAGGAAGCTGTGGCTGTACGCCGCGGCATCCTGGCCCAGCAGAATATCGTTGTGGGCGAAGTGGTGGCTAAGCGGATTCTCAAACGCCAGCTTAATATGATGAAGCTGGGCATTGGCCGCCACGTTCATCGTCAGTCGCGAACCGGTAAAATGGCGGATGTCGTTAAGGCTGACGTAATGTTCGATCACCGTCGCCTCTGCCCCCTCTGCCAGCTCAAGATGGTGGCGATAGTGGGCGGTGTTGATCTCATCCCCCTCAACGCCCTGGGTGATATGCATCAGCAGCAGCGGTTTCGCCGGGCGCTGGTTACGCTTAACGCGAATATGGGTGACAGACTGCGACAGGCTCTCTGTCAGGTGCAGGAAAACTTCAGGCTGAACGGGCGCAGTCAAGGACTGGCGTTCATCGTTAATGGCGATATCAAAACCGCTCTCCTGCACGCTGTCGCTCAACTCCGCACGGAACTGGCCATCGACAAACACCAGACGCACGGCATCCACGCTCAGCGCCAGCGCATCGCGCTGGCCGGGGCTGACCTGCGCCAGACGCGTGACGAACTCGCCGTTCAGCAGGCCATCCAGCGGCGTGTATTTCCAGTTCTCATGTTTACGCGTCGGTAAACCGAGACGCAGCATCTGCTGGAGATGGTGCTGGGCCTGTTCAGAACGCGATTGCCCCTGCGTTTCAAACAGCCGGTGCCACTGCTGGAGTGCATTACTGCTGTTCGGTAAGCCAGCCATAACCCTGCTCCTCCAGTTGTTTAACCAGCGTAAAGTCACCGGATTTCACAATGCGTCCCTGGTAAAGCACGTGGACATAGTCCGGTTTGATGTAGTCCAGGATTCGCTGGTAGTGCGTCACGATGATAAATGAACGGTTGCCGTCACGCAGGGAGTTCACCCCGTCGGCAACGATCTTCAGGGCATCGATATCCAGCCCTGAATCGGTCTCATCGAGAATGCACAGCGCTGGCTCCAGAACCGCCATTTGCAGAATATCGTTACGTTTCTTCTCACCGCCCGAGAAACCCACGTTTACCGAGCGGGTCAGCAGATCTTCCGGCATCTTCAGCAGTTTGATCTTCTCTTCCATCAGATCCTGGAAGTCAAAGCGATCCAGCGCCTCAAGGCCGCGATACTTGCGCACCGCGTTCAGCGCGGTTTGCAGGAAGAACTGGTTGCTGACGCCCGGAATTTCCACCGGATACTGGAAGGCCATAAAAATGCCTTCACCGGCACGTTCTTCCGGCGACATCTCCAGCAGATCTTTGCCATTAAACTCAACGGAGCCGCTGGTGACTTCGTAATCTTCGCGTCCTGCCAGCGTCGCTGAAAGCGTACTTTTCCCGGAGCCGTTTGGCCCCATGATGGCGTGAACTTCACCCGGTTTAACGTCAAAATTGAGACCACGCAGGATCGCTTTCTCTTCAACGCTGACCTGTAAATCTTTAATGCTTAACATGTGCTTTCCTTAACCGACGCTGTGTTCAAGACTAATGGCGAGGAGTTTCTGGGCTTCAACGGCAAATTCCAGCGGCAGTTCAGAGAACACGTCCTTACAGAAGCCGTTAACGATCATTGAAATCGCATCTTCTTCACTGATCCCGCGTTGCAGGCAGTAGAAAAGCTGATCTTCACCGATACGCGACGTGGTGGCCTCATGCTCAAGCTGGGCGCTGTTATTGCGGCATTCGACGTACGGGAAGGTATGCGCCCCGCAGTCCGCGCCAATCAGCATGGAGTCACACTGGGTGAAGTTACGCGCGTTGGTGGCCGTCGGCATGATTTTCACCAGCCCGCGATAGCTGTTCTGGCTGTGACCGGCAGAGATCCCTTTGGAGATGATGGTCGATTTAGTGTTTTTACCGATGTGGATCATCTTGGTGCCGGTATCGGCCTGCTGATGTCCGCTGGTCAGCGCCACGGAGTAAAACTCACCGATGGAGTTGTCACCGCGCAGAATACAGCTCGGGTATTTCCAGGTAATGGCGGAGCCGGTTTCTGACTGCGTCCAGGACATTTTGCTGTTTTCGCCTTCGCACAGCGCGCGTTTGGTGACGAAGTTCAGAATACCGCCGGTATTGCCGTCGCCCGGGAACCAGTTCTGCACCGTGGAGTATTTCACTTCCGCGTCTTTATGGATGATCACCTCTACTACCGCCGCGTGCAGCTGGTAGCTGTCGCGTACCGGCGCTGAACAGCCTTCGATATAGCTGACGTAGCTGCCTTCATCCGCCACCAGGATGGTCCGTTCAAACTGACCGGTTTTCTCTGCGTTAATGCGGAAATAGGTCGATAGCTCCATCGGGCAGCGTACGCCTTTCGGCACGTAGATAAAGGTGCCATCTGACGCCACCGCCGCATTCAGTGCCGCGAAGAAGTTATCGTTACTGGGGACTACGGTGCCGATGTACTTTTTCACCAGCTCAGGGTGATCGTGAATGGCTTCGCCAAAGGAGCAGAAAATAATCCCCTGCTCCGCCAGCTTTTCACGGTAGGTGGTTGCCACTGAAACGGAGTCAAAAATGGCGTCTACCGCCACCTCTTTGCCTTCACGCACGGGTACGCCGAGCTGATTGAACGCCTCTTCCACCTCTTTACTCAGGAAGCTGTTCTCGGCACCGGTTTGCTGTACCGCGCCGGGCTGCGAGGCGCAGGTATCATCACAGCTGCCGCAGGAGGGCGCGGAGTAGTAGCTGTAATCCTGATAGTTCAGCTTATCGTAATGCGCTTTCAGCCAGTGGGGTTCTTCCATCTCCAGCCACGCGTGGAATGCGCTCAGGCGAAACGCCAGCATCCACTCCGGCTCGTTACGTTTGGCCGAAATGGCGCGAATGACATCTTCGTTGATGCCTTTCGCCAGCTCATCGGTTTGCAGCTGCGTGAAGAACCCCTCTTTATAGTTGAGGTGTCCGCCGCCCCAGGTGTTTACATCACTTGTTGCTTCAGTATTACGAGACATAGTACCGCCTATACCCCAAAGCTTTCGCCGCAGCCACATTCGTTCTGGGCTTTCGGGTTATGAAATTTGAATAACTGGTTTAAACCTTCCCGAACATAGTCGACTTCGGTTCCATCGATAAACGGCATAGCCTGTAGCGCGACGTATAACTTTGCTCCGTCGGTTTCAAAGACCAGATCGTCCTTTTCAGGTTCGGTTACGGTGTCCAGCACGTAGCCAAATCCCGCGCAGCCAGTCTGCTTAACGCCTAAGCGTACGCCGAGGATGTCGGGATTTTTCGCCACCAGCTCATGAATGTGCGCCGCCGCCGCGGGCGTCAGCGTTAAGCCACGCCAGGCAAAATCGGCCGGATTGAAGGTTTCTGAATGCAGTTCCATAGGTCCACCTCATCTGATAAGCCACCAGGGCATAACACCATGTTAGTGATAACGATTATCACTTCAACCCCCTGCGAGCAGGGGCTTTGGGCTAAACCGCCCTTTTTGGCTACTTTCATTAAGCATAGACCCTGTGACGGGATGCGGATGGGAGGGTTAAATTTGTTCAATGCATTGATAAATAATGCATTTAATAAGAAATGACTGAGTGGGTCGCGCAATAAGAAAAATTGTATTGAAAATACCTATTTTTAAGATAGCTATCTTCCGATAAGAAAGTGGACGCGAAAAAACAAAAAGGCCCTGACGGACCCCTTAACATCAGTGGTGGAACGAAACGGCGAAGCCCTGCTCACGCCAGTGATCGAGCTGTTCCTGCTGGCGAGGTGTAGGTGCTTTACCGGTCCAGACGAAGATTTTTTGCCCGGGGAAGAGTTCCGGACGTGGAGAATCAATCGGCTCAGCCAGCACGTCGATATGCCAGCCCTTGTAGGCAAGGCGGGCCGCTTCCAGCCACAAATGCGTCCGATCGTCGCACTCCCAGCCGACCAGCAGCGCATCTTTACCTGCTTTTTTTCGCGATTCAACCAGGCTTGTCACGGCAAACTCAATCAGGACACCGTCGAGCAGGCTCGCCATATGGCGCACCGTATTCTGATCCTGGTTCATTCGCTGTCGCACAGGGGTGATGATGTTATCTATCAGAACATCCATCGCATGGTCACGGCGGAACTCGCCGATTTTGGCGCGCAGTTTTGCCGGGTTGGCATAGCGCAGAACGGTTAACATCTCTTCCTGAAACGATGCCCAGTTCCCCTGAGTCATCACTTCTGTGTTTTCAAGAAGCGCTTTTACTTTACCGACCGACACACCTGTTTTCATCAGGCGCTTGATCTCTTCTATACGCAGGATATCTTCATCGTCAAACTGACGATGACCCCCTTCGCTTCGCTGCGGCTTCAACAATCCATAACGGCGCTGCCAGGCACGCAGCGTAACGGGGTTGATACCGCATCGTTCGGCCACTTCGCCGATACTGTAATAGGCCATTAACTCCCTCACGCACAATACTTCCATACCTAACCAAACCAACCTTATCAGATTGTACAAATCATTTGTATAACTAACTCCTCGTTCTGAGACAAGTGAATGGCCCGAAGAACCACTCACTCGTTAATGTATTGTTGTATAAATTTAGCGATACGTACAGGTCACTCTTTAGAGTTACGTACAAGTTTTTAAAAATCGAACTTTTTCTCGGGCCAGGCAATCGCCGGAATGCCCCCAAGACGTGGGCTGGCGAACAGGTGTCCCTGGAACTGAGAAATCCCGGCAGACTCCAGCCACATCCACTCTTCAGCCAGCTCCACACCGACCGCACAGAAGAGAATTTCCAGAGATGCACAGCATTTGATGATCGCCTGCACGATAGCCTGCCGCGGGCCGCTCTTGTGTACGTTGGCAATCAAATCGCGGTTAATCTTGATTCTGTCCGGCTGGAATTGGGCCAGCAGTTGCAGACCGGCGAATCCCGCACCAAAGTGATCGATGGCCACGCTGATACCGGCGCTTTTTAGCTGTCTGACCGCGCTGGTGAACTCTTCAAAGCGCGAGATCGCCTCGCTCTCGGTAAACTCGACCACGATCTGCTCCGGCACAAACCCGTTCGCCTCAATTGCCGTGAGTAAAAAATCGACGGCGCCAGGCACATTGACCAGCGTCATCGGCAGCAGATTAATGGACAGCGTTTGAGTCTGAAGGCCCAGCGCGCTGGCCATCGACAGAGCCACCTGCTTACTCTTCAGATCCGATTCGTACAGCGCCTCACGCGGCAGGTTTGCAAAATACTTTTCAGGGGACTCACCCGAAGGCGTGCGGATCAGCGCTTCCCAGGAAACGACCTGCTGCATAAACGGGTCGACGATGGGCTGAAATGCGAAGCTACAGTCCGCCCCCTTTGCCACTACCGTCGGCTGGGAGGATAACGGCGTGTTTTCGGTGACAAATTCCCAGGCGTCAGCCGGGGGCAGCTCAAAGTAGTTGGCTTTTTCCGTGGCTTCGACGAAGGTGCGGAAAAATTGCAGGGCGCGATCGTTATAGGTCAGCTGATAGCGAGTTGTGCCTTTATCGAGAACCTGTTGCAGCACTTCGTCGGTGTCGTACTGACGAAGGTCAAACAGCTCCATACCGACGTTGCCAAAACGCCTTGAAGGACCATGATCGCTCAGCAATTCGACCACGTTGTGATGCCGTGGATCGCGGCAGATGAGCTGATAGATCTCCTTAACGTTTTCAGCGGGCCCTTCAAGTAACTGAAAAAAGTGTGTGCCGTTAAACAGCAAAATCCCCGTCACATCGGACTGGCGATTTCTACAATTTGCAGCAGCGACCATATCTTCCAGCGCTTTCACTGGAACGTCATCGCAGATATGACTGCGGTAAATGATGGTTGTGAGCATGCTAATCCTGAAGATTGAGGGGGTGACCACGCAAACACGTGGGGAGACTTCTGTTATAGCACATTAATTGCCCAACAAATAATTTACATCTCAACAATTTAGACGGCTTTCTGGCGCCGTTTTGCGGCGTGTACAACTCTGGGACGTCGTGTCGGATTGTACAATATATCCTGTGAATTCCGCAGTAAATTGTATACATATAACCACCTGAAAAATAAATATTTTTAAAATATATTATAAAATATTTAAAAAATTGTACATTTTGAATGTACAGATTTGAAAATTATGTATACCTTAATTGTAACGTTACTGATTACGAAATTTTACAGGAGCGAAACATGCAGCAGAACGGTCACCTCGCAGACTCATCAACCGCGATTGCGCAGTACTTCGAAAAAGCCGCGCTTCCTACCCAACAGGAAACATTGGGTCAGGTTGTTGTTGAAATCCTTAGCGATGGGCGGAATCTGAATCGCAAATCGCTCTGCACAAAACTGTTAAGTCGCCTTGAAAAGGCCAATGGCCCGGAAGAGGAACATCATTATCACATGCTGCTTGGCCTGCTCTTCGAACGTTAATGTTATGAGCAGCAGTGATGCAGACAGACTGATCGACCAGCTTATTGGAGAAGCCACTCTTTCACTTTTGAAGGAGCGCGGTCCCGTGACGACCGAGGGATTGATTCAGCGTCTGCGTAACATGCAAGCCTGTGAAACGGATCCCCAGCGGCGGGAGACATTAGCGAAGGTGATAGCTGAAATCAGCGCTGACACGATCGCTTTCAAAGGTCGCAGAACCGCACAGGGACGAATACAGAGAAAGGGATTTCTCAAAAATAACCGAGACAATGTAGTGCCGTTATTTGGAAATGGAAAACCGTCCGATCCCAAAAAGATACATTGACTACAACTTTACAGCTACGGTGAGAACAAATGAGACAAAATATTCAGCTTCAACCCGAATATCACTCCGCCTTTTTAGATAGCGCGTTGTCGGAGTATTTCCGTCACGCAGGCGATCGTTTTGCTGAAGAGTCTGCCATTTTTTCGACTGCGGTTCGTTGCGTACTTGCTTCCGAAGGTCATCTGACCAACAAAGCGATTATTCTCTGGCTGATCCAGACGCTGGAATCCACCGATGATGTCGTTAAGGCGGACGTGATCCGCAAGACGCTGGAAATTGTCGTCGGCTATACCATGGACGATCTTTAACGCCTCTCTCTTCGCATCTCTGCGGATAGCGTGTCATCGTCAATGGTGTTCAACAGACTGACGATGACACGCCCTCTCTCCCATAACACCCTGTCAGTCATGCACACTGAATGTGTTCTGCATAATTATTTTCCAGGTAATCGCGTAGCAGGTTCGGTCGGCTCTTTTTCGCCATCAGCCTTCTCAGCAGTACGATCAGCTCGTAATCGCTTCGCAGATTAAATTTCTGCATCATCATATATTTATGGGTAAAGACCGTTTTTTCGCTCATCTTCAACGCGTTCGCGGTCTGCACTACCGACAGCCCACGGTAAAAATTGACCATAATACGCATTTGTTGCCGGGATAACCCTTTATGCTGGCAGTCGAAACAGGTCTTTTTATTCCACGTGTAACCCGGTAATTGCGTCGCGTACCACGCGATAAACAATAAGCCGCTTATACGATCAAGCGATGCACGGCGCGGAATAAAAACGATGTCCTGATAGCAGGAGGACAGTGCCGAAAAGCGCTGCTCATCGTCGACGAGTCCTATCACAATCCCTTTTTGCCGGGCCAGTAACTCGGGAAAACAGGTCAGCGTTTCACCCTGACATAATGAAAGAACAATAATATCGGCCTGACTGACGTTCTCATTGGTCAGGCCCAGGTGAAATGTGATGGAGCGATGAAAGTTATGCTTAAAAAAATCCTCGAAAAAGTGCTGCAACCCAGCCTGAAAAAACAGATCCGTTTCCTGAATCAGAATATTTAACATAGTTCACACCAACGTCTTTAATAAAGGCTTATCAACGGCACTCAGTTGTACTGCATTGTCATTACCACAACAGCACTGATGCTTCCCGGCGTGGCGCCACCCGCTATCGATTTTACCGAGGCCTGCATCGCCATTGTCGCCGTTCTGTCCGCGGCAATGGTCTGGGTCATGCTGGAGCCTGTTCCTTTAAGCGCACCGGTTTGGGCATCACGCATGGCTATCGCCACGTGCGTGGCCGAACCGCTATTCATAAAATAGTCCGCGCCCGCCACGGGATCGGGGCTGCCGGTGAAAGAGACAGTCACACTCTGCGTTCCGGTTGGGCATTGGGTAAACAGCAGACTAAAAGGCACCGGATCCGATGTTGAGCCAGGCGTCGCCATATTGGTTGCCTGAATATTGCCCAGGTTGACATCGAGGCTGTTACTCCCGCCATTAAATATGCACGGCGACGCCACGATATTTCCCGTCACGCCTATGCTGACGCTGTCAGCGGAAAAACCCTTCCCGCTGAATAAGGCAAGTAACAGCAGTATCCTGCATCTTATTTTCATCTTCTTACCTGCTACTGATAGGTCAAATTAAGGGTGGCGGAGGCATTCGCTGAACCTGACTCTACGCGAGACAACGTCTGGTAATAACGGGCCGTTAATGGCAATGTCTCTTGCCCCCCGGCGGACTGTCGCAAGAAAAGTCGGCTGTTCATCACCAGCGGCGCACCGTTATAGATAAGCTGCACCCCTACCCCTTTTGCGGTGCCGGCATTACCCTGCCCGGTTAAGGCCATCACGCTGGTATTGGCGCTGTCCGGATTCTGTATTCCACTGAGCGAGACCGAAATATTGGTTCCGGCAGCGCAGGTTAAGCCCAGGTTTTGCGTATTCTGTGCCCCCGTCGGCGTGGTGCCCACCACGGTGCCGAACGCCGAGACGGGAATATCTCCGATCGGAAACGTAAGCTGTGACGTATTCACCGTGCACGCCAGAGCATTGATGGTGCCGGAGGTGAGCTGCGTGGTCAGACCGTCACGGTAGAGACCGTCGCTTCCCTGAAGCGTCACGACGCCTATCACCCCCGGGGTTAACGCCCCCGATGACACCGGGCCAGTCACCACCAGCTCAATGCGTCCGCCGTACCAGTCCACATAGGAGGTCTGAGCGTTGTATGAGAACGTATTACTCGGGTTTTCAAAATAGTTGTTGGAAGAAAAGCGTATCCCTATCCCGCTGACGTTCGTGTTGTAGACATGGTTGCCGTAGCTGCTCAACGTGGCGCTGTTGTAGCGCATGCTGAATCCCAGCATCAGCGGATTAGTGCATCCGGTAAGATAGGAGCCTGTGGCTGACGCCGCGCCGGAAAATACCACCGTACCGACAGGCGCATCGCGCTGCACGTTGATGGTCCCCACGGACAGGGTGGAAAGCTGTGGGGTGATGGTGGTGCAGGTTCCGGCACGCGCCATATTTCCCGCCGCAAGCAAACAGAGCAGCAACATCGCGTTTAGATATTTCATGTTAGCGTTCCTGACGGCAGGTAGCGCGCATATCAGCGATCCCACCGAACGTTGAGTGTTTCGGCAGCGTGAAATCAGCGCGGCATTGCTGGCTGGATTGACTCCCCCATGTCGCGACTAACGTTCCCTGCTCGCGCATACCGGTTAAATAGACCTGACCGCGATCGCCGACAATAAAACTGCCGCTGTCATCACCCACAAGGGTGACCACCGCCCCAAACGGAACGGCGCGGTCGTTGTCAGTTAAGGTCATCAGCACCCGGCGTCCTGACTTCGGAAGATAATCGGCTCTCACCACCGCCCCCCGCGTCGGCGTTACCGTGCGGGTGTTGATCTCCAGCTCGACATCGTCCGGCATATTTTCCGGGTCGAGGGTGAGATCGTTTTTGCGGTAGACAGAAAGGTTGCTCACGACCGTATAACCGCGAAAATCTGTCCGAACACCGGGCTGATTGCGGATATCCACGCCGTGGGCGCCCGGCGCTTTGATTAAGACGTTGGTCTCCCCCAGCGGCTGAGAGAGCGTGATGCCATCAGCATGGGCGAGAATGCCGCCTTGCAGGCCATAATTCAGGCGTTCACTGTTTTTGTCATAGCCATATCCCGCCGTGAATTCGCCATAGGTGCCTCTGTAGTCCGCGTTAACGTTGCCGGTATAGCCCACACCCTCTGTGCCGTAACCCTGCTGCACGTTCCAGTTCAGGGCACGGTTCTCAAGCGCCACCCCGTTGAGGCCGACGTTATGCGTCGTCCCGTTATTTCTGCTGGCGTTCATGCCATAGTTAGCCCATGTCTGCGGCAAAAATTTATCCAGCGGAATGCTGACGTTGAGCGCCAGCAGTTGGTCGTGGTCTGCGTTTTTTTGGCTGTCGCGCATCTCTGACCCCGAGCGGACATTTTTGCTGTAGGTCCATGTCAGGCCATAGCTGATGTTGTGCCAGTAGTTGCTATAGCCGACGCTCCACGAAGCCATCGACTTACCGTCATTCCAGTAATCTTCCCGCGCCGCACTGAGGGTGAGCGCGCCCAGGTTGCCCCCCAGCGTCTGGCTCATCGTCAGCTCGGCACGGTTACGCCGCCTGTCCTGAAGCGCGCTGCTGTCGCCGTACGAATCGAGTACGTCCTGCATCCCGTAATAGCCGCGGGTCGAGTAGCGATACCCGGCAATCGAAAAGTTTGTCCCGGTATTGATAAAATTTTTGCTGTATCTGGCCCGCCACGACTGACCGCTTGTTTTCGCGGCATGCTCCGGCGTTGACCAGCCCTGAGTGACGTCAGCGGATATCGCCCCGAGATCGCCCATGTTTTTGCCCATCCCCAGGGCCGCCGACTGGTATTTATCTGCCCCCTGGACGCCGCCATAGAGCGTGATGCCGTGGCGGAAGCCGTAAATTCCGGTCAATTGCCCGAAGGGAGTTTTCTCCACGCTGCGGTTATAGGCGCGATACTGCCCGGCGGTAAGGGCGTATTTCAGACGCCCCTCCCGTTGCAGGACCGGCAACGAAGCGTACGGCAGGGTAAAATGTTGTTCGCTGCCATCGGCTTCGACGATCGTCACATCCAGATCGCCCGCACCGCCGGTGGGGTACATATCCGCGATCTCAAACGCGCCCGGCGCCACATAGCTTTGGTAGATTTGATAGCTATTCTGACGTACCACGACCTGCGCATTAGTACGCGCAATACCGCGGACCACCGGCGCATACCCTTTCAGGGAATCCGGCAGCATATCGTCGTCGGAGGCCAGCTGGACGCCGCGAAACGGCATGCTGTCAAAGACATCGGCAGGCGCGGAACTGTCCCCGAGGGTGAGCTGGGCTTGCAGGGGAATAATGGCGCGCTGCATCCAGGTGTAGACGTTATCCCACTTATCCTGGCCGGACGCATCGCGGGACCAGGTGGTGTAGTTGCGTAGCCGCCAGGGGCCGACGTTGATCCCCGGCCGCAGGTTTGCATACTGGCTGTCGCTGCGGGAGCCAGCCCCGCTTCTCGCCCGGCTGTTCGCGCCGCTAAGGCTGTAGTTGAGCATGGCCGCAGTGATGCCTTCATCCCACATGTCCGGTGGAACGTAACCTCTGGCAGGCAGGTCAATGGCCGCCTGTGGAATGCTGATCGCCAGACGCTGGGCGCCAAACTGGAAGTCTGCGCTGGCCTGTGGAATCGCCTTGAGATCTGCGCATTCACCTTGCTCAGCGGCGAGCTGTGGGAAAAGCGCCGTTTTCACGCCCCACGCGTTTAACTGCCCGATACTCAGGCACGGCCGCAACGTTTCCCCGCCGTTAGCATCTTTCACTGCCATGAAACGAATATCACGTGTTTCCAGTAGCCGATCGTCAAGAATAATATCAACGTGGTATGTCCCGGGTGCCTGCGAGCCGGATTCAAAGGCAGATAAATCCGCTTTTCCCATTCCGGGGTTATCCAGCTCTACCAGTTCTGTATTAAAGGTCTCAGTGGCATACAGTGCGGGAGAGACACCAGCAAGCGCGAAGGCAATAAAAATTGCCAGGGGCGCAGGCTGCATTGTATTAAATGCCGTTGTCATGACGAGCACCTGGTTAATGCAAGGAGATCACAAACTGGCCCGGTGTAATTCGCCGGGACTACCATAATCGTTAATAACTTTAAACGTCAGCGCATTGCCACTGGCCCCGTTCGGTAGCGGAAAGCTAGCGGAGCCTGAAGGCATCACGTAGGTGACGTCGTTAAGTTTTTTATCCCCCAACGTGATTTCATTGAAATTAATCACGTACGGCGTTGGGTTATTTACCTGAAGGGTATTCCCGGCACGACGCCAGGTTAATTTGTTGGCCTGGTCCTCGGGAGTAGACGCACGAAGACCCTCTGGCCGATAAATAAGTTTGATGCGCGTTTTAACGGCAATTTGCAGCGAGTTCATCTGCTTCGAGGCTGACGGTATGGCTTTAATGTTCAGCCAGAATAAACTCTCCTGCCCCTGAGGCAGCGAGCCTGTCATGACTATACGCTCAAGGTTTTTTTGCCCGCCATCCAGACGATACAGCGGAGGCGTAATAATAAAAGGCACTTTACCCGATTGCTCATCCTTAACGTCAATCCACGACTGGATTAAATAAGGAACGTTATCAGGATTGGTAATACTTATTGACGCCTCTTTTTTAGCCCCATCAAAAATAATACGGGTGCCGCCAATAATCACGCCTGCACTGGCGGATGTTAACGTCAGCGGTAACAGCGCCATAGCCAGGCCTGTTGTCATGATAAAACGCATTTTAATACCTCATAAAACAAGGGGCCGGGCGGCCCCCTGCTGATTACTGCAATGACTTAGTTGTATACCACGGAGAAGTTTGCGACCGAGTTAGCCGGGCCAGCGGTCACGGATGCCGCGGTGGAGATATACTGCGCGTAGAAGTTCAGCGTATTATCAGCCGTACTGCTGAGTGCATAGGTATAGCTGTTGCTGCCGTGCAGCGGCAGATCGGCTTTATCTGCCGTCATCAGGTTAATCGCCACCCCCGTGGCCGCCCCTGCCACGGAGGCATCAATTGCCAGCAGGCTGGCGTTGGTTAAATCCGGCGTGCCGTCAAAACGGACTTTTGCATTCGTGACCGTCACCGGACAGTTTTTCAAAATAATATTGAATTGCGTCGCCGCCGTTCTCGCCCCGGTCGTCGGGAATTCCGTTTTATAATAATCGCCTAATACCACCACCTGGTTCTGGGATGCCACATCAACATCGCAGGCAGAATCCAGAATGTTTCCGTTAAAATTAACGGTACCGGCCGCTGCGAATGCATTTGTCATGGTGAGTACTGAACTTGCCGCTAACATTGCCATCATCAATTTCTTATTCATGATTTTATATCCTGTGTTACTTTATTTATTACCAACATTCAATTTCAGAAATAAAAGCCCTTCCGACGAGTTAAAATTTATACAACTCTTTTTCCGCATACAATCAATTTTGAGGTCTAGCTGTAGACCCTCTTTTAACAAATACAAAACATATTCATTCGGAAACACCTTAAGAATATTGGCTATGGTCTACTTTTAGACCTGAGTTAAAAAATTTTAAAATTCAATTAATTAACACTCCGAAATAGGTAAGTCTATAATTAGACTCGCCGCGAATATTCCCTGACTTACTGTTTTTTAAGATAATTCTCTATGCCGATCAAAAAATGATCGCATCAGTGAGTGAGGTCTCAAATGAATACCCGATTCGTGCCTGAGTCAGAAATTGATAAGTCAACAGCGCTTGGCGCTAAGCCTTTCAAGCACATTGAAAAGTTAATCGATAATGTTGTGCCGCATGCAGAGAGACACATTATTGCTAAGGGGGAAGTTATCCATTATTACGCCGGGGATATCCGTCAGTGCTTTTTACTGTTACACGGCAGCGTGGCGTTGCACCGTCGCGGTGATGGTATCGTCTTAAATTCTGAATCCGCGCCATTTATACTCGGCGTGAGCAGCCAGTTTTCTTCTGAACACCTTTACGTCAGAGCGCTGGAAACCTCAGAGGTGGCCAGCGTTTCGCTGGCGTGTTTTAATCGTGTTGTCGCACAACAGAATTTATGGGAACACTTCTCAAACCTGCTGATCTATACCGCATCGCGCGTCTACGAACATTGCGCCCAGATATCGCAAATGTCGGCTTATGACATTATCCGCTTTCAGCTGGTCGAGCTGATGCAGGAGCCGGAAGCCATCAGACAAAACATAACCGCCGCAGCCTATATCAAAAGCCGTACCTATCTTTCACGCAGCGGCATTATGCGGATCCTCGCGGAGTTGCGGACAGGGAAATACATCACCATGGAGCGCGGCGTGCTATTAGAGATCCATCATTTACCCCGTAAGTACTGAGGCTGTATTTATCTCTGGAGAAGGAGGAAAAGAAGAGCGACACTATAGGAAGTACTATCTCTTTCCAGGTTAACGCTATGTCTTCTGATAAACCATCGCATCGCGGCTCTCCCTATGCTCAGGAACTGATTTCTCATTTACAGCCGCACTGCGCCACGCATAAAACCGATCCCGGCGAGCAACTTGATCTCCAGGTTAACGGGCAGAGCATGTGTTATTTAATTCTTGAGGGCACGGTCGCTATATACAGAAGAAGCGACGATATGATGCTTTCGACGGCGCGCAGTCCCGCCCTGTTTGGCCTCGCTAACCTGACGGACATCTATTTTACCGATTATCTCAGAACGGTGACGCCTTGCCTGATCGGTGTGCTCACGACCGATCGGGTGGCTGAAATTATCAAAGAGAACGCGCTGTGGGGGCTGCTTTCTAATCATCTGATGTTTGTTTACAACCGCCTCTATCACAATGTCATGCCGAAAGGCGCGCCAACCGCATACGAAATGATTCGCCACCAGCTCGTGCTGCTGATGCAGGAAGATGACAGCTACCGACGTAGCGTGACGGCGGAAAGGTATATCAGGGATAAAACCCAGCTTTCCCGCAGCGGCGTAATGCGCATACTGGCTGACCTGAAAACGGGCGGGTTCATCGAAATGGAAGAAGGCCGGCTCATTAAAATTAACAAACTGCCTGCCAGATACTGAATGTCAGACACTAAAAAGGCCGCGTTTGCGGCCTTTTCTTCACTGCTTAATGGACGTGAACGCCCAACCGCCAGGCAAAGTAGATCTCTTCTTTCAGTTCGTTAGAAGAGAGCGCCAGCAAATCCGTAAATTCCAGCTCAAGCTGTTTCAGCTTTTTCAGGTACTGCGCGGGAGACAGATTGCTTTTATCGCGACGTAAATATTCAATTGCCAGCTGTGTTGGGGTTATTTCAGTATCCATGATGTCCTCGCTTATGTTCAAAACGTGACCAGTATATCACAATCGGGCGGCTATTTTTTGACCAAAAGCAAGGCATCCGGAAACTTTACACAACGGCCGTCGTCAGCCTGGATGAACAACACAGGCTATCCTGTTCGTCCAGAATCTCTATCTGCCACACCTGATGACGGCTTCCGGCATGCAGTGCGCGGCAGATGCCGCGCACGCGTCCGCTGCGAACGGAGCGGATGTGGTTGGCATTAACCTCCAGCCCCACCACCTTCTGCTCTCCTTCCGTACAGAGGTAGCCTGCCACCGACCCCAGCGTTTCAGCCAGCACGACGGACGCGCCGCCGTGCAACAGACCAAACGGTTGATGAGTGCGGCGGTCTACTGGCATCGTTGCTTCCAGTTCGTCGTCGCCAATGCGCGTGAACTGGATGTCCAGCAAACCGACCATGTTCTCCGCGCCCATGGCATTTAATGCCTCCAGCGTGACCGCACGTTTCCAGATCATCCCATAATCTCCAGTAAAGCCTGCAATGGATGGCGAACGCCGTTACCTTCCACCCGTTTCACCTGGCTGCGGCAGGAGTAGCCCGTCGCCAGACAGCGGTTGCGTGGCAGGCGCTGCATCGCCTGATGCCATGACAGTTCATAGATGCCAAGCGAGTTGGCGTGGTTTTTGGCTTCATGGCCGTAGGTTCCGGCCATGCCGCAGCAGCCCACGTTGACGCTTTCCAGCTTCGCGCCAAACCGGGCGAAGATAGAAGCCCACTGGGCAGGCGCCGTCGGCAGCGCCGTCACTTCGGTACAGTGCCCAAACAGATACCAGGATTCTCCGCTGACCTCCTGAGGGGCCGTTTGCGTCAGCACCGCAGGCAGCCATTCGTGCACCAGTAAGACCTGAAAATCACCGCGCTTATCGCCGAGCGTCTGCTTGTATTCATCGCGGTAGCAGAGCACCAGCGCCGGATCGACGCCCACCATCGGCATGCCGAGCTGCGCCACGCGATTCAGGAAATCTGACGTTTTCTGCGCGGTTTTCGCAAAGCGGGTCAGGAAGCCTTTAATGTGCTGCGCCTTGCCGTTCGGGGAGAACGGCAGCACCACCGGCTGGTAGCCGATTTTCTCGGCCAGCCGGACAAAATCAGCCACCACCTGCGCATCGTAATAGCTGGTAAACGGATCCTGCACCACCAGCACCACCTTCGCTTTCTGCTCAGGGCTTAATGCTTCCAGTTGTTCCAGGGTCATGTTCGCCGAGCGGTGCCCCACCAGCCGACGCTGGAGCGATGGCGTCGACAGCAGCGGCAAATCCACCATGCCGATATGTTTTTCAGACAGTTTGCGCACCAGCGGCTGATTGATAAAGAAGTTAAAGGTTTTTGGCGCACGGGCCATCAGCGGCGCGTAACTCTCCACCGTCGCCACCAGATGATCGCGCATCGGGCGCAGATAACGCGTGTGGTACAGCTGGAGGAAGCGGGAACGGAATTCCGGTACGTCAATTTTAATCGGGCACTGGGTTGAACACGCCTTGCACGCCAGGCAGCCGGACATAGCCTCTTTCACTTCATGAGAGAAATCGTATTCACCTTTGTTCGCATGCCAGCTGTTGCGAGTGCGTTCGATAAGCCTGCGCAGGCTGGCGCGTTTTTCCGGCAGTTCCTGTTCCAGCTTGAGCGGGTCAATACCGCGATCGGCCAGCAGGCGCAGCCATTCACGCACCAGCGTCGCACGCCCTTTCGGGGAGTGGATGCGGTTGCTGGTGATTTTCATCGACGGACACATCGGGCTTTTCACGTCGAAGTTGAAGCACAGCCCGTTGCCGTTACACTCCATCGCGCCGCGCCAGGACGCGCGTACCGCAATCGGAATTTGTCGGTCATAGGTGCCGCGCTTAACGGCGTCCACCTGCAACATCGGCGCATCAACGCCCTCCGGCGGGCAGATTTTTCCCGGGTTAAGGCGGTTATCGGGGTCAAATGCGGCTTTCACCTTACGCAGCTCGGCGTAGAGTTGTTCACCAAAGAATGCCGGGCTGTACTCGGCGCGGAACCCTTTGCCGTGCTCGCCCCATAGCAAGCCGCCGTATTTGGCCGTCAGGGCCACGACCTCGTCGGAGATCTCCTTCATCAGGATCTCCTGCTGCGGATCGCACATGTCCAGCGCCGGGCGCACGTGCAGCACACCCGCGTCGACGTGCCCGAACATGCCATAGCTCAGACCATGGCTGTCCAGCAGCGCGCGAAACTCCACTATATAATCCGCCAGATGTTCCGGCGGCACGCAGGTATCCTCCGCAAACGGAATCGGCTTCGCCGCCCCTTTCGCGTTGCCGAGCAGCCCCACCGCCTTTTTACGCATCGCGTAGATTCGCTCGATGCCAGAGAGATCGTTACACAGCTGCCAGCCAATGACGCCGCCTTCCCCCTGCGCAATCAGCTCGTCCAGACGCTGGCAGAGCGTGCTCACCTGGCTCTCAATAAGCTCTGCGTCATCCCCGGCGAACTCGACGATGTTCAGGCCGAGCATCTCTTTATCCGGCACGTCGGTAATCAGTTCGCTCACCGAATGCCAGACAATATCTTCCCGGGCCAGGTTCAGGACTTTTGAATCGACGGTTTCCACCGACAGCGCCCGCGCCTCCACCATAAACGGTGCATTACGCAGGGCGGAGTCAAAGGAGTTGTATTTGACGTTCACCAGACGGCGCACCTTTGGCAACCGGGTGATATCCAGTCGCGCTTCGGTGATGAAGGCCAGCGTCCCTTCTGACCCGGTCAGCACGCGGGTAAGATCGAACTGGCTCAGATCGTCATTAAAGACATGACGCAGATCGTAGCCCGTCAGGAAGCGGTTAAGCTTCGGGAATTTGTCGAGGATCAGTTCGCGATTTTCGCGGCAGCGCTCCAGCACGGTACGATAAATCCGTCCGCTGGTGGTGCTCTCTTTTGCCAGCGTTTCAGCCAGTTCGACCGGCATCGGTTGGGTATCGAGAATATCGCCCCCCAGCAGCACCGCCCGCACACCCATGACGTGATCGGAGGTTTTGCCGTAGACCAATGAGCCCTGCCCCGAGGCATCGGTGTTGATCATCCCGCCAAGGGTCGCGCGGTTACTGGTGGAAAGCTCCGGCGCAAAAAAATAGCCGTAAGGTTTTAAAAACTGATTCAGCTGATCTTTGATGACCCCCGCTTCCACACGTACCCACCCCTCTTCCGGGTTGATCTCAATGATGCGGTTCATATAGCGGGACATATCAATGATGATGCCCTGGTTCAGCGCCTGCCCATTGGTGCCTGTCCCGCCGCCGCGCGGGGTAAAGACCAGAGAGCTGAAACGGTCCTGCGACGCCAGGCGGGCGATGAGCGCTACATCGGCGGTAGAGCGCGGGAAAACGACGGCATCGGGAAGAAGCTGGTAAATACTGTTATCGGTCGCCATCGTCAGCCTGTCGGCATAATCGGTGGCGGTATCACCTGTAAAACCCTGTTGCTCCAGTGCCTGCAAAAAATTAAGCACCAGCTGAACGACGCCCGGTGCCTGAGAAATCTGTGGGATCATTGCTGTCGACCCTAATGAGAATAGTGTGAAATCGTTTGCGTTGTGTCTGGAAAGTTTTATCACATTTTTTTCTTATGTGCTTCGTAGAATTACGGGCAAAATCCGCCTGTCAAAAATCGCTGAAATCACTAATGATTAGAGAGAAGCGGTTTATATTCCCATCAGCCTTGCTGGTGTTCATTTAAGGAAAGTTTTGTTTATGGTCAACCTTCGTCAGCCCAGGGATGTCGCGCAGATACTGCTATCGGTGCTGTTCTTAGCCATTATGATTATTGCGTGTCTGTGGATTGTTCGCCCTTTCGTGCTCGGATTTGCCTGGGCCGCGACCGTCGTCGTCGCGACCTGGCCTTTACTCTTACGTTTGCAGAAGCTGCTGTTTGGTCGCCGCGGCCTGGCCGTGCTGGTGATGACGCTGCTGTTATTCCTGCTGTTCATCATTCCCATTGCACTGCTGGTTAACAGCCTGGTTGACAGCAGCGGCCCGGTTATTCGTGCGGTCACCAGCGGTGACATGACGCTGCCGGATCTCGCGTGGCTGAACAGCATTCCGGTTGTGGGCGCCAAACTGTACAGCGGCTGGCATAGCCTGCTGGAGATGGGCGGTAGCGCCCTGATGGCCAAAGTGCGACCGTACATCGGGACAACCACCACCTGGTTTGTGGGGCAGGCTGCGCACATCGGTCGCTTCATGATGCACTGTGCGTTGATGCTGGTCTTCAGCGCCCTGCTTTACTGGCGCGGCGAGCAGGTTGCGCTGGGGATACGTCATTTCGCCACCCGCCTGGCAGGTAAACGCGGCGACGCCGCCGTGCTGCTGGCAGCCCAGGCCGTCCGCGCGGTGGCGCTCGGCGTGGTGGTCACAGCGCTGGTGCAGGCGGTGCTTGGCGGAATCGGGCTGGCGATTTCCGGCGTACCGTATGCCACCATTTTCACCGTCATCATGCTAATGACCTGTCTGGCACAGCTCGGTCCGCTGCTGGTGCTGGTTCCCTGCATCATCTGGCTTTACTGGACGGGGGATACGACCTGGGGCACGGTGCTGCTGGTCTGGAGTTGCGTGGTGGGCACCATGGATAACGTGATTCGCCCGCTGCTCATTCGCATGGGCGCTGACCTGCCGCTGATATTAATCCTGTCCGGGGTGATCGGGGGGTTAATTGCCTTCGGCATGATTGGTCTGTTCATCGGTCCAGTGCTGCTTGCGGTAACCTGGCGACTCTTCTCCGCCTGGGTGCATGAAGTGCCGCCGCCGGGAACCGATCCGGACGTCATCTTAAGCGAACTTGAAGAGCTGGAAGATAAGAACGCGCAGTAAGAACGTATGCCGGGTGGCGCTAACGCTTACCCGGCCTACACTCTGTGCAGGAATACTTAAACGTTGCTAAACTATTTATTCTCTGCGCACTGGTCAGACCCGCCTTTTCCTGCCTAAAACCGTCATTCTGTTCAAGAAATCTTTACCTCCCTTTAACTATTGAGACGAATCCGATCGACTCAAAATCCTGGCATGCCTACTATTAAGACACGGTTATAAATCAACACCTTGATTTATAAGCATGGAAATCCCCTGAGTGAAACAACGAATTGCTGTGTGTAGTCTTTGCCCATCTCCCACGATGGGCTTTTTTTTATCCTTTTTACGCCCGGGTCATGTCACAGCGACTGAGCATTCGCCACTCCCCCGCCAGCACCCGCGTCTCTCCGGTTACCTGTACCGTTACTGCCTCGCGAATATCCGCCGAGGACGCGCCAACCTGTAGCTCAAATTCCCCTGGCTCGACGATTCGCTTCCCGTCCCGGCGCGTGAAATTGAACATCTCTACCGGCAGGGTAAAGGTCAGCGTGGCGGTTTCTCCTGGTGAAAGCGTAACGCGCTGGAACGCTTTCAGCTCCTGAAGCGGACGCACCTGCGTGGCGACCTTATCGCGCACATACACCTGCACCACTTCACTGCCGCTGCGCTCCCCGGTGTTGGTGATATCGACGTTTAACACCACCTCTCCGCCGACCGGGACGCGACTTTCAGCCAGGCGGGCCGCGCCCCAGCTAAACTGCGTCCAGCCGAGACCGTAACCGAACGGGTAAAGTGCGCCAAAATGGAACGCAAACGGCGTGCCGCCGCTTTTCAGCTTGTGGTTGTAGTAGTACGGCATCGCCCCGGCGCTTTTCGGTACGCTCACGACCAGCCTGCCCTGCGGCTCCGCACGACCGGTTAAGACATCGGCAATCGCCCAGCCTCCTTCCTGCCCCGGCGCCCAGGCCAGCATCAGCGCGGCCACCTTATCTTCCAGCCCCTGAAGGTTATAAGGTCGCCCGCCCGTCATGACGACAATCACCGGCTTACCGGTTGCCACCAGCGCCTCCAGCAGCTGTTGCTGCACGCCCGGCAGATCCAGCGAATCGGTATCCGATCCTTCCCCCACGGTGCCGCTCTGGAATAGTCCGGCGAGGTCACCGACGCAGGCCACCACCACGTCACTCTCTTGCGCCGCGCTTACGGCGTCGGGGATCAGATCCGTGCGTTGTGAAACCGGCGACTGCTGCATCGGTTTACCGCCGCTGTCGCCAGGAAAGACTGGCGCGCCCGCCATCCGTTTTTCGATAATGTGACACCCTTTGGCGTAACGTATCTGCGATGCACCAAGATACTGTTCCAGCGCCGCGCGCGGAGTAGTCACCTGCGAGGTCTCTTCAACCATATCGCTGATGATCAGGTGCACCGGGAAGCTGTAGCCGCTCAGCAGCGCCAGCGGATCGTCTGCCGTTGGCCCCACTACCGCTACACGAGGTTTCCCGTTGAGGGGCAAAATGCCGTTGTTTTCCAGCAGCGTTATCGATTTTGTTGCCACCTCGCGCGCTACCTGCCGCGTCGCCTCATTCTGCAAATCAATACTGTCTTCGTCGGCGTACGGTTTTTCAAACAGCCCGAGGCGGAATTTTTCACTCAGCACACGCGCCACAATCTCATCCACTTTCGCCATCGAAATAAGCCCACGCTCTACCGCTTCCGCCAGATGACGCGCGCAGTCATCTTTTGGCAATTCCACGTCCAGCCCGGCGTTAAACGCCAGCGCCGCTGATTCCGCGGGATCGTGAGAAACCCCGTGGTGCTGGTGCAGCAGGCTGACGCCGCCGTAATCCGCCACGATAATACCGTCGAAGCCCCACTGTTCACGCAGTACGGTGGTGAGCAGGAAGTGGTCGCTGTGCCCTGGCTGATTATCAATGTCGTGATAGGCGGGCATCACCGAACCGGCGTTCGCCAGCTTGACCGCCATTTCAAAGGGCAGCAGGAAGGTATCGTTTAGCTCGCTGAAACCGAGATGGACCGGCGCATGGTTGCGCGCCCCTTCGCTGAAGGAGTGGCCGACGTAGTGTTTCAGGGTCGCCAGCAGATCGCGCTTATCACCCTGCAAGCCTTTGACGTAGGCGGTGGCCATCACCCCCACCAGCCACGGATCTTCACCGAAGGTCTCTTCCGTACGCCCCCAGCGCACGTCGCGGGAAACGTCCAGCACCGGGGCCAGCCCCTGTTGACACCCGACGGATCGAGCCTCTTTGCCGATCTGCTCCGCTGCGCGCTGTACCAGCGCCGGATCCCAGGTGGAACCGTAGTTCAGCGACGACGGGAACAGCGTTGCATCTTTGCACAGCAGCCCCACCAGACACTCCTCATGAAACAGCGCCGGAATGCCGAGCCGGGTCTCCTCCATCATCATGCGTTGCAGACGGTTGGCGGCTCGCACGCCGGTTTTTGCATCCACAATGTGCGTGCCGAGCGGTCGGGTGATCTGGCCGACACCCAGCTTCAGCCGTTCGCTGAGGGACGCCTGTTCGCTCACACCGGCGAATTCATCGCTCAAATCGCTGCGCTCGCGATGGTTGCCATTTTCGTCGAGGATCAGCCAGTACGCGTGCATCTGGGCGAATTTCTCTTCAGGGCTCATACGCGCCAGTAAATCGGCGACACGCTCATGTACGGGACGTCCCGCGTCCTTATAGATAGCCGTCATGTTTTACTCCTGTATTGCGGATTGGGTTGCCGGGCTGAGCTGCCCCGCATCGTTTCGAATATCGCGTTTGCTGGCCAGCTCCCGGGCGATAGTGTCCACAAGCCGGCTGTTAAGTTTGTAGATGGCAAGGAGTGCCACCATGCAGAGGAACAGCACACAGGGGATCAGGGTAAACAGGGCGTTGATGGTTGCGAGGACGTGAGGCGCCTGGTTTGCCTGTCCAGGCGCGTAATCCACCATGCCAAGCACCCAGCCGACCACCGCCCCACCCAGCGCCAGCCCAAACTTGATGGCAAACAGGGCGGTAGAAAAGACCAGCCCGTCCAGACGGCGGCCGCTCCGGTGTTCTTCGTAGTCCACCACATCGGAGAACATGGTCCATTGCAGGGGCGTGGTCAGGTTCTGAATAAAACTAAACACAATATTCAGACCGAATATCAGCCACACCTGCGAAGGGGGAATGAAGAAAATCAGCGCGCCAAAAATAACGAAGGAAATAATAGTCCACTGATACGCGCGAACGCGGTCAAATTTCCCCAGCAGGCGTTCAGATAATAATGCGCCGCTTAAGGATGCCACCATGCCGGAAACAATAAAGGCAAAGACCAGTTCCGGACGTAACAGAACATAGTTAACGTAATACATGGTCGCTGAGCCACGCGTTACGACGGCGGTTAACAGTAAAATATTAAACAAAAAAACAATTCGCCACTGACTGTTGCCAGCCAGCAGTTTTAAATCCGTCAGCATTGAGCCGGAGGTGTCATTGCGCGGAGAGTAACGCTCGCGGGTCATAAAGAAGCAGCAGAAGAATAAAACGATTCCCAGCAGCCCCATCAGGCTCATGGCATAGAAATAGCCTTTCTGCACATTACCCTGGCCTAATAAAGAGACCAGCGGCAGCGCGATGACCGTGACAATCAACCCGCCGATAAACGACAGGCCAAAGCGCCAGGATTGCAGCGAGTGGCGCTCGCGTGGGTCGAGCGTCAGCGCGCCGGGCATGGCGCAGTAAGGGACGTTAATCGCGGAGTAGATCAGGCTCAGGATGGCATAGGTCACGCAGGCATAAACAATTTTTGCCGTCGCCCCGGCATCCGGTACGTAGAAGGTGATGAGGCAGCTCACGCCAAACGGAATGGCAAACCAGAGCAGCCAGGGACGAAAACGACCGTGGCGCGTCTGAGTACGATCCACCAGCGCGCCAATGCACGGGTCGACAAACGCATCGACCACGCGCACCACTAAAAACATGGTGCCCATAATGGCCGCCGGTAAACCGAATACGTCCGTATAGAAATAAGCGAGAAATAACGTTGCCGTTTGCCAGACCAGCGCGCTGGCCATATCACCCAGGCCATAACCTATTTTATCTTTTGTACGTAATACAGAGGAGATTGTCATTGTTATTTGCCTTTTTTATCAGGTTAAAACGTATTTCAACCAGTCGCGCATCAGCCCGAAGGCGGTACGCGGTAAGGCTCAAGTATTAGCAACGCTTTGCCCGCTAACAATTGTCTAAATTAACAGATAAATTATGATATTTGGTTTTTTGCTTTATTTGTGATGGTGAGCATATTCGCAGGAAAATAAAAAAGGCGAGGACAGATATCCTCGCCTTTTTCAGGTTATGCAGGTTTTACTTGTTCAGCTCTGCCAGGCTCAGCCAGGTTTGCACCACGGTGTCCGGGTTCAGGGAGAGGCTATCAATGCCCTCGTCCATCAGCCAGGCCGCAAAGTCTTCATGGTCAGAAGGACCCTGACCGCAAATCCCGACATATTTACCCTGTTTCTTCGCCGCGCGGATGGCCATGGAGAGCAGCGCTTTCACCGCCTCGTTACGCTCATCGAACAGCTCAGAGACAACGCCGGAGTCGCGATCCAGACCGAGCGCCAGCTGCGTCATGTCGTTCGAACCAATGGAAAAACCGTCGAAATGTTCCAGGAACTGCTCGGCCAGCAGGGCATTGGACGGAATTTCACACATCATGATGATCTTCAGCCCGTTCTCGCCGCGCTTCAGACCCTGACGCGCCAGCTCATCCACCACCGCTTTCGCCTGATCCACGGTACGGACGAACGGGATCATGATTTCCACGTTGGTCAGCCCCATGTCGTTGCGCACGCGTTTTACCGCCTCGCACTCCAGCGCGAAGCAGTCGCGGAAGCTTTCCGACACGTAACGTCCGGCGCCACGGAAGCCCAGCATCGGGTTCTCTTCTTCCGGCTCGTAACGTTCGCCGCCCACCAGGTTGGCGTATTCGTTGGACTTAAAGTCCGACAGACGCACGATCACGCGTTTCGGGTAGAAGGCCGCGCCAAGCGTGGCGATCCCTTCCGTCAGGCGTCCGACATAGAACTCTTTCGGCGAGTCGTAACCCTTCATCATCTCGCGGATTTCGTTTTGCAGTTTTGCGTCCTGGTCGTCGAACTCCAGCAGCGCACGCGGGTGCACCCCGATCATACGGTTAATAATAAATTCCAGACGCGCCAGACCCACGCCTTCGTTCGGCAGGCAGGCGAAGTCAAACGCGCGGTCCGGGTTACCGACGTTCATCATGATCTTCAGCGGCAGGTCCGGCATGGTATCCACGCTGGAGCTTTTCACACTGAAGTCGAGGATATCGGCATACACATAACCGGTATCGCCTTCGGCACAGGAGACCGTCACGTTCTGGTCGTCCTTCATGCGTTCGGTCGCGTCGCCACAGCCGACGACCGCCGGGATCCCCAGCTCACGGGCGATAATAGCCGCGTGACAGGTACGGCCACCGCGGTTGGTGACGATGGCAGCCGCTTTCTTCATGATCGGTTCCCAGTCCGGGTCGGTCATGTCGGTGACCAGCACGTCGCCGGGCTGAATGCGGTTCATCTCGCTGATGTCGTGGATCACTTTCACCGGACCGGCACCGATGCGGTGACCAATTGCGCGGCCTTCCGCGACAATTTTGCCCTGCGCGTGCAGGGTGTAGCGCTCCATGACCTGACCGCGTGAACGGACGGTTTCCGGACGCGCCTGCACGATAAACAGCTTGCCGGTGTGTCCGTCTTTCGCCCACTCGATGTCCATCGGACGACCATAGTGTTTTTCGATCTGCACCGCCTGCTTCGCCAGCTCTTCCACTTCGGCGTCAGTCAGGGAGAAGCGGTCACGCTGCTCCTGCGGCACATCTTCAATGGTGACCTGCTTACCATGCTCCTGGGTCGGGGCATAGATCATGCGGATTTTTTTCGAGCCCATGGTGCGGCGCACCACCGCCGGGCGATTTGCCGCCAGCGTAGGCTTGTGTACGTAGAATTCGTCAGGGTTCACCGCCCCCTGCACCACCATCTCGCCCAGCCCCCACGCGGAGGTGATAAACACCACCTGGTCGAAACCGGATTCAGTGTCGATAGAGAACATCACGCCGGAGGAACCCACGTCGGAGCGCACCATACGCTGCACGCCCGCGGAGAGCGCCACGCCGCGGTGATCATAGCCCTGATGGACGCGATAGGAGATGGCGCGGTCGTTGAACAGGGAAGCAAACACATGCTTCACCGCCACCAGTACCGCCTCATAACCCTGGACGTTGAGGAAGGTTTCCTGCTGTCCGGCGAAAGAGGCATCCGGCATATCTTCCGCGGTAGCGGAGGAGCGCACGGCAAAAGAGGCCTGCGCGTCGTCAGCGGAGAGCTGGTTGTAGGCGTCGTGAATGGCTTTTTCCAGTTCCGGCTGGAAAGGTGTGTCGATGATCCACTGGCGGATTTGCGCGCCGGCTTTGGCAAGCTCGGTGACATCATCAATATCCGTTTTATCCAGCAGGTCGTAAATGCGCTGGTTTACACCGCTCTGGTCTAAAAACAGGTTAAACGCATCGGCGGTGGTGGCAAACCCGTTAGGTACGGAGACACCCATACCGGACAGATTTGTAATCATTTCACCCAGGGAGGCATTTTTGCCCCCAACTCTGTCTACATCATTCATGCCGAGTTGGTTATACCAAAGCACCAGCGGTGACGAGCCATTGTTGGACATCGAAACAATCCTTTTGTGATATTTGATCGGAGTAAGAAACACCTGACTACGTATTTATACTGGCATATTTATTTCCGCTAAAAAAACGGTGAATCGTGTAAGCAATTTAAATTTTCAACTTTTCGGACAGTTTCCCCGCACTCGCTAACCCGATGATTCCTATAGATTCCGGCAAAAACCATAGAAATAAAGCCGCTATTCGAAAAATGAAATCCACTTTTCAGGAAAATCAAAAACACCATTTCATTTTAAATTCAGATAAGTTCTTTGCTGTGAAATTAACTTTTTTAATTTATGCTTTCAGGCAATTACGTACGCTATTCAGGGTGGATAAAATGGATAATGCTGTCGATCGCCACGTTTTTTATATTTCTGATGGGACGGCGATTACCGCCGAGGTGCTGGGACACGCGGTGATGTCGCAGTTTCCCGTGTCGATAAACAGCATCACGCTGCCGTTCGTGGAAAATGAGAGCCGGGCCAAAGCGGTCAAGGACCAGATCGACGCCATTTACCAGCAGACCGGCGTTCGTCCTCTGGTGTTCTATTCCATTGTGATCCCCGAGATCCGCAACATCATTCTGCAAAGCGAGGGCTTCTGTCAGGACATCGTGCAGGCGCTGGTCGCGCCGCTGCAAGGCGAGCTGAAGCTGGACCCGACGCCCATCGCCCACCGTACCCACGGGCTGAACCCGGGCAACCTGACCAAATACGATGCGCGTATTGCCGCCATTGACTACACCCTGGCGCACGACGACGGGATCTCGCTGCGCAATCTGGACCAGGCGCAGGTGATTTTGCTCGGCGTGTCGCGCTGCGGTAAAACCCCCACCAGCCTTTACCTGGCGATGCAGTTTGGCATTCGCGCCGCCAACTACCCCTTTATTGCCGATGATATGGATAACCTGGTGCTGCCCGCCGCGCTCAAGCCGCTCCAGCATAAGCTGTTTGGGCTGACCATCAACCCGGAGCGACTGGCAGCAATCCGCGAAGAACGTCGCGAGAACAGCCGCTACGCCTCCATGCGCCAGTGCCGTATGGAAGTCTCTGAAGTCGAAGCGCTGTATCGAAAAAACCAGATCCCCTGGCTGAACAGTACCAACTATTCAGTAGAAGAAATTGCCACCAAGATCCTCGATATCATGGGGCTGAATCGCCGCATGTACTAATATGCTAGTACATTAATCCAGTTTCAGTTATTATCATGCCATCCTCGGGGCGACGTGCCCCGAACTTGAAATCAGCAGGGATTGGTTTAAGGTGATGCCCATCACTTCCCGGTAGTCTGCCGATGAAGCAAAAAATTTCTGAGACATTCCATGAACAAAACCGACGAACTGCGCACCGCGCGCATTGATAGCCTGGTCACACCGGCTGAACTGGCCCGGCTGCACCCCGTTTCCGCCGAGGTGGCGGACCATGTGACGGCCTCCCGGCGCCGCATCGAAAAAATTCTCAATGGTGAAGACAAACGGCTTCTGGTGGTGATTGGCCCCTGCTCCATTCACGATCTGGACGCGGCGATGGATTATGCGAAACGCCTTCAGACGCTGCGTGAAAAATATCAGGATCGCCTTGAGATCGTGATGCGGACCTACTTTGAAAAGCCGCGTACCGTGGTGGGCTGGAAAGGATTGATCTCCGATCCCGACCTGAACGGCAGCTACCGGGTGAATCACGGTATTGCCCTGGCGCGTAAGCTGCTGTTACAGGTTAACGAGCTGGGTGTGCCTACCGCCACCGAATTTCTGGATATGGTGACCGGACAATTTATTGCCGACCTCATTAGCTGGGGCGCGATAGGGGCGCGTACCACCGAAAGCCAGATCCACCGAGAAATGGCGTCGGCGCTCTCCTGCCCGGTGGGTTTCAAAAACGGAACGGACGGCAATACCCGAATTGCCGTCGATGCCATCCGTGCGTCACGCGCCAGCCATATGTTCCTTTCCCCGGATAAAAACGGCCAGATGACCATCTACCAGACCAGCGGCAACCCGTTCGGACATATCATTATGCGTGGCGGTAAAAAACCGAATTACCATGCAGACGATATTGCCGCTGCCTGCGAAACGCTGGCGGAATTTGACCTGCCGGAGCATCTGGTGGTGGATTTCAGCCACGGCAACTGCCAGAAACAGCACCGCCGCCAGCTGGACGTCTGCGAAGAAGTTTGCCAGCAGATCCGCAGCGGCTCGACCGCCATTTCAGGAATTATGGCGGAGAGCTTTATTAAAGAAGGTACCCAGAAGATCGTCGCCGGACAGCAGATGGTTTACGGGCAGTCAATCACCGATCCGTGCCTGAGCTGGGAAGACAGCGAGCTGCTGCTGGAGAAGCTGGCTGCGGCGGTTGATTCTCGCTTCTGATGTTATTGTCGGGTGGCGCTGCGCTTACCCGACCTACGATCCGTGCCGTTGTAGGCCCGGTAAGGCGTAGCCGCCACCGGGCGTTTCATTGCACAAATTTGATCCCGTCACACAATTTTCACAAAAACGCTTGCCGTGAATTTGCAGTTTATTGATAATGATTATCATTGTTACATTGATTGTTATTTATAAACATTATGTCACCGACCGATAACAGCACGGCAACGCCAACTAAAACACACACAGCGCCGTCCCCTGCTCCCACCGATCGCCGCATCGACAGCAAAAGCCTGTTGGGTGACGAGGGACGGGTGATTATCGTGCATGACGGGCAGCACTACCTGCTGCGCCAGACCAATGCCGGAAAACTGATCCTGACTAAATAAACCACAAAAACATTCGCCAGCCACCCAGGTGATCCCCAGGCAGCCAGCGCTTTTCACTTCTTATGGAGAGTTGCTATGCCACACCTGCAATCCGCGTCTCTACGTCCGTCTCTTCTGGCGCTGGCGATTGTCAGCACCCTGCCGGGCGTTACGTTTGCCGCCGCAGACGAGATCACCGTCACCGCCACCGGCAATGCCCGCAGCGCCTTTGAAGCCCCCATGATGGTGAGCGTGATTGACGCCACCGCGCCAGAAAACCAGACCACCAGCTCAGCCGCCGATATGCTGCGCAAGGTGCCCGGTCTGATGCTGGACGGCACCGGGCGCACCAACGGCCAGGACGTTAACCTTCGGGGCTATGACCGCCGTGGCGTACTGGTGCTGGTGGATGGCGTACGCCAGGGTACCGATACCGGACACCTGAACAGCACGTTCCTCGATCCGGCGCTGATCAAACGTATCGAAGTGGTGCGCGGCCCTTCCGCCTTGCTGTACGGCAGCGGTGCGCTGGGCGGCGTGATTTCGTATGACACCGTCGACGCCAGCGATCTGCTGGATGCGGGTAAAAACAGCGGCTATCGCGTCTTTGCTACCGGCGCAACGGGCGATCACAGCATCGGGATGGGCGCCAGCGCCTATGGCCGCACCGATACCCTGGACGGTCTGGTCTCCTGGTCCAGCCGCGATCGCGGCGATATTCGCCAGAGCGACGGCGCGAGGGCACCAAACGACGAATCCATCAACAATATGCTGGCGAAAGGCAGCTGGAAAATCGATCCGGCGCAGACGCTGAGCGGCTCCCTGCGCTACTATAACAACGACGCGCAGGAGCCGAAAAACCCGCAGACCACGGATGCCAGCAGCAGTAACCCGATAACCGATCGTTCCACCATCCAGCGCGATGCCCAGCTTGGCTACCGCATTGCGCCAGCCGGAAACGACTGGCTGAACGCCGATGCGAAAATTTACTGGTCCGAAGCGCGGATCAACGCCCAGAACATCAACGCCAGCGGCGAGTTCCGTAAACAGACCACCAAAGGCGGCAAAGTGGAAAACCGTACCCGCCTGTTCAGCGACGCCTTCGCCTCGCACCTGCTGACCTACGGCGGGGAATACTATCGTCAGGAGCAACACCCTGGCGGCGCGACCACCGGCTTCCCGGACGCGAAAATCGACTTCAGCTCTGGCTGGTTGCAGGATGAGATCACCCTGCGCGACCTGCCGGTAACGCTTCTCGGCGGGACGCGTTACGACAACTATCGCGGCAGCAGCGACGGCTATGATGACGTGGATGCGGATAAATGGTCATCACGCGCCGGGTTAACCGTGAGTCCGACCGACTGGCTGATGCTGTTCGGCTCTTACGCTCAGGCCTTCCGCGCGCCAACGATGGGCGAGATGTATAACGACGCGAAGCACTTCTCTATCGGCAGCTTCTACACCAACTACTGGGTGCCGAACCCGAACCTGCGCCCGGAAACTAACGAAACCCAGGAGTTCGGTTTTGGGCTGCGTTTTGACGATCTGCTGCTCGCCAACGACGCGCTGGAGTTCAAAGCCAGCTATTTCGACACCAACGCGAAAGATTACATCTCCACCACCGTGGATTTTGCGGCGGCGACTACCATGTCCTATAACGTACCGAACGCCAAAATCTGGGGCTGGGACATGATGGCAACCTACGCAACCAGCCTGTTCAACCTCGACGTCGCCTACAACCGCACGCGAGGAAAAGATACCGACACGGGCGAATATATCTCCAGCATTAACCCGGACACCGTCACCAGCAAGCTGGATATCCCGGTGGCGCAAAGCGGCTTCTCCGTGGGCTGGATCGGCACCTTCGTCGAACGTTCAACGCACATCAGCAGCAGCTACAGCGAGCAGCCGGGCTACGCAGTGAATGATCTCTACGTTAGCTATAAAGGCCAGCAGCAGCTCAAAGGCATCACCACCACCCTCATGCTGGGGAACGCCTTCGACAAAGCCTACTGGTCACCGCAGGGCATCCCGCAGGATGGCCGCAACGGCAAGATCTTCGTCAGTTATCAATGGTAATGCCCTTCGGGGCAACGATTCAGAAGGATAAGATTATGGGTCACTACACACGCTGGCTTGAGCTTAGAGAGCAACATCCGGGTAAGTACGCCCGGGATATCGCCGGATTAATGCACATCAGTGAAGCAGAGCTGGCATTTGCGCGCGTTGGCCACGACGCCTGGCGGCTGCGCGGTGAAATCCGCGAGATTCTGGCAGCGCTGGAGTCCGTGGGGGAAACTAAATGCATCTGCCGTAACGACTACGCCGTTCACGAACAGGTCGGGGCGTTTACTCACCAGCACCTCGGCGGCCATGCCGGGCTGGTGCTGAATCCGCGCGCGCTGGATTTGCGTTTATTCCTCAACCAGTGGGCGAGCGCGTTTCACATGAGTGAAACGACCTCCCGCGGCGAACGTCAGAGCATTCAGTTCTTCGATCATCAGGGCGACGCGGTACTGAAGGTCTACACCACGGATCGCACCGATGTCGCCGCCTGGGGCGACGTGCTGACCCGTTTTATCATAGCCGATAACCCCGCTCTGGCGCTGAAGGCAGTCGATGCCCCTGCGCATTCCGACGGTGCTGATGCAGGCTCGGTGGAGAAAGAGTGGCGCGCCATGACCGACGTACATCAGTTCTTCAGCTTATTAAAACGCCATAACCTGAGCCGCCAGCAGGCGTTTCGTCTGGTGAGTGACGATCTGGCCTGTAAGGTGGATAACAGCGCGCTGGCACAGCTGCTGGAGACGGCACGACAGGATGGAAACGAAATCATGATCTTCGTCGGCAACCGCGGCTGCGTGCAGATCTTCACCGGTGTGGTGGAAAAACTGACGCCCATGAAGGGCTGGCTGAACATCTTCAACGCCACCTTTACCCTGCATCTGCTGGAGGAGACTATCGCGGAGACGTGGGTAACGCGTAAGCCAACAGCGGACGGACACGTTACCAGCCTGGAATTGTTTGCGGCGGATGGCACCCAAATCGCCCAGCTCTACGGCCAGCGTACCGAAGGCGAACCGGAGCAGAGCCAGTGGCGTCGGCAGATTGATGCCCTGACGCCAGAAGGGCTGGCCGCATGAAAAACTGGTTTGCCCTGCTCTGCGCCCTGCCGCTGGTCGCCGTCGCCGCGCCGGAGAGAATCGTCGCCCTCGGCGGCGACGTGACGGAGATCGTCTACGCCCTCGGCGCGGAGTCTTCTCTGGTTGCGCGCGACAGCACCAGCCGGTGGCCGCAGGCGACAGACGCGCTGCCTGACGTCGGGTATCTCCGCCAGCTCAACGCGGAAGGCATTTTGTCCGTGCGCCCGACGCTGGTGCTGGCAAGCGACCAGGCGCAGCCTTCTCTGGCGCTGAAACAGATTGAGCAGAGCCACGTCCGGGTGGTTACCGTTCCCGGCACGCCTGACCTGCGCGCGATTGACGAAAAAGTGCGGGTGATAGCCCAGGCGACGCATCATGAGGCGCAAGGGGAAACCCTGCGCAGCTCGCTGCGTCAGGCGCTGGCGGCACTGCCCTCATCACCGCTCAACAAGCGGGTGCTGTTTATCCTCAGCCACGGCGGAATGACCGCAATGGCGGCCGGGCAACAGACCGGCGCGGATGCGGCAATACGCGCCGCCGGGTTGCAGAACGCCATGCAGGGCTTTACCCGCTATCAGCCGCTTTCGCAGGAGGGCGTGATGGCCAGCCAGCCGGATCTGGTGGTGATTTCGCAGGACGGCCTTAACGCGCTGGGCGGCGAAGAAAATCTGTGGAAACTGCCCGGCCTGGCGCAAACGCCTGCGGGACGACGCAAACAGGTGCTGGCTATTGATGACATGGCCCTGCTGGGCTTCAGCGTCCGCACGCCGAAAGCCATACAACAGCTGCGTGCCAGAGCGGAGCAACTGCCCTGATGTCCCGGCGCATCACGCTATCGTTATGGCTTCTGGCGGGGTTGCTTACCGTCATGACGTTCATGGCTACCGGTTTTGGGGCGTTACGCCTGCCGGTGAACGTGCTGTGGAGCGGCAGCGATGAGACGCTACGCCAGATCTGGCTCACCATCCGTTTGCCCCGCGTGCTGCTGGCGCTGGTGATTGGCGGGTCGCTGGCGCTCGCCGGTTGCGTCATGCAGGGGCTGTTCCGTAATCCGCTGGCCGACCCGGGCCTGCTCGGGATCAGCAGCGGTGCGGCGCTGGCCGTCGCCCTGTGGGTGGTGCTTCCGCTCTCGCTGCCCGCGCTGGTAATGCTTTACGCCCCTATGCTGGCGGCGTTTCTTGGGGCGCTGGCAGCCACAGGCGTGATCTTCCTGCTCAGCAAACAGCGTGACACCTCTCTGTCACGTCTGTTGCTGGTGGGTATCGCCATCAATGCCCTGTGCGGTGCGGCAGTGGGTGTGCTTTCGTGGGTCAGCAATGACGCCCAGCTTCGTCAGCTTTCACTCTGGGGAATGGGAAGTCTCGGTCAGGCGCAGTGGTCAACGCTGTTAGCCGTGACCTCGCTGATGGTGCCTGCCGTTCTGGCGATCTGGCGTTGTACCAGCGCGTTAAATTTACTGCAACTGGGTGAAGAGGAAGCGCATTACCTTGGCGTGGACGTTGCCCTTGTACAGCGAATATTACTGTTATGCAGTGCCCTGCTGGTCGCTGCGGCTGTCGCCGTCAGCGGCGTGATTGGCTTTGTCGGCCTCGTGGTGCCGCACCTGGTGCGCATGTGGCTGGGCGCCGATCACCGGGCAACCCTCCCCGGCACGATACTCGCGGGCGCTTTACTGCTGCTGGTGGCGGATACGGTAGCGCGCACCCTTGTCGCCCCGGCAGAAATGCCGGTCGGCCTGCTCACCAGTATCCTTGGTGCCCCCTGGTTCTTATGGCTCATCTTTCGTCGTGGAGAACAGCATGGCTGAACGTTATACGGCTGAAAATCTTACTTTTACCCGGTCTGGCCGCACGCTGACAGATAACGTCTCGCTGTCACTGTCGCAGGGAGAGCTGGTCACGCTGATCGGCCCCAACGGCGCGGGGAAATCCACGCTGCTGCGTCTGCTGACCGGCTACCTGAAACCGGACAGCGGCGGCTGTTCGCTGGCGGGGAAAGCGTTGAGTGAATGGCATCCGGAGACGCTGTCCCGCTATCGGGCGGTGATGCGTCAGCATTCTCAGCCTGGATTTGACTGGCTGGTGGAGGAGATCGTTGGAATGGGGCGTGCGCCCTGGACGCGTCAACCTGAACCGTCGATTGTGCGTGAGGTGATGCACCTGACCGGTTGTCTGCCACTGGCTGGCAGGTCCTGGCATGCCCTCTCGGGCGGCGAGCAGCAGCGCGTCCAGCTCGCCCGCGCGCTGGCGCAGCTATGGCGTGACGGCACGCCGCGCGGCTGGCTGTTTCTCGACGAACCCACTTCTGCGCTGGATCTCTATCACCAGCAGCATCTGCTGCGCCTGTTGAAATCGCTGACCCGTCAGGGCCATCTTCACGTCTGCGTGGTGCTACACGATCTCAATCTCGCCGCGTTATGGTCGGACCGGATCCTGCTGTTACACAACGGAGCAATAGTTTCTCAGGGCATGCCGGAGACGGTTTTGCAGGCCGACGCGCTGGCGCACTGGTACGGTGCGCAGGTGCACGTCGGCAGACATCCGGCGCACGCTGCGCCGCAGGTTTTTCTTGCCCCTTAGCTTGAGCAGCTTACTTCCAGCCGCTTGCCCCAGTCCGGCGGACGGCTGACATAGTCATCCTCCCGGTCGGCAAACGGCGTGCGCAGGGCGATGTGCAGCCGATGCAGCTCGGTATAGTCCCCCTGCTCTGCCTGCTCAATGGCCCGCTGCGCCAGCCAGTTGCGCAACACCATCGCCGGGTTAACCGCCTTCATTTGCGTCTGGCGGGTATCATCATCAATCTGTTCCTGCTGCAAACGCGCCCGGTAAGCGGCAAACCAGTCATCAAACGCCTGTCGGTCAATGAATTCGTCACGCAGCGGTGACGAGGCGCTCTGCTGCGCGGTCTGGCTCAGCATACGGAAAGTTCGGGTATAGTCGCTGCCTTCACGCGCCATGATGGCAAACAGCCCATTCAGCAGTTCGTTATCGCCTTTTTCCTGCGTCATCAGCCCCAGCTTGTTGCGCATTAACACACCGTATTCCCGCAGCAATACTTCCTGATAGCTGTCCAGCGCATCGTTCAGGGCATCGACGTCGATAAACGGCGACAGGCTTTGCGCAAGCCGCTGAAGGTTCCACAGCCCCACCGCGGGCTGGTTGTCGAAACGGTAACGTCCCTGATAGTCCGAATGGTTACAGATGTAACCCGGCTGATAGTCATCAAGGAAGCCGTACGGACCATAGTCAAACGTCAGCCCCAGCAGGGACATGTTGTCGGTATTCATCACGCCGTGCGCAAAGCCGACGGCCTGCCAGCGGGCAATCATTGAGGCGGTGCGCGCGACAATATCGCGGAACCAGAGAACATAGCGGTCCGGTTCGTTTTGCAGGTGTGGCCAGTGACGGCGAAGGGCGTAATCGGCAAGCTGGCGGACCTTATCCGGCTCGCGGCGATAGTAGAAGTGTTCAAAATGGCCGAAACGCAGATGGCTTTCCGCCACGCGGATCAGCATTGCCCCTCGCTCCATCGTCTCGCGGGCCACCGGCGTGTCGCTGGTGACTATCGAGAGCGCGCGTGAGGTGGGGATCCCCAGCGCATGCATCGCCTCGGAAGCCAGGCTTTCACGGAGGGTTGAACGCAGCACCGCGCGGCCATCCCCCATGCGTGAGTACGGGGTCAGTCCTGCTCCTTTCAGGTGCCAGTCGAGCGTTTCGCCATTCGGCAGAACCTGTTCACCCAGCAGAATGCCGCGACCATCGCCGAGCTGTCCCGCCCAGACGCCAAACTGATGTCCGCTGTAGACCTGAGCCAGAGGCTTCATGCCCGGAAGCAGCGTTTCACCGCCCCAGACGCCAGCGCCTTTTTCTGGCTGAAAAAGGGTCGCAGGGATGCCAAGCGAATCCGCTAACGCTTCGTTATGCCAGATAAGACGCGCGTTCTGTAAAGGCGTTGGCTTAAGCGCGGTGTAAAAGCCGGGTAATTCATCGTGCCAGTGGGCAGTAAAAGACAGGGTCATAAGTCCTCCTGCTTTAAGTGTAGAGGGTTTCCCTGGACGTAAACACGGGCGAAGAAAGGGGTTATTGCTGAACGAGGGTCGTAACCCGCTCTGCCGGAACGGCAGGCCACAGGCTTCCCTGCATTGCACCAAAGTTGAAGGGCAGTACGCGTTGTAAGATGCCATGATCGTCAATGCCCGAAACCATGACCGACTGACAATGCGGCGCGATCTGCCAGAGAATGGCGCGCATAAAAGGCTCAAAGGAGAGTGCCGAAACGCGCTGCTGGATAAAGTTTTTATCCAGGATCACTCGTTTGAACAGACCGTCATAAACCGGTTTGAGGGACGCAGCCCCTGCACCAAAGTTAGCCAGCACTAAGGGGAATTGGATCGCCATTCTTGCCAGGTCGGGATCGTCTTTCCCGTTATTTAAACCTGGATAGTTCTCATTAACAGTAAACTCAAGAAACGGATAACGCTCAAGGATTGAAACAGCGTTCTCATTAGTTAATAAAAACTCAATAATTGCAGGTGTAATATTGATCCATGCAATTAACTGATGCTGAATAAAAAATAGCTTACAGGTATCGAGTAATTGCAGTTTTTCCTTAAACAGCACTAATTCATCTTCCCAAGAAAGATGTGGGATAACCAGTTCAGTCGGGATCCGTACGTCCGCACCCACGCCAGTAAAGTTAACCAAAATCTCTAAACCTTTAAGCAAACCTGCACTATCACGCGCCGGAAGCAGTAAAAGTTCAGACTGGTAAGCATTATCTAGCGTAATAATCATCGCGCTTGTCCTGCATTAAAGATGAGAGAGAACATCCTGAAGCAATTGCAGGCACAATTCCACTGTCTTGATTTTAATAAGATTAATTTCATTCTTTCCGTATTAATTTTCAGATTTTTCCCTGAATCTAAAATAATCTTATCCTGGTTATTGAATAATAGCCAGTTTTAGATAAAACAGGCACATGCCGACATAAATAATTGGGCGAAAATTTTACTTTAATCAACCGATGAGAAAAGCCTGACGTCTATTTTCGCCGCCAGGCCCTTCGCACTGCATCTTTATGCAGCGGTTAAATACGTCTGGCCTGCCAGAAGTTTTTCCGCCAGTAAACATTATCGAGAGAGGAGCGCATCACGCCACGGCTGGTCGAGGCATGAATGAACTGATTATCGGTGTCATAAATACCTACATGAAGGCCGCTTTCGCCAGAACCTGTTTTAAAGAAAACCAGATCGCCCGGCAGGAGATCGTCTTTATCGATTTCAGTGCCGATTTCCGCCTGCATTCGCGTTTCACGCGGAAGCTGGAGGTCAAATTTATCGCGGAAGGTCATCAGCACGAACCCTGAGCAATCCACCCCGCCCCGGCTCATGCCGCCGTAGCGATAGGGGGTGCCGCGCCAGTTACTGAGCTGATCGTTCAGGCTGGCAATGACCGTAATGGAATCAGAAAGCCGTGGGTTGGGCGGAGGTGCACGATGGCTGCTGCATCCTGCAAGAAAGAGCGCCGCAACAAGGAGAAACCAGAATCGCATTTCAGACGAATCCTCTGCTTTTTTTGTTCTTTCGGTAATTTAGCGTGCATCTATGCGGCTGTGCAAGAAAGGTTATTCCTGCGCCGTGGAAATAAGCATCTTGTGGCCTTCAATATCCAGCCTCCGGAACGACATGTGGTAAGCACTCGCAAGATTGGGGGCCGTCAGCACGCTGTCACGCGTGCCGCTGGCAATCAGCTTGCCACGCGCCAGCAACCACACCCTATGCGCGTGACGCAACGTATGGTTTAAATCATGGCTGCTCATCACAACGGTTATGCCCTTGCGACAGAGCGCGCTGAGCAGGGTATCCAGCGCGGCCTGCTGGGCAACGTCCAGCCCGCTCATCGGCTCGTCCAGCAGCAGCAACCGCCCGTGAGGATTTCCGGACGGATGGATCTGAAGGATGACGGCGGCCAGGCGTACGCGCTGCCACTCGCCGCCGGAAAGCTGGCTCGCCTGTCGGGTAAGCTTATCGTCTAACCCGAGCGCCGCAGCAACCTCAGTAAGCAATCCCGTCTGATTTTTATCAGGCAGATGCAGCGTCAGGTAGTGCCAGACGGGCATCGCAAAGGGCGGGACCTGCTGCTGAACCAGGTAGCTTCGACGGGAGGCGAGCGTAGCGGGTAGCCAGTCGACGAGCGATTGCCCGAGAAAGGTAATCTCCCCTTCCCCGGTGGTCAGCCCCGCCATGCGCGCCAGCAGTGTGCTCTTTCCGGCTCCGTTTGGCCCAACCAGGTGAAGGATTTCACCGGCGTTGACCGCGGCGGTGACAGGCTCAAGACGTCCCTTCCCGGCAACGTCTGTGAGCTGCATCAGCAGCGTCATTATTTCGCCAGCGCCAGCTTGATAGATTCCATCACGATAGGATCTTCAGGCGTCATGTCCGGCGAAAAACGCTGCACGACCTGACCGTCACGGCCAATCAGGAATTTTTCGAAGTTCCACAGAATATCGTCCGGATAGAGCGGCGCGCGGCCTTTACTCGCCATTCGCTCATAGAAACCACTCTCTTCAGGCGCAACGGCGGTCGGCGCCGCGGCCACCAGTTTGGCGTACAGCGGATGACGGTCTTCCCCGTTCACGTCAATTTTGCTGAACATCGGGAACGTCACGCCATAGGTTGTGCTGCAAAAGGTCTTAATCTCCTCTTCGCTGCCCGGCTCCTGGCCCAGGAACTGGTTGCACGGGAAGCCGAGGACGGTAAAGCCGTCTTTTTCCCAGGCTTTATGAATGTTTTCCAGCTGTTCATACTGCGGCGTCAGGCCACATTTCGACGCCGCGTTCACGATGAGCAGCACCTTGCCCTTGTAGCCTTCCAGCGTGGTTTTCTCGCCGTCAATGGTCGTCACTTCGGTATTCAGAATATCAGACTGCATAGCATTCCCTCAGGTTGACTTACAGGTATACCCGTCATACTTCGAGTTGCAGATGCGTTGGCTGCAACTCGAATTATTTAGGGTATAGTAATTAACGTCCAGCTTTTAATAGTAGCCAGATAAAGACCGGCGCGCCCAGCGTTGCGGTCACCACACCTATGGGTAACTCAGCGGCCGTCAGGGCGAGTCGGGCGATGATATCGGCAATCAGCAGCGTTGCCGCCCCGGCAACCGCCGAGGCCGGGAGCAGGGTTCGGTGATCCGTAATGCCGCACAGGCGCAGCATATGCGGGATCACCAGCCCAATAAAGCCAATCGCCCCCGCCAGCGCCACGCTTACACCCACCATCCAGCCAATAGCGATAACCAGCACGTTACGCCAGAATCCAATCGGCATTCCGAGCTGGCGAGCAGACGTTTCGCCCAGCGCGAGAATATTGAGCGGCTGCGCCTGGAACGCCGTCCACAGAATGATCGGGATCAGGAGCATCATCAGCCACCCCTGACGCCAGTCAACGCCCCCAAATCCCCCCATCATCCAGTACATTAACTGGCGCAAATCAAATGAGGTGGAGAAGTAGACGGCCCAGGTCATGAGTGCACTACAGATGATCCCCAACGCTACCCCGGCAAGCAGCAGCCGACTGGTGGATAAGTGGCGACGCGCAAAGCGCAGGAGGATAAGGGTGATCAACAGCGCGCCAAGAATGGCGCTGAGGCTAATCCCCCAGGCGGAGAGTTCGCCTCCCCCCAGCATCACGGCGGCGATAAGCCCGACGCCTGCGCCATTCGACACCCCGAGAAGCCCGGGTTCCGCCAGTGGGTTTTCAAACAATGCCTGCATGATGGTGCCGCACAGCGCCAGCGCAGCGCCGACTAAAAGAACAGCCAGCGTCCGCGGCAGGCGGATCTGCCAGACAAACAGCTGTCCTTCAGGCGTAAACCAACTTTCCGGCCCGAGCCACCGCTCGCCCGCACACAGGCTGACCGTGGTGGCGACAATCAACAGCACCCCGAGCAGACACAGGCGGCGGAGATCGGAGCGGTGCTGGCGGCGGGCAAAATCAAGCATAGACGATAGGTTATCCGGTTGAGATATCATTGATTTTACGGCGGGTTTAGCAACTAGCGCAAAGAAAAAAGGCCGCGTGAGCGGCCTTTTTAGTTAGTTCATATTACTCTGCTTTGGGCGTTGCGTTTTCGACACGGCTTTTTAACTTCTGTCCGGGTCTGAAGGTCACCACGCGGCGGGCTGTAATGGGAATATCTTCCCCCGTCTTCGGGTTACGGCCCGGACGTTGGTTTTTGTCTCGCAAATCAAAATTGCCAAAGCCGGAGAGTTTTACCTGCTCACCATTTTCCAGAGCACGACGGATCTCTTCGAAAAACAGCTCTACCAGCTCTTTGGCATCCCGTTTGCTAAGCCCAAGCTTATCAAACAGATATTCTGACATTTCAGCTTTTGTAAGCGCCATAGGTTCAATCCCTCAATGATGCCTGGAATCGCTCTTTTAATGCCTCTACACATTTGGCGACGGTAGCGGCAATCTCCTCTTCTTCGAGTGTACGGCTGGTATCCTGAAGGATAAGGCTAATAGCGAGGCTCTTGAAACCTTCTGCTACGCCCTTGCCGCGGTACACGTCAAATAAGTTTACGCCAACTACCTGATTTACGCCAACTTTCTTACATTCGGCCAAAATATCTGCTGCGGGCACATTTTCAGCGACCACAACCGCGATATCACGGCGGTTTGCCGGGAAGCGTGAGACGTCCTGCGCCTGAGGAATGACGCGGTCTGCAACCGGGTTCCACTCCAGCTCGAATACGATGGTACGGCCATTCAGATCCAGCTTACGTTCCAGCTCCGGGTGAACAACCCCAATGAAACCAACGCGTTTGCCGTCTAAATAAATCGCCGCACTCTGGCCCGGATGCAGGGCTGGAATCGCTTCTGCGCGGAATTCAATTTCGGATAATTTACCGGTCAGATCGAGAATCGCTTCCAGATCGCCCTTCATATCGTAGAAATCAACCGTCCCTTTTGCCAGGTCCCAGTGCTCTTCATAGCGGTTACCGCTGATGGCGCCAGCCAGCATGAGATCCTGACGGATGCCTAAATTCGCCTGAGTATCCGGTACAAAGCGCAAACCGCTTTCGAAAATACGTACGCGGTTTTGCTGACGGTTCTGGTTATAAACGATAGTGCCCAGCAGTCCCGTCCACAGGGACAGACGCATTGCTGACATCTCGCTGGAAATCGGGCTTGGCAGGATCAGTGCTTCCTGACCCGGGTGGATCAGCTGTTGCAGCTTAGGATCAACGAAGCTGTAGGTGATCACTTCCTGGTAGCCTTTATCGTTCAGCATGGTTTTCACACGCTTCAGCGACAGATCGGCTTCGCGATGGCTACCCATCACCAGACCCGCCTGTACCGGCTCGTCAGGGATGTTGTTGTAGCCGTAAACGCGGGCCACTTCTTCCACCAGATCTTCTTCGATCTCCATATCGAAACGCCAGGATGGCGCAACGGCTTTCCACTCGTCCTGGCCTTCAGTCACTTCGCAGCCCAGACGCGTCAGAATGTCAGTCACCTGCGCATCGGCAACGTGGTGACCTATCAGACGATCCAGCTTGCTGCGGCGCAGGGTAATGGTTGCACGCTTCGGCAGCGTCGCTTCGCTGGTCACATCGATAACCGGACCCGCTTCGCCGCCGCAGATGTCGATCAGCAGACGCGTCGCACGCTCCATCGCTTTGTATTGCAACGCAGGATCCACACCACGCTCGTAGCGGTGAGAGGCGTCAGTGTGCAGACCGTGACGGCGTGCGCGACCGGTGATGGAGAGCGGGCTGAAGAATGCGCATTCCAGCAGAACGTTTTGCGTCTCGTCGTTGACGCCAGAGTGTTCGCCGCCGAAGATACCGCCCATCGCCAGCGCTTTGTTGTGATCGGCAATCACCAGGGTGTCGGCGCTCAGTTTCGCTTCGCTGCCGTCCAGCAGCACCAGGGTTTCGCCCTCTTTCGCCATGCGCACCACAATACCGCCTTCGATACGATTTTTATCGAAAGCGTGCATTGGCTGGCCCAGCTCCAGCAGAACGTAGTTGGTGACGTCAACCACGGCGTCGATAGAACGGATACCGCAACGACGCAGCTTCTCTTTCATCCACAGCGGGGTTGGCGCTTTAACGTTGATGCCTTTCACCACACGACCGAGGTAGCGTGGGCAGGCCTCAGGCGCGTCGACCTGAATCGGCAGCACGTCACTGATGGTCGCCTCAACCGGAGCAATCTCCGGCACGTTCAGTTCGGTCTGGTTCAGCACGGCAACGTCGCGGGCCACACCGATGATGCCTAAGCAGTCAGCACGGTTTGGCGTGACGCTGATTTCGATAGTGTTGTCATCCAGCTTCAGGTATTCACGAATATCGGTACCGATAGGTGCATCCTGCGGCAGTTCAATAATGCCGGAGTGATCGTCGGAAATACCCAGCTCGGAGAAGGAGCACAGCATGCCTTCAGACGGCTCGCCGCGCAGTTTGGCCGCTTTGATTTTGAAATCGCCCGGCAGTACCGCACCGACGGTCGCCACGGCCACTTTCAGGCCCTGACGGCAGTTTGGCGCACCGCAGACGATATCCAGCAGACGGTCACCGCCCACGTTGACTTTTGTTACGCGCAGTTTGTCAGCGTTAGGGTGCTGACCGCACTCCACCACTTCACCCACCACAACGCCGGTGAAGGCGCCAGAAACAGGATCCACGCCATCAACTTCCAGGCCCGCCATGGTGATCTGGTTGGAAAGCGCTTCGCTGTCCAGCGTGGTGTTAACCCATTCGCGTAACCACAGTTCACTGAATTTCATTGTTCTGTCCTGCCCTTATTTAAACTGTTTGAGGAAACGCAGATCGTTTTCGAAGAACGCACGTAAATCGGTTACGCCGTAGCGCAGCATGGTCAGACGCTCCATGCCCATACCGAACGCAAAACCAGAGTACACTTCCGGATCGATACCCACGTTGCGCAGTACGTTTGGATGCACCATGCCGCAGCCCAGCACTTCCAGCCATTTGCCGTTTTTACCCATCACGTCAACTTCCGCAGACGGCTCGGTGAACGGGAAGTAGGACGGACGGAAACGAACCTGCAAATCTTCCTCAAAGAAGTTATTCAGGAAATCGTGCAGCGTGCCTTTCAGGTTGGTGAAGCTGATGTTTTTATCAACAATCAAACCTTCCATCTGGTGGAACATTGGGGTGTGGGTCTGATCGTAATCGTTACGGTATACGCGACCCGGCGCGATGATGCGGATCGGCGGAGCCTGATCCTTCATGGTACGGATCTGAACGCCGGAAGTCTGAGTACGCAGCAGACGGGTGGCGTCGAACCAGAAAGTGTCGTGGTCAGCACGTGCCGGATGATGGCCAGGAATGTTCAGGGCATCGAAGTTGTGGTAGTCATCTTCAATTTCCGGGCCAGTCGCCACGGTAAAGCCGAGCTCACCGAAGAAACTTTCAATACGATCGATAGTACGGGTAACCGGATGCAGACCGCCGTTTTCAATACGACGACCCGGCAGAGAAACGTCAATCGTTTCTGCCGCCAGACGCGCATTCAGTACTGCGCTTTCCAGCTCGGCTTTACGCGCATTCAGCGCCTGCTGTACCTGCTCTTTGGCTTCGTTAATCACTGCACCGGCTGCCGGGCGCTCCTCTGCTGGCAGTTCACGCAGGGTTGTCATCTGAAGGGTCAGGTGCCCTTTCTTGCCCAGATATTCGACGCGGACATTGTCTAACGCGGCAACATCTGAGGCCTGGTTAATGGCGGCCGTTGCACTGGCAACCAGCTCTGCGAGATGTGACATGGTTTTCCTCATTATGTCGGTGCAGACACCGAATTGTTGGACGTATTCTCTCAAATTCAGGCACAAAAAAAGCCTCCATCGGGAGGCTTATCTGGCGCTGTTTTTCGTTTCATCTTTCACGCGCTAGCCTCCTGAAGTCAGGTGCTAAAGTAAAAGAAGAAGCGGAAAATAGCAGCATTCATGCTTGCGTTACCTTGTAGGGTAAAAACCGTTAAGACCTTATTGAAAAGCCTGGACGGATAAATGTCAATCTTCTGATGGTGTTAAATGAAAAGAGGAGGCAAAGCCCCCTCTCTCAACTGGCTTATGCCAGTGCTGCTTTCGCTTTTTCGACCAGAGCGGTGAACGCTACTTTGTCGAATACTGCGATGTCAGCCAGGATCTTACGGTCGATTTCAACAGAGGCTTTTTTCAGGCCGTTGATGAATTTGCTGTAAGAAATACCGTTCTGACGTGCTGCTGCGTTGATACGCGCAATCCACAGTTGACGGAACTGACGCTTACGCTGACGACGGTCACGGTAAGCGTACTGACCTGCTTTGATAACAGCCTGGAAGGCAACGCGGTATACGCGTGAACGCGCACCGTAGTAGCCTTTAGCTTGTTTCAAAATTTTCTTGTGACGTGCACGTGCAATTACACCACGTTTTACGCGAGCCATGTGTGCTCTCCTGTATCTATTCTAAGTTAAAAAAGTTAAACGTTAACGACTTATGCGTACGGCAGGCACGCGATGACCAGGCCCAGATCGCCTTTAGAAACCATGGCTTTTGGACGCAGGTGACGTTTACGCTTGGTAGCTTTCTTAGTCAGAATGTGACGCAGGTTAGCGTGCTTGTGCTTAAAACCACCTTTACCGGTTTTTTTGAAGCGCTTAGCAGCACCGCGTACGGTCTTAATTTTTGGCATTTTAATAACTTCCACTTCGCATTGTTAAATAAACGAAACATAGGCGAACAAAACCTATGGGGCCCGAAGGCTCCACAGATTTTGCTGCTTGAAGGCCTTACTGTTTCTTCTTAGGAGCGAGCACCATGATCATCTGGCGGCCTTCGATCTTCGTAGGGAAGGATTCGACTACTGCCAGTTCACTCAGATCGTCACGGACGCGGTTAAGCACTTCCATACCAATCTGTTGGTGGGCCATCTCACGACCGCGGAAACGCAGCGTGATCTTGGCCTTATCGCCATCTTCCAGAAAGCGAATCAGGCTGCGGAGTTTTACCTGATAATCGCCATCGTCGGTACCAGGACGGAATTTGATTTCCTTAACCTGGATAACTTTTTGCTTCTTCTTCTGTTCCTTAGAAGACTTACTCTTTTCATAAAGGAACTTGCCGTAGTCCATGATACGACAAACTGGCGGTTCGGCGTTAGGGCTGATTTCAACTAAATCTACTCCAGCTTCTTCAGCCTTTTCGATCGCTTCTCTCAGACTCACAATCCCCAGCTGCTCGCCTTCCAGACCTGTTAAGCGAACTTCCTGGGCGCGAATCTCGCCATTGATACGATTCGGACGTGCCGTTTGAACTCGTTTTCCGCCTTTAATACCTTATTCCTCCAGTTGTTGAAGACTGCGGCTGCGAATCTCTTGTTGCAGCTTCTCAATCACTTCACTTACGTCCAGGCTTCCCAGGTCTTTACCACGGCGGGTGCGAACGGCAACTTTGCCTGCTTCCACCTCTTTATCACCACAGACCAACATATACGGGACACGACGTAAAGTGTGCTCGCGGATTTTAAAGCCAATCTTCTCATTTCTCAAGTCTGCTTTTACGCGAATGCCCGCATTTTGTAGTTTCTGCGTCAATTCTTTAACGTAATCCGCCTGAGAATCGGTAATGTTCATCACGACTACCTGCACTGGCGCAAGCCAGGTTGGGAAGAAGCCCGCGAACTCTTCGGTCAGGATGCCAATGAAGCGCTCCAGGGAACCGAGAATCGCACGGTGAATCATAACCGGCACCTGACGCTCGTTGTCTTCGCCAACATAAGAGGCGCTTAAACGCTGCGGCAGGGAGAAGTCCAGCTGTACCGTTCCGCACTGCCATGCGCGATCGAGGCAGTCATACAGGGTAAATTCAATTTTCGGACCGTAGAATGCGCCCTCGCCCAGCTGATATTCGAACGGAATCCCGTTCTCTTCCAGCGCCACGGCGAGATCCGCTTCTGCGCGATCCCATGTCTCATCGCTGCCGATACGTTTTTCCGGACGCGTTGAGAGTTTGACCACGATCTTCTCGAAGCCAAAGGTGCTGTACATATCGTAGACCATACGAATGCAGGCGTTAACTTCATCACGAACCTGATCTTCAGTACAGAAGATATGCGCATCATCCTGGGTAAAGCCACGAACACGCATCAGACCGTGCAGCGCACCTGATGGTTCGTTACGGTGGCAGCTACCAAACTCCGCCATACGCAGCGGCAGATCGCGGTAGGATTTCAGACCCTGGTTGAAGATCTGAACATGACCCGGGCAGTTCATTGGCTTGATGCAGTATTCACGGTTCTCAGACGAGGTGGTGAACATCGCATCTTTGTAGTTGTCCCAGTGGCCGGTTTTTTCCCACAGCACACGGTCCATCATGAACGGGCCTTTCACTTCCTGATACTGGTACTCTTTCAGCTTGGAGCGCACAAAAGTTTCCAGTTCACGGAAGATTGTCCAGCCGTCGTTATGCCAGAACACCATCCCCGGCGCTTCTTCCTGCATATGATACAGGTCAAGCTGCTTACCGATTTTACGGTGGTCACGCTTAGCCGCCTCTTCCAGGCGTTGCAGGTACGCGTTCAGTGCTTTCTTATCGGCCCACGCGGTACCATAGATACGCTGCAACATTTTGTTGTTGCTGTCGCCACGCCAGTAAGCGCCTGCGATTTTCATCAGTTTGAAGTGATGACAGAAGCGCATATTCGGCACGTGCGGTCCACGGCACATGTCGACGTATTCTTCGTGATGGTACAAGCCTGGCTTGTCATCATGAGCGATGTTTTCATCCAGAATCGAGACTTTGTAGCTCTCGCCGCGCTTCACGAAGGTCTCACGCGCTTCGTGCCAGCTGACTTTCTTCTTGATGACATCATAGTTAGTTTCGGCGAGCTCATGCATACGTTTTTCGAGCGCGTCGATATCTTCCTGGGTCAGGGTGTGGTCAAGGTCAACGTCGTAGTAGAAACCGTTGTCGATAACCGGGCCGATCGCCATTTTGGTGTTTGGCCACAGCTGCTTGATAGCATGACCCAACAGGTGCGCGCAGGAGTGACGAATGATCTCCAGACCTTCTTCGTCTTTCGCGGTGATGATCGCAAGCGTTGCATCGCTTTCAATCAGATCGGACGCGTCTACCAGCTCACCGTTTACGCGGCCTGCAATGGTTGCTTTTGCAAGTCCAGGACCGATATCCAGGGCAACATCCATTGGGCTAACAGCGTGGTCGAAATGGCGTTGGCTGCCATCAGGAAGAGTAATTACAGGCATTTTATATCCTTATTTGCAGTGATGCCCCACACATAAGAGCATATACAAAGAAAATAATCGTGATTAAACAGTAGATTACGAAACCATCTGACCAACAATCGTCAAATTGGTTCGTCATCATGCACCTGCCGATTTCAGAATAGTGCGGGTTTACGGCAAGCGATGTAATGGTAACACTATTACCAGGGCGAATGCACCTTCTGCGACCGTTTTGAACCTCTCATCCTTGCGGATGGGAACATGAATTGTCGCGACCAGACGCTCGCATTCCAACAGTGCTGAGCTATTCTTGAACAGGTCCTAAACATCTAAGGGGTATCACATGAATGTATCCAGCAGAACCGTTGTGATATTAAATCTACTTTCCGCTGCCGGTCTGATATTGATTCTGGCCGACAGATTCCATTGGTTTTAAGCCGAACCGGTGTTCTGGCATAACCTGACGTTCCGGTTGAGCGCTTTCTGGCGCAAGCTTTGGTAGACTAAGGGTATCTACTGACAAGGATTAGGTTATGCCAACAAAAAATTTTGCCGTTAAGCACTGGAAAATGGTCGTGGTGTTAATTGCTATTTGCGGCGCGATGTTGCTGCTGCGCTGGGCCGCTATGATATGGGGCTAATATTGTCAGCGAAAGCGTGACGTTAATTTGCTGAATAAATTTTAATTATCTTTACGTTAATTCAGAGGCAAAAACCGGTACATCATAATCCGGTTTTCGACAGGTTATAACAGCATTTATATTCCATCACAACGTGGCCGTTGAATTATCAGGACCACTCACCCGCCACCAGCTTGTGCACATCAAAGGCATCATTCATTGACTGGCCGGTAGACTGCGAGCCTGGGGCAATGTTGGAACCCGCTTCAACATCAGAGGCTTTAGCGATCCCGATTTGGCCGTTAACGTCACTGGCAGGTGGCGCCATATTATCAGCAGCAAATACGCCAAATGAAAGTGCGGAAAGCACCATCGCTGCTGTAGCAGTTTTGATTTTTTTCATAATTTTATTCTCATACTTAATTAATGCAGAAATGCCTGAGGCTTGTTTTTGCCTGTGCCGTAAGTGTAGATCTGGATCACACTTTTGCCTAGTCAAATTATTTATCAATTCGTGTCAAATAAACTGAATAAGCGCTGCGCGGCTAATTATGGAGAAATTATGAAGATGAAACCAAATCCATTATTTTAAAACGCCGTTTAAAATAAATAAGCACAGTTTCAGAAAATAAAAAACGGGCCGGGAATAGTCCCGGCCCAACGAAACTACATTTTATAGCCTAATGAAATCGTGGTTCTGCGATCGGTATGTTCCGGCGCAGAATCAGGCGGTGACGAGTTCCAGGTGACGTTGTACGCCACCTTGAGTCCAAAGTGTTCGTTGATGGCCACGTTCAACGCGCTTTCATAGTTCAGGGTGGTATCTTCTGCACCAAACACCGACACACCCTGGGTGAATTTTGCATTGTCCGTCATCTGCCATGCGTAAGTGCCCGAGGCATAACCCAGCGGCTGGGTTTCATCTTCGCCATTGGTGTACTCGTCGTAACGGACACCCGGACCGAATTCAAAACGCAGGCTGTGCACGGGTCCGTTCAGGAACTGACGACCATAACCCGCCGTCACGACATCACGCTGGCGATAACCGTTGTAGCGGTCAGTCAGCCAACTCGCCTGCCCGAACAGGTAATCATAATCGGTCATGTTATAACGGCTACGTCCGCCTGCTGCATATTTCTCCGATGAGCGTTCATCGTTAGCAGACGTGTTGCTGGCATTTCCCCATAGCGACCAGGCCGTGGTGTTGCCGTACCAGGTCAGGGTGCTGTCTGCGGTCAGGGAGGAGCTTTTCGTGTTACCGGATTGCGCCAGGTACCCCGCATTCAGGTTACCTTCAAAGGGTTTTTTGGCAGTGGAGGGATCGTCCATGACAGTAAAAACGGTATCATCGGCGGTTGCATTCATTGACGCAAATACGCCACCCGCCAGCATCAGTGCTGCGGGTACTGTCTTCAAAAGCTTCATTTTATTTAAGGAGTCCGTACAACATAAAAAGAGACCGTCACGGTCTCGGAAACTTTCTTGCGGATCAATGACAAGGCGACCATAGAAAGGTAACAAATTATAAAAAGCCGCAAATAACATAGCAATATTTTCTTCTTTCATTTTTTGAATAAGAACGATCTCAAAACGCGTTTTATTTTATATGCCCGAAGAAGGTTATTTGTCAGCATTCATTTTTAAAATCATACTGTTATTTACGTTGCCTTCCTGCCAAACGGTGCCAGGCTTAAAAGAACCCATGCTAAAAGGAGGTTATGATGGCTTCAATTTATACGCTGACGCTCTCCCCTTCCCTCGACTCCGCGACGATGACGCCGCAAATCTACCCGGAAGGTAAGCTACGCTGTAGCGCCCCGGTGTTTGAGCCGGGCGGCGGCGGCATTAACGTGGCGCGCGCCGTTACCCATCTCGGCGGAAAAGCCACCGCCATTTTCCCTGCTGGCGGTGCTACGGGAGAGCATCTGGTTGCGTTGCTGGCAGATGAACAAGTTGCCGTGGACACCGTAGACGCCAAAGACTGGACCCGGCAAAACCTGCATGTCCATGTTGAATCCAGCGGCGAACAGTATCGTTTTGTTATGCCGGGGGCGAAGCTGAGCGATGATGAGTTTCGTCAACTGGAAGAGAAAGTGCTGACCATTGAAAGCGGTTCATTGCTGGTGATCAGCGGTAGCCTGCCGCCGGGCGTCAAAACAGAAAAGCTGACGGGGCTGGTTCAGGCGGTGCTCCAGCGCGGCATTCGCTGCATTGTCGATAGCTCAGGCGACGCTCTGAAAGCGGCGTTAGAACCCGGCCAACTTGAACTCGTCAAACCTAACCAGAAAGAGCTTAGTGCGCTGGTTAATCGCGAACTTAACCAGCCTGATGACGTGCGTACTGCCGCAGAAGAGCTGGTACGTACCGGCAAAGCGCATCGCGTTGTGGTCTCTCTCGGTCCTCAGGGTGCGCTGGCCGTCGACAAGACGGGCTATGTACAGGTCGTTCCTCCGCCAATGAAAAGCCAGAGCACCGTGGGTGCAGGTGACAGTATGGTTGGCGCGATGGTGCTGAAGCTGGCGCAGGGCGCTTCGCTTCTGGAGATGGCACGCTATGGCGTCGCGGCAGGGAGTGCAGCCACCATCAATCAGGGAACGCGTCTGTGTTCGCTTGCGGATACGCAGAAAATTGTCGATTACCTGGCGAAAAGCTGAACGTACTTCCCCTTCCTGTGGAGGGGGAAGTCGCCAAATATGGCTCATCGACTATGCTAAGAAAACTTTCAGGATAACAACGAGGTGAAATATGAGCAGTGGTGATATCACCCGCTACGTCGTAACGGTCAATATTCATGAAGCATCGCTGACCGAACTGAATGAACTCAACAACGCGTTCACGCGGGCAAATTTTCAACTTACGCTGACGGACGATGAAGGCAATATTCATGATCTCGGCTCGCTGGCGTTTGGCCTGATAAGCCCGCTAAGTCAGGAAGAGGTGAAGGCGCTGGCCAGTAGCCTGGTGGAAAGCGTGACTGACAAAGCGACAGAAATTGACGTGGATAGCTGGGAAAACTGGCATAAAAAAGAACAATAAGTGCCCTGTACAAAATTAAACCGCTCAGTTGTGCGTTAGTTCCTGTTTTTTTATGGGCGTTCTGCGCTAACTTTATGATCTGGCAGACAACATGGGAGAGACATCATGTGGCAGGCTATCAGTCATCTTTTAAGTGAGCAACTGGGTGAAGGTGAAATTGAACTGCGTAACGAACTGCCAGGCGGAGAGATCCATGCCGCATGGCATTTACGTTACGCCGGGCGCGATCTTTTCGTTAAGTGTGATGAACGTGAATTACTCCCCATTTTTACTGCCGAAGCCGATCAGCTTGAGCTGTTATCGCGCAGTAAAACCGTCACCGTGCCGCAGGTTTTAGCCGTCGGCAGCGATCGTGACTATAGCTTTCTGGTGATGAACTATCTTCCGGCGCGTCCTCTGGATGCCCATAACGCCTTTATTCTCGGGCAACAGATTGCCCGTTTGCACCAGTGGAGCGATCAACCTCAGTTCGGGCTCGATTTCGATAACGATCTCTCCACCACGCCGCAGCCAAACGCGTGGCAGCGCCGGTGGTCGACATTTTTCGCTGAGCAGCGCATCGGCTGGCAGCTGGAGCTGGCCGCTGAAAAGGGATTAGCGTTCGGCAACATCGACGCGATTGTTGAACACGTTCAGCAGCGTCTGGCTTCACATCAGCCTCAGGCGTCCCTTCTGCACGGTGATTTATGGTCGAATAACTGTGCGCTCGGGCCTGATGGCCCCTATATATTTGACCCGGCCTGCTACTGGGGCGACAGAGAGTGTGACCTCGCGATGCTGCCGTTGCACCCTGAACAGCCGCCGCAAATTTATGATGGCTATCAGTCTGTCTCGCCGCTTCCCCTGGATTTCCTCGAACGTCAGCCGGTTTATCAGCTGTACACCTTGCTAAACCGGGCTATTTTGTTTGGCGGAAACCATCTGGTCAATGCCCAGCGGGCGCTGGATCGTATTCTGGCGGCATAGCGGGAGGGGGCAACATCACGCCCCCTTTAGCATTTACAGGAAGCCAAGCAGCGTAAAGAAGAAATACCCGGCCACAATGATAACGATCGGCAGGACGTAGAGCGGGAAAAACTGCACAAAAATGGTATGACGCGGAACGACAATGCGCGATTCAATCTGCTCGCGGCTCATCCCGTCCGGGCCTTTCGCCTTCTCAAGTATCAGTTGATCTTCCACCCCTTCGCGTAAAAAGCGGGTCTGGCGGCTCATGCGCGCGCCGGAGGCCTGCAACGCCATCGCGATGAATATTAACGCATAGATTATCCAGAATCCGATATTAAGCTGGTTGTGAAAATCCGGCGTGGGCGAGTTGAACCAGAAGACGTTCAGGAACGGGGTGTTGAACCGCATCATCTCAATCATGACGTGGGCAAAATCAAGCATGACGGCATTAATGCCCGGCTGTTTTTCGCTGTGATCGTACATAAATTTGAGTACGGAGATCAGCGTTGAAATCAGGGCGGGAATGAAAATAACCCAACCAGCAATACGTTTTAAGACCGCGATGCGTCCAGCCTGTTGATACGTCATTCGTTCCTCTTCATAAAGACGCGTTATTTGTGCCTAAGTCTACCTGCTGTCGGTCATTTTCGCCCGATCTTTGAATGCAATATGCTAAATTGCTTGTGCTTAGCACCGTTCGTCTTACCCCCCAAGATAAGGAGATGTTGTAATGTCGACACCGCGCCAGATACTTGCCGCTATTTTTGACATGGATGGATTGCTGATTGATTCCGAACCCCTGTGGGATCGGGCTGAACTGGACGTGATGGCCAGCCTTGGCGTCGATATCAGTCGTCGTAACGAGCTTCCCGATACCCTGGGGCTGCGCATCGATATGGTGGTTGATCTTTGGTATGCCCACCAGCCATGGGTTGGCCCGGACCGCGACGAAGTCACGGCGCGTATTATCAACCGCGCTATCTCCCTCGTAGAAGAGTATAAGCCTCTGTTACCGGGCGTACATGACGCTATCGCCCTGTGCAAGGCGCAAGGGCTAAAAGTGGGGCTGGCCTCCGCCTCACCGCTGCATATGCTGGAAAAAGTGCTGACGATGTTCGGGCTGCGCGACAGTTTCGACGCGCTGGCCTCGGCCGAAAAGCTTCCTTACAGCAAGCCGCATCCGCAGGTGTATATGGATTGCGCCGCAAAACTGGGACTGGATCCGCTTACCTGCGTGGCGCTGGAAGATTCAGTTAACGGCATGGTGGCGTCTAAAGCTGCACGTATGCGCTCTATCGTTGTACCGGCTGAAGAAGGCCGACACGATCCCCGTTTTGCCCTCGCGGATGTCAGGCTGACGTCTCTTGAAGAATTGACTGCCCGCCATTTGCGCGGGGAGTAATGCTCCTTCAGGCAGCTTCGGCTGCCTGCTTCACAAAATCAAAACATCGTTTTACTTTATTTGCTTTTCTCATTCCAGGCTCCTATCCTTACGTGCAGAATGACAATAATCTGACTTCTGAGGCGCGTATGATACTGGATGCTTTTACTCTGGCAGGAAAAGTGGCGATCGTAACCGGGTGCGATACCGGTCTGGGGCAAGGCATGGCTATTGCCCTCGCCCAGGCAGGCTGCGATATCGTGGGAGTTAACCGCAAGGTTCCTGACGAAACGGCTGCGCGCGTGACGGCGCTGGGACGACGCTTTTTCGCGATCCGCGCCGATCTTGGCAAGCAGGCGAGCATTCAGAGCGTGGTGGATACCGCAGTCGCTGAGATGGGACGCATCGATATTCTGGTTAACAATGCTGGCACCATCCGCCGTGCCGATGCACTGGAATTTAGCGAGAAGGACTGGGACGAGGTCATCGATCTCAATCTGAAATCGGTCTTTTTCCTCTCCCAGGCAGTGGCCAGACAGTTTATTGCGCAGGGTCAGGGCGGCAAGATCATTAACATTGCCTCCATGCTCTCCTTCCAGGGCGGCATCCGGGTGCCCTCTTACACGGCCTCCAAAAGCGGCGTGCTGGGCCTCACCCGCCTGCTGGCGAACGAATGGGCGGCGCGGGGGATTAACGTGAACGCTATTGCGCCGGGCTATATGGCGACAAATAACACCCGGCAACTTCGTGATGATGAGCAGCGCAGCCAGGCGATCCTTGACCGTATTCCGGCGGGCCGCTGGGGACTGCCGGAAGATTTGCAGGGTCCGGTGGTGTTTCTGGCCTCGTCAGCGTCCGATTACGTTAACGGCCATACCCTCGCCGTAGACGGTGGCTGGCTGGCGCGCTAGCCGCGCGCTTGTGACAAAGAGTTACACCGTCACCTCTTTCGCACACTGTATAAAAACCCTATACTGTATGAATCGACAGCTTACCGGGTTTTATTTTTATCATGACGGCGGAAGGCCACCTGCTTTTTTCACTTGCTTGTGCAGTGTTTGCCAAAAACGCTGAACTGACCCCTGTGCTGGCACAGGGGGACTGGTGGCATATTGTCCCTTCTGCCGTGCTGACCTGCCTGCTGCCAGACATTGATCATCCCAAATCATTCCTTGGTCAGCGGCTGAAGTGGATTTCAAAACCCATCGCCAGAGCCTTTGGTCATCGCGGATTTACCCACAGCCTGCTGGCCGTGTTTGGCCTGTTAACGCTCTTCTATTTGAAGGTCCCTGAGAGCTGGATCGTCCCGGCGGATGCCATTCAGGGCATGGTGCTCGGCTACTTAAGCCATATCCTCGCTGATATGCTGACCCCAGCGGGCGTTCCGCTGCTCTGGCCCTGCCGCTGGCGTTTCCGCCTTCCGATCCTCGTACCGCAAAAAGGCAACCAGCTGGAGCGCGTTCTGTGCATGGCGCTGTTTGCGTATGCCATCTGGATGCCGCAGACATTGCCCGAAAATGGTGCAGTGCGCTGGTCATCGCAGATGATCAACTCGCTGCAATTTCAGTTCAATCGTTTTATTAATCACCAGATTGAACATTAAACCGACAATATAATCACTTTTGTCATAAACCATTCCATATGGATATAAGCGCGACATCACACTTCTGATAACCTTGCGCCAACAGGTTCGGTAAAAACCGACCATATAATAAATCAGGAGAACGGGGATGAATTTTCCACTCATCGCGAACATTGTCGTGTTCGTCGTATTGCTATTGCTTCTCGCCCAGGCTCGCCACAAACAGTGGAGCCTGGCAAAAAAGGTACTGGTCGGTCTGGTCATGGGCGTGGTGTTTGGCCTGGCCTTACACGCCATTTACGGCTCTGATAGCCCGGTACTGAAGGATTCCATTCAGTGGTTCAACATTGTCGGTAACGGCTATGTACAGCTGCTGCAAATGATCGTTATGCCGCTGGTGTTCGCCTCTATTCTGAGCGCCGTAGCCCGTCTGCATAATGCTTCTCAACTGGGTAAAATTAGTTTCCTGACCATTGGTACCCTGCTCTTTACCACGCTGATTGCCGCGCTGGTGGGTGTGCTGGTGACCAATCTGTTTGGCCTGACCGCTGAAGGTCTGGTGCAGGGTAGCGCTGAAACCGCGCGTCTGACGGCAATTGAGACCAACTACGTGGGTAAAGTGGCCGATCTGACCGTGCCGCAGATGGTGCTCTCCTTCATTCCGAAGAATCCGTTCGCTGACCTGACCGGTGCAAGCCCAACCTCCATTATTAGCGTGGTGATTTTCGCGGCGTTCCTGGGCGTGGCTGCACTGAAGCTGCTGAAGGACGATGCGCCGAAAGGCGAGCGCGTACTCATTGCCATCGATACCCTGCAAAGCTGGGTGATGAAGCTGGTGCGTCTGGTCATGCAACTGACGCCGTACGGTGTTCTGGCGCTGATGACCAAAGTCGTTGCAGGATCGAACCTGCAAGACATTATCAAGCTTGGCAGCTTCGTGATTGCTTCGTACCTGGGGCTGGGCATTATGTTTGTTGTGCACGGTATCCTGCTGGGCGTGAACGGCGTTAGCCCGCTGAAATATTTCCGCAAAGTCTGGCCAGTGCTGACCTTCGCCTTCACCAGCCGTTCCAGCGCGGCCTCTATCCCGCTGAACGTGGAAGCGCAGACCCGTCGTCTGGGCGTACCGGAGTCTATCGCCAGCTTCTCGGCCTCCTTTGGCGCGACCATCGGGCAGAACGGCTGTGCGGGTCTCTACCCGGCTATGCTGGCCGTAATGGTTGCCCCAACCGTGGGTATCAACCCGCTGGATCCGGTCTGGATTGCGACGCTGGTGGGTATCGTGACCATTAGCTCCGCCGGTGTGGCGGGCGTGGGCGGCGGCGCGACCTTCGCTGCGCTGATCGTTCTGCCTGCGCTGGGACTGCCGGTGACGCTGGTTGCCCTGCTGATCTCTGTTGAACCGCTGATCGATATGGGCCGTACCGCGCTGAACGTGAGCGGCTCAATGACCGCTGGCACCCTGACCAGCCAGTGGCTGAAGCAGACCGACAAAACGATTCTCGAGAGTGAAGAAGATGCCGAACTGGCACATCGTTAATCACTACTGAAAGAAAAAAACCGCCTGCGGGCGGTTTTTTTATGGCTGTTATTCTTCAACCTCTTCATCCTGACGGGTCTGCACTGCCCATCGCTGCGCCGATTCTGGCACCGAAAACGCAGGGGAGCGACGGAAGTGCTCGCCAATCAGCACGAAGGCAACGTATTTACCCCGTAACATCCAGACATCGCGAAAACCATCCACTTTCAGGGCATGGTCAGGCGGCGCGGGTTCAACGCGGGGCACATAGCTAATAACCTGGCGGTTTTGTTGACGAAGAGGTTTCATAAGCGACGGGTTCACTAAAACAAATTCTTAAAGCAGGAAATTTCTATCATAGCCGATTCTCCCCCCACCCGTCGCGCCTGACGTGTGGCAGATGGCTCCTTTCGCTAATCACTTATCTGAAAACGCTTAGTTCGCCTGCTAATTCATCACATTGTTCTATCCTTAATAGGGTTTTCAGGAACGAACTAAGGAGAAGCGTGCAATGTCGAACAACGATAAACCACATCAAGCCCCCATTCATGGCACCGAAGAATCTCAACCGGGAATGGACTCACTCGCCCCTGCGGATGGTTCTCATAAACCCTCCCCTGGCCCTTCGGCGCCGGGCGAGCAACCGACTGCGCCGGGAAGCATGAAGTCACCCGATGCGGATAACGAGAAGTTAAAATCTCTCGACCCGCATCGCAAAGGGGGTGAAGGCTATGCGCTGACCACCAATCAGGGCGTGCGTATCGCCGACGATCAGAACTCCCTGCGCGCCGGAACGCGCGGCCCGACGCTGCTGGAAGATTTCATCCTGCGGGAAAAAATCACCCACTTCGACCATGAGCGTATCCCTGAACGTATCGTTCACGCGCGCGGCTCCGCGGCGCACGGCTATTTCCAGCCGTACAAGAGCCTGAAAGAGATCACGAAAGCGGATTTCCTTTCCGACCCGAACAAAATCACACCGGTGTTTGTACGCTTCTCTACCGTACAGGGCGGCGCTGGCTCGGCTGACACGGTGCGTGATATCCGCGGCTTCGCCACTAAATTCTATACCGAAGAGGGTATTTTCGACCTGGTGGGGAATAACACTCCGGTGTTCTTCATTCAGGATGCGCATAAGTTTCCTGACTTTGTCCATGCGGTAAAACCAGAGCCTCACTGGGCCATACCGCAGGGACAAAGTGCGCATGACACCTTCTGGGACTACGTCTCGCTGCAACCGGAAACCCTGCACAACGTGATGTGGGCGATGTCTGACCGGGGGATCCCACGCAGCTATCGCACCATGGAAGGGTTTGGGATCCACACCTTCCGTCTGATCAATGCCGAAGGCAAGGCAACGTTCGTGCGTTTCCACTGGAAACCGGTCGCGGGGAAAGCGTCCCTGGTGTGGGATGAAGCGCAGAAGCTCACCGGGCGCGATCCGGACTTCCACCGTCGCGAACTGTGGGAATCCATTGAAGCCGGTGATTTCCCGGAATACGAGCTGGGGTTGCAGCTGATCCCGGAAGAGGACGAGTTCAAATTCGACTTCGACCTGCTCGATCCAACCAAGCTTATTCCGGAAGAGCTGGTGCCGGTTCAACTGGTAGGCAAAATGGTGCTTAATCGCAACCCGGATAACTTCTTCGCGGAGAATGAGCAGGCTGCGTTCCACCCGGGCCATATTGTGCCGGGGCTGGATTTCACCAACGATCCGCTGCTCCAGGGCCGTCTGTTCTCTTACACCGATACGCAGATCAGCCGTCTCGGTGGTCCCAACTTCCACGAGATCCCAATCAACCGTCCGACCTGCCCGTACCATAACTTCCAGCGTGACGGAATGCATCGCCAGGATATCGATACCAACCCGGCAAACTACGAACCGAACTCCATTAACGATAACTGGCCGCGTGAAACTCCACCGGGGCCAAAACGTGGCGGATTCGAGTCGTATCAAGAGCGCGTGGACGGAACAAAAATTCGTGAGCGCAGCCCGTCGTTTGGTGAGTATTACGCTCATCCTCGCCTGTTCTGGAACAGCCAGACCCCGATTGAACAGCAGCACATTATCGGCGGTTTCAGCTTTGAACTGAGCAAAGTGGTGCGAACCTATATTCGTGAGCGCGTGGTCGACCATCTGGCGCACATTGATATTCAGCTCGCACAGGGCGTGGCGAATAATCTCGGCATCACGCTGACTGACGAGCAATGCCATGCCGCACCGCCAAAAGACGTGAACGGGCTGAAGAAGGATCCTTCCCTGAGCCTGTATGCGGTACCTGGCGGGTCAATTAAAGGCCGCGTGGTGGCTATCCTGCTGAACGATAAACCCCGCGCCAGCGACGTGCTGGGGATCATGAAGGCGCTCAAAACCCAGGGCGTGCATGCCAAACTGCTTTACTCACGTATGGGCGAAGTGACGGCCGACGATGGCTCCGTCCTGCCGATTGCCGCGACCTTCGCCGGGGCACCGTCGTTGACAGTTGATGCGGTGATTATGCCGTGCGGCGACGTGGAGAGTCTGATCGGCAATGGCGATGCCGCCTATTATCTGCTGGAAGCCTATAAGCACCTGAAGCCAATCGCCCTGGCAGGCGATGCGCGGAAGTTTAAATCTCTACTGAAGGTACCGGATCAAGGGGAAGAAGGTATTGTCGAAGGTGATAACGTTGACGATGCGTTTATGACCCGGTTGTTTGACCTGCTCGCCGCCCACCGCGTGTGGTCGCGCAGCAGTAAGATCGACCAGATACCGGCGTAAACAACCATACCCGGTTGTGCGGCCTGAAGCCCTCTCCCACAGGAGAGGGAGAAACCAAAAAAAAACGGTAACCAAAAGGTTACCGTTTTGCTTTTACCTCGCCACCGGGCTTTGTCTCAAAGATCCCTGAACGTCCCCAGACGATACCCACGCTCGGCAATCGCGTATTTCAGCGACGCCGACGTCAGCACGTCCAGTTCCGCCAGACGCGGCCAGCAGTAGGCGCTCTTACGTACAATGTTATCGACAAACGCCGGGTGCGCCATCACTTCAAGCGAGCGCTCCCCTTTTGCGGCGGACTCATCCAGCACCTTCAGGAACAGCGCTTCGTCGATCTCATCGCCGTAAAAGGCACTGCTGAAGCCCTCCGTAGACGTCACCGCCACGTCCGGCAACCCGTGCACGTCCCGATCCACGCGCATCGCCACGCCTTTACGTTGCGCAAACTCTGCCACAATCGGGAAAATCGCCGGGATCATATGCACATGATGATGGCTGTCAATATGGGTTGGCTCGCGGCCAAACAGATCCACAAAGCGGTTAAACTGGCAATCCAGCTCACGGGCAATCTCATCGAGCGGCAGAGCGTCCTGCTCCGCGATTTCCCAAATCCATTTCCCCAGTTGCCCTTCGCGCGTCAGGCCCGGCATCGGTGAAAGGGGCAACCCAAGCGTCAGCACAAAGTGCATACCCACGCCCAGTTCGGGCACCTCACGGCTTAGCTGTGCCGCATGTTCCACCGCCTCGCCGTTGATGAGCGCTGTAGTAGAGGTGACCACGCCCCGGCGACAGGCTTCAATAATGCCGTAGTTCTGCCCTTTTGACAGGCCAAAATCATCGGCATTGACGATCAGCAGGTTTTCCATCGCGGCTCCTCTTAACGGTGCGTGTGCTTCAGTTTCTCAACCGTTGCAGCAAAGTTTGGCAGCCATTTTTCATGCGCCAGGATCATCTCACTCGCGAGTTTTTCAGCATCACGGTCAGAATGCACCAGCGGACTGAGGTTAAGCGCCAGCAGCACGTCATTCAGTTCTCCGCTCAGGGCCGCATTGCTTGCCGCCACTTCAAAGCCTTTGATGGTGTGAATCAGGCCCATCACTTTATCGTCGAAGTGGGTAATGCGGGGATGCGGTTTTGCGCCGTCGCGCCCAAGGATGCAGGTCATCTCAACGGCCCAGTCTGCCGGGATATTGTCGATGTGCCCATGATGCGGAACGTTCACATAGTGCTCGGCCTGCTTGTCATTGTAAATGGCGTTGATCACTTCACACGCGGCATCCGAATAGTATGCCCCGCCACGCTGCTCCAGCTCTTTCGGTTTGACGTTCAGGTTCGGATCTTTATACAACTCAAAAAGCTGCTTCTCCACTTTCTGCACAACCTGAGCGCGCGCGCCGCCTTTGTAGTATTCGCCCATTTCAATCGCCAGCATCTCTTTCTGCTTGAAGTAGTAGAGCAGATACGAGCACGGCAGCAGATTCAGGGAGCGGATCAGCCCTTCGCTGAACGGCAGATCGAAAATGTTTTTCACCGAGGCCGCAGTCAGTCGACCAGAGGCGACGCCGTCGAGCAGTTCTGCAAAGCGCGATTGCCCGTTCACCATCACATCTTTGATAAAGACCATGTGATTCAGGCCGAACAGGTCAATGGACAGCTCATCGTTATCGGTCAGTTCCAGCACATCGCGGATGAACATCTTCATGCCAATCGGAATATTGCAGACGCCGATGAAGCGTTTGAAACCGGTGTGACGATAAACGGCCTCGGTGACCATCCCGGCCGGGTTGGTAAAGTTAATCACCCACGCGTTCGGGCAGATCTCCTCCACGTCTTTAATGATGTCAAAAATAACCGGAATGGTACGCAGACCTTTAAACAGGCCCCCTGCCCCGTTGGTTTCCTGGCCCAGATAACCGTGGCTCAGCGGAATACGCTCATCCAGCTCACGCGCTTTCAGCTGGCCGACGCGCAGCTGGGTGGTCACGAAGTCTGCATCTTTCAGCGCCAGGCGGCGATCCAGCGTTTTATGGACGGTTAAAGGCACGCCCGCTTTTTCAACCATGCGTTTGCACAGTTCAAAAATAATATTCAGCTTCTCCTGCCCTTCTTCAACATCCACCAGCCATAACTCGCTGACCGGTAATTCATGATAACGTTTCAGGAAACCTTCAAGTAATTCCGGGGTATAGCTGCTGCCGCCACCAATGGTTACGACTTTTAATTTCTGTTGCATAATATCTCCCTTAGCGTATCAGGTTAATCGCCTGCAAGGTATAGCGTACTCTTCCCGCTACTTGGGCAAGCCATTACGTCACTGTTCGTGGCGGATAAACCGCCGAAAGTTAATTAATTACCGTTAAATTTTTGCGGTAACTGTTCGGTGTGAATGAAGTCAACTTTTTAAAGGTTTTAATAAACAGACTGGGGCTGCTGTATCCCGATTCGTAAGCGATATCGGTGACAGAGTAGTTCGTAATTTCCAGCTGTTTTTTGGCAAAGTTAATGCGGATTTCATTAATAATTTGCACAGGCGTTTTACGATAATAACGCTGCGTGGCGCGCGTTAAATATTCCTGCGATTTACCCGACAGCGCCACCATATTTTCCAGCGCGTTCTCGCTGAACTGTCCCTTGTCGTGCATCAGCTCCACGGTACTGCGCAGCCACTGAGGAATATCATCCACCACCTGCTGTTCTTCACGGTGATGGCGGAGGCGATTCATGACGTAGAAGGTCACGGTTTCAATAAATTCATCAAATTCATTGTCGCGGAAATTCAGCGAAGCGATAACCGTTTCAATCCAGGTCATAAACTCATTTTTGACGCGATACACCTGTGATGCCACAAAGCAGAACGGAACCAGTGTCAGATAGTGTTTTTCAAAGAAACGCCTGCTCACCCCTACGTTCAGAATGCGTGTCGCACCAAACTCATAAAAGCTCTGGTGATACGATCCCATCGGCAAAAAGACGAAATCGCCGCGTTCAAGCAGGACGCGCTTACCGTTGATCTCCTGATAGTAGCGGCCGGTCAGAACAATCGTGAACTCGTAGTAGTCATGCTGGTGCAGACCACTGGCGCTCTCCGTTTTGTTGTAAATCACCACGTGAAAATTCTTGCCATTAAACAGCTGCTGCTCATGTGCGGTTTTAATTTCCATCGTGCTGACCTCCTGCTACTTCGGCTGACTTATTGCATCTTCTCGTGAAGCTCGATGAGCTCCGCTACCAGCTCGCGCGCCAGCATGGAGGTCATCAGGTGATCCTGGGCATGGACCAGCACCAGGCTCACTTTCATCTTCCCTTCGCCCTGGTCGCTTTCGATGAGCTTCGTCTGCACCAGATGCGCTTCGTTTAATGCGGTACGGGACTGCTCCATCATGGTTTTTGCGGCTACGAAATCGCCCTGCTTAGCCTGCTTAAGCGCCGCATACGCCAGGCTGCGTGCCTGCCCGGAATTGATGATGAGACCCATCACCACCTCTTCCAGATCGTTCTCTGCGGTTTCTTCGGCAACGATATTCTCTAAATCTAACATCTTTAAGCTCCTTTACGCTGGCGCGGGTTGCCCCGCGCCGTGCAATTTTAGAATTTCAGTGCGAGGGCGATATCCTCTTCGCTCTCTTCTTCATCGATAACCGTTGCGGCCTTGTTCGCAATCGCCACGAATGGCATGTAGAGCAGGGTGGCAATCCCGAGGTTGAATATCGCCAGCAGGAAGGCGGCCACGCTACCGTTGGTGTTGAAGAACGCGCCCAGACCGGCTGGCATTGTCCACGGTGCAATGTTGGTCACCGGCGGGATAATGCCCAGGTAGTACGCCGTCAGCGTAATCGCGGCCAGCAGCGGCTGAACCAGGATGAAGGGAATGAACATCACCGGGTTCATGATAATAGGCAGACCAAACAGAATCGGCTCGTTAATCTGGAAGATGCCTGACGGCAGAGCCAGCTTCGCAACCTGACGATGGTCGGCGCGGCGAGAGACAATAAAGACCGCGATGATCAGACCCAGCGTCGCCCCGGTACCCCCCAGGAAGATATAGGAGTCAAGCATCGGCTTCGCCCACACATGGAAGGTTTTACCGGCCGCCAGCGCCGCATCGACGGAGCCGTACTGCTGGTAAAGCGCGACGTTTTCCAGTGCCCACGGGGTCATAATACCGCTGTCCAGCGCCGCCAGTGCCAGTGAACCATGCACGCCGAAGAACCACAGCAGGGAGGTAAAGATGACATATGCCCAACCGACCACGCTACCCATCGACGCCAGCGGCGTTGAGATAGAGTCCATAATGATCTGATGGAAGTTAGTACCCCAATGAGAGAGCGCCCAGGCAATAATCCCCATGATGGAGAGAATAATGAAGCCCGGAATCAACGCGGAAAATGAACGAGAAACGGAGGCCGGAACGCTATCCGGCAAGCGGATAACCCAGTTACGGCGGATAACGAAGGTGAACATTTCGGCCACCACCAGCCCGATAATAATACCGGAAATGATGTTTGCCCCACCCAGCCAGTTGGCGCCAACGGCGTAAGCGTCGCCCACGCTGTACGGAGTGACGGTCATGAACGCGGCAATGGAGAGCAAGCCTGCCGCCAGCGGATCCACTTTACGCTCTTCCGCCAGCGCCATCCCGATAAAGAAAGGCGCCATTAGCGACATAATACCCAACGTACCGTTGTAGACGTTGCCGCCAATGGCTTTTAAACCATTAAGGGTTTCAATAGTGGAAGCATCTAACCTAATTCCTAATGAATAAAAAAAGGAACCTTCTCCAAAGCTCAGAAAAACGTTGTTAATTAAAACGAACATTGCCCCGGCTAATGTCAATGGCATTAATTTAATAAAGCCGTTCTTAATGGCATTAACGTGAGGCTGCTTTCCTATTTTAACAGCAAAAGGAAGGAGTACCTTTTCAAGTGAAGCGATGACTTTACTCATAGGAAAATACCCTTAAATGCCGCAACGACCGTTACGGCGTATTGTGTGTGAAATAACTCTTTGACGGGAAAAATAAAAAATTAATTAGCAGCTTTTTTAATCGCCGCAACAGCAGCTTTTAATACACCTAAACCATCAATCTTGCCGTACAAAACGGAATCGATCACTTCAACCGGTTTATCAGGGAGTAAACGTTGAATTTCGGGCAACATATAAGCGATTTGCGGACCCAGCAAAATAACATCTGCCGCCTGGCCCTTTTCGCCCGCCAGCGTTTCCGGAAACGCCTCAATCACCACAGGGACTTCATATTTTTCGGCCTGCGCGCGCATTTTGGAAACCAGCAGCGAAGTGGACATACCCGCAGAGCAGAACAGATAGATATGTTTCTTTTCCATGATAACTTCCCTCTTGTTTGTCTACCCGCCGTCGCGCTAACACTCGACTCGCTATCCTGGCTGACGGGCAGTGTGCTGAACATTGTTTGTCGTTGAAGTGAGTATACGCAATGGTACAGGGAGGGGATAATTCTGGATAGACTGAAATTGTCTCTCATTGACCTGGCTTGTTGACTACCTTCACATTTCAGGCAAATAATTCGCGCCAAGAAATAAGATTTACGTATGCATAAAAAAACCGGCCTTCAGGCCGGTTTGTTAACACTCTCAGGCAAGCACGCTTACTGCGCCTTAGGTGCCTGTGGGTCGGTGTCGTATTCGGCACAGGTCTGGTAACCTGAATTGATCACGTGACCCGTATCATCCAGGGCGACAAAGTAGGTTTCTGCCTTACCATCACGTTGACCCAGAATATAGGTCTGGCAGGTACCACGTGCGTGGATCATAGTGACTTCAGAAGAAGGTTTACCGGCAATGGCAGCAACCTGGGAACGCGTCATGCCTTTTTTGACGTCTTTAACCACTGGCTGTGTGAACTGATCTTTGGTGCGATCGTAAGCTGTACACCCTGCCAGCATAGTCAGTACCGCCGCTGCGCTTAAAATTCCTGCTACGTTCTTGTTCATATTCCGTCCTCTTGTTTATCAGCGTGTTAACTAAGCATGGGATAAAAATTACTATTGTTCAACTTTGCGAGTTACGCCAGACGAATTTCGGAAAATTCTAATAAAACAACGATAAGCTGCTAAATCGCTGTAAAACAGTACACTCAAAACTGTGATCCTTGTCGTTTTCCCGACAAAGGGTTAGTTTTAACAGATCACACTTTCTGTTTGGTTCTGCATAGGGAGGGCGTAATGGCTCTGCAACAAGAAATTATTCAGGCGCTGGGCGCGAAACCTGCGATTGATGCCAGTGAAGAGATCCGTCGTAGCGTTGATTTTTTGAAAGCTTACCTGTCTGCACACCCTTTCCTGAAGACGCTGGTGCTGGGTATCAGCGGCGGTCAGGATTCTACTCTGGCCGGTAAACTGAGCCAGATGGCTGTCTCCGAGCTGCGTGACGAGACCGGTGACACCGCACTGCAATTTATTGCCGTACGTCTGCCGTATGGCGTGCAGGCCGACGAGCAGGACTGTCAGGATGCTATTGCCTTTATTCAGCCGGACCGTGTTCTTACCGTGAACATCAAAGGCTCGGTACTGGCAAGCGAGCAGGCCCTCCGTGAAGCCGGAATTGAACTGAGCGATTTTGTTCGTGGCAATGAGAAAGCCCGTGAGCGCATGAAAGCGCAGTACAGTATCGCAGGGATGACCAAAGGGGTTGTCGTGGGAACCGACCACGCCGCGGAAGCCATCACCGGCTTCTTCACCAAATACGGCGATGGCGGTACGGACATCAACCCCCTCTTCCGCCTGAACAAGCGTCAGGGCAAGCAGCTGCTGGCGGCGCTGGGCTGCCCGGAGCACCTGTATAAGAAGGCGCCAACGGCAGATCTGGAGGACGATCGTCCTTCCCTGCCGGATGAAGCAGCGCTGGGGGTCACGTATGACAACATCGATGATTATCTGGAAGGCAAAACGCTCGACGAAGGGACCGCAAAAATTATCGAAGGCTGGTATCTGAAAACCGAGCATAAGCGCCGTCCGCCCATTACGGTGTTTGACGATTTCTGGAAAAAGTAAAAGCAAAACGGTAACGCAGTTTTGCAGGCCGGGTAAGGCGTAGCCGCCACCCGGCTCTTTTTTAACCACCGAACACCTGCTACACTGTATGCCTGAACAGTATATGGAGCAGTATGTGAGCAGGCGTCAATCCGCCCCGCGTCTTGAGTTTGAAGCGGCGGCTATCTACGAATATCCCGAGCATCTTCGCCCCTGGCTTGAGGCACTGCCTAAACAGCCTGGCGTCTATTTCTTCCACGGTGACAGCGACACCATGCCGCTCTATATCGGCAAAAGCGTGAATATCCGCAGCCGGGTGATGTCGCACCTGCGTACGCCGGACGAAGCCTCAATGCTCAGGCAGTCCCGGCGGATCACCTGGGTCGAGACGGCAGGAGAACTGGGCGCGCTTCTGCTCGAAGCCAGGCTCATCAAGGAACAGCAGCCGCTGTTTAACAAACGTCTGCGCCGCAACCGCCAGCTGTGCTCCTTGCAGGTTAACGCGGGAAAACCGCAGGTCGTGTATGCCCGGGAAGTAGATTTTTCGCATGAACCGAATCTTTACGGGCTGTTTGCCAACAAACGTGCCGCACTGCAAACCCTGCAATCCCTGGCTGATGAATTACAGCTTTGTTACGGCCTGTTAGGGCTGGAATCCACCACCCGCGGTCGCGCCTGTTTCCGCTCCGCGCTGAAACGCTGCGCCGGGGCGTGCTGCGGAAAGGAGAGCGTTGAGGAACATCATGCCCGGTTTATGGCTGGCCTGGCCTCAATTAGCGTTAACTGCTGGCCGTGGGAAGGCGCGGTGGCGCTGAAAGAAACCCGCGATGCGATGACGCACTATCACATCATTCGCAACTGGCTCTGGCTTGGCGCCGTCGAAAGCCTGGATGACGCAACCGCTCTGCTACGCACCCCCGCCGGGTTCGATCAGGATGGTTATAAAATTCTCTGTAAGCCACTGTTAACCGGAAAATATGAGATCATTGTACTCAATGACCCGGCAGCCAGGTAATTTCGCTGAACAGCAGACTGCCTTTCGATTCCAGTAAACGGAGGGTATGGCTGCCCTCTTCCCAGCTGGCGCCCTGATCGGCGGTCAGTAATTTGTCTCCCAGTTGCCAGGCGCCGCTTAATACGAACGCCACTCCACCGCGTGACGCGAAGGTGGTAAACGTCCGGGTAGCAACGCGCACCTTTGCCTGGCAGCGATCCCGTCGGGTCATGATGTTGAAGTCCATCGACATCTGCCCCTCTGTGAGCACGGCCTTCACCGCCAGATCGCCCGCAAAACGGTAAGGCTGATGATGCTTCAGGGTATGGCAAAACGCCCTGCCCGCATCCAGGGTCACCTCGCCGCCCTCCAGCAGCGTAATCACCCGGTCAACGCCCGGGAACGCGGAAAATTCGCCGTTACTGGCAATGGAGGCAATACTGGCCCGCCAAAAAAAATCCCGCGTCGCAGGAGGGACACAGCAAATCTCACGCGTCTCACCTGCGCCGTTACGCCAGAGACTGACCGGCATTTTACGGATATCAAAGAATTCCATGACCACTCCTGAAGGACGCACCGTGCGCCAGGGCATTTTCACAGACGTATTATCGGCAGCAGTCAGGCCAGACCTTAGGCATGGGACAAAAGAAAAACCGCCGGTCCTGTCCACAGCGTTTTCGCTTTTGTAGACAGGAGCCCGGCGGTCTTAAGAGAGTGAACCGATTATTCGGTTGGTGCAGGCATTTTACCTTCCGGCGCTGCACGTTCTGTCAGACGCTTCTCAAAATTGGCATTAAATTGCTTTTTCTGTTCCGCCGTCAGAATGTTGTAAATCTTGTTCTGAGTTTCCATGTGGGCCAGCATGCGCGCTTTGTGCTGCTCGGCCATTTTGTCGATCTGCGCTTCCGCTTTTGCTTTATCGAAGCTGTCGCTGGCAATGATGTCATGCATTGCGCGGCGCTCTTCCAGCGGAGGACGTTTCATCTGGTCACGCTGGCTTTTCATGATGTCGCGGATCTGCTGTTTCTGCGCATCGGTGAGGTTCAGATCTTTAAACATCATCATCTCATGGTGCATACCCGGCTTGCCTTTATGATGCATCATCATTTTGCCTTCAGTCGGCGCGGCGGTAGTGGTCGCGGTATCTGCGGCGAACGCCATGCTGGTAGCGCCCAGAGCCAGGGTAGAGGCAACAAACAGTGCAGTTAATTTACGCATAATGTCTTTCCTTACTTTCAGTTATTCTTCGGCGCTATGCCGGTTGACGAGATTAACTTTACGGGGTTTATCGTCAATTAGTCAGAGCAACAGTAAAACAATGAAAGTGTAAAAAACAACTTTTCGCCAATTGTGGAGAAATTAAGGAAAAAGCGTGGAGAGATGAAACAAAAATATTCAACAGGATGATTTTAAAGAAATTATGGAGGAGTATAGCGAAGTGCCGTTTAATAATAAAGCAATTCTCCAGGAATATTCCGCAAACATTACCAGAGCGCTTTAAACGTGAAGAAATTTATTCTTGATTTCCCCTCCGGTCTACGCGAGGGGAGCCGATCACGACATTTTTTCCAGCATCAAACCGGCCCGCAAACCAAACGCGACCGACGGATTAGGGAATAAAACATATTCCGTGGATTTCTCTACCGCATAGCGCGTCTCACCATCTTCCGCCAGCAGAACGCCCTGACGAAACGGCGTAAAGTTCAGCGTATGGGGCGCCATATGAAGCTGGAAAGCCTCACTGCGGCGCGTGATCTGCTGTACGACCCGATAGCGCACGACGGGCTCCCGGGTGGGTTCCGGCGCAACCCCAGCAAGCAACGCCCGAAGCGCCTGATGCGTAGGGGCAAAACGCGTCAGGTCGTTCTGCCCGAACGGTAGCGCTTTTCCCAGCTCCAGGGTGCAGGAGAGCGCGCCAAAATGCTCGCAGGTGAAGTGGGTAAACGTGCCGCCTGGCGTCTGGTGGAAAACCAGCGCCTCCAGCCCCGCGTCGCCAAGCCAGGTCAGAAACGCGTCATCCCACGGCTGGTGACGCTGCGGTAAAACGCCAAAACGCACGTGGTACGAGGCGCGAATGGCCGTATGCAAATCGAGGTGCCAGCGCGTTTCCCCCGCCCCGGCAAAAAACGCCGTGACCACCTTCTCCAGCCATTGCGCGCGTGTCGTTTCATCACTCTGTGGAAAGTCCGCCCAGCGACCACCAAACATGCGGTTGATGTCGCTCACCAGATACCGTTTGTTTTGCGCCAGCGCAGGCGGATTTCCCAGTACCACCAGCAGACGGCAGTGCAGCGTGATCTCTGCGCGATACAGCGCGCGCAGCAGAAGATCGACAATCTCCACGGGCGCGGTTTCGTTTCCGTGAATGCCGGAAGAAAGCAGCAGCGACAGGTTATATTCCCCCGTCGGCGTCAGTTCAAGCACGCCCGGCCCCCGCCATCGCCAGTGGAACGAGGGGCCTTCCCCCTCGTGCCGTGCCGGAGTCTCTTCACCCAGCGTCAGCGCCAGTAAGTTTTCCATATCGTCTCCTTAGCGCTGGAACGGATAAACCGATCCCAGTTGCAGGATGGTCGATAATGCATCCAGCGCCTCGCGGCCTTCGCGCAGCAACTGCGGATCAACCAGATCGGCCTGAACCAGACGGTCGCGATAATAGCGATCCACCCAGTCGTTAAGGGTATTGAACAGCGTGTCGTTCATCATCACCGCCGGATTCACGGCCTGCATTTCCTCCGGCGTTAACACCACGCGCAGGCGTAAACAGGCAGGCCCCCCACCGTTGGCCATACTTTCCCGCAGATCAAACACGCGCAGTTCATCAATCGGGTTATCCGCCTGCACCAGTTCACTGAGATAGCGCCAGACGCCCTGATGCTCCCTGGACTCCTGCGGCAGTACCAGCATCATGCTGCCGTCCTCCCGGCTCAGCAGCTGGCTGTTGAACAGATAGGTTTCGACCGCATCCTGCACGCTCACCGCCTGCGTGGGGACCTGAACTGGCATAAAGCCCGGCACCCGCTCACGCAGCGTGGCCAGCAACTTTTCCTGATGGGCAAACGCCTGCTCGTGGCAGAACAGCACCTGACGGTTGGAAACGGCAATCACGTCGTTATGAAACACGCCCTGGTCGATCACCTGCGGATTTTGCTGGGCAAAAATGACCTGAGAAGGATTAACCTGGTTAAGCCGTGCAACCGCCTGGCTTGCGGCTAAGGTTTGTCTTGCCGGATAACGAACCGGCGCGGCATGACCACCCTCTTCCCGCCCGTAAACAAACAGCTGTAAACCCGGCTCACCATAGTCGCCGCCCAGACGATTGTGGTTTGCCGCCCCTTCGTCGCCAAACATCGCAACCTGCGGCAGCGCCGAATGCACCTCGAAATGCGCGTCATGATTAAAAATGGCGCGCAGCACGTGCCCGGTGGTCTCCGCTTCGCTGGCGCGGTGGAATTTGTTGTTCAGGTTAGCGACAGTCAGATGCACTTTGCCATCCAGCGTATCTGCCGACGGCGCGACGGTGGCGGCATTCGCGACCCACATCGAGGAGGCAGAACTGGCCGCGGAAAGCAGGTGTGGCGTCTGCGTGCCTGCTTTTTCCACCACCTGTTCATCCGTGCCACTGAAACCCAGCTGGCGCAGCACGGCCACGTTCGGGCGCTCCTGCGGCGGGATCACCGCCTGCGGGAAACCGGCATCGGACAGCGCCTTCATTTTTAATAGCCCCTGCTTCGCCGCCAGCTTCGGGTTCGAGACCTGGAAACGGTGCTTCGTCGAGGCTTCATTGCCGAACGACAGCCCGGCATAGTGGTGCGTCAGCCCCACCAGCCCGTCAAAGTTAACTTCACGCGCTTTCATGGGCGTCACCCTCTGTAAAGTCCAGCCCCGGATTCAGCGTCTCCGGCAGCGTCAGCGCCGGGGTTTCCAGGCTTGCCATCGGCCACGCGCAATAATCGGCGGCATACCAGGCGCTGGCGCGATGGTTGCCCGACGCCCCGACGCCACCAAACGGCGCGGTGCTCGCTGCGCCGGTCAGCGGTTTGTTCCAGTTCACGATCCCGGCGCGCGCTTCCAGCAGCAGCAGCTGTTCGAATTTCTCGCGATGCGGCGATATCAGGCCGCTCGACAGGCCGTAGCGGGTGTTGTTGGCCATCGCGATCGCCGACTCAAAATCGTCATAGCGCCAGACGCACAGCAGCGGGCCAAAGACCTCTTCATCCGGCACGTTGCTCGTCGCACTCATCTCAATAATCCCCGGCGTCAGAAGCGACGTGCCCGGCATTACCTGTTTCGGCTCCAGCAGGGTTTTCGCCCCGCGCGCCACATGCTCCTGCCAGGCTGTCAGCACGTTCAGCGCCGCCTGCCCGGAGATCAGCCCGCCGATAAACGGCTGCGGCTCGGCATCCCATTTCGCGGGAACCAGACGCGCACTCACCTCCACCAGACGCTTCAGGAACGCATCCCCCTGCGCGCCGCGCTTAACCAGCAGGCGGCGGGCGCAAGTGCAGCGCTGTCCGGCGGTAATGAACGCCGACTGAATGGTCAGATGGACCGCAGCATCGATATCATCCGGATCTTCCACAATCAGCGGGTTGTTGCCGCCCATTTCGAGTGCCAGAATTTTTTCCGGCTGCCCCGCCAGCTGGCGATGCAGCTGATAGCCCGTGCCAGCACTGCCGGTGAACAGCAGGCCGTCAATGTCGCTCAGCGCACTCAGCGCCTGACCGGTTTCACGCCCGCCCTGCACCAGATTCAGCACCCCCGGCGGCAGCCCCGCCTGCTCCCAGAGTTTGACCACTGCTTCGCCGGTTAAGGGGGTTAACTCACTCGGCTTGAAGATGACAGTATTCCCCGCCAGCAGCGCAGGCACTATGTGCCCGTTCGGCAGATGTCCGGGGAAGTTATACGGGCCAAACACCGCCAGCACCCCGTGCGGACGGTGGCGCAGCGTGGCGGCGCCGTCGGGCATCTCGGTATGCTGCTCACCGGTGCGGGTATGGTATGCCTTCACCGATATCGCGATTTTGTTGATCATCGCCGTGATTTCGGTTGTCGCCTCCCAGCGCGGCTTGCTGGTTTCGCAGGCAATAATGCGGGTTAGCTCGGCTTTATTGGCCTCCAGCAGCGCAGCAAATTTCTCAACCAGCGCCTGGCGCTCGGAGAATGGCCGTTTCGCCCATGCCGGAAACGCGCGACGTGCAGCCTGGCAGGCCCGCTCCACCTGCCCGGCGCTGGCGTCGTTCCCCGACCAGAGCACTTCCTGGCCGACCGGATTGGTTTTTGTCCGCGCGTCACCTTCGCCCGTTACCCAGTCGCCGTTAATCCATAAAGTCATGCTGTTTTCTCCTCAGGGCAGAGTCGCACCTGGCGAACCGTGTCGCCAGCGTTACATTTCAGGGCATCCAGTTGCGCAGCCGTCAGCACCAGACGCTCGCAGGTTGGGTTGGTTCGCACCAGCATGACGCGGAAGTTGGTGTAATTCTCGTTCGAGACCAGGCAGGCTGGCCACTCGCCCGGCGCGGGCTGGCCTTCGGAAACCTCAACCAGGCGGCTTTTACGGATGGCGCGCACGCGATCAATGTCGCATTCCAGCGTCGGGCCGCCGTCGAAGATGTCGACGTAGTTACGGTAGCGAAATCCCTCTTTCTCCAGCACCGCCCGGGCCGGGGCGGTTTGCGGGTGAACTTCGCCGATCACCGCCTGCGCTTCCGGGGTTAAGAAATGGGTATAAATAGGATGCTTCGGCATCAGCTCGGCGATAAACGCCTTCTGACCGGTACCGCACAGGTAATCCGCCCGGCTGAATTCCATGGAGAAGAAGCGTTCGCCCAGACTCTCCCAGAACGGCGAGTAGCCCGTCTCATCAATCACGCCGCGCATCTCCGCGACCACTTTTTCGTTGAAGCGGTCGCGAAAGGCGGCCATAAACATAAAGCGCGATTTGGAGAGCAGATAACCATTGCCCTCTTTGCGCCAGTCCGGATCGAGGAACAGGGTGCAGAGTTCGCTGGCGCCGGTATGGTCATTACAGAGGAAGAGCGTCGGCAGCGCGTTGTAAACGTTCAGCTCTTTCGAGGCGTGGACCATCGTGCCGACCCGGTAGTTGTACCACGGATCGTTAAGCCCGACGGCCACTTCAATGGCGCAAATCCCCGCCACGGTTCCCGTGTCGGTATCTTCCAGCACGAACACATAGCCCTGTTCGCTCTTTGGCAACGTCCCCTGCCAGGTTTGCAGGGCGCGCTCAATGCGCGCCGACAGCGTTTTTTCATCGGCAGGCAGCGAGGTCAGACCGCCCCCTGTCTTACCGGCAAGCTGCATAAGCCCGGCGAGATCGCCGTGCGCAACGGGACGGATGACCATCATGATGACACCCCGGCCTTCACCTGTTCGCAGGCCAGCGCAAAATGATCTAACCCGGTTCTGACCTCTTCCTCGCTGACGATCAGCGCAGGGGCAAACCGCACCACGTTAGCACCCGCAATCAGCACCATCACGCCCTGTTTCGCCGCTTCCTGTGAAATCAGCTTCGCTTTGCCAACAAACTCAGGGGCAAGTTCACAGCCAATCAACAGCCCCAGACCGCGGATCTCTTTGAACAGGCCGGTTTTGCTGTTAATGGCCGTGAGGCGTTCAACGAACCACTGGTGACGCTGCTTCACGCCGTTCAGCACCTCAGGGGTGTTAATGATATCCAGCACCTGTCCGGCGACAGCGGTTGCCAGCGGGTTGCCGCCGTAAGTGGTGCCATGGGTGCCCACGGTCATCACGCTGGCGAATTTTTCGGTGGTCAGCATCGCTCCCACCGGGAAACCGCCGCCGAGCGCTTTGGCTGTTGAAAGCACATCCGGGGTCACACCATAGTGCATGTAGGCATACAGCTCACCCGTACGGCCTACGCCGGTCTGGACTTCGTCAAAAATCAGGACCGCATTATGCCGATCGCACAGCTCACGCAGCCCTTGCAGGAACGCGTTGTCGGCGGGCATGACGCCACCTTCACCCTGCATCGGCTCCACGATCACCGCACAGGTGGTGTCGTCAATCAGCTCGCTGGCAGAGTGTAAATCGTTATACACCGCGTGACGGATATCCGGCGGCAGCGGCGCAAAATCCTGTGAATAGGAGGGCTGTCCCCCCGCACTGACGGTAAACAGCGTGCGGCCATGGAAGGCATTTTTAAAGGCGACGATGCCGCTCTTATGCGCGCCAAATTTATCATGTGCATATTTGCGCGCCAGCTTCAGCGCCGCTTCGTTGGCTTCCGCGCCGGAGTTACAGAAAAAGACTTTTTCTGCGAAAGTGGCGTCAATCAGCTTCTTCGCCAGACGCAGCGCCGGTTCGTTGGTATACCCGTTGCCGGTATGCCAGAATTTTGCTGCCTGGTCATTCAGCGCCTGCCGCAGCGCCGGGTTCGCATGTCCCAGCGCATTCACCGCAATCCCACCCGCAAAGTCGATGTACTCTTTGCCCTGCTGATCCCACAGGCGAGAGCCTTCCCCACGTACCGGAATAAAAGCCGCCGGAGCGTAGACCGGCATCATCCATTCATCGAAATTTTCACGCGTAACTGACAGAGACATAGCGACCTCATCCGGTAAATAAAAGGTTGTTTAAATGTTAAATAATTGGGTGTTTGCACTGTGAATGTAGATTGCAGCGTTCGTGCCAGCCAGCGATAAAAATGCATAAACGGGTTGGGGCAACAGAATATCAATGAGTTACAATATGGAGTTATTCACTGTTAATGCATAAATAGTGAATATTTTTACGACAAGCGGCGCTTTGCCGCATGAAAACAAGAAAGAGTATGCAGAGGCCAAATATAATTCTGGAATTGTGATCGCTCGCGAAATTTATCGGTCCTTTACGCCCTGCTGGAGGGCAACGCGCGTCGAAATGGTGCAAATTTTGCACCGTTGGCATTATCTGTCGCAGTAATTGGGCGAAGCGGATAACAGACGACGTAAATTCTGCTACCATCCTTGCACTATTCACCTTGCATTGGCAGCGACTATGAAATTTGTCTCTTTTAATATCAACGGCCTGCGTGCCCGCCCTCACCAGCTTGAAGCGATTGTTGAGCAACATCAGCCCGATGTGATCGGCTTGCAGGAGACAAAAGTTCACGACGATATGTTCCCGCTCGAAGAGGTAGCGAAGCTGGGCTATAACGTCTTTTACCACGGACAGAAAGGCCACTACGGCGTTGCGCTGCTGACCAAAGATACCCCGGTGTCGGTGCGTCGTGGCTTCCCGGGTGACGATGAAGAGGCGCAGCGCCGCATTATCATGGCAGAAATTCCTTCCGCACTCGGCAATGTGACCGTCATTAACGGCTATTTCCCGCAGGGTGAAAGCCGCGATCATGAAACCAAATTCCCGGCCAAAGCGAAGTTTTATCAGGATCTGCAAAACTACCTGACAACCGAACTCAAAAAGGATAATCCGGTGCTGATCATGGGTGACATGAACATCAGCCCGACAGATCTGGATATCGGTATCGGCGAAGAGAACCGCAAGCGCTGGCTGCGCACCGGCAAATGCTCTTTCCTGCCGGAGGAGCGCGAGTGGATGGAGCGCCTGCTGGGTTGGGGGCTGGTGGATACCTTCCGCACGGCGAACCCCGAGACGCAGGATCGCTTCTCATGGTTTGACTACCGCTCTAAAGGCTTCGATGACAACCGGGGCCTGCGTATCGACCTGCTGCTGGCAAGTGCCCCGCTGGCCGAACGCTGCATCGAAACCGGGATTGACTATGACATCCGCAGCATGGAAAAGCCGTCCGACCATGCGCCGGTATGGGCAACGTTCAAGCTGTAATCGTCAGTGAATATTAAAAAAATCAGTTTCCTGTGCGCCCTTCTGGGCGCATTTGTTTTGATCGTTGTTTTGCTTCCTCCAGGCACGCTCTCCCTCGACACGTTAAAAATCCACCAGCGGATGTTGCTTGCCCGGGTCGAACAGGCTCCCCTTCAGAGTGCGCTGCTCTATTTTGTGGTTTACGTTCTGGTCTCCGCGCTGTCGATACCCGGGGCCGCGCTTCTGACGCTGCTCGGCGGAGCGCTTTTCAGCCTGTGGGAGGCGACACTGCTGGTGTCATTTGCCTCGACGCTCGGCGCCACGCTTGCCATGCTCGTCAGCCGTTACCTGCTGCGCGACTGGGTGCAACGGCGCTTTGCTGCACAGATGAATACGATCGATGCGGGAATGGATCGCGACGGCGCGCGCTACCTTTTTGCCCTGCGCCTGATGCCGTTGTTCCCGTTCTTTCTGGTCAATCTGCTGATGGGGCTAACCCGTCTCAGGGTGCGTCACTACTGGTGGGTCAGCCAGCTTGCGATGCTACCCGCTACCGTCATCTATCTGAACGCCGGACGCGAACTGGGGAAACTCACCTCGCTGCGCGATATTCTGTCGCCGGGAGTGCTGTTCGCCTTTACACTATTAGGGTTATTACCACTGGCCACTCGCTGGCTGTTTTCCCGTAACATCCCTTCGATTAAAAAGTGAGGCATTATGCGCCGGGTGCGTTTTTGCGCGTTTCTGACGAGTCTGCTGCTGGCAACGTCTGCCTTCGCCGCAGAGAGCTGGCAATCCCTTCAGCAACAGGCCAACGGGCAGACCGTCTGGTTTAACGCCTGGGGCGGCGATGAGGCCGTTAACCGCTACCTCGACTGGGTAAGCGGCGAAATGAAAACGCACTACGCCATCAACCTGAAGATCGTACACCTGGCCGATGCCGCCGACGCGGTGAAGCGGATCCAGACGGAGCAGGCCGCAGGACGTAGCAGTAACGGCTCGGTGGATCTGCTCTGGGTGAACGGGGAAAACTTTCGCACGCTGAAAGAGGCCAACCTGCTGCTCACCGGCTGGGCGCAGACCCTACCCAACTGGCATTACGTCGATACCCGTAAACCGGTAACGGAAGATTTTGCCATTCCGACCGATGGGGCGGAATCCCCTTGGGGTGGCGCGCAGTTAACCTTTATCGCCCGGAAAACGAGCATGCCGACACCACCGGCAGATCCCCATGCGCTGCTGGTTTACGCTCAACAGCACCCTGGCAAAGTAAGCTATCCGCGACCACCGGATTTTACCGGCACCGCGTTTCTTGAGCAGCTGCTGCTGGCGCTGACCGCCCATCCGGAGGCGTTAAAAAAAGCGCCGGACAGTACCTTTGCACAGGTCACCGCGCCGCTGTGGGACTATCTTGATACCCTGCATCCCCTGCTGTGGCGCGAAGGGAACGATTTTCCTCCGTCGCCTGCGCGCATGGATACGCTGCTGGCCAGCGGCAGCCTGAACCTGTCGCTCACCTTTAACCCCGCCCATGCGATGCAAAAGGTGGCGAACGGTGAACTGCCTGCCGACAGCTACAGTTTCGGCTTTCTCAAAGGCATGATCGGCAACGTCCATTTTGTCGCTATCCCGGCAAATACCCGCGCGAGCGCAGGCGCGAAGGTGGTGGCGAATTTCCTGCTGTCACCGCAGGCGCAGATCCGCAAAGCCGATCCTGCCGTCTGGGGTGACCCGAGCGTGCTGGATGGTGCAAAACTGCCCGCGAAAGCGGCAAAACAGCTGCGCGCCTTTACCCCCTCAGGCACACCAGATGTGCTGCCCGAACCGCACGCCGCCTGGGTTAACGCTCTGGAGCAGGAATGGCTTCGCCGCTACGGTACCCGCTAAGCGGCCTGGTCTGGGCGGCAATGGTGGTCATCTATCTGCCACTGCTACCCGCCAGCGGCATGCTGCTGGCCCCGGCGTTTTCTCTCGTCAACTGGGCGTCGCTGTTTGCCGACCCACAGCTGCCGCAGGCGCTGGCCGCCACGCTGGTGTCAACGCTCATCGCGACGCTTGGCTCACTGTTTATCGCCCTGAGCCTGCTTGCGCTTCTCTGGCCGGGTGAAGGCTGGCAGCGCCTGAGCACCCGTCTGCCGTGGCTGTTAGCGGTGCCGCATGTCGCCTTCGCCACCAGCGCGCTGCTGCTTTTTGCGGAAGGGGGACAGTTTTACCGGATCTGTACAGTCTGCTCGCCGCAGCTTGACCGCTACGGTATCGGGCTTGGTCTGACGCTTGCGGTCAAAGAGAGCGCGTTTGTTTTGTGGGCAATCTACGCCGCGCTGCCTGAAAAGCGCCTCGCACAGCAGAAAATCGTCCTGCATACCTTCGGCTACGGACGTATGCAGGCGCTCTGCTGGCTCATCCTCCCGGCAATCGCCCCCGCGCTGGGCGCCGTGATGCTGGCGGTGCTCGCCTGGTCGCTTTCTGTGGTGGATGTGGCGATCGTGCTCGGGCCGGGCAACCCGCCTACGCTGGCGGTGCTGGCCTGGCAGTGGCTCACCCAGGGCGACGCGCAGCAGCAAATAAAAGTAACATTGCTGTGTCTGGTGTTGCTCCTGCTGCTGGTCGCGCTTGCCGCGGTGGGATACGGCCTCTGGACGGCATGGCGGCGTGCCCGGCCAGACATCTCCGGGGTTCGTCGCGCTTCGAATACCGCGTTGCCCGCACGGACGCTGGGCGGGTTACTGCCGCTGTGCGGCGTGCTCTGTGCGCTGGTTCTGCTGATGCTGGCACGCCGGAACGACATCGGCCCCGTCAGCGACAGCCTTTCACTGGGACTGCTGTCCAGCCTGACAGCGCTGGCCATCCTCATGCTCTGGCTTGAGTGGGGTCCCCAGCGCGGCGCGGTGTGGATCTGGCTGCCGCTTGCCCTTCCGGCGCTCCCCCTCGTCTCTGGGCAGTATGCCGTGGCGCTGTGGCTGGGCATCGATGGCCAGTACGCTGCTGTGCTCTGGAGCCATATGCTCTGGGTTCTCCCGTGGATGCTCCTGGTGCTGCAACCGGCCTGGCGCAGGCTCGATCCCCGGCTTATCCTCACCGCCAGAACGCTGGGCTGGCGACAGGCGAAAATTTTCTGGCTGGTGAAATGCCCGCTGATGATTCGTCCGGCCCTGCTGGCCTTTGCCACCGGTTTTTCCGTGAGCATGGCCCAGTACATGCCCACCCTCTGGCTGGGGGCGGGACGTTTCACCACCCTGACGACGGAGGCGGTCGCCCTCAGCAGCGGCGGCAGCATTCCGATCCTCGCCAGCCGGGCGCTGGGTCTGTTGCTGTTGACCAGCAGCGTATTCGGCCTCGCCGCGCTGCTCTCCCGGCTCGTGGGCCGTCACAGACAAGGATTACGGTAATGCTGAACGTGAAAAATCTCACCATTGCGCCGCTCTTACGTGAGGTCAACTTCCGCGTCCCGGCGGGGGAGATTGTCACGCTGATGGGTCCTTCCGGGAGTGGGAAATCGACCCTGTTTGCCTGGATGGTGGGGGCGTTATCCGCTGATTTTAAGGCGCACGGCGAGCTATGGCTGAACGATCGCCGCTGCGATATGCTCCCCGTGGAAACGCGCGGGATCGGCATTCTGTTTCAGGATGCCCTGCTGTTTGACGCCTTCAGCGTGGGGCAAAACCTGATGCTGGCGCTGCCATCGCACCTTACCGGGCGCGCGCGGCGCGACGCGGCAGAACAGGCACTCGAAACTGCCGGGCTGGCAAACCACTACGCCAGCGATCCGGCGACCCTTTCCGGCGGCGAGCGCGCCCGGGTGAGCCTGTTGCGCGCCCTCCTCGCCCAACCGCAGGCATTACTCCTCGACGAACCGTTCAGCCGCCTTGATAAAGCGCTGCGTACCTCATTTCGGGCCTGGGTTTTCGAGACTATTCGTGAGCGTAATATTCCGGTGGTACTGGTCACGCATGATGAGGAAGATATTCCGCCCGGCGGTGAGGTGATTGAGATTTCTCGCTGGCAATAATGTGCTAACGCAATGTTTTTGGCTTCAGGAGAGACGACAATGCCATCCTCTTTTAATGACGTCAGGTTTTTCGATGAAACGTGTTTCTCAACTGACCGCGCTGGCCCTCATCTGCGGCCTCGCCTCACTCTCCTCCATGGCGGCTGATATGCCCCACTCCCTCACGCTGGCCCAGCTCCAGGCGCAAAACGGCGCGGTAATTGATACGCGCATCAGTGCGTTTTATAACGGCTGGCCGCAGACCCTGAGCGGAACCTCCGGGCATGAACCCGCCGCGCTTAATCTCTCTGCCCGCTGGCTTGGGGCAATGAGCGATGAACAGCTCAGCGGCTGGGCAGAACAGCATCGGCTGACACCCGACATGCCGGTTGCGCTCTATGGCAACGATGCTGACAACCAGACCGTCAAAACGCGGCTGGAGAAAGCGGGCTTTACCCACGTTTCCACCCTGAGCGATGCCCTGCAACAATCCGACCGTCTGCAACGTCTGGCGCATTTCGAACAGCTGGTTTATCCGCAGTGGATCCGCCAGTTGCAGCAGGGCAAACCGGTTACCGCCGCACCAGCCGGAGAGTGGAAGGTGATCGAGGCGGGCTGGGGTGCGCCGAAGCTTTATCTCCTGAGCCACATTCCCGGCGCGGGCTACATCGACACCAACGACGTGGAAAGTGAACCACTGTGGAATAAGGTCTCTGACGAAAAGCTGAAAGCGATGCTGGCGAAGCACGGGATCCGCCACGATACCACCGTCATTCTGTACGGTCGCGACGTGTATGCCGCCGCGCGCGTGGCGCAGATCATGCTCTACGCGGGCGTGAAGGATGTGCGAATTCTGGATGGCGGCTGGAAGGCGTGGTCCGACGCAAACCTGCCCGTTGAACGCGGTACGCCTGCAAACGTGAAGCCAGCCCCTGATTTTGGCGCGCCGATCCCGGGACAACCACAGCTGATGGTGGATATGGAGCAGGCCCGGGGAATGCTGCACCGTCAGGACGCGTCACTGGTGAGCATTCGTTCCTGGCCGGAGTTTATCGGTGAAACCAGCGGCTACAGTTATATCAAGCCAAAAGGTGAAATTGCCGGGGCGCGCTGGGGCCACGCGGGCAGCGACGCGACTCATATGGAAGATTTCCACAATCCGGACGGCACCATGCGCAGCGCTGATGACATCGCTGCCATGTGGAAAACGTGGAATATCCTGCCGGAGCAGCACGTTGCCTTTTACTGTGGTACCGGCTGGCGGGCGTCTGAAGCCTTTATGTACGCCCGCGCCATGGGCTGGCAGAACGTTGCCGTCTACGACGGCGGCTGGAATGAATGGAGCAGTCACCCGCAGAACCCGGTCTCCACCGGCGAGCGCGGACCGGAGAGCACACCCTAGCGGGGGAGTGACTTCAGCGTGATATAACCGCTCCAGATGCGCGTTGTGGTGGTCAGCCAGCACAGCGCGCCAAACGCCCAGGCGAACAGCGGGAAATGCGCCGGAAACAGGCAGCACAGCACAAACAGCGCGATGGTCTCCGTTCCTTCCGTTAATCCTCCAATGTAATAAAGCGACTTGTGCGCATAGCCGGGGTTGTCGATATCATGCTTCCCCGCCAGCGCGGCAAAGGCCAGAAAGCTGCTGCCCGTCCCCATAAACGCGAACAGCAGCCAGGCGGCGGCTATCGCATTGTCAGCCGGTGCAGCAAGCGCAAAGCCAAACGGCACCAGGGCGTAAAACAGAAAGTCGAGGGCGATATCAAGGAACCCTCCCGCATCCGTCAGGCCACGGCGACGCGCCAGCGCACCGTCCAGCCCGTCCAGCAACCGGTTCAGCACAATGGCGACCAGCGCCGCCGGATACCAGCCCAGCGCCAGAAACGGTAACGCCAGCACACCAATCGCAAACCCGGCGAGCGTTAATCCATCGGGCGTGATAAAGGGTTTATCCAGCGCGGCGGCCAGCTGATTTAACCCGGGCTTCAGCCGGGGGTGCAGATGTTTATCCAGCATGCGGTTTACCTTTAAACGCGGCGCACAGCCCCTGCTCCGGAATATCCAGCGCGGCGTTAAAGCGGGCGGAAAGATTCTGAAAGGCAATCAGGGCCGTCATTTCGGTGATGGTCTCTTCCGTAAAGTGGCGCTTCAGCTGGCTTTTGATATTTTCATCCACCTGCGGCGGCGTGGCGGTGACCGCTTCGGCAAAGGCCAGCGCCGCCCGCTCCTCTTCGCTGAACAGGGTGGAATGTTGCCAGTCGCTAACGGCCTGCACTTTATCCAGCGCTCCACTCCGCTCCGCCAGACGCAGGCTGTTGGCATCGATACAAAATGCACAGTGACAGATCTGCGAGACCCGCGTCATCAGCAGCGAACGCAGAACCGGCGTCAAACGCGCCTTGCGCCGCTCCAGATAGCCGACAAAAAGCGCCACCAGCCAGAAAAGACGCGGCATACGCCCCCACCAGCGGGTGGGGTTAAGCACCGCGCCAAAGTGTTTTTTCTGCATGGCGGCGATGGGGCTAAGGCTGACGGGAAGGGTTTTCATGGGCGCCACCCAGGCGGATGTCTCTTTCACCTGATTCTCCTGATGACTGGACTCTTGGAAAGGGCACGATAATATGTCGGTTTTCGCTATTAATTATTGACGAACATGCTGAAAACACTCGATGTGGTTGCGGCCATCCTTGAAAAAGAGGGCAAGATTTTACTGGCGCAGCGTCCCGAACATGCCGATCAGCCAGGAATGTGGGAATTTGCGGGCGGTAAGGTTGAAGCCGGTGAGACCCAGCCGGAAGCGCTGATCCGCGAACTGCGTGAAGAACTCGGCATTGAGGCCGTGCCCGCGCAGTACGTGGCAAGCCACCAGCGGGAGGTGTCGCAGCGGCTGATTCATCTCCACGCCTGGCATGTGCCTGAGTTTAGCGGTGAGCTGAAGGCGCATTATCACTCGGCGCTGGTATGGTGCACGCCAGAAGAGGCGTTCACGTATGATTTAGCCCCGGCGGATATACCGCTGCTGGACGCGTTTATTCTTTTACGCGACGCCAGACCAGCGGGTTCGTACTGAGGGTGCGCTCATCACGCTGGCACTGCAACAGCACGCCATCCGCCCTGACCACCGCCCCTTCTGAATAGTTTTGATCCTGATAGATACAGCACTGATTACACGGCTGAGCGCGCTGGCCACCGGCGCTGAAGACCTCTGGCGGCACGTTCACCTCGACATCCGGGCGGATGCGGTCAGCCAGCGCCCCGGCGGATAACATCAGACATAACGCGGCCATTGCGTAACGGTTCATAGACTTTATTTCCTTTGCATCGTTTATATCTATAACGGTCGATCCGGACGGGATCTTTAATTTATCTCGTCATCGCTTTTGGTTATGACGTGCGCCCTGTCATTAATTTCCCTTTCGGCATAAATTTCTGCTTGCCTCTCAAAGCGGTACGGGTGGTATAGTCAAAAAAACGACACAAAACATCTACGCCACACGCATACATTATTATAAGAGGTTCTTATATCTATGGATCAGACACGCTCTCTGGAAAGCTTTCTTGCCCATGTTCAGCAGCGCGACCCGCACCAAAGCGAGTTTGCCCAGGCCGTTCGTGAAGTCATGACCACCCTGTGGCCCTTCCTTGAGGAAAATCCGCGTTACCGTCAGATGGCACTGCTTGAACGTCTGGTGGAGCCGGAGCGCGTCATCCAGTTCCGCGTGGCATGGGTGGACGATCGCAATCAGGTGCAGGTCAACCGCGCGTGGCGCGTGCAGTTTAACTCCGCCATCGGGCCGTTTAAGGGCGGGATGCGCTTCCATCCGTCAGTAAACCTGTCGATTCTGAAATTCCTCGGCTTCGAGCAGACCTTTAAAAATGCGCTCACTACCCTGCCAATGGGCGGCGGTAAAGGCGGGAGTGATTTCGATCCGAAAGGCAAAAGCGAAGGCGAAGTGATGCGCTTCTGCCAGGCGCTGGTCACTGAGCTTTATCGCCACCTTGGGCCGGACACCGACGTTCCTGCCGGGGATATCGGCGTGGGTGGGCGTGAAGTGGGCTTTATGGCCGGGATGATGAAAAAACTCTCCAACAACAGCGCCTGCGTCTTTACCGGCAAAGGCCTGTCGTTTGGCGGCAGCCTGATTCGCCCGGAAGCGACGGGTTACGGTCTGGTCTATTTCACCGAAGCGATGCTCAAGCGTCACGGGCTGAGCTTTGAGGGGATGCGCGTGGCGGTCTCCGGCTCCGGCAACGTGGCGCAGTACGCGATCGAAAAAGCGATGGCGTTTGGTGCGCGCGTGGTGACCGCCTCCGACTCCAGCGGTACCGTGGTGGATGAAGCTGGCTTCACGGCAGAAAAACTGGCGCGTCTGTGCGAAATCAAAGCCAGCCGTGACGGTCGGGTCGCGGATTATGCTCGTGAATTTGGCCTGACCTATCTGGAAGGTAAACAGCCGTGGGGCGTGCCGGTGGATATCGCCCTGCCGTGCGCGACGCAAAACGAACTGGACGTGGACGCTGCCCGGACGCTGATTAGCAATGGCGTGAAAGCGGTAGCGGAAGGGGCAAATATGCCCACCACCATTGAAGCGACCGATCTGTTCCTGGAAGCAGGCGTGCTGTTTGCACCAGGCAAAGCGGCCAATGCTGGCGGCGTGGCAACATCCGGTCTGGAAATGGCGCAAAATGCCGCGAGAATGGGCTGGAAGGCAGAGAAAGTGGATGCCCGTCTGCACCACATCATGCTCGATATTCATCACGCCTGCGTGGAGTACGGCGGCGAGGCGTCTCAGACCAACTACGTGCGCGGGGCGAATATCGCCGGGTTCGTGAAGGTGGCAGATGCGATGATCGGGCAGGGTGTGATTTAACCGCGATTCGCCCGGCGATATGTTTCGCCGGGCTATAAACGTACCACTATTCCGGCCAGCAGTAGCGCGCCACTTCCGGTAACCAGCAGTGAAACAACGCTGTGTCTGCGCATTATGCCGCATAACATCCCCAGCCCCACAGCCAGCAACACGACAGCACTCACCATATGCAGCGGTTCACCGAAGCGTAGCCAGTGACGCAGACAGAGCAGCGCCGGAACCAGCGTCGCCCATCCGGTACGACGCCACGCCAACAGCGTTCGCTCTGGCTGGAAACCTGAATCGCGGTTCACGGCACCCCCTGCCACAGCAATACCGCAAGCAGCAATCCTGACAACAGGATAAAGCCACCCAGCAGAAGCAACACGCGCGTATAGGGGAGATCGCTTCCCAGACGCATTGCATATTCATTGTGACGCCAGCGCCGCCAGGCGATGATCCCCAGCGCGGATGCGACGCTCAGCAGCAGCGCGGAAAGGAGCATGCGCAACCCTACGGAGGAAAGCTGTGGTGAAAATTGTTCTATTCCTACCGCCCCCGCCATCAGCGCCAGCGCGGTGCGGATCCACGCCAGGAAGGTGCGCTCATTCGCCAGCGTAAAACGGTAGTCTGGCGTTTTGCCCGCCAGCCACCATTTACCGCGCGGGCGTGGAGGAAAAGACGAATTATTCTCCTGAAGACTCACGTTTGATTCTTTCCTTAATCAACAGTTCTTTTATGGAAAGGCCGGTTGACGCACTGTCGCGCAGATTATGCCGGGTGATTTCGGTGCAAAGGAATTCGATAATAAAAAGTTGAGAAAGTCGTGTGGCGATAGAATCCCCCTGAAACGGCCCTGCGCTGCCGCAGGTTAGCAGCCAGTTATCGGCAAGCTCGGTCAGCGGCGACTGGAGGTTATGGGTGATCGCCAGGCAATGCGCCCCGGCTTTACGCGCCAGCCGGAAAGCGTTGACCACCTCTGGCGTTTCGCCCGAGTGTGAAAAGGCTACGACCAGATCTTCCGGCTTAAGATTGGCGAGCTTCAGGGTCATCGTAAAACGATCGGTGTAAGCCTCTGAGTCAATGCCCTGGCGGTTCATTTTGTCCCGGGCTTCCATGGCTGACAGACCGGATGCGCCGAAACCCACAAACAACACCCGGCTGGCCGTCAGAAAACGGTCAACGACCGGATGCACGACCTTCATATCGAGCAGACCAATGGTTTCTTTGACTGTCGTCTCCAGCGTTAGCGCAATTTTCTGCGCCACCTCATTTCGTGAATCATCCAGGAAAATGTCCGGCGAGACAGGCAACGGCTGCTCACTCTCCTCAAGCAGTTCACGCTTCAGCGCCGCCTTGAGATCGAGCAGGCCGCCATAGCCAATCCTTTTGCAAAAACGCACGATCGTTGCCTCACTGACCTGAATCGCCTCCGCCAGCCGACTTACTGGCATCTGTGCCACCTGAGCCGGTTGCTCCAGAATAAACCCGGCGATACGGCGATCGGTCTCACTTAAGCCACCCAAAATATTGCTGATATAGACCCGCACGTTTTCCCGATTCACGCTCATGGCGACGTTTCGCTCCTTTTGCGATAAAGACTGCCCGTATTCTGGCAATCCCCCGCTCATGCGTCCACCGTAAAGCGCAACCGGACCGTAAAAGTCTGGCTTTCTCCCGCGGTCAGATGCCGCATACCGCGTTTATTCCTCGTCTGTCCGTCGGCATCCGGGGCATCGGTGGTGCCCGCTAACGGCTCAATGCAGAGTAAATCGGCCCCCGGCACGCCCCACAGGGCCAGCCAGGGCTGTTCGCCCGTCTCCAGCGTTAAGGCGAGCGTACCGTCGGGGGCGCGAACGTGGATAACCCTGTGCTGACATTCGCCGAAATAGACAGCCCCCGCCGCGAAGCATGCCCTCGCTAGCGCAAAGCGTGTGGTATCCCGCTGTTGTCCGCCAGTATTTAGCGTGCGATCGCAGGTAAAGAACGGTCCGCTTACCGCAGCGCTAAATTCCACCCACCAGCCGGGGCGGGAGGCAATGGCCAGGGCGAAACCAGGATGCCAGCCAGCCGAGTAAGGCAACGTTCGGCTGTCGTCATTAAAGACCGTCTGTCGAAAAGTCAGTCCACCGCCGTCGAGAGAGAGTGTCTGCCGCACCCGCCAACGGCGCGGCCATAGTTTCAGCGTCTGCGCCGTGGAGCAGGCTTCCAGCGTCAGCGTATCCGACGTCTGCTCCACGCAATAGAACGTTTGCTCGCGCAGAAAACCATGTGCCGGGAGCGGCCAGAATTCGCCGTCCAGCCACAGCCCGTCGTGTATGAGTCTCCCGACCACCGGAAATAACGGTGTGGCCGTATGGTTCCAGACCGCCGCCTGCGGTTGCCATAGCCGCTCAGTACGCGTTTGTTTATGCCAAAGACTGACCAGCTCACCGCCAGTGGCCTGCACCGTTGCCGTGTAACGTTGGTTTTCAAGTGTCCACATGCCGTTATTCTGTCCGTAACAACAATCGGGTCTGGTAAACCAATGCCCGATGCCGATCGCCACTAAAAAACGCGTCGATCAGGGTAAAAATATCGGCCTCGCGGAGTGTTTTTCCCGCCGGGAAGTGCGCCAGTAAATCGTCGTGGGCAATTCCATCCGCCTTCCCGGCACGGAGGAGAAAACGCAGCGCTTCTTCCACGCCATGGTGTTCGCACCCGGCCAGGACATTCAGCCGTGACCAGCGCCCGGCGAAAGCCGCCTCGCGCGTTGCGCTAATGGTGTCCAGTTCGAAACGGGCATATAACTCTGAGGGTGCATCATGCGCCTGCATCATCGCGCGCATTGCCTGTGCGTAATGCAGCGTTTTTTCGCTGTCCGCAAGCGAAAGCATTTGTCCCGGATCGACGTGCAGATCAAACAGCTTATCGCCGAAGCGCCACGGGTTGAGATAACCGAAGGTCGCCGGGATCTGCATCACCTGCGCCCCTTGAGTAAAATCGAACCCCGGGTGGAGCGTAATATTTTGCAGTTCGCTGACGTTAAACATGCTGTCGATTCGGGTTGGCATTAAGGTGTATTCGTACAGACTGTCTTTACCCTCTTCCCGAGGACAGCGCATATAGACCCAATTACCGTCGGTAATATTGATGTGGCCGCCAAAATAGCCGAACAGGGCGTAGTCACGCACAGGCCTGTCATGCGCCACGGCTTTACCCAGCGGCTGGCCGGTCATCGTCGCCGGGCGCGGCAGATGAAAATAGTCGAGCAGCGTAGCGGGAATATCGATAGTCTGCGCCAGCGCCTGCCGCCTCACGCCGTATTCGCGGCTACGTGGATCGCGGATGAAAAATGGCGTATTCGCGATTTCGTTATAGACCGGCATAATATTTTTGCCCCACCACTGGTGCTCGCCGAGCAGGAAACCGTGATCGGTGCAGACGATAAAGAGCGTATCATCCCACAGGTTGAGCGCCTTCAGTTTATCCATCACCTGGCCAAGGTAGTCATCGCACATGGTGACCAACGCCTGGTAAAACTTCCGAACCTTTTCGTCATTCTGCCCGCCCGGTGCGCCGCAGTAATACGGTACCCAGCCGTCAAATTCATCGGCAGTGCAGCCGTACTGCGCGAGGTATTTTTCCGGTACAAAGAACGGCTCATGGGGATCGAAACATTCGATCTGCAAAAACCAGTTATCCTGGTGCTGATTGGTTTCAAGGAAGTCCATGCCCGCCTGAATGGTACGATGCGTATAGTGATCTTCCTGCCCCGGCATCGCTGCGCGGTTGATCAGATCCTGGGTCATTCGTCCGCTACGCCTGCGCAGAGTTTCTTCATCCTCCTGTCCCTGCCAGTGAATGGCCGGTTTTTCGACCTGACCTTTCCAGCGGTCCCCCTCCTGTCCGCGAATGAACTCAAAGGTGGTGTAGCGGGTATGGTATGTGGCTCCGCCGTCTCGCCAGTAGTGTTTGTGGTCGGTCACCAGATGCGTATGGATCCCCGCCTCACGCAAAGCCTGAAAGGTTGAGAAGTCGTAAGGCTCCATTGGCCCCCAGCTGCGATGCAAAAAGTTATAGCGACCAGTATGCAGCTCCCGTCGGGCGGGCATGCAGGGCATGCTACCCACGTAAAAGCGATCGAACTGCGCAGACTCCCGCGCAAGCCGGGTAAAATTGGGGGTAATCGCGTCGCCGCCATAGGGAGCAAGGTGGTTACGGGTTAGCGTGTCGAACATCAACATGACTGCTTTCATAAGACGTCTCTTTTTATGAACCGATAAATTCTTCGACTTCGTTCTTAATCAGGGTGACATGGGGCCCGTACACGATCTGCACCCCTTCCCCACGAATAAACGCACCGCGGCTGCCGAGCCGTTTAAAGTCATCAACTACAACCTCTTTAGCATTCTTCACCGTTACGCGCAGGCGCGTGGCGCAGCAGTCCACGTCGACGATATTCTCGCGCCCACCCAACGCATGCACGATACCGGCGGCACGTTCATTGCCCGCCATAGCAATATCCACGGCCTCCTCGTCCCGCTCACGGCCAGGCGTCTTCAACTGTCGCCACTGGATCAGGAAGCGGAAAGAGAAGTAGTACAGACAGAACATCACCGCGCCGAGCGGCAACATCAGCAACCAGTTAGTTTTGGCGTTGCCCTGAAGTACACCAAACAACATGAAATCGATAAGCCCACCGGAAAAAGTCTGCCCGACAGTGATTTGCAGGATGTGAGTTAACATAAATGCCACGCCAGTTAGCACGATATGAACCCCGTAAAGCAGCGGCGCGCAGAACATGAACGCGAACTCAAGAGGCTCGGTGATGCCGGTAACAAACGCGGTCAGTGCAGCGGAAAGCATCAGACTGGCGACCTTTTGGCGATTTTCCGGACGCGAGGTGTGGTAGATGGCCAGCGCCGCGCCCGGCAGACCAAACATGAAGTCGGCAAAGCGGCCCGCCATAAACCGCGACACGCCAATGTAGTATTCGGACACCGTAGGATCGGCAAGCTGAGCGAAGAAGATTTTCTGTGTTCCCTGGACCACCTGACCGTTAACCACCATCTCGCCGCCAACGCTGGTCAGCCAGAACGGCAGATAAAAAAGGTGATGCAGGCCGAGCGGAATCAAACATTTAAGGATCATGCCGTAGAACAACGTTCCCACGTAGCCCGTTTTTTCCACCACCCCACCCAGGTGACTGATACCAGCCTGTATATGCGGCCAGACAAAAAATAGCGCGACACCGAGAAAGATGGCGAAGAACGAGCTAAGGATGGGCACAAGACGCGAGCCGCTAAAAAAGGCCAGCAGATCCGGTAACGCCGTTTTACCGAAGCGTTTTTGCACCCAATATGCCAGCAGGCCACTCATAATGCCGCCCATCACGCCGGTTTGCAGGCTGACGATCCCCAGCACGTTCGCTTGTACTGCCGCAGCCAGATTATCTGACGCCAGCGTGCCTGACAGGAGCAGCGAGGCGTTAATGGCCTTGTTCATGACAATGTAGCAGAGCACCGCCGCCAGCCCGGCCGTCCCTTTGTCGCTGCGCGCCATGCCAACCGCGATACCCACCGCAAACAGTAGCGAAAGGTTATCGAACACCACGCTGCCGCACAGTTTCATCACGGTAAATACGGTCTGAAAAAACGGGTTATCCAGCATCGGATAGGTCGAAAGGGTCACCGGATTGGTAAAGACGCCGCCAAAGCCCAACAACAGCCCGGCGGCGGGCAGAACGGCAATAGGTAGCATGAACGACTTACCCAGATTTTGTGCGCCCGCAAACAATTTGCTCATAAAAGCCCCTGATATTGGTGTAATGAAGTTTATGTTTCATTTTATTCTTGTTTATATGAAATCTATATTTCGATCGTTTTTTTATAAAGTCAAAACCCGGTGAGAGAAAAGTGAACAGCATCACCTTTTTTCGGGAAGGCTAAGGAGCCTGTATGAACCGTCCCTTTCATCTGATGGCAAAGTCGGTGAGCTATCAGTGCAACATCGCCTGCGACTACTGTTTTTATCTGGAAAAAGAGCATGGGACGCTTCAGCCCCGTCAGCCATCGCGACACATGGATGACGCAACGCTGGAGGCTTTTGTCCGGCAGTACATTTCGGCGAACCCAGGGCCGGAGGTGGAATTCACCTGGCAAGGCGGTGAACCAACGCTGGCGGGCATTGCTTTTTATGAGCGGGCGCTGGGATTACAGCGTCAGTATGCCGCCGGAAAACGCATCACCAACAGCATTCAGACCAATGGGGTGCTCATTGATGAAGCGTGGGCATCGTTCCTCGCCACAAACCATTTTCTGGTGGGACTGTCGATTGATGGCCCCGCCTGGTTACACGATCGTTACCGCAAAACCCGCAGCCAGGGCTCAGTGTTTGACAAGGTTGTCCGCGCCATGTCGCTACTGCAACAACACAATGTCGACGTGAATGTGCTGACCGTCGTAAACAACGTCACGGCCGAACATCCGCAGGAGATCTATCGTTTTCTCACCCGAGAGTTGGGGGCAAAGTTTGTTCAATTTATCCCTGCCGTTGAGCAACGACCGCTGGCGGAAAAATACGGTGAACTACTTTATCCTCAGTCACTTGCCGGAGGCTCCGTCACCGAATGGTCAGTATCCGGCGAGCAATGGGGAAAATTTATTAACGGCGTGTTCGACCTGTGGGTACGCCACGATGTGGGGCAGGTTTATGTCCAGCTGTTTGACAGCGCCCTTGCCGCATGGCTGGGGGAAACGCCCTCTTTATGCGTGATGCGCTCTTCATGCGGTTCTGGGCTCGTCGTTGAACAAAACGGTGACGTCTACAGTTGCGATCACTATGTTTACCCTGAACACCGCCTGGGCAATCTGCGCAGAGACAGCCTGGTAAAAATGGCGAACGGCAAAAAGCAGCGGAAGTTTGGCTTAGCGAAAGCAGCGGTATCCGCAGAGTGTATGCGCTGCGACTGGCGCTTCGCCTGCCACGGAGGGTGCCCGAAGCACCGTATCCATAAAATCGGGCAGCGGTGGCACAACCATCTTTGCGCAGGCTACAAAGCCATATTCAGTCATATGGATCCGTACATGCGTTTTATGGCGAAGCAGATCCAGCACCGGCAACCCCCGGCAAACGTGATGATGGTGGCCGGGACGATCGCCAGCAGCGACTAATTCAAACCAACGTCCCTCTTGCGACGCAGGCATACTTTTTTCATGACCGTTCGGGTTTATGATTGCCGTCTGCTTTGCAGGCAAGAATGTGGGCTTACATTGAGGGAACGATGATGAAACCAGGTGTGATTTGTGCTTCTTTGATTGCGTTATCTTTATCGGCGTTTGCGGCCGATTATCCGGTATTAACCGCTGCACCGCCGGAAGACGTGGGCTTTAATGCGGAAAAGTTAAACAAGCTTGACCGTTGGATCCAGCAGCAAGTGGATGCCGGATACCCGGGTATGAATGTGTTAGTGGTAAAGGACAATCATATTGTTTTTCAGAAGGCCTGGGGTTACGCCAAAAAATATGAGGGGTCGCATTTAGCCAGCCATCCTGTCATGGCCACCACGGACACGCTGTACGATTTGGCTTCCAATACCAAAATGTATGCAACCAACTTTGCGCTACAGAAACTGGTTTACGAAGGCAAAATAAACGTGACCGATCTTGTCGCGAAATATATCCCGGGGTTTGCGGATAACCCTACCGACAAAATTAAGGGGAAAGATGCCCTGCGTATTATTGATATTTTGCATCATACCGCTGGCTTCCCGGCCGATCCGCAATATCCCAACAAGCGCGTTGCCGGCAGTCTCTATTCTCAGGATAAACAGACCACGCTGGAGATGATCAAGCGAACGCCGCTGGATTATCCGCCAGGTTCAAAACATGTCTACAGCGACGTCGATTACATGATCCTCGGATTTATCATTGAGTCCGTTACCGCAATGCCGCTTGATGTGTATGTTGAGAAAGAGATTTACCAGCCGCTCGGCCTGAAGCACACGGTGTTTAACCCTCTGTTAAAAGGCTTTAAGCAACCGCAAATTGCCGCCACCGAACTTAACGGTAACACCCGCGATGGTGTAATCAGTTTTCCTCATATTCGTACCAACACCCTCTGGGGAGAGGTACATGATGAAAAAGCCTGGTATTCCATGGGGGGCGTTTCAGGTCACGCGGGTCTGTTCTCAAATACGCGGGATATTGCCGTTCTGATGCAGACCATGCTTAACGGAGGACATTATGGCAACGTCACGTTATTTGATCAGAAAACGGTAGATGCGTTTACCCGTCGCTCGGCGGCAGATGCCACCTTTGGTCTGGGCTGGCGGGTTAACGGCAATTCATCTATGACGACGACCTTTGGCGTACTGGCTGGCCCGCAGACGTACGGGCATACGGGCTGGACAGGCACCCTCACCGCCATCGATCCCGTAAAACATATGGCGATCGTCATTCTGGGCAACCGACCGCACTCGCCCGTCGCTGACCCCAAACTCAATCCGAATGTTTTCGTCAGCGGAACGTTGCCTGCGGCGACATACGGATGGATTGTCGATCAGATCTATGGCGCGCTGAACGAGTAAACGCCACTTTTCTTGCCGGGTGGCGGCTACGCCTTACCCGGCCTGAGAAAATTATGCTGCGCTTTTCTTCTTTTTGAACGGCTTTTTCGCCCCGCCGCCCGGGGCGACCATGCCCCGGAATCGCTGCACCGGCGTACTGCGCGCCTGGTCAATCAGCTGATAAAGCGTCCCTACCAGCGGCTGCATAAAGTCCTGGTAACGGCACTGCTTTTCGCTGATCTGCGTCAGCACCGACTCCCAGTGCGCCGTCATGTCCGGCCTTGCCGCCAGTTCAGGCAGAGAGTGAATGAGCGCCCGGCCCGGCTCTGTTGAGTGGATGTAGCGCCCCTTTTTCTCCAGGAATCCACGCTTAAAGAGCAGCTCGATAATCCCCGCGCGGGTTGCTTCCGTACCCAGACCGTCGGTGGCGCGCAGGATCTTCTTCAGATCTTTATCCTGCACAAAGCGGGCGATACCGGTCATGGCCGACAGCAGCGTCGCGTCGGTGAAATGGCGCGGCGGCTGGGTCTGACGTTCAACCACTTCACCTTTTTCGCACAGCAGTTCATCGTCTTTGGCCACGACCGGCAACGGCGTGCCGTCGTTCTCTTCGTCACGCTCTTTGTTACCGAGCAGCGTGCGCCAGCCCGCTTCCGCGAGGAAACGCGCTTTAGCGACAAACTTGCCTTTGGCAATTTCCAGCTCGATGACGCACTTGCGGAACACCGCGTCCGGGCAGAACTGCATCAGATACTGTCGCGCGATCAGGTTATAGACCTTCGCTTCGTTGTCGGTCAGGTTGACGTTGCTGGTGCGCGCCGTCGGGATTATCGCGTGGTGGGCATCGACTTTTTTATCGTCCCAGCAGCGGTTATGGGTATCCGGGTTCACCGCTGGCTGTGGCAACAGATCCGGCGCATGGACGCCAATGGCATTCATCACCGAGTGGCGCCCGGCGAAGTGTTCTTCCGGCAGATAGCGGCTGTCCGAACGCGGGTAGGTGATCAGCTTGTGGGTTTCATAGAGCTTCTGGCAGATATCGAGCACGTTCTGCGCGCTCAAGCCAAACTTTTTTGCTGCCTCAATCTGGAGTGCGGAAAGAGAAAACGGCAGCGGCGCGGGTTCTGATTCCCGTTTATCGTTATAGCTGGTGACAATCGCGGGCTGACCGGTAATACGGTTGACCACGTGCTCCGCCAGCGGACGATGCAGCAGCCGTCCCTCTTCGTCCTGATATGACTCACAGGCATCGCTCGGCTGCCAGACGGCGGTAAAGCGTTCGTCTTTCGGCGTGACGATATGCGCTTTGACTTCGAAGAAGTCTTTGGCAACGAAATTTTCGATCTCTTCGTCGCGACGCACCACCAGCCCCAGCACAGGTGTCTGGACGCGGCCCACGGAGAGCACGCCCTGATAGCCCGCATTACGCCCGAGAATGGTGTAGGCGCGGGTCATGTTGATCCCGTACAGCCAGTCCGCGCGGGCACGCGCCAGCGCGGAGACACACAGGGGAATAAATTCGCTGTTGGCGCGCAGGCGCGAAATGGCCCGCTCCACCGCCTGCGGGTTGAGGTCGTTGATCAGGCAGCGCTGCACCTGCTGGCGCTTTTCCGGCGCCAGCTCCAGGTAGTCCAGCACTTCATCGACCAGCAGTTGCCCTTCCCTGTCCGGGTCACCCGCGTGGACCACTTCCGTCGCCTCATGCAGGAAGCGCTTAATAACGTTGAGCTGTTTGGTGACGGAAGGACGCGGTTGCAGACGCCACTTTTCCGGCACAATCGGCAGATCGTTAAGATTCCAGCGGGCATAGCGGCTGTCGTAGGCATCCGGCTGCGCCTGTTCAAGCAGGTGACCGATACACCAGGTGACCACCTGCCCGTTACCGCATTCGATAAAGCCGTCGCCTTTGCGATGCGGCTTGGGCAGCACATCGGCGATGGCGCGCGCCAGACTCGGCTTTTCGGCAATAAACAACCGCATCGAATTAACGGATCTCAATCATCGGGCGACCACCGCGGGCGGTCACCAGCTCACCAATGGCCGTCAGGGTGATGCCAAACTCGGCAGCCGTCGCCTGTACGTCAGCCTCTGCTTCCGGCGTCACCGCCAGCAGCAGGCCGCCGGAGGTTTGCGGATCGCACAGCAGGTTACGCCACGCTTCCGGCATTTCGCCCATCAGGTGACCATAGCTGGCGAAGTTGCGCTGCGTTCCGCCCGGCACCGCGCCCAGCGCAATGTACTCTTCCACGCCCGGCAGCTTCGGCACGTCCTGATACCAGACCTGCGCCTGTACGCCCGCGCCCTGACAGACTTCGGAGAGGTGGCCCAGCAGACCAAAACCGGTCACGTCGGTCATGGCCTTCACGCCGTCAATACTGGCGAAAGCCGCCCCGGCGAGGTTCATCTGACACATCACTTCCGTTGCCAGACCGATATGCTCAGGTTTCAGCAGGGATTTCTTCTCCGCGGTGGTGAGCACGCCAATGCCCAGCGGCTTGGTGAGGAACAGTTTGCAACCCGCCTGCGCCGTGCTGTTACGCTTCACGCGTTCAGTCGGCACCACGCCGGTGACGGCCAGGCCGAAGATCGGCTCCGGCGCATCAATAGAGTGCCCCCCGGCCAGCGCAATCCCCGCCTGCTGGCAGGCAAAGCGTCCGCCTTCGATCACGTCGCGGGCGATTTCCGGCGGGAGGGTGTTGACAGGCCAGCCCAGAATGGCGATCGCCATAATGGGTTTGCCGCCCATCGCAAAGATATCGCTGATGGCGTTGGTGGCCGCGATGCGCCCGAAGTCGAACGGGTTGTCGACAATCGGCATAAAGAAGTCAGTGGTGCTGATAATGCTGGTGCCGTTACCTAAGTCATAAACCGCTGCATCGTCACGCGTTTCGTTACCGACAAGCAGGTTCGGGTCGACAAACTTCGCCTGTTCACTGTGCAGAATGGTCTCCAGCACTTTCGGGGAAATTTTACAACCGCAACCGGCTCCGTGGCTGTATTGCGTTAAACGAATGGTTTGCTCGCTCATGGACGTCTCCTGTCATCTCAATCGCGCTATGGTAGCGCTCATTCCATAAAGAGGTAAGTATGACTGTCTGAATTCTGCGGCGGATGCTCAGAATCCAGACAGTTTAGCGCGTGGGATTAAAAACGGCTGACGAAAGGGGTCGTGTCCGGCACGCTAATGGTGCTGGAGGCTTTAAGCTGCGGGGTACCGAGATAGAGGAAGCCGACAATTTTATCGTGCTCACCACAGGAGAAGCCTTCCCGCACGGCGGCGCTCTCAGTCAGCGGCCCGGTACGCCAGATGCCGTTAAAGCCCTGCGCGACGGCGGCCATCTGCATTGCCATTACCGCGCAACCGGCAGACATCTCCTGCTCCCAGACTGGCACTTTATGGTCAGCCTTGCATTTTGCGACTACCGCGATAATCATCGGCGCCCGGAACGGCGCGCTGCGGGCTTTATCAATCCCCTTTTCATCCTGGCCTGCGGCAACAGCCCCCTGCTCCAGCAGCTGGCTGAAGCGGTCGCGCCCTTCGCCTTCAATAATAAAGAAGTGCCATGGCTGCAATGTGCCATGGTCCGGCGCACGCATTCCGGCACGCAGAATGTTTTCCAGCTGCTCACCGACGGGTGCCGGTTCGGCCAGACGGGAAGCGCTACGACGGTTAACAAGCAGTTCAAGTGCGTCCATTGGTTAACTCCTTTCATGAAATTTACTCACAAAATTAACACGACAGCAGAATTTGTTACAGCGTGGCAGGCGATTCCTGCTGACAAGTGGCGGTTGGGTCATTACGATAACCGCACATTACCGTCCCGTGGCGACGGAAACAGTCCTTTTCTGGTTAGGGAGAATACATGCGAACCCTTTGGCGAATCTTTGCCGGTTTCTTTAAATGGACGTGGCGACTGCTCAACTTCGTCCGCAACCTGGTGATGAATATCTTCTTCATCTTCCTGGTACTGGTATGCGCAGGTATCTGGATGCATATCAGCAACGCAAACCAGTCGCAGCATTCGACGCGCGGCGCACTGTTACTCGATATCACCGGGGTGATTGTTGATAAGCCGTCTACCAGCAACCGTCTGGGCGTGATTGGCCGCCAGCTGTTTGGCGCAACGTCAGACCGACTCCAGGAAAACTCCCTGTTTGATATCGTCGAGACCATCCGTCAGGCCAAAGACGATCGTAACATTACCGGTATCGTGCTGGATCTGAAAGACTTTGCCGGGGCCGATCAGCCGTCAATGCAGTACATCGGTAAAGCGCTGCGCGAATTCCGCGACAGCGGTAAGCCGGTGATTGCCGTTGGCGACAGCTACACCCAGGGGCAATATTATCTGGCGAGCTTTGCCAATAAAATCTGGCTTTCGCCGCAGGGCGCGGTCGATCTGCATGGCTTCGCCACTAACGGTCTGTACTACAAATCGCTGCTCGACAAGCTGAAGGTCACCACGCACGTCTTCCGCGTCGGGACCTATAAATCCGCCGTGGAGCCGTTTATCCGCGATGATATGTCCCCTGCCGCCCGTGAAGCGGACAGCCGCTGGATTGGCGAGCTGTGGCAGAACTACCTCGGCACCATTGCCGCTAACCGTCAGATTACCGCGGAGCAGGTATTCCCGGGCGCGCGCGGCGTGCTGGACGGCCTGCGCAAGGTGGACGGCGATACGGCGAAATACGCGCTTGATAACAAACTGGTCGATCAGCTGGGTTCCAGCGCTGAAATTGAAAAAGCGCTGACCAAACAGTTCGGCTGGAGTAAAGAGGACAAAAACTACAGCGCTATCAGCATGTATGACTACGCCGCGAAAAAGCCGGACGACAGCGGTGACAGCATCGCCGTGGTGTTTGCTAACGGCGCCATTATGGACGGCGAGGAGACCCCGGGGAACGTCGGCGGGGACACCACCGCATCGCAGATCCGCGATGCGCGCCTCGATCCGAAAGTGAAAGCGATTGTCCTGCGGGTGAACAGCCCTGGCGGCAGCGTTAGCGCCTCTGAAGTGATCCGTGCTGAACTGGCCGCCGCACGCGCCGCGGGCAAGCCGGTCGTGGTCTCGATGGGCGGCATGGCGGCTTCCGGGGGTTACTGGATCTCAACGCCAGCCAACTACATTGTGGCTAACCCAAGCACGCTCACCGGTTCGATTGGCATCTTCGGGGTGATCAACACCGTCGAGAACAGCCTGGATTATCTCGGCGTCCACACCGACGGCGTTTCCACCTCGCCGCTGGCGGATGTGTCTGTCACCAAATCCCTGCCGCCTGAGGTGTCAGAGATGATGCAGCTCAGCATTGAGAGTGGCTATAAACGTTTCATCACGCTGGTTGCGGACTCCCGTAAAAAGACGCCCGATCAGATTGACCAGATCGCTCAGGGCCACGTCTGGACCGGTCAGGATGCGAAGAGCAACGGTCTGGTGGACAGCCTGGGTGACTTCGATGACGCCGTGAAGAAAGCGGCCGAACTGGCGAAGCTCAAGCAGTGGCACGTGGACTATTATCAGGACGAACCGACGTTCTTCGATATGGTCATGGACAGCATGTCCGGCTCCGTCCGCGCCATGCTGCCGGACGCGCTTCAGGCTTATCTGCCGGCGCCGGTGGCGACTGCGGCAAAAGCCATGAAGGCGGAGAGCGATAAGCTCGCAGCGTTTAATGATCCACAAAGCCGTTACGCGTTTTGCCTGACCTGTGCGAACGTGCGTTAAAAACCGTCCCCTCTTCCCGTGAAGAGGGGATTTTTTCTTTTGAAGAACAAGAACTCATTACCATGCAGAAGAAATCAATTTATGTCGCCTATACCGGCGGTACCATCGGTATGCAGCGCTCAGAAAATGGCTATATCCCGGTTTCCGGTCACTTGCAGCGCCAGCTGGCGCTGATGCCTGAATTCCACCGTCCGGAAATGCCGGACTTCACCATCCACGAGTATGAGCCGCTGATGGACTCCTCCGACATGACGCCGGAAGACTGGCAGCATATTGCGGACGATATTAAAGCCCATTACGACCAGTACGACGGCTTCGTGATCCTGCACGGCACCGACACCATGGCGTTCACCGCCTCGGCGCTCTCCTTCATGCTGGAGAACCTGAGCAAGCCCGTGATTGTGACCGGCTCGCAGATCCCGCTGGCGGAACTGCGTTCAGACGGGCAGATCAACCTGCTTAACTCCCTGTACGTGGCTGCCAATTATCCGATCAACGAAGTGTCGCTGTTCTTCAACAACCGGCTGTATCGCGGGAACCGTACCACAAAAGCACACGCCGACGGCTTTGACGCGTTTGCCTCACCTAACCTGCAACCGCTGCTGGAAGCGGGGATCCATATCCGTCGTCTGGGCACGCCGCCCGCGCCAAATACCGCAGGCGAGCTGATTGTTCACCCGATCACCCCGCAGCCGATTGGCGTGGTGACGATTTATCCGGGCATTTCCGCCGACGTGGTGCGCAACTTCCTGCGCCAGCCGGTGAAAGCGCTGATCCTGCGCTCCTATGGGGTGGGTAATGCCCCGCAGAACGGTGAGTTCCTGAAAGAACTTCAGGAGGCGAGCGATCGCGGGATTGTGGTGGTCAACCTCACCCAGTGTATGTCCGGTAAGGTCAACATGGGCGGCTACGCCACCGGTAATGCCCTGGCGCACGCAGGCGTGATCAGTGGTTTCGATATGACCGTTGAGGCAACGCTGACTAAACTTCACTATTTACTGAGTCAGGATCTGGATATTGATTCCATTCGCCGCGCCATGATGCAAAACCTGCGCGGTGAACTGACGCCGGACGAATAAGGAGTTCCTATGAAGCAACGCGCCCTGTTACTGGTCGATTTGCAAAATGATTTCTGTGCGGGCGGTGCGCTGGCCGTCGCGGAAGGCGACAGCACCGTCGACGTGGCAAACACGTTAATTGAGTGGTGTAAGGCTCGTGGTGAAGCGGTGGTGGCGAGTCAGGACTGGCATCCGGCAAACCACGGCAGCTTTGCCAGCCAGCACAACGTCGAGCCTTACAGCCAGGGCGAACTGGACGGGCTGGCGCAAACCTTCTGGCCGGATCACTGCGTGCAGCAGACGGAAGGCGCTGAGCTGCATCCGCTCCTCAATCAGAAGGCCATCGACGCGGTGTTCCATAAAGGTGAAAATCCGGCTATCGACAGCTATAGCGCGTTTTTTGATAACGGGCACCGCCAGAAGACGGCGCTGGACGCGTGGTTACGCCACCATGAAATCACCGAGCTGATTGTGATGGGCCTGGCGACGGATTACTGCGTGAAGTTCACCGTGCTGGATGCGCTCCAGTTGGGCTATTCCGTGAATGTCATCACCGACGGCTGTCGTGGGGTGAATATTCAGCCGCAGGACAGCGCCCAGGCATTTATGGATATGGCCGCGGAAGGCGCAACGCTGTATACGCTGGCTGACTGGATGGAGACGCAGGCGTAAGCGTTTTTAGCCGGGTGGCGGCTTCGCCTTACCCGGCCTACTTTCTCTGGTTTTGTAGGCCGGGTAAGGCGAAGCCGCCACCCGGCAAAACCCCCTCCCCGATCTCCCATAAAGTGAACTCCCTCGCATCACAAGCGAAACGGCAATGCTATTCTCTTCAGGCTGTTTTTTCGCCACGCCTTTTCTGTGGCGTGGTTATTTTTATTTGGTCAAAGAGGAAATTATATGAAACGTTTGCCCTTGCTGGCAGCATTACCCTTGCTTTGCGCGTCACTGGCTTCCGCCGCGCCCCTGATGTCCGTGGGCTACTTCAATGGCGGTGGCGATGTTACCGCCGGACCGGGTGGCGATATCAATAAACTCGACGTCCGCCAGATTACTCACCTCAACTACTCGTTTGGTCTGGTCTATAACAACGAGAAAGACGAAACCAACGCCGCGCTGAAGGATCCGGCAAAACTGCATCAAATCTGGTTATCACCAAAGGTGGCATCCGACCTGGCCTTAATCCCCACCCTGCGTAAACAAAATCCGAACCTGAAAGTCCTGCTTTCCGTTGGCGGCTGGGGCGCGCGTGGTTTTTCTGGCGCAGCGGCAACCAAAGAGAGCCGTGCGGTGTTTATTCGCTCCGCGCAGGAGATCGTCAATAAATACGGCCTGGACGGGATCGATTTGGACTGGGAATATCCGGTCAACGGCGCGTGGGGACTGGTCGATAGCACCCCTGCCGACAGGGATAACTTCACAGCGCTGTTAAAAGAGATGCGTGACGCGTTTGGTAAGAAAAAGCTGGTCACGATCGCGGTGGGCGCGAATGCGGAAAGTCCGAAAAGCTGGGTGGATGTGAAAGCCATTGCCCCTCTGCTCGACTACATCAACCTGATGACCTACGACATGGCATACGGGACTCAGTACTTTAACGCGAATCTGTATGACTCCAGTGCCTGGCCGACGGTGGCTGCCGCGGACAAATACAGCGTCGATTTTGTGGTGAACAACTACCTGGCCGCCGGGCTTAAGCCGCAGCAGATGAACCTCGGGATCGGTTTTTATGGCCGCGTACCGAAGCGTGCCGTTGAACCGGGCATCGACTGGAGCAAACCGGACGCGCAAAACAATCCGGTGACACAGCCCTATTTTGGACCGCAGGAGATCGGCCTGTTTAAATCGCTTGGCTATGATCTGACCAAAGACACCTACGTGAAATACAACGATATCGTCCGCAAATTGCTGAACGATCCGCAGAAACGCTTTACCGAGCACTGGGACGATCAGGCGAAGGTGCCGTGGCTGTCAGTGAAGTCTGCCGACGGGAAGGCGCTGTTTGCAATTTCGTATGAGAACCCGCGTTCCGTGGCAATCAAAGCGGATTACATCAAGGAGAAAGGTCTGGCCGGTGCCATGTTCTGGGAGTACGGGGCTGACGATGAAAACCAGCTCGCGAAACAGCTGGCGAAGTCGCTCGGGATCCCGCACTAAGGTGCCGGGTGGCGGCTTCGCCTTACCCGGCTTACATGGAACCTTTATTTGAAAGTCGCAATCGGCTTCGGCGTAATGCCGAAGTCTTCTTTTAGCTCACGCTTGCTTTTCATCACCATCTGACCGTTAGTGTCGATAGTCATATGCTGTGCGTCGGTATTGTTACGCGCCTGCCATAGCATCACCAGCTGCAAACTGTTCTCTTTTTGTTCAGGTGTGAGGGCCACACCGTCCGGCCATTTTCCCAGTTCAACGGCCGTCACCAGACGCTGATACACCTCCGGGGTCATGCCTGCAATCATGTCATCAATATTCATGATCTCTCCCTTTCAAAGGAATAATTTGCTGAATCGTTTTTTCAACCCTGGGTCTGGTCGCCGTTTTCGTCATCGGTAAAGCTCATGGAAGCCGAATTGACGCAGAAGCGCTCCCCCGTCGGCTGCGGGCCATCCGGGAAGACATGCCCGAGATGGGCGTCACAGTTCCCGCAGCGAATTTCGGTGCGCACCATGCCGTGCGAGGAGTCCGTCAGGTAACGGATCGCATCGTCGCTGACAGGCTCGTAAAAGCTTGGCCAGCCGCAGCCAGAATCATACTTAGTATGGGAGTTAAACAGCGGTGCATCACACACCAGGCAGTGGTAGACGCCTTCCCGTTTGTTGTGCAGCAAACGCCCGGAAAACGGCGGTTCTGTGCCGTGATTTTGCGTCACGTAAAACTGCATCTCTGTAAGGTTTTTTTTCAAATCGTCGGGGTTACGTTGGTTCGACATATGCTTACATCTCGCTGTTGAAACAGACATCTTTTAACCCAGATTCTAACAAAACATTAACACCCGCGCGTACACTTTTGTTCTAAACTTATGTGTCGCAAAAAGGCGGTCAGGCAATTGTGATCAATTTCACATTTTAATCCTGCGAGGCCTTTAAAATTCCGGGCGCAGCCCCCATGTGGTTGCTAGCTCAAAGGGAAAGTGAGGCGAGTCAGTCGCACAAACGTTAGTCACAGGATTGATTTGTCGCAATGATTGACACGATTCCGCTTGACGCTGCGTAAGGTTTTTGTAATTTTACAGGCAACCTTTTATTCACTAACAAATAGCTGGTGGAATATATGACTATCAAAGTAGGTATCAACGGTTTTGGCCGTATCGGCCGTATTGTTTTCCGTGCTGCTCAGAAACGTTCTGACATCGAAATCGTTGGTATCAACGATCTCCTGGACGCTGAATACATGGCGTACATGCTGAAGTACGACTCAACTCACGGTCGTTTCGACGGCACCGTTGAAGTGAAAGACGGCCACCTGGTTGTTAACGGCAAAACCATCCGCGTTACTGCTGAGAAAGACCCAGCTAACCTGAAATGGAACGAAATCGGTGTTGACGTTGTAGCTGAAGCTACCGGTATCTTCCTGACCGACGAAACTGCACGTAAACACATCACTGCGGGTGCGAAGAAAGTTGTTCTGACTGGTCCTTCCAAAGACAACACCCCAATGTTCGTTCGCGGTGCAAACTTCGAAACTTACGCTGGCCAGGACATCGTTTCCAACGCATCCTGCACCACCAACTGCCTGGCACCGCTGGCTAAAGTTATCAACGACAACTTCGGCATCATCGAAGGTCTGATGACTACCGTTCACGCGACCACTGCGACTCAGAAAACCGTTGATGGCCCGTCTCACAAAGACTGGCGCGGCGGCCGTGGCGCGGCTCAGAACATCATCCCATCTTCTACCGGTGCTGCTAAAGCAGTAGGTAAAGTACTGCCAGAACTGAATGGCAAACTGACTGGTATGGCGTTCCGCGTTCCAACTCCTAACGTATCCGTTGTTGACCTGACCGTTCGTCTGGAAAAAGCTGCTTCTTATGAAGAAATTAAGAAAGCAATCAAAGCTGCTTCCGAAGGCCCAATGAAAGGCGTTCTGGGTTACACCGAAGACGACGTTGTATCTACCGATTTCAACGGCGAAGTGTGCACTTCCGTGTTCGATGCTAAAGCAGGTATCGCACTGAACGACAACTTCGTGAAACTGGTTTCCTGGTACGACAACGAAACTGGCTACTCTAACAAAGTACTGGACCTGATCGCTCACATCTCCAAATAAGTTGAGATGAGTGCTTGATCCTAAAAGGCGACTTCGGTCGCCTTTTTTATTGTTTTCAGACAGAGGATTGCTTAATGATTAATAAAATTTTTGCACTTCCGGTAGTCGAACAACTTACCCCTGTGCTCTCCCGCCGTCAGATTGACGGTGCCGATATCATCGTCGTTGATCACCCGCGCGTTAAAGCTTCCGTCGCGCTTAATGGTGCCCACCTGCTCTCCTGGAAACCAGAAGGTGAAGAAGAAGGCCTGTGGCTGAGCGAAGCCACCTCGTTCAAAAAAGGGGCGGCGATCCGTGGTGGCGTACCCATCTGCTGGCCATGGTTTGGCCCGTCAGCGCAGCAGGGATTACCCTCTCACGGTTTCGCCCGTAATCAGCAGTGGACGCTCAAAGCCCACAACGAAGATGAAAACGGCGCGGTGTTGACCTTTGAACTTCAGGCAAATGATGAAACGCGCGCCCTGTGGCCGCACGAGTTCACGCTATATGCCCGCTTCAAGCTGGGTAAAACCTGCGAAATTGAACTGGAAGCGCACGGCGAATTCGAAACCACGTCCGCCCTGCACACCTATTTCAACGTAGGCGACATTCAGGCCGTTAAGGTGAGCGGCCTTGGCGATACCTTTATCGACAAAGTGGATAACGCGAAAGAAGGCAGACTGGACGACGGCGTGCAGACTTTCCCGGATCGTACCGACCGCGTGTACCTGCACCCGGAAGCCTGTAGCGTAATCCATGACGGCGCGCTGAACCGTGGCATCGAAGTGGTTCATCATCACCACAGCAACGTGGTGGGCTGGAACCCTGGCCCTGCCCTTTCCGTCAGCATGGCGGATATCCCGGATGACGGTTACAAGACCTTCGTGTGTGTGGAAACCGCGTGTGTGACTGCGCCGCAACAAACCAGCGAAGAAAAACCATCCCGCTTAGGCCAGACGATCAAGATTGTGAAGCGCTAATATTTTCTGCCGCATCATGAAAAAACAAACGGGGCGCAAGCGCCCCGTTTTAATGCATCACGTTCTGGTCAGAACTTGTAGGTCACGCCCACAGAGAAGATACCAGACCAGGACTTGTCGACCATCGGGCTGTCTTTCACTTCATCGCTCAGACGAATGTAACGGCCAGTACCGTATACATTCCAGTCACCGAGGAAGTTATACGAGGCGGTGAGTTCCAGGTACGGATCCCAGCCATCATCCGCGCTGTAGCTCTTCAGACCACTGCGGCGAGACTCCGCTTTAGACACGCCATAGTAGTAGTCGTTGTAATTCTCGCTGCTGTACTGCACACCGATACCCGGCGTCAGCGTCAGCGCACCGTTGGTATAGCGATAAAGCCACGCCAGATCCCAGATGAAGCCGTTGCTGTTGTCCAGGGTATCGCCCGCCAGCGCCGTGCGCAGGAAGCCATACTCGGTATTATGGACGTAAGAAAGCCCCGCCATCAGTGAGCTTCTGCGTTTGTCCAGCTGACGAAGCGCATTGCTGTCGCTGTCGCCTGGTTTAAAGTGCGTAGGATCGTAATAGGCCATGATGGAGAGCTTATCGGCCGTGTCGTTCCAGAGATAGTAGCCGCCGCCCAATCCACGGAACCAGAAGTTATCGCCTTCATAGGTGACAACGGGGATAGGATAAACGTCGCGGTCATACTGCTTGTACGGGCTGTTAATCACGCCAGCACCCGCGCCAACAGTCCACTGGCTCTCAGCCTGTACGGTGCTCGCTGCGGTAGCGGCAAAGATGCCCAATGCCAGAAGTTTGAGTTTGGTCACAATCCATTCTTTCCTGTAGTCAAATAATCAGCGGGTGAAGTGTAACCGCCATTCCCGTACATCCCAAAATTTTTTGCGCGCTAATCTATTTGATTAACCCGTTATTTTTCATTTTTCAGATGACATCCCGCTTTCATTTATGTGACCGATAAATGAAAAACCCGCTTTTCGCTTATAACCGCAGTGGAAATTTTTGGATGAGTTATTGATATGTCATTGAAAGTAGATTTTATCCGTATGCAAGTTTTGCAATTGCCATCTACGCTTTACTTTAAGAAGAGGTTTTGCTGAACACCCTGCGGTTCATAGCCTTCGACCTGGCACACAGGTTGCTGCTCTGGCAGTGCGGTGCGAAAAATTCTCTTCCGGGAGCCTCCACTACTCATACGAACGGCTCTTATCCTGTGCTAAAAAACGAAAGGACGGCATGCCATGAATATATTCGATCACTATCGCCAGCGCTACGAAGCTGCCAAGGACGAAGAGTTCACACTGCAGGAGTTTCTTACCATTTGTCGGCAAGATCGCAGTGCCTATGCCAATGCGGCAGAACGGCTATTGATGGCTATTGGTGAGCCAAACATGGTTGATACTGCCCTGGAGCCACGGCTTTCCCGTCTCTTTTCGAACCGGGTGGTCGCCCGCTACCCGGCGTTTGAGGAGTTCTATGGCATGGAAGATGCCATAGAGCAGATCGTCTCCTACCTGAAGCATGCCGCTCAGGGGCTGGAAGAGAAGAAACAGATCCTCTACCTGCTGGGGCCTGTCGGTGGGGGTAAATCTTCCCTCGCTGAACGGCTGAAAGCGCTGATGCAGCGCGTGCCAATCTATGTGCTGAGCGCCAACGGCGAGCGCAGCCCGGTCAATGACCACCCGCTGTGCCTGTTTAACCCGCAGGAGGATGCGCAAATTCTGGAAAAAGAGTTTGGCATTCCGCATCGCTATCTCGGTACGATCATGTCGCCGTGGGCGGCAAAACGTCTGCATGAGTTTGGTGGGGATATCACTAAATTCCGAGTTGTGAAAGTGTGGCCGTCTATCCTTGAGCAGATCGCCATTGCCAAAACTGAACCCGGTGACGAGAACAACCAGGATATCTCGGCGCTGGTGGGTAAAGTTGATATCCGTAAGCTGGAACATCACGCGCAAAACGATCCGGATGCCTACGGCTATTCCGGTGCGCTGTGCCGCGCCAACCAGGGGATTATGGAATTTGTCGAGATGTTTAAAGCACCGATCAAAGTGCTGCATCCGCTGCTGACCGCCACCCAGGAAGGCAACTACAACGGGACGGAAGGTATTTCTGCCCTGCCGTTTAACGGGATTATCCTCGCTCACTCGAACGAATCCGAATGGGTGACCTTCCGTAACAACAAAAACAATGAGGCGTTCCTTGACCGTGTGTATATCGTCAAAGTGCCTTATTGCCTGCGGATCTCCGAAGAGATCAAGATTTACGAAAAACTGCTCAACCACAGTGAGCTGGTGCATGCACCTTGCGCACCGGGAACCCTGGAAACGCTGTCGCGCTTCTCGATCCTGTCGCGCCTGAAAGAGCCGGAAAACTCCAGCATCTACTCGAAAATGCGCGTCTATGACGGTGAAAGCCTGAAAGATACCGACCCGAAAGCGAAATCGTATCAGGAATACCGCGATTATGCGGGGGTCGACGAAGGAATGAACGGTCTGTCGACGCGTTTCGCGTTTAAGATCCTCTCCCGCGTCTTTAACTTCGACCATGCGGAGGTGGCCGCCAACCCGGTGCATCTGTTCTATGTGCTGGAACAGCAAATTGAACGTGAGCAGTTCCCTCAGGAGCAGGCTGAACGCTATCTGGAGTTCCTGAAAGGCTATCTGATCCCGAAATATGCCGAGTTCATTGGCAAAGAGATCCAGACCGCCTACCTGGAATCCTATTCCGAATACGGGCAGAACATCTTCGACCGGTACGTCACTTACGCTGACTTCTGGATCCAGGATCAGGAGTACCGCGACCCGGATACCGGCCAGCTGTTTGACCGTGAATCCCTGAACGCGGAGCTGGAAAAAATTGAGAAGCCAGCCGGGATCAGCAACCCGAAAGACTTCCGAAACGAGATTGTGAACTTCGTGCTGCGCGCCAGAGCGCATAACAATGGCCGCAATCCGAACTGGACCAGCTACGAAAAACTGCGCACGGTTATAGAGAAGAAAATGTTCTCTAACACCGAAGAGCTGTTGCCGGTCATCTCGTTTAACGCCAAAACCTCAACCGACGAGCAGAAAAAGCACGACGATTTTGTCGACCGTATGATGGAGAAGGGCTATACCCGCAAACAGGTCCGCCTGCTCTGTGAATGGTATCTGCGCGTGCGTAAATCGTCTTAAAACAAGTGCCCGGTAGCGCCTGTGCCTGCCGGGCCAACAAAAACGCAAGTTGGCAAATGCAGTACGGGGGATATATGACCTGGTTTATTGACCGGCGTCTTAACGGCAAAAACAAGAGCACGGTGAATCGCCAGCGCTTCTTGCGCCGTTATAAAGCGCAAATTAAACAGTCGATCTCCGAGGCCATCAACAAACGCTCGGTGACCGACGTCGACAGCGGCGAATCCGTCTCCATCCCTAACGATGACATCAGCGAACCGATGTTTCATCAGGGGCGTGGCGGCCTTCGCCATCGCGTGCACCCAGGTAATGACCACTTCGTCCAGAATGACAGAATCGAGCGGCCACAAGGCGGAGGCGGCGGTTCTGGCAGCGGTCAGGGGCAGGCCAGCCAGGACGGAGAAGGCCAGGATGAGTTCGTCTTCCAGATCTCAAAAGACGAATATCTCGACCTGCTGTTTGAGGATCTGGCCCTGCCGAATCTGAGAAAGAATCAGCACCGCCAGCTCAACGAATACAAAACCCATCGCGCGGGCTATACCGCTAACGGGGTGCCCGCCAACATCAGCGTGGTGCGTTCTCTGCAAAATTCGCTGGCGCGACGCACGGCAATGACGGCAGGTAAGCGGCGCGAACTGCGCGAGCTGGAAACCAGCCTGAAAGTGGTGGAAAACACCGAACCGGCGCAACTGCTGGAAGAGGAGCGCCTGCGTAAAGAGATTGCCGAACTGCGGACGAAGATCGACCGGGTGCCGTTTATCGACACCTTCGACCTGCGCTACAAGAACTACGAAAAACGTCCGGAGCCTTCCAGCCAGGCGGTGATGTTCTGCCTGATGGACGTGTCAGGCTCAATGGATCAGGCCACCAAGGATATGGCTAAGCGTTTTTATATTCTGCTCTATCTGTTCCTGAGCAGAACATATAAGAACGTGGAGGTGGTCTACATTCGCCATCACACTCAGGCAAAAGAGGTGGATGAACATGAGTTCTTCTACTCGCAGGAGACCGGTGGCACCATCGTGTCGAGCGCTCTCAAGCTGATGGATGAGGTGGTGAAGGAGCGCTACGATCCGGCGCAGTGGAATATCTACGCCGCGCAGGCATCGGATGGCGATAACTGGGCGGATGACTCGCCGCTGTGTCATGAAATTCTGGCGAAGAAGATCCTGCCGGTGGTGCGTTATTACAGTTACATTGAAATTACCCGTCGCGCCCACCAGACGCTGTGGCGTGAGTATGAGCATCTGCAAGCGATGTTCGATAACTTTGCGATGCAGCACATTCGCGACCAGGATGACATCTATCCGGTCTTCCGGGAACTGTTCCAGAAGCAGAGTTCGACAACCTCCAATTAAATGTTATTAATCAGCCAGTTAACTATGTTTTTCTGGCTGATTTTATTGCATTTCCATCCTCATTTTTCTCCATGTTTTTCATTCACTTAAATTTTATTTTGGGGAATGCGATTTTGAAGAAGTGATTATGCAAAACTTCCTTTGAGCTTTAGGATGCCATCATGGGATGGAGGTTAAAATTCTCTCGTTCCGACCAAACCACACAAAAAACCAGCCGCTTATGGCTGGTTATTTGTCAGTGAAGCATGGGGAACTTTCTATATTGCAGGGCAATCATCATCTAATGCACGATTGATGAAGAACGTCACCCTACCCAGCACTTCCACTTCTTCAAGCGCTGATCCCTCAATCGCTTCACCATCATCCGTAATTAGCGCCTTGCCAATGAGTTTTGCAAACTGCGTGTGGCCGTCGCACAAAATTAACAATACATCTCCTGGCCTTTTTTTCATGGCTGGCTCAATGACTGCAAACCCAACATCTGTTTCAAGCACCCTGCTTTCGGCCCCTATGTTGCACAGAACGGATGGAGAAAGTTGGCGTTCGACGTAATCGGTAGCAGGTGATGCAAATCCCATCAGAGGACCCTCCCCATGTTTCTCAGGATCCAGTACCGGTTATCACTACCGTTTGTCGTCTTGTCAGCGAAGCCTGGCTGATTGCGCTCTATCCATGCATTGGCGTCGGCTCGGGTGAAGTGCCAGTTAAAACCACGCAACTTTTCTATAAAGCTGTCTGTTCTCAGGTAGCGGTAGCCCTTTGGGTTAAGCTCTATGGCCGCAACAAAGGCGGCCTGAATATCTGAAATTCGGGGCATAATCTGCACTCCCTTTATTACTGTGTTTATATACAGTAGTTTCAAATGGAATGCAGATCAATTTGGGTTCGCCTATTAATTTTTAAGGCTGAATGTCCCCAGGCTGCTCTGTCAGTTCAAGAGAAGCTTCGGAAGCTCTTGTTTTCCAGATGCTATCCTTTGGCATATCGAGGCGAACGTCGATCCAGCTATTGGCAGGAACATCTATAGGAGCCCCTTTCGTTTTAACAATTTCGCCTTCTTCGCTGAGTATGTATTTCCGCTTAAAAAGCCGAATCGTCAGCCCACCGCTTTCTGTCTGCTCTGCTTCAACAACACCCAGTTCCCCCATACCGCCAGGGTCCATTGGCGGCAGCAGCTGCCAGCCTTCTGATGCCAGGCCATCCGAACCGGTAAGAATATATACCCCAACTTCCAGCCGAGAGATTTTGATCCCTTCAGCCTCGGCGTTCGCCGTACCGCACCCGCACCAGACAAAACCTGGTTCATCTATATCAGTGCGTTGACATTCCTCCTGGCTTTTCACAATACGGGCAACCGGTGAAGCAGCCTTAAGAGTTCCATCGCTGGCTTTGGTGGTATTACCATCATCGTAAACTTTTCGCCAGGCATTGAAACTGAGAGCCTCTCGAGTGCGCCAAAAGAAACCAATTTGCCCCCTGGCTGCAAACTGTGCAGCATAACCTGCATCGGTATGGTGAGATGCATTTATTCCAAAAAATAATGTATTTTGAGCTGGAGCGTCGGTCTGACTGGAAACGAATGAGGATCTACCTTGCCTTGCAATATCTCCCCAGGAAATTGAGTTTACACCTCCAGCGCCAAGACCCCATGCACCGTTAATCAACGTAACCCCGACTGTGGTGTCAATTGTGGAGGATTGAGCCTCTTTCGTTGCGCTACTTCCCAAACCGAGGTTTGTGCGAGCGTCAGCAGCATTCTTTGCAGCTGTTCCGCCCTGGCTGATACTGAGTGCGGTAGTCAGACCGCTTAGGCTGGTTATATCATTGTTAGCCCCTTTTTTAGCCAGTGACTTCTGACCCGGCACGGTAAGGGCAGTGCCGTTGATAGTAATGGTGACATCAGATGTCCCGTTCATTACATCAGCGAACCCGCTCATGTAGCGCTGGTACATCGTGAAGGTTTCAGCGATATCCTGCGCCAGCCCATCCACGCTCAGACTGTCACTCAGAAGAATGGCAAACCGGGTTCCAGCGGGAACAGTTGGGTTAGCTGCTGGCGTTACGGTGAGACTTGTTGCGCTGCCGATGGTGGTAATCTGAAATACCTGCACAGGGCTGGTCATTGCAATAACGGTACAGCCGTTACGAATAAGAGAACCAGCAGCAGTGAAGTTTGTGCCGGTACCTGTAAGGGTGTTTCCGCTGATGGCGATAGTGCCAGTAGTATAAATCATGTTTTCTCCAGGCAATAAAAAACCCCGCCGGAGCGGGGTTTGTTCAAAACTGAATGGGTTAGTGGCAGGTGGTGCTGGTGAACGTGTTGGCGCTCACCCAGGTCCAGTTAAAGGGATAACCGGCGCGGTACTGTGTCTGATTGTTTTGTTTACGGACTCCGTAGATCTGGACGCTGCTTTCTTGTCCACCGACCAGGGCTGTTCCGGTGCATACGGGTTGCTGCTTCTCAATAACGCCAGCGCAACCGGAGAGCAATACCGCTACCGCCAGGCAAAGAATCATATTTTTCATAGTGGTTATATCCCAGGGCATTCATGAAACTACACAATAACAATATGAATCAATGGGATATAATTGATTTGATAGATCAATTATTCAAAATTGATCGCTAAAAACGATCAATCATAATTGGCGCAGTTAATGGCCATAATCACGTTCCTCAGATTCGAATAAGCGACGTTCTGAAGGTTGCCGCCGGGGGTTGTCTGCGGCCTGGCGAATATCCGCGTATTGCTTCCCTCAAGTTTTGCCATGCTCTTGTATATGGCCGAGTAGGGCTGCGGTTGACCGCCAGCCGATACAACCCCGGTAATTAGTCCCAGCATGGCAGGCATGCAGGCCCACTTCCCCGCCAGAGTTGTATTGATGTTGTATCCTGAGCTGGCATCCACCCCGGCGGTACCGAGGGTGACAACATCGCTCAGCGTGCGCGTTTCGTTTGTTAAAATCAGCGTCCCTGATGCATCCCACACAGCCAGCCCGTAGTCTGGCTTTGTCTGCGGGAAAATAGAGAAAAAATAAACGTACGCTGTGCCGGTTGCATTCGGTCTGAGAAAATCAATCGTGATGGTGTTCCCGCTTATCGTCTGAGTGATTTCGACCTCAACCGTGCAATGAACGAAGGCGACAACAGGCTGGCCTGCGGGGAATGTGTGCGTCACTTTGGTATTGAACCCCGATGTTCCCTGAAGTGCCGCTGTCTTTCTCGCCTGAAGAGCGATTGGCGAGCTGTTCGCGGTCACCCATACTTCCCCGCTCGTGGTCGTCAGTAAAACGCCATACTCCGCCATTTATGCCCTCTCGATCTGGAAAATGAGATAAGCCGCTGCCGCAGGCTCAGTCCCTGCTGAGTAGTCGGTATCGCCTGCTGCTGACACTGTTGCTGTTCCCCCTGAAATGGTGATCTTCCTCCGACTCGTACCAAACTGATCGCCGTTCATGCTCTGAAAATAGGTCAGCCTGCAACCCGGTGGAAGCGCTACGGTGTAAGAGCCTGTTTTCTGGTTCTGGGCCAGCTGGAGATAGCCACAAACGCTGACAGGCTTAACGCCATAGTTATTTACATTGCCTGAGGCGTCCCATGTCTGAACACCATATTCCGCCATCCAGTCCTCCTGAAAAAAAAGAGGCCCCGTAAGAGACCTCCCGTTACCATGTTCCCGTGATTCTCCCGATCTGCACCCTCAACACATTGTTGGCATCCTTGACACTGATCGTTTGATTAGTCTGCTTCATGGCTCCCTCACCAGCTGTCGAACCGTAGTTCTCAAACGTACCTCCCTTATCCAGCCTCCATCCGACTGAGCCAGCGACATAGTTATTGGACTGGATGTAGTGGCCAATCTTGGCGTTGCCGATGGTGCCGTCCTGAATGAGGGTTTCCCGGATAAACACCTGCCCGTTCTGGATAACGAACGGCAGTGTAACCGCTCCCCCCGCCTGCGCCATGACGGCGAAGCGATCCGCCAGGAACAGCACCTGCGACTGCATGCCCGATGGAGTGTTTTCTACACCGATCCCCATTCCGGCGGCATACTGCTTTCCATTCGCGTCCACGGCAACCTTGATGCTGTACATCGCCTTCAGGTCGCCGTTGACGTTCGCAATGGCCTGCGCGTTGGTGGTGATCGCTGAAGTGTGCCCGTTGATGGTCGCCGTGATGCCGTTTATCTGCGTGGCGGTGGCCTGCTGGTAATCCGAGAACGTCTGATTCAGGCTGTTGATGGATGCCTTGTTGCCGTTCACGTCAGTCTGCAAACTTAGCAGCGAACGTGCTGTTGCCTCCCTGTCGCTTGCCATGACGTTATCAATACGATCGATACCGGCCTTGCTGTCACCGTACTGCGCGCTGAGTCTCACCTGCTGATCAACCTGCGCCAGCGTACTCGTTATTAGCGCGATAGCGTTATTCTGAATGCCGCCGCTGGCAGTATCGGTTCTTGCTCCCAGCTCCTCCAGGCGGGATGCCATTGATGAAGTCGTGTCGGTGACAACCTGTCGCAACGTGGTGATATCAGCAGTGTTTTGTGAGCTGGCTTGTTCAGCTGCATCTGCCTTACCTGATGCAGCGTCAGCTTTACTCGAAGCCGAATCAGCTTTATCAGAAATGACCTGAGTGCTCGCAGTGAGCTGATCAACAGCAGTAGCCCTTGCCTGAGCTTCATCTGACAGAGCCTGCCTTACCTCGGTAACTCCCGCCTCGTTCTGCGCAGTTTTTGCCTCAAGACGGGTAACATCCGTTACGCGCGCCTCCGTTTCAGTAGCGATCACCTCCCGGAGCTGTTCGAAGGTCGCAGAGTTAGCGCCCTGCTGGGCTGTCTGCCGCACGACAACATCAGCAATAGCAAGCGCGTTGCCGATGATTGCTTCTGCTGTCTGCTTATTCGATCCAACCGCCGCTGCAAGACCGTTTGCATTCTCTTTGATTGCATCAGCCAGTTCTGCGAACTTTTCACTGCTCTCCACCGCGCTCTCGATCAGGTCTTTGAACGTATCAGTCTCTTTAATCTCCTCCAGGATTGCATCGGTGATATCGGATACATCAATGCTGGCCTGCCCGCGCACAAAGTCTGTGTACCCTGATTCGTTTCCGCTGCGGTCCACCAGCTGCGCGCGGTACCAGAAAATTTGCCCTGCCTTAAGGCCCATCTGCTGATACTTGCGCTGCGGATAGGGTACGTCTGCCAGCAGCATCGCATCGTCTTCTGTCCCGGTCAGGCTGTACTGAATTTCCGTCTTCAGCGTGTCGTCGGTGTTCGCCGGGAATCCCCAGCTCAGCTCAATACCGAAAACCACATTATCAGAAGCGATGAATCCGACCGGTTTCGGCGGATTGCCCACTTTACCCGTAAGATTCACTTCTGATGATGTCGCCCAGACTGATGAAACGTCGCTGGCGTTCACCGCCCTGACGCGGACCAGATAGCGACCCGAGTAGATACCCTGCACTTCAAAACCGAGAGAAGACGTTCGGGGCACGCTTACCCAGTTTCCGCTGTCACGCCGCCATTCCGCCTCGTACGCAACTGCACCCTGAACAGCATCCCAGGCAACGCGCATGGTGGTAATCGCAATGTTCTGGTTAACCGTAGAGTAACTGTCTACGACAATATTTCCTGGTGGAGCCTGAACCCCAGGTGGAATGACACTGACTGGCCGCTCGTCAAGTCTTGCGCCGGTATCAACGGCGGAATAGATGTCAGGGTTGTAAGTCGTCCCGGTGACTTCGAAAGTGCCGTCGTTGTTGTCCCGCGTTCCCGTAACACGGAAAAGCGCTATAAACAGATCGTCAGAGTCCACACCCCAGTTACATTCAGCCTCCGGCGTTTCGCTGTAGGGTGTAGTGACAGTGACTGTGTTTCCGTTAACGGCCTGGACGGTTCTGGCCTGAGCTGTGCCTGATGGAAGATTCAAAAACAGCCGGTTCCCGGCCTTCACATCAGCGGCGCGATCGAGGGTTATGTTGCGGCCGTTAACCGCACTCACCCTGCCGCCGATAGTTCTTCCGGCCAGCTCGTTAGCAGCCACGCCGATCACCTCCCCGACAGGTGGAACGTCCATGCCCGTGCTGAAGGTCACCACCTCGCCGATACCGTTAGTGAGCAGCGCCCAGCGCCCCCGCCGGTTTGCCTCTGACTGCCTGGTGCAGCCGATCGCAGTCATTTCTAGCTGACGATAATCGAAGCGCATGGCCAGATCGTTATCGTAAACAGGCTCAGGCGTGTCTTTATAGTGGTTGGCTGGGTCTGACCAGTTCACCAGCGCGGCAGTGTTTCGGGTGGTTTCACTCGGATCCGCAAAGGTAAATTTTCCTTCAACAACGCTGGCGTGGTTATAGATGTGCCACACATCCCGTGGCATATCAGCCAGGACATACATCTTATTGTCGCCCCAGTACGTCATGCCGCGAAATATACCCGCCAGATCACGAAGTACAGTCCAGGCGTCATTACGGTCCTGGATATAAACGTTGCAACGAAAACGAGGCTCCGTCCCACTTCCGCCCTTGCCATCTGGTACCAGTTGATCGCAATACTGGGCGATGCGATAAAGTTCCCATTTGTCTATCTGAGTCGCATCGATTCTTTGACCCAGCCCGAAGCGCTCGTTCAGAATGATGTCGTAATAAATCCAGGCAGGGTTATCCGTCCACGCCCATTTAAATACGCCCTCCCATTTACCAGAATAAGTGCGGGTTTCGGGATCATAAGTATCAGGTACACGGATGATTCGCCCTTTCGGATTGCACACAACCTGAGGAATGCCATTAGGGAACTGCTTTGCGTCAAACTCAACATACAGCAGCGCTGTGTTAACGTAGCGAAGTTTGGCGTCAATAATTTCAGTAACGGCCACAACGCGCATGGTGTCGACGATATTCACGCTCGTGGAATCCGGCGTGATTCTGCGAACCCGCAACTGCCATCCAGTCGAGGCTTTCGGAAGATTGACGCGGTGACTGCGCTCATAAAGCGACGTGGTTTTGTCATCAACAGCACCGTTAACCACCGTTTCATACGGCCCGCCATCGACCGACAGATCGATAGCATACTCGACGCGGGTGCCGACTTTATCACCGTTGTTTTTCTGGAGTAAAAGAGTTGGCCATCCCAGGCGAATTCGCAGCGCAGAGAGCTGCGTGTTGGATACCGCGCGCACGTACGGCACAGCCTGTTTCAGCTCGTATGAAACCTGAAGTTCGTTTTCAATGCCGGGGAAGCCCTGAATGTAGTCCTGGTCCTGAGTACCGGAACGGAACTCATATTTCACATTATTGAAGTTATAACTTCCGTCGGCGTTCTGAAGAGGCGTGTAGGAAGATGAGTCACCAAGAAAAATGTTTTTACCATCAAGCCCGCCAGCGAACTCACCCTCTCCAAGCGCAATCAGCACCTTTGCCCTTGCAATGGACTGAATGCTGTCCGGTGCTTCAACGGGTGTTCGGGTCTGATTGCTGCCACCTTTACCGCGGCCTTTGATGATTGTCGTCGTCATATCGCGTCCATAAAAAAGCCACCGTCAGGTGGCTTGCAGTACGTGGTTTGGTTTATTGCTGATCTTCTGCATAAACCCCGGCGGATATAATGGCGCCGCCAATTTCCCGTTGCCCATAAAGCAGGGGAACGGGATTGCCAGATGCCGTCGTGTTAACGGGACCACCAAACGCATAAGAGGGTTTGTTATCAGGTTCCTGACGCATTCGCAGACCTGAAACCTGAGGAGAGAGCATTTGCACTACACCGCCAACGGCCATAGAACCAGCTGCGGCATAGAGTGCCATTTGTGTGCTTGCTGCCCATCCTATTGGGTTCCACCAGGTAAAGGCTGCAATTGCGGCGGCAGTAACAATTTGAAAGAGGCCCGCCCTTTTACTACCGCGTATGACAGGGATAATACGGATCTCATCGCCAGGCCCAAGAAGATCAAACTCTTCCTTGCCTATGTTTATTTGGTTTCGGAAGATGACAAAATCCAGCCCTTTCGCTCTGGTCTCGCGCAGGTAAGCATCAAATCCATCAATGGTGTTAGAAAGCGCCCTGAAAACTTCGCTGGCGGACGTTAGTGCACGGCGATGTGTCCTGCCAAATCGCTGAGCCATTGAGCCGCTGAGTTTGATAACGGTTTTTCTTTCCATTACATCAAATCCTTATAACGCAGAATTTTGATGGTACGATCACGGTAATAGCCACCGTAGGGAATACGCTGGCTTAGCTGGCCATACATGTGATGCAGTAGCATGTTGCCATCAAGCAAAATCCCGGCATGGTTAGGGACGGTGGACTGAACCTGCATGATAACCATGTCACCTGGCTGAGCGGGACCGTCGTACTCACGGAAACCGCATTCCTGCCAGTTATCCATATAGAGGTTTTCACCCTGCTCCCACCAGTGGCGATCTACGCTGTAGTTGGGCAGTTCAATGCCGTGCTCGATGCGGAAATAGTCCATGATGAGAGACCAGCAGTCTGCATACCCGAGTACAAACTGGCGCCCTGTGAGGGGTCGGTCTCCGCGAGGCATGACGGTCCGAATGTCGCCCTCCGGCCACGATGCAATAATCCACGGCAGTTCCGTGGCATCACACATCAGCATGTCGAGCTCGCTCGGCTGAGTTGTTGCCCCGTCGCCGGGATGGCTGTGGACGATCGCCACCACAGTGCCCTGCTCTTCGGCGGCCGCATAATCCTCAGGATTAAGTTCAAATTGCTCAGTCGGCGACTCAGAATTATTTTTGCAGGGGATGTACTTCTCCACCCGTCCCTTCTGGATAACCACGCCACAGCACTCTTCAGGGAAGGATGCGGCGGCATGTGCCAGAATGGCGCTAACTGTTTTGTCGCGCATAACTATCCTCTCAGAAGTGAAGCTCCAGGAAACCCGCCATAATCCAGCTGTTCATTTTCTCCGAAGCGAGGTTTACAGCCTGTTGACAGCAGTCCGGAGCAAACATCCTGTGAAGGATCGTCCACCCGGTTGCCGTCTTTATCGAACCAGCCGTTTTGCCCGGCGTAGGTGCAGCCGTTCCCCGTTTTGTACCAGCCCCGCATGCACCACGTGCACATTGGCTGAATTTGCCGAGTCGGAATGAGTTGCCCGCGCAAATCGGCTGGACTGGAAAGCTCAAACTCTACGGTTTCATCGTCTGATCCTGATTTACGGTCGATGTAATAAACCTGTTTGCGCTCCTCGTTGGGATTCGCAGTTGGGTTCCCGTCAGGAAAATTTCTTGCGTCCAGGTAGTGGGCGAAGGTGTCATGGATGATCACCTTTGCCTTAGCCATCCCCTGAAACCTTCGGCACAGCGCGCCAATCGTACCGCTGATGTTTGCCACGGTGAGAGACGGCCGTGAACTCTGGCCGTCACTGCTTACAGATATGCCGGTCAGTTCATACGGCCACGCGCCATACTCCTGCCCCTGCCACCACACCGACTTCGGCTCAAGTTTTGACTCGTCGCCGCCTGCGGCGATGATTTCCGCCTCGGTATGCGGGATTGTCTCGTTGTGAAAGCGAAGAATACCCGCACCGAACGCTGAGCCGTCCACCTCGATCAGGCGGACGCGCTTACCCGGTTCCAGTTTCTGGACATCAGATGAAATACTCATGGATGGTATGCCTGTATGAATGTGCTGCTGAGGGTGTATTTTTTGTTGCCGTGGGTAGATATCTGGAAGGATTCCGCGCGCCATAAACCTGAAGGCTCAAGCGGCGGCTTCCAGATAAATGACTTCCACCCGGCATGTCTGTTCAGAAAGTTTTTAATGGTCTGAATGTAAGCCTCGTCACCGGTAAAGCTCACGCTCCACTGAGGTGTTACCGGGTTGATACCGTCCCCGGCCACCTGCGCATAGCCATCGCCAAACTGTGCCTTTCGGGTACGAAAATTTGTATCAACCTGAGAGGCAACCTTTGGGCACCAGCTGAAGGTTTCGACTGCCATGGTTAAACTCCCTTGATTAATCGCCACAGAGGCGAGCCCGGCATGCTGGCCTGTTCGTTAATGACACCAGTGATGGCATCCTTAAGCTGCCTGCCTGCTGCTCCGGCAGTACCCTGACTGGACGCCTGTGGAGATCCGCCCTGAATATTGATATCGCCGAAGTTAACTGAAGGCACACCGCCAGAGACCTGTGGCATCCCCACTGCGCGAACAGCAAGATCACCATTAGGTGCCCGCGTGAGTGGCATAATGGCTTCAGGACCTGCCTCGCCGAAAATGCCCGCACCTTTGGCAAAAGCAAACAGCTGAGGCGTCTGAAAAACGCCATTGCTGTAAGCGCTCAGGGACGGAGAGTCGTAAACATTACCCTTCGCATTAAAGGTAAAGTTCGCGCCGGCATTCTGAATAGCGGTACCGCTGCTGGCGGTTGCGGCTGACGAGGCGCCAAAACTGAACAGTGATCCAATTGAGCTGACGCCATTAGCAACAGCCATGTTCACCAGAACGTTCTGGATGATCTTCAGTACGCTCACGCCCCAGTCCTTCCAGCTGTCAACGTTGCCATTGAGCATGTCGGTGATCGTGGTGACCGCGCCACCCATGGCCTGCTTCATGCCGTCAGCGGCCATGGAAGAATAATCAGTAGCTTCGTCCACCCAGTTCGCATAACCCTCAGACAGTCCCGTCATCCAGTCGTCACGCTGCGCATCAGAAGCTGCGTAATATCCCTCCTGGTCGCGCAGGCGCTCTTCGAGGTAGCGCTTATTAAGTGCCAGCCCCTGCTGATAGAACGTCTCGTCGATTTCACCAGCCTGACGCTGGCGGAGAAGATCGGTATTCTTCTGCTCAAACTCCTTACGCAGATTGAACTGCTCCTGAAGTCTTTCACGGAACCTGGTTCCCTGCCCGTAGCCCAGCAGTTGCGCTTCATTGGCTGCGCGGGCGCTGGCGTTACTGTCAGCAAGGTTGGCTTCGTAATTTCGCAGTTGCTCACGCAATTTAACCTGGTCAATCAGCGCAGCATTCTGCAATACCGTCTTTTTCTGGGCTTCTGTCAGAGAAGCAAGCTCCCCCTGGCTGACCTGGTATTTAACCTTCGCCAGTTCAGTATTCTGGCCTTGCAGGGCAATCTGCTCTTTTTGCTGCTTGATAAGGCGCTTATACACATCCTCGGTTTTCTCGCCTTCGGTTTTACCGCCCTTCGCCTTAGGTTTGTTGGCCTCATTATTCCGCCATTCAGCAAGGCCGTTATTAATCAACTCCTGACGGCCTGTCTGGAATTGCGGATCACTGGTTAACCCCAGGTCATCGGCTGCATAACTCAGACGCAGGCGCTCTTTTGCTTCACCCTTCAGGCGTGACAACTCCAGATCCCGGCGGCTCTTTTCGAGGGCATCAGTTTGCTTTTTGTCGAGGTCGGCCTGAGGAAGTCTGAGCGGGACGTTAGCCAGCCCCTGACGCGCCATAAGGAGCTGATTACCCAGTCCCAACAGGCGGTTAAATTCAGTATGCTGACCATTCATCATGATCATCGACTGATAAGCCGCATTCTGCCGCCAGGCTTGTTCGCGTATTAAATCATTACGCCGCCGCTCAATTTCTTCGAGAGTCTGCTGGATGCCGCGAGACTTATCTCGCATACCATTTAACTTCCCCTCTTCAACAGCGAGCTGATCTGTGGCGATGGCAATAGCTCTTAAAATATCCGCATCGTTAACGCTAGTTATACCTGGCTGTCCACGGGCTGAGTTCAACTTATCAATTTCATCTTTTAAATTTCGGACTTTTTTGGCTTGCTCATCAATCAGACGATTTTGCTCTACCAGAGCACCAACAGTCCTCCCCCTATTATCGTCTGTTTCAGACAAAGACATGCGGGAAGTTTTTTCTCGTATCTCGTCGATTTGACTGGCATATTCCTGAGCAGAACGCCGAGCCTGCTCCTGATTCTGATACATCGCATACCAAGCTCCTGCTCCCAGCATCACCAGACCCGGCACGCCGCCAATCAGGCCAAGCGCACCACTCATCAGGCGAGTGCCGACAGATGTTACGCTATTGAGATTGCTTTGAGTCGAAACACGATTTGAGATGTTACGGTTTAAAGCAGCCTGAGCGGCAGCCAGACGCCTTTCAGCGACAGCCTGAGTGTCGGCATTTTTAGCTGCTACCAGCCCTGCCTGCGCGCGTTCAAGTGCTGTTCTGGCTCGCACCTTTTCCGTAGCTGTACCACTGGCAAGAGCGGTAGTCAGTCTGGTATGGGCCGCAGTGACATTTGCTTCAGCCGCCGCGACCTTTTCTTGCTGAGCCGCCTGAACATCTGCACTTCTTGAACTCTGTACTGCTTGCTGAGCCCGATAAACTTCAGCCCTGGAAGCCGCAACAGCAGACTGCGCCGCTTTATCCTGCGCGACTGCAAGGGCAACCTCTGATTTCGCAGCTGAAATTAGCGCACCTGTTGCACTCGTGGCACTGGTTACAACTCCGCTTAGGTAGCGTGCCAGTCCCACGCCAACAAGCGCCCCAGCGACTGTTGTAATTGTTGACATATTGTCAGCAACGTCACTAAGCGCGCCGCTCACTGCTGATGAAGTAAAAGAATCAAGCGTCTGGGCAACATTATCCAATCCGCCAGACAACGCATCAGTAGCACCGGTTGCCTGGTTTACACCGCCCACCCAGGCCATGAATGAGTTAGTTACTTTTTGAAGGGATCCGGAAACCGTTTGTGGCATGCTGGCAAATTCGCCCTGCAACGCTTCTAACTGGCTCATCAAAGCTGGGACAACCTTATCAATCGTAAGCTGTCCCTGGTCAGCCATGCTCTTGAGGTCTTTACGGGCCACGCCCATTCCCGCAGCCAGAGCGCGGATTACCCGATCACCGGCTTCGTTAACGGCATTAAATTCTTCACCACGAAGAACGCCTTGTGCGAGCGCCTGGCTGAACTGAGTAATAACAGAGCTCGCCTCCTGAGTGTTAGCCCCGGAAATTTTTAGGCCGGTAGAGACAGCTTCGGTAATTTTCAGAACTTCGTCAGAGCTATAGCCGTACTCGCGCATTGAGGCGGCTGCTCGGGAAAAAAGGTTTGCGTTATCTGAAAATGCCGTGCCGGTTCTTTGGCTGATTTCCATTAACTGACGCTGTGAAGCGGCAAAATCATCAGCAGAAGATGATGCCTGTTTAAGACGAGCGTTTACGGAGTTCCACTCATCAGCAATCTGCACAATTTTACCCGTTGCAAAAGCTGCCGTAGCTGCGGCAGCAGCCCTTCCAGCAGATGCAAATCCGGCAGTCAAATCAGAGAGCGCCCTTTCGCTCTCTCTGGCAGCAGCAGCGGCCTGCCGACCGCCATTCTGCATGGTGCGGTAATAATCCTGCCCCATGCGTGAGGCGCGGGAAATTTCCGTCTGGAATGACTGCGAGTTAGCGGAAATTTTGATTATTAACTCACGTAATGTTGCCATCAATTTTCTCCAGGCGAAAAAAAAGCCCATCAACGGGCTTTTTGTTGTGATATAAACCTCATGGCTTGTCTAAAAATTCTCTCAGAGCTTCCGATTTATTGCATGAATCTTTATTAATCGTCATCCCTGCCTCTTTTTGCTTTTGACAGAAATAGTAGTAATCATCGTTTGTTTTTATATAGCCCATGATTTTAAAAAAAGCCTTTTTACACAATTCAGGATTTGCATGATCAGAGCAAATCGTAGACGTATAGCTTTGCAACTCATTTGGTTCTAATGGAGCCAGTGTTTGAGTTGCATTTGAAACACAACTGAAACCAAAAAATAATACAAATAAGACTAGTTTTTTCATTGCCTTCACCAAAATCATTAAAAAACAATCCTATTATTTTGCAGTTCATTTGTCACTGAGTTGCAGCTGTAAGTGCAGCTTCAAGCCCTGCAAACGGGTCCTTCGGTTCTGATTGCTCATCGCCACCCCATCGCAGGATCGCATCGTCCAGCGGTACTTTTGCCCCCTGCGAGCCGTAGATGGCAGAGACGAGCTGGGCGGCCTGAATGTCACCACGAATATCGCCAACCGGACTTTGCCTGTCGTACTCAATCCACATCAGAAGCTCGCTTGCCGTCATATTCTGCCGAAGCTCTGAGAGCGTGCGCCCCATCCGGAGCGCAAGCGACATCAGAAACTTTACGCCGGGGGTTGAGACTTTTCCCGCGCTTCGTCCGCGTTGTTGATCAGGTCAAGCGCCTGTTTGAGCAGGCGTGAATGGACGGGGCCGTAGATTTCACGTACCTGCTCTTCTTCGTCTACGCTGAATACCGGTTGCTTATCGGTGTCGCACAGGACGTCAATGAAGAGCACCACGTCAGCGCAAAGATTACGGTGTGCCTTTTCCGATACCGACACATTTTCATCATCAGCACCCGCTTTCACCACTTCCTGCCAGCGCAGCCAGGCTTCACCTGACGGCTCACGGAGAACCACTTTGACGCCCTCCCACTCAGGAACGGCGACCGTCTTATGACGAAAACCCGACATCTTAGCCAGGGCGAGATTTTTAATATTCTTCATGAGACCTCTCAGGAGCCAGACTCGATGTTTTCAGGCTTACCTTTCAGGCGCAGGGAGAACGTTGCCGCCACTACGCCGTTGGTACCTGAAGACCAGGTGTGCTGGCGGATTTCAGCCAGGAACTTAAAGCCCTTGCCGGACGGGAAGATAACCTGGAAAGCGTAGGTCGTATCGTTGTCATAGGCCTCACGCAAGGCGTCCTGCGCCGGATTCTTGTAGAAGTTTCCGGACAGAGAGATTTCTGACGGAGAAGGCAGGCCGTTGATGTTCTCCTGCTCGGTGGAGCAAAGCGTTGTTACGTCGATATCCTGCTTCTGCCCACCGGTGAACTGAATTTCTTTGATGGTGCAACTCAGATCGAGGAAGGTTGCGGAATCCATCGTTTCTTTGGTGGCTGGCAGGGAGGAAATAAGGATCTTCGTCAGCTGCGATTTTTCATAAAGTGCAGACATAGCTGTCTCCTGGAAAAAGAAAACCCGCCATCAGGCGGGTTCGTTGGGTGAATTAATTGTCAGGGGGTAACTTTAAAATCCAGGGTGGCACGGTAGAGCCGATAATCTGGCTCGTACCCGGGGATTTTTACCACCTCTGTAGGGGTTAACGGCTCAAGCGAAGCGAGCACCAAATCTCTCAGGGATCGTGATTCAGCGATCGAAGTGGAATACACATCGACCTGAACGGAAACCCTGCTCTCTGCCTGGCCACACAGTACGTCAGCGGAAACATCATCGACGATGGAAAAGATAATCCAGGGTGGAGAGACAGACGGTTTCCCGTCACTACCTAATGGCGCAACATAGGGGTATACCCGTCCTTCTGCCAGGGGAGAAAGCAAGGCGTAGATATTATCTTCATTCACTTGCTCAATACCTCATCAATAGCCTGATTCATCCTGGCAATGGCGACGCTGGCGGCCTCTTCCTCGCGCGTATCGTAAGCGGGTCGCACAAAAGGATGCGCAGGCATGTTCGCAGTGCCAAGCTCCACAAAGCGCCAGTAAAAGGCGTTTCTCGGGTTATTCGCCTTCATCGTGTTATCGCTGTTGCCGGTGCGCGGGTTAACGCCACGAATATGGACGCCGGAAGAAATTTCCCCGCGGCGGCGGCTTTTTTGAGTAACCACCACCACGTTTTTTTTCAGTTTTCCGGTGCGTACCGGTGCACGTGCGATCACTTCTTCCTTAAGCACTTCCGCGCCGGCGCGCGTGGCATCACGAAGAACCTTATTGTTTTCAGCGCGGCTAAGCGCCTCCAGATCCTTTGCTATGTCATTTAACCCGGAAAAATCGAGGCTCGTCTCAATCATTTTTCAGCTCCCGTTTTGCAAAGAATTTCCAGGCGAGTGCCGGTCGAATTTGCTACCGGAGGACCGATGATATTTAGCACCTGGCCTTTATACGGCCCGCTTAGCACTTCCAGACGAGAAGAGGCGTTCAGGTCAGCCCTGAAGCGCATCCATACGCGAATAGTTGCCTGCGCCGTCTCCACGCCGCCTGACAGCTGCTCTCTGCCGCTGATCCCCTTCACCTCGGCAGAAATCGGCCTGCCACCACTCCACGATTCAACCGGCTGGCCAGATGGATCACGCGAGGTTGTGAAGGTGAGAATTTTTACCCGGTGCCTGAATCGTCCCGGTTCCATCAGGAGCCCTCCTCTGATTCGGCTTTACCGCGCCAGTTGCGATGAATGAACATCATGCGTTCGGCGGCTGCATTCTCATAAAGCTGCACTTCGCTTTGTGCCGTCCGGTGTTCAAACATGTCAGCAAAGACAAGCAGAACGGCGCCCTTAACGGCGGCAGGAATATCAGCCGCAACCTTCCATGCTGGTTCATCGCACCAGCGTATGCAGTAGTCAAAAGCGGCCTGGGCGTACAGCGTGATCAGCTCGTCCCTGTCGTCTTCCTCAAACTCAATCTGCTGCTTAAACAGACTGAGGGAAATTACATCCAGAACATCTATCGCCATACGTTAAAAGGGCGGGTTTCCCCGCCCCCTCCATCATGAGCCAGAAGAGAAGGTGCCCTTGATGATTGCTGTCGGGCGATAATGCGCCAGCGCCAGACGCTCTTCGCACAGGATGGTCAGCATGTTTTTCACGAAGTTATCGCGGTCTTCACGGCTGACTTCCACGGTGGCATCCATGCGATCCCAGACCTGTGAGGCCATATCGAAACCACCTACGGTAAAGGTGCCGGCGGCCTGCGCCTTAGTCGGAACCACTGGCAGGCCCCACATGATGTTACTGGTGAAAGCCTGAGGACCACCGAAGATATAGCGGCCTTCATTGTCTTTCAGCAACGCGATGTTGTGCCAGTCGCGCGGGTTCAGGACGATACCGGAAGCGCTGAACTCAGACTCGGTCACCTGATAAATAGCGTGAGCGATAATGTCAGCGCGGGTGTCGCCGGTGGCATTCAGCGAGGTGTCATAGGCCGTTGCCACTTTGTTCAGCCCTTCCAGGTTATCCCCGGTACCGTCGCCGTTCAGCAGCTGGCCCTCTTCCTTCAGTGCCAGGCCGTACATGAGGCGGTTGTTAATGTAGGACTGAAGCATTGGCGCATCATCCATCACCTGACGTGATGCCTGCACCCAGTGCGCGATGGTCTTCACGTTCGCTGTTTGTTTGCTGAAGGTGATATCCGATTCTGGCTTCAGCGCTTTCTCTGCCACCACGTCGGCGTTATTGGTAAACACCTCTTCACGCACATATTCCAGAGCGTTACTGGAAATGCGGCCCTGAGCCAGCAGATCACGAATGGTAAGACGGCGCAGGCCTGGCATGATGATGCCTGGGATCTGCATCGGCTGGATCAGTGAGCCAGCCGAATCAGCGTCACTGCCTAATGACTTGTTAAACGTTTTCGCGCCGAAGGTGCCCTGTTTACCGTCCCATGACTTAATAAGCTCTTCAGCAGCCCGTTCAGAGAAGGATTTCTTCTCACCAGGATTCTCAGCGCCGGATGCCAGTTTCTGTTCCAGATCGAAGAGGCGAGTGCCGGATTTGGTCAGCTCTTCCTGTACTTTCATCAGGTCGGACTGCAACTGTTTAGAAACCTGCCCCGTGCTTTCGATTTCTGCTTTCTGCGCATCGAAAAGCTGGGTCATTTTCTGCTGGGATTCTTCGATAGCTTTTTGAATGAGAGCGAGTTCTGACATAATTATTTACCTAAGTTAGAAGGGAAAGATTGGATGCTCTGAAGCAGAGCTTTGATTTGTGCTTCGTTTCCGTCGCCCTCGGACTCGCTCCGAATCGCTGACTTAAACCGGGCAATTAGCCCAACTGCCTGTGATTTGGTGAGGCCGACTGAATCCCTCAGCCAGTTCTCCACATCACGGATCGTTTCAATGCCGTCGACACTTTTCATGGCTGCAATGCCGGCCTGTTCGTTGGCCGGGAAAGTGCAGACGCTTATTTCACGCAGTGCCTGGACATTCTTGAAAATTCGACCGGTGGGAATGGTGGTGTAATCATCTTTTGCAACGGAAAAGCCAACCGACATGCCCTCAACCGTACCGTGCTGCATTGCAGCTTTAAGATCAGTGGCCCCGCTGTGCCCTGGCGTTAGTTGACCGCGCACATACAGCCCTTTTTGGTCTTCTTCCAGGTTGTCCCATTTTCCAACTGGCAGTTCCCACGTCCTGTGGTTAAAAAACATCGCCACTTTTCGGGTCTGGTTTGCCAGTGCGTTTTTAAACGCCCCGGGAAGAATGATGTCGCCATCGGAATCAGTGTTATTAAAGACAGAGGCATATCCTTCAAAGATCCCCTGCTTTCCGTCACCGGTGAATTTGATTTCTGTCTCGTCGAAAGAGAGCGTTTTTACAATTTCAGGCATTACGGCCCCCATAAAAATTAAGCCCCGTCATTACGGGGCTCTTTGTTGGTTCCTAAGTCGGTGATCGGCACGTATTGCGCCTGTCGCATTGCCACATCGCCACCAGGTAATGGAGGCATGTTGTCAGTTCGACGCATCTCGTTAATGGTGCGGAGCCCAGATTCGCCCATTGCCTTCATAAAGGCTGCGCGGGATGCAGAATCGCCCCTTAACAGACCATCAAGATTATGCTCAGCGTGAATCCGGCCAACATCCTTAGCCGGGATAAGCCAACGCTGAATGCTGTTTTCCCACCGGGAGATATAGGGCTGTAGTGTGTACTGTAGAAACCCGAGATTTTGCTGCTCGATGCCTGAGCCCCAGCTCGTTGACTTCTCCACATCGCCGACAAGGTGAGGCGGTACGCCAAAGAATCGCGCCAGCTCGCTAACCTGGAATTTTCGGGACGCCATCATCTCGGCATCCTGTGGCGTTACGCCGATAGGTGAGGTGGTAAATCCTGCTTCCAGAATCCAGAGCCTTTTTTTTACAGGCCCGCCGGCGATCTCTTTAAAGTTCTCTTCAAGCTGATTTCGCTGTGGTTCGGTTAGAACTCTGTCTCCGGTCATGAGAATTTGCGGAGACTTGGCGCCATTAGCAAAGAAATCACGTTGCTGATCCTCCATCGCCACCGCCACCCCTGCCGATTTACAGGCAAAAGCAATTGGTGACAGGCCGACCAGCCCGGTGAATCCGAAGCCTTTAAGGTGAAAAATCTCTCTCTGCGAAAAGTCGGCGTATTCGCTGTCTCGCTGATAGCGATAAACCACTTTTTTTCCGACAAGTTTCACATCCATACTGGCTGATTGAAGCGGGAGAAGGCTTATCACGTCACCCGCACTGTTGCGGTCAATCAGTGCATACGCGTTACCGAAGAAACAGAGCTGCATTGTCATGGCCTCCCTGAATTCCTGAGCGGTCATGTACTGATTCGGTGAGTAGCGCAGCAGTCGCGCCAGTGGATTGCTCAAATCCACTTTTTTACGGTTGTCATTCTGGTCTGTTTCGAAGACATCAAGCGGTAAGCATGCCGTGAGCGTTGAAATCAGGCTCACGCAGCGCCACACAGTCGAAATTTGCAGTATCCGTTCATCGTTAATGGATGAATCGCCCAGGTGTCCGTGGGCCGAAACAGGCCCCGTCTGTGAGCCCTGATTTGGGGTGACTAAACGCCCGCCGACAAACCAGGACTGAAGCTTTGCCCACCAGCCGTTATTGGTTCGCAGGTCAATTGTGTATTTAGGTTCTTCCATCACATGCTCAGCGGTCGGAAAATGAAGTCATCGAAGTCACCACCTTGTTCGGTAACTTCCCCATTAGCAGCACCAACGGACATCGTCATTGCGACCATGCCATCAATACGGCCCGTTGCTTTGGATTTATCCAGCTTACGGTTGCCAGCGGCATCTTTTACGATCACCGCGTTCCAGGCACACATCGTTAATACCGGGTGCATGCCATGCCTCACCCGCCCGTTCAGCATCAGTGACTCAAGGGTGTCTACAGCTGGGCCCATATCCTTAAAACCCTGCCCAAATTCTACCAATGGAAGGTTCAGGCCGATGTCGTCAGCTTCTTTCCTGAACTGATCAATTCGCCAGCGGTCGAAGGCCATCGAGGTAATGTCGAAATCGCCAATAATTTCAGCGATGTCGGCAACCACGAATGAGTAATCGACGGAAGCACCTGGAGTGGTACGCAGAAGTCCCTCTCCTGCCCATACGTCATACGGTGCACGGTCTGTTTTTGACCTTGCTCCCAGCGTCTTTTCAGGTGTCCAGAAGAACGGGAAGATATCCCAGATGCCATCTTCTGCTTCACCAGCGATAACCAGCGCCGTTAAGTCATTCCTTGCTGAAAGATCCAGCCCCGCGTACCACTTCCTCGGCGTATTAACCGGCATGCCGCCGCACAGCTCCCACACGCTGCGGGAGATAAACGGTGATACGGTGGAAACGCGCTGGTTCAGGTTGAGGTTGCGGAATGTGTTCTCGAAGCTCGGCATTCGCGAGGCCATTTCAGCCTGGCGCGCCATGTCTTTTTCGGAACGGAAGGTTCCTAGCGCCGGGTTCGCGGCAAGCCAGGATTCTCGCTTACTGATATCAGCGTCTTTTGGCGCTTCGTAAACGTGGCAGACAATGTGCGGATCTTTCGATTTGACCGCATCATCAATCCAGATGCTTAACAGATCGGCGTCGTTCGCCGCCTGAGTGCTGATAACTATCAGTAGCGGATTCTCATGCGCGCCTTGGGCTGTGGTGATCGCATCGATAAAATCATCCTGCGGCCCCCTTACCTGCCCGGTTTCGTCCAGAATCGCCAGAACAGGCGACAGGCCGTGCGTGGTTTTACCCTCAGCAGATAACGCCTTATATTCGACATTACACGGCAGCCCGATCAGCTTTTTGCCGCTGGGCGTGATGTGCACAATCTCCTGCAACTTCGGGTTCAGGTTGACCATCTTCACCGCCAGGTTGAAAACGATGGATGCCTGTTCCCGGCTCAAAGCGCCACTGACGATCTGGGTATTCTGTACCGCTTCTGGCCCCACCAGATGCGCCAGCAGGATGCCGGCTATCAGCCCCGTCTTGCCGTTTTTTCGGGCGATGCTCAGTATCGCTTTATCGGTACCGACTGGATTGTCGTAAACCGCCAGGATGAATTCTTTCTGGAAGGGGTCAAGCCGCATGGCCTTACCGAGAAGTTTGCCTTCCGGCACAATGCAAAAGCGCTCAATGAACGCTATTACACGCTCACCTCGCGTCATAGTCTGTTATCCGTGCTTGGGAAAGGCGATCAGGTTGTCGTCCTGGTCCTGATGCCCGTTTTTGGTATTCCGTGCATCACGATCGTTCTGATTACGTTTCTTCTGGTCGCGACTTTCGCCGTTGGTTGCGTGGGAATGGATCTGGAGGTCGCGGCGCTGAGCCAGGATAGTTCGTTGTAGCTCAACAATTTGCTTGCGGAGGTCTTTAATAAGGCCTTCGTCTCGCTCCTCCCCGCGTATACGCTCTTCTTTGCGTAAATCCTTGCGTAAAACGGTGATATAGAGCTGATTATTAGCAAGTTCTACGGCGGCCAGCAGGTCGGCAGGCGTCCAGCTGTCCAGAGCTTTCGATCTGATATTGTCATGCCAGAATGGTTCGGCTTTTTTCTCCAAACCTGCATGGGACGGCGGATCGATGGTGTCCACAGCTGCATTTTTCATGGCCTGAACCGCTGCCGCCGAACTGTCGGAACGGGTTCGTTTATCTGCCATATGTCAACACCTTAAAACTAAAAAAATCGGGTTAGCGTTAAAATCAAACTTTGGCGGCGGTCATTTGGGGCAAAGGTTTTGAAGATTTGATCCCCCCCCTGCCCTGATGCGATTCATTCTCATTTGATATCATTGCATTTGAAATGATTTCACATGATAGGTAATCGACTTGCCGCCGCCGCGCTATGCCGAATGTTTGTCTACCTGTTCGAGTTTCTGATCGCCTTTCCCGTACTCGGACCACACATGCCCTGAGACGGTCAGTGTCGGTACGTTCTCGCCCACGGTGTGGGAGAACTGGATAGACGTTACGTGCTTCATCTCCACGCCATCAATCGCCAGATGAACAAACTTACCGTCTCGGTATTCAATGATGAGGTCTTTCATTACGTGCTCCAGTGAGACGCAGGATCGAGCGGGTAGCCGTTGGCATCACAGCCTATTACCGCGCCGCTCTTCTCCATTCTCTGTTTCGTTGAGTCATGATGCGCTTTGCACAGTGGCTGCCAGTTTTCTTTACTCCAGAACAGGAGCTGTGCTTTCGATATGGCCAGCGGGTTACCTGACTTAAGCGCATCTTTGAGTTTGTGGGGCTCGATATGGTCAACCACCGTTGCTGGGGTTATGCGCCCCTGCTGCTCGCACATCACACACAGTGGGTGCTGCTGGAGAAAACGCAGACGGGCCTTATCCCATCGGCTGCCATATACACGGGGCTCTTTGTTCATGCCAGTCTCCATGCACTGCGGCGTTCTGTCCTCGGCTCATTGTCAGGGTGACGCTCAACCGCCGGCATGTCGGCGTGATCCACCAGCGAGTAACACGGATAAATTACCCTGCCACCGAACGCCTCACCGACGGCGTAATCAGCTGCCAGCGTTTTATTCCATGCGCTGAGCATGCGCGCCAGCCTGCCCTGAGGAGGGCTATAACATACCCCGTGAATCAGCTTGCTTAATACGATGTGGTCACCGCAGACGCGATCCGCATCCACCAGCATTCCGGCTATCTCTTTCTGATACTGCGGCGGTCGGCCCGTACCGAGATAAAAGCTCAGCATGTCATCAGGGAAGCGCACCAGCCAGTCAGTTACCTTTTCGGTGAATCCCTGCACCGGTAGCGCGTCGTCTTCCAGCACGACTACCCGGCAAGGTTGCTCAGCAGCCCATTCAAGCGCGCGTCGGTGATTCCAGTTCGCGCCGTGGTTACCGTCATCAATAAGCAGATGGGCATCCAGCATCGCAGCGAGACGTTGTGCATGACCCATCCGGGTGTGGTGACCAACAACAACAAACCTCACTTGTGGCGAAACCATGCAACCTCCTTCCCGAATCCATCTGTTTTAAAGATGGTGTGCACCTTAGGACCGGTAACGATGCGATCTCCGAAAGACTTTGCAGCCATACCGAAAGCACCCATATCCACCAGCGTTGCGGGTGCTGTCTCCATCTTCCAGAAGCGATGGCTCTCTATCCGGTAGTAAAGGCGGATGATCCGGTGTGCAAACTCCATGACGTCTTCACGGCTGCCACCAAGCAGACCAGCATTAAGCAAAGGTTCGTCGCGGTGCTGCTTCAGAAATTGTTGGTATGCACTGCCGTGGTGATTGACCGTCATCCATTCGTCGGCATACGTCTTGTGCTCTGAGCCAACGTAAATTTTACCCGGCTCCATTTCTGCCCAGGGCTCTCGCAACATTTCGACGTCAGTACCGTCCGTACACCAGACAAGGTGGTACTCAGGATGCGAACGTAGAAATTGATAAATGTGAAGCCAGCGAGCAAAGTAAGGGCTCATGCCCACCAGCGGGACTTCAACCAGATCGGCACCAGTTGGCGACTCTTTTAATTCGTCAGCCAGGACAATCGGCAACGCGCCGGATATAGAGTCCGCCCAAACCTGAAGAGCCTGCGGGTCAGGCTTCATTTTTCCGCCGCGCTGTGGGTCTGGCTGACTCGTAAGCAGCGTCGTAATCACCAGATTCGGATTGGTACTGTATGAAGCGAATCCGGTATAACCACTATCCCGCCGGCCGTTGAATATTCCGACGTTTCGTTTCACCAGTGCTTCACGGTCAGGCCGGGGAATAGAGCGCGTCCCCTCTTCATGCTCATCCATGGAGTGAATCAGCTTTTCAGAGCCGACCACATCAGCGAACGCCCAGGTCGATAACCCGGCGTTGTGAATGCGCAGCGCCAGATCGGGATGTTCGTACATGCCGCGACCGTATACCCGATCGAAACCGCCAACCTTCTCGATAGCGCTGCGGTGGTAATACAGCATCACGCCGCGCTGCCCGGTGTATGCGATGTGCTTATCATCCCTGTACAGGATCGCCATATCCTTCAGCTTATTCGTTCCTGCCAGATCGAGAAACTGGTAAGCAAGGTGCGGTTCGGGTGATTCGATGTATGGCAAGTGCCAGTTATCAGCGATGGGCCAGGCGTCATCGTCCCACAGGAAGAGATGCTCACACCCGGCGTCCATCAGCGCGGTTAAACTGGCGTTCTTCGATGCAACAATGCCGAGTGATGTTTCATGGCGAAGCAGCTGCACGCCGTTAGGCACTACTGCGGCAGGTTTCGAACCATCATCTACAACCACCACCAGCGCGCCGGCTGGCAGGTGCCTCAGATGCTGTTCGAGTGAACGTTTTAAAACGTCTGCGCGCTGATGTGTCGAAATGGCAATGCCAATCCGTGACGCTGAAGCGCAGGCAGGCACAAACGGGACACCATCAATAGTGACCTGCATTTGATTTCCTTTTAGACGTGAGCCTGTCGCACAGCAAAGCCGCCGAAAGTTATCGGTTTGCCCAGGCTCACAGCTGAAAGACTTTCTTTGATGTGCGCGTGCGATGCGCTTAATGTGATTTATTGAGAAAAACGAACCTGCTTCAAATTTCCAAATAAAAACTCATTAATATCAATGTATAAAAATCCGCGAGGATGTATTTTAAAACGCCAAACACTAATAATCAGAGGAATCAAAATGCCTGAACTCGTCAATCCAACAGACTCGTTGAATAGTTTTCAACACGCTTTATCCAATGGCCTGATTAGACTCTCACCGTGTGTAGTTCATCCTGAAATGAAGGTACTTATGGACGATGCGGAAGGCACGCCAAGGATTACTTACGCTTTCGTTCAGGGAGATATTGTTAAAGGTGTTGCCATATACGTCCCAGCAGATCCATATGAAGGGAAGCCCTGTTTTGGCGTGGGTTATGCCGTAGCCGATAAATTTAAAAGGCAGGGAATTGCCACTAAGCTTCTCAAAGCCAGCATTGAAGAAATGCAATATGGCTTTAGAAACTCCTGCAACGAATTCTACGTAGAGGCTATTGTTGGCGTTGATAATCAGGCATCTAACAAACTAGCTTCTGAAGTTTTATCTGCTACGCCCAAGCCGGGGAAAGATTCTCACTCAGGTAAGCCTATCAATCAGTACATGAAGCTATTCAGCACCACAAAATAATGCTGTTCGGGCGCATTTCATTGCGCCCATTTAGGTTTGCAGTTCGCCTGCCACGCTTTGTTATGCGCCAGGATGTCTTTCTTCGTCTGGCGGTCCAGCATATCCCAGTCGTGCTCTGTGCCGTAGATGGGTTTAACCCAGTCGCAAGCCGTGTCCACCAACTCAACCCTTACGGGTCCAGTTGTCCCGCAACTCGCGATCAGCATCGTCATCAGGCATGTGATTAACAGTCTGCTGGACATTACTGGCCTCTTTAGTGACTTCTGCTTTACGTTCTGCCGCCGCAACTGCCGCCGCTGCGTTCTCTTCGGTGCGCTGCTGCCTGGCTTTTGCCTCTGCCTTTCCACTGCCGCGAATATTGCCAGCAACAAAACCGCTGAATGCGACGGCCACCAGCGCAGCAATACCGCCCAAAATCATTTCGATGATGCTCATAGACACCTCACACCAGAACAGATTTCGCCAGGTTAAACAGCGCGCGGCGTTTATCCAGCCCGTTTCTGCCACCATTGATAAGAAGCGTCACGCGCTCAACGTCGCCGGAATGAAGCAGGCAACCACGGGAGGCATAGAACCATGCAGCTGAGCGCGCGGCGTATTCATCCTGTTCAAGCAGCTCCGGGTGGGTAATAAGGTCCAGTTTTAGAGCAAGACCACAACTGCGATAGTTGCTCAGTCCGGTAACCTGTTTCAGCCCACGACCGCGATATTTCCAGCCATCACCAGCGACCTGATTGCCAAGGTGTTCTTTTCCCCACTCACCACCGTATACCAGATTGGCGATCGCTTTCTGGTTTGCCGGTTGCGTTGCCGTTCTGCCAAGTGCGGCGGATTGCTGTTGAGTGATGCGGTGGCTGCCGAACGTCGGTACCAGGTTTTCAACCGCGTAATTCAGGTTCTCCACCAGTCGGGTAAATCTGGTGCTTTCATGCCCCATCTGGGCAATAAACATGGCCTGATCAAGCGGTGCGGTGATGCCGTATTCCTTCATGGCGGCGTCGATATGCGGAAACCAGCGCGTAGCTAACCCGGCGCTGATACCAGCCGCCCTCTGAAATTGTGATTGATTCACGTTGTGCTTTCCCCTGCTATTCTTGCGATGTTGCCACGTGCTCGCCATACGGCTATGCAGACAACAAGGTTGACGACCAACTCTCCGTAGTCGACCTGCACGTAATCACCATGCCAGATGCGGAAAGCGGTAAACGCTGGAGCGAGGATCAGCCCATACGCCAGAAACTCCATCAGACGGCGGCGCCGTAAGCTCCGCTTCCTGAAGAACATCAGGCGTATGGTTATAAGGATGCATGCAACAGCGTTAATGTTCAGGATCAGTGTTTGCCACGTCATTCTTCCCCCTTCAATCCGGGTAAGTCTCCTGTCTTCGAGCGCTTGAGAACGCGAAGCAGGACGGTGACAGAAACCGTTGAGGCCGCCAGCGCGCCAATGGCTGGCGATACTTTCACGGCAACTGGCGGAGAAAGGTGACTTAATGCCGCATTGATAAGCGCTGCGATGATTTCAGATGCTGTTCCGGCGCAGTAAACCCCACCGATAAACGAAATAAGCGCGAACAGTATCTGCTTCCAGAGCTTGTGATCTTCACTGCTAAGTACGTAAAGAGCGGCCCCAGCAAGTGAGCAAAGCATTACAGCTGGGGTAGCTTCTGGAAACATCGTGGCGAAGGTGATTCCGGTAGTTCCGGCAGCAACACCAGCAGTTGCCGTAGCAGATATCGGTTCTGCGGACATTTAGCCCCCTCTTATTGCCGTGAGTCCTCTCAAAATGAGGGGAATAAAAAAAGCCGCTGGTTAGCGGCTTTTAGGTTTATTATCTGTAAAACTCTAGAACTGCAATCCCAGGAGGTAATATTAGTTTTATCGGCTCAACATCTTTCCAAAACATTCTAAATTCGTCCTGCCAAGAGTCTTCATCAGACTTAAGGAAATGATTCCGATTATGGCTTTTGGTATATTTGCAAAAATCCATTTCGCCCTTCGAGCCAACATGCGCATCAATTAACGTTTTAAGCAATTCTACATTTAGTACTCTAACACATGCTTTTTTCTCAAGCTTTTTTGCGATGAATCTACTTCTTCTATTGGCAAAACATACTACTAGACCATCCTCAGTCCATTTATTAACTTTGGCGTCCCTCACTATTTCGACTCCATCTACAGTGAGACTCACATTGCAATTGATAATATTGTCACCCAAGAAAATAGCATTAGAATAGGGTCGAAAATCAAATGTTGAAGTGTCAATAAGGTTTTCATCAGGAGTGAAGATACCTTTCCTTTCTTGATCCTTGTATTTACTAGTCTTGAAGAAAGGAACCTCACCACCATAAACCCAAGCGTCCACATGCGAATGCTCGGATAAGTATAGATATTTTTCCATCGGCATCATTCCATTAGTGTTTTATGAAATAGTGCCAAAAAATAAATGTTTTATCGAGTGGAAATTAAAAAACCCGCAACTGTGGCGGGTTTGTGTTTTGTTCTGTTGCTCAGCACGCTTTACTGTCCCGAGCCTATCACAATTTAAGCACTTTCTTGCTCACTCTGCAACTTAAATCTGTCGCCATTTGTGCCAAACGCGTCACAAAGTGGTGCGTACAGGATCGATTCTGCAAGACTAATCCATGTATCAATGCGACGGCGGCATGTGATAAAGGTCCAGTCGGGGTGTTTTGAATTAAGCTCTCTAGCCATCTGGAGTTTGCTTTTACGCAGACGATGACGATCAACAATCACGCCATACAGCCCACGGTATTCTTCGTTCATTAATACCGCTGCAATAACGCCGTCAATCATTAGCCCCTCCTCGTCTGAGCAGAACGCCAGGCCAGTTTTGTTTTTACTGTCGAGGATTTCACGCAGGTATGCTTCCAGCTCGGGTTTAGTGATGCCGGATTTCTTCATGCGGCGCAGCGCATCGTTGATGGCGGATTTGGTTATTTTCCCGGATGCCAGCAGCTGGTTGAACATGTTTCCGCCCGAGCCACCACCGATATAAGACCAGCGGCCCCACATGCGGAGCTTTCCCTGTACCCAGATACTTTCGAGAGTGCGAAGGCGAACCAACTCGCCGTATTTGCCTACTTCTGAAGGATTGATCATTTGCGTCTCCACTTACGCCAGTACGCCGATTGCCAGCGCACGATCTAAAAACCGAAACAGCAGCGTTAACTGGTCGCCGTATTTCGCTTCAAATGCCACAGGATCAGCGTGTAACTCGTCGTGATGTGCTCTGCACAGCGGTATCACAAACAGGTCATGCGCTTTGGTACCCATTCCACCCTGCCCGTGGCCTATCAGGTGGTGTGGGTCGTCTGCCGGGTTATTGCAGCAACTGCACTGCTGCGACTTCACCCAGCGGGTGTATTTCTCGTTTTCCCAGCGTCGTCGCTTTGGCCTCAGCATGAAAGATTCCGGCGTTTCAGGATCGACCCTCACCGCCACTATCTTTTTTGCCTTCTCCTGAAAGACTTGCGTAGCCGATAATGACGGGACAATGTCGCTTTCCCTCATCACTGAACTGTGCTGTTCTGGCTTGATTCTGAGTGCTTTACTCGCCACTGATTCAGGAACAAGGTCAGCCAGATCATTACGTACCATCCACCAGCAGAACTCAGGAAGCGAAAGAGTGTGGTCAGGGCTGAAACCTAAATCAATATTTACCCTTTCCAGCAGCCATTTTACCAGGTTCTGCATGGCAATTCCTGCCAGTCTTTCAGTGGTTTGCTCACGTAAATGGTTATCACACGACCAGCAAAGACGAATGCTCCCCGGAGCGTGGCGCATTACCGTAAAGTCACTGGCATGCCAGTCAGTGTGAGGCCACTGGCATTCAAATTTTCTCTCCAGCCAGGCATCAAGGCTACTCAATCCACCGGCTCGCTGAATGACCCTCTCGTTAACGAAAATAGCCTGCATATTGGCATCGTCAGTCAGGGGCTGGTGGGCTTCAGGGATTAATCCAGATGGCAGATGTTGTATGGCTTCGGATGGTGGCTCAATAACTACCCTTCCCTGACGGAATAGCCAGAGCAGTTCGGTACCAGGGCGGAACAAAACCACCCCGGACATCGGCGCAATTTCAGGCGTCAGTATGGCTCTCACGCAATTTGCCCCTTAGCGACATATTCTGCCCAAAGTCCACCTATCCAGCGCACCCCTTTCGCCGTGAAACGAGACTGATTGAACGCATAGTTGGTCTGGTTGGTGGTCCCGGTCTTAACTTCAAATCGGCCTGCTTCGATGTGTTTACTCTTCGGAGTAAGCACGCGGTTCAGGCGGTACATGATGCCGTTCTCAATGAGGAACATCGCGAACTCGGGTTCTTTGGCGTTAAGGAGCTTGGCAACCTGCCGGAATGTCATTGACCCGGTGGCTTTGACGTAGCGATCAACAAATTCAGCCTTTGGTGCGGCAATTGCCAGCTCTTCACTCAGACGTTGCTTCTGTTCAGCAAGATCAGCGGCGAGCCGGAGTGCTTCAGGGAGTGTTTGGGGAACAATCATCCCGGCCCCGCTCTCCAGTTCCTGCCAGCGATCAACAAGACGTGCGGTAAACTCCGGGCACAGCTGCGCGACGATCACATAGCTGTCTCGCTTGTTAACTTCGTAGTAATGGTAAGTCTGCTGGTTCTGAGGATGGGTGTACTGCATTGCAGCATACCCCCCAATAACGCCGGATTTCATCAGTCGCTCGATGGTTACACAGACATTGCTGTGACGTGAATCGACCAGCTCCGCAATTTCACGACTGGACATCGTTATCTGCTGACCTATCGCGGCGGCATGGTGCGCAGGGCACGTTACGGTGATGTTCATCTGATTCATGCTCTTCTCCACTTATCAGGCGGCTGCACCCGCCAGAGGTTCATGTTTCTTGATGGATATTTCTACACGTCCACCCGGTACCTTCGGCCCCCACTCCACCAGCATTTTCTGCACCTGGCTGTCATCCTCCCAAATGCCTGCATGCGTGAGCGCGTCAAACAACGCCTTGTTGTAGTTGTCGATGTCGCGGCGGCGGGCATCTGGCGGAAATTCGATCATGACTCGACTCCATAACGCCCGTTCAGGCGTCCGATTACGCTGTTGAACATCACCAGGCTTACACCCATCGGTTTAACCTTCTCGTGGTACTCCTTCAGGATCGGAGGCACTACGACATTCCAGCTTGGCTTTGGCTTCTGCTTTAGGGCTTTTTTGATGGCATCAGAGCATTGACGGGCTACATCACGCACAGCGTTTTCCTGCTCGGTTGATAGCTTCTTCACACAACCTCCAAGTAAGCCCGGATGAATTCAGCCGCAGCCTGTGCGTTTATGGCGTTACCGTAGCCTTTGAGTCGGCCGATGCGGTTGCTGCTTGCCACTCTTGCCACCCCGGGCTCGACTCGTCCCAAGCGCGCGGTAGCCCCATCAACCAGCGGGAATGTGCCGGGTTCAACTGGACGCCATTTGCCATCTCGACATAAGAGCCAGTCCGCATCTCGCCAAAAACCGTTAACCTCAAGGGGCCGCATGTGTACGCCTGCCTCGGTAGCTGGTCCAGCCTGTCCTTCCCATCCCGCAGCGCTGTCATCCCTGACGAGTCCTTCCAGTCGCGGGACGTTGGTGTTACCCAGCCGGTTAGCGCTGCTGCCATCGAGAACGGCATCCCGCCCTGTGCGTAGCGTTTCTCCCTCATCGCTGATTCCGTGGTTGGAGTAGGCCATGCAGCCAGCACCGCAAAATCTTGAAGGTTTGGCTGACGTCCTGCCTCCTTCCGCGCCATTACCTTTAGCCAGTCCTGATAACAATTTTTGACATTGCTCGCTAATGGACTCGGCCACCCAATAAGCTCGTTCTCTGATGTGCGGCGCGCCGATGCTCGCTGACGTAAACGGCACAAGCCCGAAGGCGTATCCCATTCCTTCCAGGTCTGATTGAACAAGGTCGAACCACACATTTGCGTTACCTGCTGCAACCTGTTCGCCAAAGACATGCTGAGGTCTGCGCTCGCTGATGAGGTGGAAGAAGTGGGGCCAAAGGTGCCGCTCGTCAGCAAACCCATCTCCTTTGCCTGCCGCGCTGAAAGGCTGGCACGGGCAGGAACCGGTCCAGACTGGTTTATCGTCAGGCCATCCGGCGAGCCGCAGGGAATGAGACCAGACGCCAATTCCGGCGAAGAAGTGGCACTGCGTGAATCCTCGCAGATCGTCAGGTGTGACATCTTCAATACTCCTTTCATCAACTTCGCCAGGTGCAATGTGACCGCTAGCGATCAAGTTACGCAGCCACTGAGCTGCATAGGGATCAATTTCGTTGTAATAAGCCGAGGATTTCATGCTTCACGCTCCTGGGATTTGCCCATTGGAACGGCAACTGCCGGTATAAGCTCAACAGCTGGTGATTCAGATTGATTTCCCCAGTGGTCCCAGCCAGGCGCACCGCAACGGCTGAATAGTTCGATGCGCGGAACGTCACCATATAGTTTTTCCAGACGGAAACGCGCCTCTGCTGGCTTCTGGCTGTGCTCACCGAGTGGACTGTAGATAACCTGCTTGATGCTGGCGCACTTGCGTTCAAGTCCATTCCCCCTGGTGGCGATTAGCAGGTCTTCGGTATTGGCTCGGGTGTAGTTCCCGCCGTTCATGCGTGTTTGTACGTTCAGCAGGTCGAGGAAGTCGTAAAAATCCTCCACACGCCCTGCCTGAAGTGCTTTGTTGATATGCTGCTCTGCCAGTGGGTTGAACTTTACCCAGGTAAAGCCCTTCATCGTGCGGACTTTAAAGCCCCACGCTTCAGCCAGCTCGATAGCTTCTCGGGTGTGCGTACCGGTAAACCACATAGCCAGAACTGCATCATCGGCAGCCAGGTCCCAAACCGGTAAGCGCTTCATGTCGATCAGTTTCATCGTGTCGTAGTGATCTTCTGCTGCACCGTTACTGGCTTTGTTGTCATAAAGCCAAGCTGGGTCAGCGTAAATCAGTGAGTATTTCATCAGACATTCCTCGCTCGGCCAGCAAGACACCATGCATCAGAGGGTGCTTTAACTTTCGGCGCCATGCTCAGGCAACGCTGACGCTCAATCAGTATCTTCAACCGCTGCTCTTCGTTCTTAGAGCGATTGAAGGCATCCATCAGAACTGTGGCCGCACGCTGGTAGAGCCCTTTTTCAAACAGGCCTTGAGCCTTATCCATCATCCTGGTTACAGCTGGATTCGGCGCTTCTTCCTGTTCCGATACAACTGGTGTATCTGCCCGGTTAATTTTCAGTGCAGAACGCCCCTCGCTAACGTCACCAGCCGGCGCTTTGGCAAAATACTGGTAGCACTTACCGTTATGCTGCCGTGTTGCGCGATTCAATTTGACCAGATGGCATACACCGCGCTGAACAGCATGAAGGCGGTATTGAGGCATTGAAGCTGCAATCTGTTTGTTAGTTAACCCAGGGTTTTCAGCGATGAAAATTTGAATATCTTTCAGAAGGCTCATGAGTTCGCTCCTCTGAAACCTGCCGGGACTTTGCTGTAGTCGGTATTCTGGAAGCTGGATTTGAAGATTCCATCCTCACGCTCCCACTTCCCGTTAACACGCGCTGGCCTTCCGGCATTCGCCCAGTTGGTAGCGGACTTCAGGTAAGCTGGAAACTTCGTTGGCTGGAAAAGTGTCTGCGGGCGCAGGTAGGCCGCCATTGTTAAATCGTCGCTCCACTTGGCGTTGCAGTAGTCCACCACCAGCGACAGATCTTCAACGGTGAAGCCCTCCCCGATTCGGGCGCGAATGTTTTGCAGCGAGGTTGTTGAAACCTGATAACGCGAACTGGTCACCTGGTTCAGATGGGTTAAAACCTGTTTAGCCTGATCGGTGATCAACACATCACGGTCTGGTTGCGGCGCAACCGGACAAATAGGTTTATTAGTCTGCTTGTTTAACTCTGTATTAAAGTCTGTATAGAGATAGGATTCCGTACTTTCGCGGCTCCCAAGATTCCTGTTATTCGCGGATTGAGAAACGCAGCTTCGCGGTTTTGATTCCGCATCTTCACGTTTTCCATTTCGTACTTTTGCGGAATCGTTATTTTCTGGAAAGATTAATGAGATTAGAGCATCGCCGTCGATGCGATAATGCTTGGTTGGCGTGCCATTGACCTTTCGAGAACACGTCTCGATCACGCCAGGCAGATACTTGTTTACCAACTTTTTAACCAGCCGCTCTGTCTGGTCTTCAGTTAATTCGCCCGCCTCAGCTCCAAGCTCCTTGTGAGTTTTATAGAACCAGCCGTCTTCATCCCCAAATGCTGACCAGAATACGAGGTTATTAAGAACTGCTGCCAGCGCATGAGCCTGCTGGTCTTCTTTAAAGAACAGCAGGTACGGCCTGGGAAGAACAATGACGTTCTTCTGGCCTGACATTGACTGGACGATGTCAAAGATTCTGCTCATGGTCGTCCTTTAACTCTGTAAATTTACGCTGGAATTGCTCAAGAGGGCTGAAGCACTCATGATCGTACCCTTCGCGAAGGTATATAACGCGTCGGGTCTCGGGCTCCCATCTGATGACGCGCACCGGGACGCCATAGTGATCTCTGAAACGCCGGTTAAGTTCTCGCATAGCACTCTCCCCTTCCGACGCCAGACACCCACAATTGCCATAGCCCTGCTGTGGTTACATGGAACCCAGCGGCCTGATACCATCCGCTCATACCGAAACGACGAGGTTCCAACAACGGGAATACCACGTAGTTGCGGGAGACGGTTGTTTACCGTTACACTGTTCATGCGTTAGTTTCTCCACTGATACGACACGCCAAGGGGCCCGGAGCTGCACACTCGCGGGCCTCACCCATTTCTGGAAGGCAATAAACACGGGAAATAAGGTTCAGGAATGTCATGAGAGTGACCCTGAACTGATATGCGATATCGTTAAGACTTTGCCACTCGCTCCGGTCAACTACACCATCTTCAATGTAATGGCGGTAAGCATTGACCAGCTCACCAAGCCTCCCCACCAGCTCGGCCAGTTTCAGGCCAATCTCTTCGTTTTCATCATCAGGCACGGCGCCGGGAACGTGAATTCCGTTATCGGTTTCACGAGAGAACGCGTCAGCGATGTAACTTACGCCAGCGGCGCTCTGAAGCACCATTGCCCAGCCCATCGGAAAGATCTGGTCGCCACCAGCACGAAGGCGGTTAAAGAGTGAATTCTGGGTTTCGTCCAGAATCTCCGCCGCTTCAGCGTATCCGCCTGGCAACGCGGCAATCGTCTTCCTGATTGCGGCCACCAGCCAGGCGGGCTGCTTCTCAACTTTCCATTCAGGTTCTATACCCACGGTCATACCCTCTTTTCTGTGGTTTCTATCAAACTGCTGAATCTGTAGGCTTTTGGGGACGACTAATCGCCTTGATCAATTCCTTTGAGAATTTTCCCTCGGAGGCTAAAGCGATTTTTTCCGCATAGTTAGTCTCGCCAGTAAAATCTGTACGAGGCAGACATCCTTTTTTCATCCACTTGTAGATGGAACGAGCACTACATCCGCACGCAGAAGAGATGGTAATGACACCAATCTCCTTGATTGCTTCGGTAAGAGTTGGGAGTTTTTCCTCTTGCATATGAACCTCACTTTATGAACCTAAAGTACATATTATGACGGAACTGATAGTTCACGCAAGTACACCTATTATTGAACTCATGGTTCAGGAAGAAAGAGCGCGACAAGACTTCTCCAAAAGGCTAGCGCTGGCCTGTGAAAAAGCTGGTTTTCAGACTCATGGTCGACAGGCAGAAATTGCCAAGAAAATGAAGCTAACACCTAAAGCTGTGAGTAAATGGTTTAACGGGGAAGCAATACCAAGGCGTGGAAAGTTGCAGGATCTGGCAGCTCTTCTTGGCACGTCTGCAACTTACCTGCTAGGTGATTCTTCTGAGGACGGAATTATCAAAAGACAAGCCAACATGAGCAGCGATGTTTACCGTATAGATGTTCTGGATCTTTCTGTCAGCGCAGGTCCCGGAAATTACATGCTTTCGGACTATGTTGAGGTGCTTTATGCCATCGAGTTCACCACCGAACACGCCCGCTCTCTCTTTGGTAATCGTCCGCAGCAAGACGTCAAGGTGATGACGGTAAGCGGGGACAGCATGGCCCCAACGCTAGTGTCAGGGGATAGGTTGTTCGTAGATATCTCAGTGCGACATTTCCAGACTGATGGCGTTTACTCTTTCGTGTACGGCAGAACTTTCCACGTCAAGCGTCTTCAGATGCAAGGTGACAAATTAGCAGTTCTGTCTGATAACCCAGCTTATGAGAAGTGGTACATCAAAGAAGAAAATCAGGACCAACTCTACGTAATGGGTAAGGCGCTGATTCATGAGTCAATCACGTACAATAGGCTCTGATTTATAGTTGTTAAGCATAAGCAGTGATGGCCTGTAGAAAACTCAGAAAAGACAGGCTTCCTTACCTATGGCAAGTGGTTATTTTTCTGATTTTTAAGACTAAGCACAACTTGCAACTGTTTTTTAGTTGCTATACTTCTTCGTATAGGATGTAATCACTATGAGCAGGAAGGAAAAACTTCGCTCAAGGCTCAACGCTCTTCCTAAAGATTTTACTTGGGATGAGCTTGTTACGCTTCTTGGACACTATGGCTTTAAGGTTATCAACGGTTCAGGGTCGCGCCGGAAATTTGTCAACGATGTAAAGCGTATCGTAGCCTTCCATTGCCCACACCCAGGCAATATTGTGAAAGGGTATGTGCTTGAAGAAGCCAAATCTCTTTTAGATGAGTTAGATAGCAATGAATAAGATGCTGAAATACAAGAATTATTGTGGAAGTGTAGAAACATCACTTGATGACATGGTTTTGCATGGAAAAATTGAGTGCATTGCAGATGTTGTTACTTATGAAGCAGACTCCCTTCCTGCCTTGAAGCGAGCCTTTGAGGAGGCAGTTGACGACTATCTGGAGACCTGTTCTGCCATAGGGAAACAACCTGAAAAAGCTATGAGCGGAACCTTTAACGTTAGGGTTGGAGAAAACCTGCATAAAGATGCTTATCTATCGGCTAAGAATCAAGGGCTTAACTTGAATGAGTTTGTAAAAAAAGCGATAGAAGAAAAACTGGCAATCAAAAAAGAAATCCATTTCCATTTTGAAAGAAAAAATGAATTCGTTTCTGAAACATTGGATTTCAGTAGAGAGCTTCGCCAGCCAGGAAACTGGCATCTCTCTGTAGGCAGGGGGATAAGACATTGATGTTGGAAAATTTTTATTTTGAAGGTTTTGAAGTTATTTCCTCTTCTTTCAAAGAAATCAACATCGGTGAAGAGGGATTCATTACTGTAAACACTCAGGACCCTGAAGTTAGTTACGAAAAGGTTGATGACTCAAATTCATTCAAGATAAGCATGCTGATCGAAGCTAAGGTTCGCGCATTCTCTGGACCGAGAAGGGAGGATCCCGATGAATCCGATTTAGCTTTCGAGTCCAATGCGGTGTTCACTACGTTTTTTTCCTTAAGCGATGCGGACGCTTTTGATGAGCAATTCGTTCAGGATAATTTATGGTATTTTGAACGTTTCAATGCGATTGCGCTCAAATTAGTAACCGAAAACATTCTAAAACATACATCTTTGAGTTACTTACCGATACCATGGATAGCTGGATAAATTATGAAACCCGACCTCGGTCGGGTTTTTTATTACTACCAACCCATGTTAAGATGTTTCCGATTGCAATCAAAGGAAACAAAAAATGAAAAAGATTTTAGCTTTAGTTATTGGGGTAATGATGTTGGCTGGGTGCAGCTCTCGCGTTGCGGATCTGACTGTAGCAAGTACTAAAAATTACAATCTCAACTCAAACAATTTCGTTAAAGGCGCGCGCGTTAAAGCAGAAGACTCTGCTCCAGTCGTGATTTTCCCGCTCGGGATTCCGAATGTGAAAACGGCCATTGATCGTGCTATTGAGAAGAACAGATGCTCTGTTGCTCTTTCAGACGTTGTTGTTACTCAATTCAACCACTCTTTCCTGTTCGGTAAATTCGGATTTATTGTAGAGGGAACCGAAGTTATTGACCGTGGGCAGCCGGGTTGTGAGAACGCGAACTAAATGAATTCCAGGCCATTGAGCCGGGTTTTTTGTGCCTACTTCACAGCCTGGCTACCTTCCCTCACTATCTCCGCAGCATCCCTGTTAACTCCCTTGCCGATCACATTGCCTGTCTCTCTACGATAGAGTTCCAACTTCTCGATGATAGCTTCCTGCGTCACTGGCTGGCCTGAGAGCGACAAATCCATAACCGCCCTGCCCATGGCATGAACAATCATACTTACCCTTTCATCGTCCAAATCCATTAATGCGCTCCTTTCTGATGTTTATTTAATCATAACATCATTATCTGATAAAAATAAATAACCCGAAAAATCAATACATTATTGCATTGCAATCATTAAATGTACTTCTGGTACTTTACATAATTGAACTATTGGTACATATTAATTTCATTAGCTACTAACAGTTAGCAGTACGGCATATGGCACATGTGCCGCAGCGGTCCGGGGATTCCTTGCATTACTTTTTCCAGATCCAGCGGGTAGCCGGAATGTGCAAGCCAGGCAAGTACGACAGCCAGAGACGTTTCACCAGCGTGGCGATAAGGTGACAGCCCAGACGATATCTGAGTGGCTATAAAAACAGATGGGAGCCGGTGGAATCCCGGCACACAACATGAAAGCGCACTCCATCAACTATCAGTTGTGGATGGCAGGTAAATAAACGAACGGAGTGCGCTTCCAGTTGTGTTAACCGTAGTAGCTGTACCAGATGCTGTGTGTAGTCTTGGCGGTCGGCAGTTTTGAATGTCCTTAATGTCGACCGCCCCTTTTCACAACTGAAAGCGCGTTCTGCGTTCAACTTGAGAGGCCGTAGTCGTTAAATCAACTCAGGAGAACGCGCTCCCAATTGTGGAGAAGCTAACTGGCGGTGGCAGCCGCCCGTTTCACTAAGTGCCCTGGTTGGGTGCTTATTAAAACGAAACCCCATTATTTTTTGTCGCCAGTCGGCGAGGGATTCGTGCAACCAAAATTCAGCGCTGTGCAGAGCGCGTATAACACGGAGAAACTATCCATGACGAACACACAGAACGTCACCGAGTTACAACCACGCATGACCCGGGAGCAGCTGATCGACGCAGCGCGTAAGGCAGCCCCTCTCCTTCCGCCAGCTTATCGCGGCATTATGACCGAACTGGCTAACCGCCTGGACTATACCAGCGTCGCGCTTTGCCAAGCGATGGCGCAGCGTAGAGAACTGGCTGTTCAGAACGCTACTCTGCGTGAAGATGTCGCAAGCTGGGCCAAAGAGTGTGACCGCATTGTTGAACGCTACACGAAGACCAGAACCAATATGCATTTACTGGAAGCCCAGCGAGAACTGCGTGAGCTGTCACCCATCGTCATTTCCCAAAATAACGAGGTGGCTCTCTGATGGCTAACTCATTCAAGCAAATGACACGTGACGGGACCATCAAGCGCACCGATACCGGGATGTTCATCAGCCTTGACCAAATCCATGTGCGTGAAGGTTTCAACAAACGCGATGATGATGAACGTACCCGCCAGGCAGATGATGACCTCTTCAACTACCTGATGAACGGTGGCTCCGTTCCCCCGCTGGAGGTTATCGCCCGTGATGAAGGTGGAGTGTGGGTTGTTGAAGGCCACCGTCGGCGTCGCTGCTATGCGCGCTGTGCAGAAGCAGGTAAGCCAGTAGACCGCATCCACATCATGCCGTTCAATGGTAGCGATGTTCAGCGCCTGGCGCGCATCATGACCAGTAACAACCAGCTCCCGCTATCCGATATGGAACAGGCTGCTGTTATTCAGGAGCTTCATAATGCCTTCAACCAGACCACCAGCGAGATAGCAAAGCTGGTTAATAAGTCTGTCCCAACTGTCGAAAAGCTTCTGCTTCTTAGCACAGCCAATCACGACGTTCAGAAAGAAGTTAAGTCCGGGACCGTGTCTGTAGATGTGGCCGTTGACCGAGTAAAAGAGTTTGGCGAAAAGGCCGGTGAGGTTCTTCAGAAGGATAAAGCTTCTGCTGCTGCCAAAGGTAAGAAGAAAGTCACCCGCAGCGTTATAGCGCCAGAAATTAGCGTTAAGAAAGCGCGTCGCCTTGTAGAGCTGATCAGCCTGGCGGGTATAAGCGACACAGGTGTTATCTATCTCGAAGGATTGGTCCATGCAGAAGTCGTGGAGATTGTCGACGAGCACAAAGCTATCGCCGTTCAGCGTCATGGAGAAGCATCATGAGCACACTTACCAAAGAATGGCTCCTGAAGACAATCGCGGAGCTTGAAGAAGAGCGCGATGCTGTGCCTGGCGCAGTAAACGAAGATGCAGTGATGGCGCTTGAGGCGATGAAACGGGCTCTGGCATCGCTCGAAGCGGAACCCGTGGCGTTCAGGTCAAAGCTAAAGCCACCATCTGCTATCGGTAGCGAGAGCTGGGGTTATACGGATCATCGCCAGCCAGATGCTTTCGAACTTGAGAGCTGTGTGATTGAGCGACTCTACACCGCCCCGCCAGCTCCGTTTGTACCTGATGAGATAAACGTGCTGCAAGCCGCTAATTTGGTGTTGACGTTAGGTGTTTTGGACAACGGTATTCCGACCGTCGCTATGAAAGTATGGAACTCCTGCCGCGCCGCCATGCTTCAGGGGGCCGAACAAACAAACTACCGCGCTATCGTTGAGCGGATAGCTGAAATAATTCATGGCATAGTGACTGATATCGATCTGCTTACGGTAACAGTTAAGAGCATGAAGGATAAATTGCAGAAATAAACACCGGGTGCAGCCGGTTAAGTGGAGAGAAACGCATGGGGCAGTTAGTGACACTTCATGAGTGGGCATCTGGTCCTAATGGATTCAAATATCCATTAAGCAACTCAGCATTAAACAAAATAGCAAAGACCAAACAGACTTATCCGCCAGCCTTAAAGCAAGGTCGACGCTGGGTTATAGATGAAGATGCTCGTTTTGTTGGCATGGTTGGCAGTGTTGATATTTCGTCATCATTATCAGACAAGGCCCGCCAGTTAGTGGAGAAAGCAATAAATGGCAGCTCGCCCCAGAAAACATAATGTCAAAATACCCAACCTTTACTGTAAGTTAGATAAGCGTACTTCGAAAATTTATTGGCAATATCGCCACCCTGTAACAGGTTCATTTATTGGATTCGGAACAGATGATGAAGCGGCAAAAGCTGCTGCAATCGAGATGAACCGTATAACCGCAGAACAAGAAACTCAGCAATCTTATGCTCTGATTGATATGGCAATGAAGAGCTCAGGGAAAAAGGATCAAGGTATACGTGTTTCTGAGTGGATTAAAAAATACATCGAAATTCAGATGGAAAGGTTGCGTGACGGTGAGATAAAAAACCCTACTGTAAAATCCAGACGATTATGTTCTCAGATTCTCGCAGATAGAGTGCCAAACCTTCGCCTGAAGGATGTTGATACAAGACTCATTGCAAAAATTATTGATGAATATAAGGCAGAGGGAAAGCACAGAATGGGCCAACTGATAAGAAGCGTACTGAACGACGTGTTCAAAGAGGCGCAGCATGCTGGCGAGGTTGATCCTGGCTACAACCCAGCCTTAGCTGTAAAAAATCCAATAGCCAAAGTGAAACGAAGCAGACTTAGCATTGAACAATGGAAATTGATTTTTGAAAGCGCAGGCTCTTTGCCGCCTTGCGCTCAAAATTCTATGCTTTTGGCTTTAGTAACCGGGCAAAGGATAGGTGACATAGTCGAGATGAAGTTTAGTGACATTTGGGATAATCACCTTCATGTTACCCAAAATAAAACCGGAATGAAGTTAGCTATCCCCTTAAATTTAAGGTGCGATGCAATCGGGTTGACTCTGGCTGATGTTATTAGTAAGTGTCGAGATAGAGTAGTAAGCCCTTATCTGATCCACCATGTTAAGCATCACGCTTACGGTAAAGCGGGATCTCACGTTCCAGAAAAAACGATATCAAGATATTTTAAGGAGGCAAGAGATAAAGCAAATATTACCTGGCCTAAGGATTGCACTGCCCTTCCGCCGTTTCATGAACAGCGCTCGCTTTCATCAAGAACATACAAAGCTCAGGGTATAGATGTCAAAACTCTTTTAGGACATAAAACCGAAGCAATGAGCGTAATGTATGGAGATGATCGTGGTCTAGAATGGAAAAAAGTTGTGATTTAAACAGGGAGTTTTGGGGAATTATTTTGGGGATGTTTTGGGGAAAGAGTTTTATAATTTAAATTCAATCACTTAGATTTTAGCGAATTGCTCCAGAAACAGTCGTCCACCAGCAACGCATAACCCAACAGCCAGCGCGCCCGCTGGCTGTTTTCTTTTAGCCCTCCCCGTCCCGTGCTAATGTAGCAGGCTACGTATTGGCAAATCACAGGTGAAATCGTTATGTCTGATGACGTGACCGGGACGACGACCCATCAGCAGCTAATCAGCTTATTAACCGAGCAAGGGGCGCGCTTTCGCGTGGTGGCGCATGAGGCCGTTGGGAAATGCGAAGCGGTCAGTGAAATTCGCGGGACCGATCTCCGACAGGGTGCAAAAGCGCTGGTCTGTAAGGTAAAAGGCAACGGCGTTAAGAAACATGTTCTGGCAATTCTCGCCGCCGATCGGCAGGCCGATCTGAGCCTGCTGGCGAGCCATTTCGGTGCGCTAAAGGCCTCTCTCGCCAGCCCGGCTGAAGTGGATGCCCTTACCGGCTGCGTTTTTGGCGCCATTCCTCCCTTCAGCTTTCATCCGGATCTGACGCTGGTCGCCGATCCGCTGCTGTTTGAGCGTTTCGACGAGATCGCGTTTAACGCTGGCCTGCTGGAAAAGTCGGTGATTATGGATACCCAGGACTATCTGCGTATCGCCCGTCCTGAACTGGTGCCGTTCCGTAAACAATAAATACAGCGGCTGGCTCACGGTCAGCCGTTTTCCAGCAGCAGCACGGAAGCAATCAAAATAATCGCGATGATAAAAAACGACGAGGCGATTATCAGCGTTTCGACAAACATAGGATCGTTCATGATGCCCTCTGCTTTGCCCATTTCCCTCTTTTTTACCCCCATACAATGACAGTGAAATGACAATGGCGCGTGCGCGAAATGACGTTTTTTTCGCTGAAACGATTCGCTGTTAACTATCCTCCACCGCGTAAAGTCACTGTTTAAATATTTTATTTGTTACCGGTATCACGAAAAGAAATTTACGTAACCCCAATGCCAGATCTCGCAATTGTGAACCTTTTCATCGTAGTTAACCCTGTTAAACGGAGCACCGCATAAATAAACCTTACACTGGCAAGGTGATGACAATGACCGAGATAATTACCCGTAAAGAAAAAATCAGTTATGGGTTAGGCGATATGGCCAGCCATATTGGGCTGGATAACGTCATTATTTTTCTGACGTTTTACTATACGGACGTGGTGGGGCTTCCTGCCGCCTTCGTGGGCACCATGTTTCTTCTGGCGAGAACCGCCGATGCCATCATAGATCCGGCAATGGGCTATATCGCAGACAGGACGCGCACCCGCTGGGGCAAATTCCGTCCGTGGATGTTGTGGCTGGCGCTGCCCTTTGGCGCAAGCTGTCTGCTCACCTACGCCGTACCGGCGTCGCTCGATCTGCACGGTAAAATGATTTTCGCCACCGTCAGCTATACCCTGATGATGCTGATGTATACCGCGATCAATATTCCCTATTGCTCCATGGGTGCGGTGATTACGCCAGATAACGATGCGCGAATTTCTCTCCAGTCTTATCGCTTTTTCCTGGCCACGCTGGGCGGCGCGCTGTCGACATTCTTTATGATGCCGCTGGCAGAGTTTTTAGGCGGCGACGATAAATTACTGGGCTACCGCTGGGCGATGGCCATTATGGCGACCGTCGCGGTCGTCATGTTCTGGATCTGTTTCGCCAATACGCGTGAACGTATTAAGGCTCCCGCCACCCACAATAATTATCTTGCGGAACTGCGGGATTTATTACGAAACGATCAATGGCGAGTTGTCGCTGTCCTGGTATTAACCAACATCGGTTTTGGCGTTATTCGCCTTGGCGCAATGATGTATTTCGTCACTTATTATCTCGGTAGCGCAAGCTATTTTATGTGGATGCTCGGCGCGCATATTCTGGGGAAAGCCGCAGGCAGCGCGCTGGCCAAACGGCTGACGCAGAACGTCAGCAAAGTGCAGATGTTTGGATACTGTTCCGTACTGGCGGGGGTGCTCAGCATTGCCCTGTTCTTTGCGCCTAAGTCGGTGCTGATTCTGGTGCCCATGACGTTCATCGTCTCCACCCTTTACCAGGCCACCACCACGCTGATGTGGGTGATGATGGCGGACGTCGCCGACTACGGCGAATGGAAACAGGGCAAACGCATGGATGGCGTGATCTTCTCCACCTTCCTCGCCGTACTCAAGCTGGGGATGGCGATCAGCGGCGCGATTGTTGGCTGGACGCTGGGCTTAAGCGGCTATGTTGCCAATGCCCCGGAACAGACCACCACGGCCATGTACTGCATCATCGCCCTCTTCACCGTCGTGCCTGGCGTCTTGTCCCTCTGCGCATTTGCCACGCTGCGCTGGTACCGGCTCGATGACAGCACCATGCAATCCATCCATCTCGCCAAACACCCCGTTTAGAAGGACGCGTTATCCATGAGTGAGCTGATTCAGCATTCCAACAGTATTGAATGGCGTTTTGAACGCCAGATCCTGCGTATTGAACCGTGGGGGGAAAACAGCCTGCGCGTCAGGGCTACCTGCTCCCCGACGTTCGATGAAGCCTTGCAGGCACTGTTGCCCGCCGCCCCTTGTCAGGCAGAGATTGCCGCCGAAGCGGAAAGCCTGACGCTGCGCAACGGCAATATTACCGCGACGCTGAACCTTAAAGGTCAGCTGGCCTTTTACAATCAACGCGGTGAGCTGCTGCTGGAGGAGATGTGGCGCCAGCGTTCAACGGTGGGTATTGGTGCCAGCGAGAAGAGTCAGGATAAATATGTCAGCGCCCTGAAGCTCGATGGCCGCGAATTTAAGCCGCTGACGGGCGGAAAATATCAGCTTACCGTCCGGTTTGAATCGCGTCCGGATGAACGTATCTACGGCATGGGTCAGTATCAACAGCCGTGGCTGGATCTGAAAGGCTGTACGCTGGAACTGGCGCAGCGCAACTCCCAGGCCAGCGTGCCCTTTATGCAATCCAGCCTTGGTTATGGCCTGCTATGGAACAACCCGTCAATTGGTGAAGCCAGCTTTGCAAAAAATCAGACGGAATGGCGCGCCCGCGTGACGGGAGAAATGGACTACTGGATCACCGCCGCTGACACGGTGGCGGATATCACCCGTCAGTACGTGAAAGCCACCGGTACTCCGCCACCCGCCCCGGCGTTTATCAGCGGGCTGTGGCAGTGCAAATTGCGATACCGCACCCAGCAGGAGGTGCTGGAGGTCGCACGGGAGTATCGCCGCCGTAATCTGCCGCTCTCAGTGATGGTCATCGACTTTTTCCACTGGCCGAACCAGGGCACCTGGTGCTTCGATCCCGTGGACTGGCCCGATCCAAAAGGGATGGTCGACGAACTGCGCGAAATGGGCATTGCGCTGATGGTGTCGGTGTGGCCAACGGTTGAAGCCCGCAGCCCCCTCTACCCGCTGATGAAAGCCAAAGGCTGGCTGGTCAGCAGTGAACGTGGCGTGCAGGTCAACCTCGATTTTATGGGCAATACCACCTTCTTTGATGCGACCCATCCTGAGGCGCGCAAATTCGTCTGGGATACGGTAAAGAAAAATTACTACGACGTGGGCATTAAACTGTTCTGGCTGGACGAGGCGGAACCGGAATACCGCGCCTATGATTTTGACAACTATCGCTACCACGCCGGTCCGGTGCTTGAAGTGGGCAATCGCTACCCGCGTGATTTTGCGCAGGGCTTTTACGATGGGCTTCAGGCGAACGGTGAAACCGACATTGTTAACCTGGTACGCTGTGCCTGGGCAGGCAGCCAGCGCTTCGGCGTGCTGGCCTGGTCGGGTGATGTCCACTCCTCGTTCCATGCTTTTCGCAATCAACTCGCCGCGGGACTGAATATGGGGCTGGCGGGGATCCCATGGTGGACGACCGATATCGGCGGCTTCCAGGGAGGGAACGTTAACGACCCGGCGTTCCACGAATTGCTGATCCGTTGGTTCCAGTGGGCGGTGTTTACGCCGGTTCTGCGCATGCACGGCTATCGTGAACCGCAGATCCAGCCCCCGGAGCGCTACCGGGACGGTATTCCTCAGTGCAACAGCGGTTCGCCTAATGAACTGTGGAGTTACGGAGAAGAGAATTACGCCATCATGCAGCACTGGCTTACCGTGCGCGAAACCCTGCGCCCGTATATTGACGCGCTATACCAGCAGGCTCACCGGCATGGAGACCCGCTTATGCGTCCGCTGTTCTGGCACTATCCTCAGGATAAGCAGAGCTGGGCATGTGAAGATCAGTATCTGTTTGGCGAAGATCTTCTCGTGGCGCCGGTTATGCAGGCCGGTCAGCGTGAGCGCGATGTCTGGTTGCCGCCAGGCAATAGCTGGATCGCCCTGAACGGAGAGCGCTACGCTGGCGGGGAGTATATCAGGGTGCCCGCGGCGCTGGACACCATCCCGGTGTTTGTCCGTGAGGGCAGCCCGCTGGTGGGCGATCTGGTGAGCTAATTTCAGGCAAGTGCCCAAAAATAGACAATTTTTTCAGTAAAGCCTGCCTGCCGTCGCGTTTGCGCGTAAAGTAAGCAGGCTTACTATTTTTGGCAAGGATCCCGTCATGTTCGACCCTACTCTGCTCATACTTCTGGCCCTGGCTGCGCTGGGTTTTGTCAGCCACAACACCACCGTCGCGATTTCCATTCTGGTACTGATCATCGTTCGCGTCACGCCGTTAAACACCTTCTTCCCGTGGATAGAAAAACAGGGGCTTACCATCGGGATCATCATTTTGACCATCGGCGTGATGGCCCCGATTGCCAGCGGAACGCTACCGGCCTCAACGCTGCTGCACGCCTTTGTAAACTGGAAATCGCTGGTGGCGATTGCGGTAGGCGTTTTTGTCTCATGGCTTGGCGGGCGTGGCGTGACGCTGATGAGCAGCCAGCCTTCTCTGGTGGCCGGTCTGCTGGTGGGTACCGTGCTGGGCGTAGCGCTGTTTCGTGGCGTGCCGGTTGGCCCGCTGATTGCCGCCGGACTGGTTTCGCTGTTTATCGGGAAGACGTAGTCAGGCTGGCGATATAACGGGCAGGCGTCTGCCCAAGTCCTTTCCTGAACATGGTGATAAAGGCGGTGGTGGAGTCATACCCCAGCGCCTGTGCCGTCTGCTGGACCGACTTCCCGCCAATCAAGAACTGCAATGCGACAATCAGCTGGAGCTGGTGCCGCCAGCGGCGAAAGCTTAAGCCGGTCTCTTTCACCACCAGCCGCGCCAGATTGCGCTCGCTCATGGCAAAGTGGCTGGCCCACTGCGCCAGCGTCTGCCAGGCGGCAGGTTCGTTTGCCATGGTCTCACTCATCAGGCGAATTTTCGGATGCGATGAAACCGGCAGCTGTAGATGCTCCTGCGGTTGCAGGGGCAGTTCGTCAAACAAGACGTCTACCAGCCGTCCGGTAGCGGGAAGAGACAGTTCTTCCCGTGATCTGTCCGCGAGCGCCAGCACCAGTTCCCGCACCAGGGGCGATATTTTCAGCGTACAGGTACGCAACGGCAAGTCGAGCGCACCGGGTTCAACAAACAGCAGGCAGAGCTGCGCGCCGGGCGTCGCCTTGTTGCTGTGCGGCGTTTGGCCCGGGATCCACACCGCATACTGGGGCGGCACCATCAGCATCGCGTTTGCCACTTCACAGGTGATCGCGCCACCCAGCGCCATAATCAGCTGCCCTTTGCGGTGCTGATGCTGCGGAATGTATTGTTCCTGTGCCACCACGCGGATGCGAAAGGCTACCGCCGCGTCGTGCTGGCTATCGGGATCGTAGCCGTCTAGCCCCAGTCCGTACATAAAGTTGTCCGATATGAGCGATAAACTGTCATTTTAGCCTGATTTCAACCACGACTTAAATCGGTATGGTATGCGCTCGCCTGAACGTAAGAGACAATAATGACTACTGCTATTCAACCTTCCGGGAAACAGGGTGCGCTGCTGGTTGCAGGCATCCTGATGATTGCCACGACGCTGCGCGTCACCTTTACCGGCGTTGCCCCCCTGCTCGACACCATTCGACAGGACTATGGCTTAAGCACGGCGCAAACCGGCCTCCTCACGACGCTGCCCCTGCTGGCCTTCGCCTTGATCTCTCCCCTTGCCGCAGGCGTCGCCCGGCGCCTGGGCATGGAGCGCAGCCTTTTTATCGCTCTGCTGCTGATTTGCATCGGGATTGGCGTACGTTCGCTGCCGTCGGCCTCGCTGTTGTTTATCGGTACGGCGATCGTGGGCTGCGGAATTGCGCTGGGCAATGTCCTGTTACCCGGATTAATCAAACGCGATTTCCCGGGCCAGGTCGCAAAACTCACGGGGGCGTATTCGCTGACGATGGGGGCCGCCGCCGCCGCAGGGTCGGCGCTGATCGTCCCGCTGTCGCTGGGGAGTGCTGGCTGGCACGGGGCGCTGTTGATGCTGATGTTCTTCCCGCTGGTGGCGCTGCTGCTGTGGTTACCGCAATGGCGCAACAGACCAGCCGCCACCCTGACCGGAGCGGGCGCGTTGCACAATCGGGCTATCTGGCGCTCCGCCCTCGCCTGGCAGGTGACGCTTTTTCTGGGCATTAACTCGCTGATTTACTACGTCATTATCGGCTGGTTACCCGCGATTCTGCTTAGCCATGGCTACAGTGAAACGCAGGCTGGCTCCATGCACGGGCTTCTCCAGCTGGCAACCGCTGTCCCCGGTCTCGCCATTCCGCTGATCCTGCACCGTCTTCACGATCAGCGTGGCATTGCCGGGCTGGTCGCCCTGATGTGCGCCGTCAGCGCAGCCGGGTTCTGGTTCGCGCCGGGGCTGGCCGTCGTCTGGACGCTGGTGTTTGGCTTTGGATCCGGCGCCACCATGATCCTCGGTTTGACGTTTATCGGGCTGCGCGCCAGCTCGGCCCATCAGGCCGCGGCGCTCTCCGGCATGGCACAGTCAATTGGCTATCTTCTGGCGGCCTGCGGTCCACCGCTGATGGGGAAAATTCACGATACCGCCGGAGACTGGCGCATTCCGCTGCTCGCCTGTGCGCTGGCCGCGGTGGTGATGGCCCTGTGCGGCATGCTTGCCGGGCGTGACCGGGAGATCACACCCCGCTGACACACAAGGCAGACCTGACGGTCTGCTTTTTTATCCCTGCGCCGCCCGGAGCATGGCCTGTACCAGCACGACCGGACGCCCTTGCAGCGCAGCTCGCTCATGCTGGAACAGGGTAATCACAAAGAAGGGATGGGTCACCAGCTCTGCCGCGCGGATCTCGCCCTGCTCGTCCCAGCCCGTTACGCGCATGTCGCCCTGCTCAAGCTGGCTGGCAAACTCAGGTGAGACGCCGTAATTGCAGTGATACCCTTCCTGAATTTCCGGCTTGCCGTACGCTCTGGCAATCAGCGTGTTGTTCCGCAGTTCGATCGCGTCGGTTTTTTCCACCAGCGAACAGGTTAGCGGCGCAATCACCATCCTCCCTTCGGTATCCGTTTCGGCATGGCCTGCATCGTGCCAGCCCAGAACATTACGCGCATACTCAATCAACGCATGCTGGAACCCGCCGCAGGTGCCGAGAAAAGGAATGCTGTTCTCACGCGCGTAACGTGCCGCAATAAATGCCGCCTCGGTGTTTTTATACGGGCTTGCCGGTACCAGCCAGATGGCATCGTACCCGACCAGGTCTTCGGGGCTGGTCAGCTCAGGCGTGGCGAGCCAGTCATAATCAGCGGTGAGATCCAGAACCGCAGCGGCGTCGTCAATTGCCAGCGGGATCGCCTGGTGCGCAATAACATCGGGATTGTAATCACCTACCAGCGCAATGCGCAGCGTTGTTTTAACCGGGGAGAGTTCCATGAGAGATTCCTTATGCAGGAGGATTTTCAGATAACATAAGGAACCTCAGACTACCGATCTTTTGCAATTATCACAATACCTTAAATTGGGTGGATAAACGCCGGGTGCTATAGTGTTCTTGCTGAAGGTCGTAAGGAAATGAGGAGGACCCATGATTCAATGTAAACGCGTGTATGAGCAGGCGACCTCAAAAGACGGTTACCGGATCCTGGTCGACAGACTCTGGCCGCGAGGGATAAAAAAGAGCGACCTTGCGTATGATGAGTGGTGTAAAGCGCTAACGCCGTCCAGCGAACTACGAAAAGCTTTCCACAGTGAAACGATCGATTTCACCGCGTTCAGTGAGGCCTATCGAAAAGAGCTGGCGCAGCATCAGGATGAAGGCAAACGCCTTGCGGCCCTCGCCCGACAGCAGACCGTGACGCTACTCTATGGGGCGAAAAATACGGAGCAGAATCACGCCCGGGTGCTGGCAGACTGGCTGCGTAAACTGTGATTAACCGATCGCCAGTTCATCAACGATGTGTGGCATCTCGTCCGGAGTAAGCGGCATCAGATGTTCCGGGCGAACAAACGCAAAACCGTGCTGGTTATCAAACGCGTAGACATCACCGGTGACCAGCCACAGCGCACGCGCTGACGTGGCGGGTAATTGCGTCATGACGCCGTTAACCGGGTTCACAAAACGCTGGCCCGGCTGACAAAGGCCAAACAGCTCCACGGATTTACCGATATTTCGACGGCCTGCCGTCGTACGCGCACCCACGATCATCGCCATGCTGCCCGGTTTTAACTGAAACATACTTCTTCTCGCACACGTACTGCCAGAAACTGGCTAAGAATAATCCTAAAGAGAAGTGTATCGCAGTTTTATTGCCGTTGTCATCTGGTCGGTTGCGGGTGATCGCGGCGGTAGAGATCCCATTCATCGATCACTTCCCCGCCCGGCAGTTTGCACTCGGTGCGAACGCCCTGAGGACTTTGAACAGGAATTTGCTCTCCCCCTTTCTCAAGACAGTACACTGACGCCGGGTTGGCCATACCGATAGCGTGCGGCGGCTGAGGCGCATCAGGAGGGGTTGTCTTTGTTGAGCAGGCGGCCAGCGGTAACGCCAGCGCCAGAAGAAGATATTTCATCATCATGATCCTTCAGGTGTTTTGAAAACGTCAGAGTAACGGGTCATTGCCGTTTTCTCCATGTTTTCTCCATTAAACCTACACTATTTCCCCCTATAGTAGGGCCTGTTCTCACTCTGACCAGAGAACATCATTCCGTAATCAAGATGTTTTGCCCCGATCTCCGCATCGGGGCTTTTTTTTGCCTGTCCCCCAGCCCGCTTCCCGAAGAATATATAAAATTTTTCTCATTCATGTTTTACTATGGCCGGAGTCTATATTTTCAGCATAACATGCAGATACAGAGGTCTTCTGCATGGGAGTTAACCTGCCTCATGTCAGATATCATTCTTGCCCGTGTTTCAGAAACCCTCTCCACTGAGCAATCTCTCGACAGTCTGGTGCGTCAGCTACTGGAAATGCTGGAAATTGTGACGGATATGGAATCAACCTACCTGACGAAAATCGATATTAATGCGCGTTTGCAGCATATATTGTACGCCCGTAACAGCAAGCAAATGCAGATCCCGGAAGGGTTCAGCGTGCCCTGGGACGAAACGCTGTGTAAGCGCGCCATTGATAGCGATACGGTGTTCAGTAACGAGGTGCCCGAACGCTGGCCGGAGTGTGAAGCGGCAAAAGCACTGGGTATTACAACCTATATGAGCGTGCCGGTTCATCTTGCGGACGGTTCTCTGTACGGCACGCTTTGCGCTGCCAGCACCGCGCAAAAACAGTTCAGCGAGCGTGGCGAGCAGGTGATCAGACTCTTTGCCGGGTTAATTGGTCAGTACATCCAGAAAGAGTCGCTTGTGCTTCAGCTTCGCGAAGCAAACGCGGCGCTCATTGCCCACTCTTACACCGACGCCCTCACCGGCCTGCCGAATCGCCGCGCTATTTTTGAAAATCTCACCACCCTGTTCTCACTGGCGCGCCACCTTAACCGCAAGGTCATGATGGCCTTTATTGACCTCGATGATTTCAAGCGAATCAATGACCAGTACGGGCATGAGGCGGGCGATCGGTTCCTCGTACAGGTCGGCAGGCGACTGACGCACGAGCAAACGCAGGATGAGATTATCGGCCGACTCGGCGGCGATGAATTTCTGGTTGCCAGCCTGAGTCACGGCGATGATGGCGACGCCAGCACAGAGGTCAACGCAATCAAAACCCGCCTCAATAGCCGCATTGCGGGTGAATACGGGTTAGGTAATGCCACTATTCTCTATCCTGGAGCAAGCCTTGGCGTCGTTATCGTTGATCCTCACAGCACTGATGAAGATAGCGCCCTGCGCACCGCAGACCTCGCGATGTATCAGGATAAAAAAGGGAAAAGCAAAACAGGCTTTGTCGCGTTAGATTAAAACCGTACACTCTACGGCCTTATAGAAACTCAAACAGGTGATGGCATGAGAATAGGGATCCTCTTTCCGGTGGTTATTTTTATCACGGCGGTGGTGTTTTTAGGCTGGTTTTTCATCGGCGGTTACGCCGCGCCGGGAGCATAAATGAGAAAAACGACCCTCATCATGCTGATTGTCGCCATCGTGGCCGTCGCCGGAACGCAGCTAGGCTGGTGGTAACGCCCAACGTAAAAAGGCCGCCGTCAGGCAGCCTTTTTTAACACAGGTCAGATTTAGCTTTTGATTTTTCTGTAGATAAACAGAACCACCAGCGCGCCAATCACCGCGACGACAAAGCTGCCGAAGTTGAAGCCATCAACTCTGCCAAAGCCGAACAGGGTACTGATCCAGCCACCGACGACTGCACCCACAATCCCCAGAATGATCGTGACGATGAAACCGCCGCCATCTTTGCCCGGCATGATCCACTTCGCCAGGATCCCCGCAATCAGCCCAAAGATAATCCAGGATAAAATTCCCATAGCTTTCCTCTCTGTATGGTTTTTGTCATTAAATCAACGACACAGAAAAGGATAGCACAGGATCTGAGAAAGGAAATTTGTGATAAGAATCACATGGTTCGTTTGAGTGAAATATGAGCAGCAAAAAATTGTCGTTCCACACTCATCGTGGGGTTGCATCTTTTACTGAGAAAGATTATCTTTCTCATTACTGAATAGTTGAGCAAATCACTCAGGTATTCAGTACGACATTGCTCACATTGCTTCCAGTATTTCTTGCCCACTTTTGAGTGGGCTTTTTTTTGCCTGAAACCACCAAAATCTGGCGTTTTATTTGTGAGAGTGAAACGCTAATCTCTGTGGCTCCTGAACAGCAAAAAACGTTGATAACATGAACGTATCGAGCAAGTTTGTCATCTGTCTTAATCTTGTTTCTGCCAGTACGCTACTGTTACTGCTCTCTACACGGTATGAGTGGTTCTGAAATGAACGGAGCCTGGCACGGTGGCTTTCATTTCAGTTCCGGGCAGGCTCAACTCTCATACTTGTAGCTTTTATGACCTGTGTTAAGATCCCTGCACCTCAGGACGTGGCGGGACAGCAGGAAAATGAAGAAGGCCATAGCCGTTGCTATCATCTCAACCTTTATGGTCGTCCTGTCGCTGTATGCGGTTAATGCCATTATCGCTGAGCAGCAAAAGAACCGGCAGAGAGATCTCTCCCACACACTCTTAAGCTATTCCGAAGCATTCACGCAAAATATCGCCAGTACGCTAAAAAATACCTCCGTACAGGGATGCGATAGCGAAAGTCTGAACGTCTACCGAAAATTAAAGATGCGCAGTCTCTATTTCGCCGATGTGGGGTTTATTGAAAAGGGGAAAATTACCTGCACCGCGTTTTGGGGCAAACTGGCGCATCCCATCACCCTGCCCTCTGAAATACATAAAACCCAGAACGGCTTCAGTCTGGCGCAATTTTCGCAGAAAGATTTCTTTGTCGGCAATGCGACAATTTATAACCATCTTATTATCTTCACCTCCCGTTCGGCCTACGATAAATTTACACCCGTCACTGCCAACTATTCGCTTCGCTCTTCCACTAAAGATTTCGACCGCACCTTTTTCACGGTTACGTCTCCTACAGAAAACCTTAGCCGCTTACAGTCTCTGTTATTTACGCTGGCTGTGACGCAGTGCAGTACACGCTGGGATCTGTGCGTTACCGTCACACACCACGATGCCGGACTGGCCTCACTCTCACACATCGTGATGGTGCTCCTGTGCCTGTTTTTATACTTTATCTGGGTGTCGCTGACGCTATTTTCTCTGCGGCTTTATGAAGACCGGCGTTCTCTGGAGCGAACGCTGGTCAAGGCGGTGAAAGCGAATACCATCAGCGTTCATTTTCAGCCTGTTATTCGGGTGGCCGATAAGAAAATCGTCGGAGTTGAAGTATTATCAAGATGGCAGGATAACAATCACAAAGAGGTTTCTCCTGAGCTGTTTATCCCGTTAATTAAAAAAATTGGCCTGTATAACGTCTATTATCAGAACATGATAAAAAAATCCCTGGCGGAAATTGCTGCGCTGGCCGCTGAACATCAGTTAATAATTTCGTTGAACGTTGGCCGAACGGAAATTGAAGACGGCAAATTCCTGGCGGTGTTACGCCATGAATGCTTACAGAACGCTATACCCTTATCGTTAATCAAAATTGAGTTATCCGAGAACGGCGTTTCCACTTCGGCCATTCTTGAAGAGTTTTGTGAGGAGCTGACATCGGCAGGCGTCAAAATTTCAATAGACGATTTTGGCGTGCAAAACTCGAATCTGGCCAGGCTATCAAATCTCAAATATGACGAGATTAAGGTAGATAAGTCGCTAGTGGACGGCATCAACGAGCACTATAAACAGGATATTCTGGTTATTTTTAGCGACGCGCTCGCTAAACTGCATAAAACCCTCGTTTTTGAAGGGGTCGAAAGCGAAACGCAATATCAGTTCATCGCGCAGAGATACCCTGATGCTCTCGTACAAGGCTGGTACTTTTCAAAGTCACTCACCCGGCACGACCTGGCCAGCCTGCTGGCAGACTCCGCGCGATGATGCGTTATTCATTGCCCCATTGATTCAGGAAGTTTGCAATATCGTCAATGCGATCTTCAGCTATCTCTGCCTGCACAGCCATCTCCCGCTGCGCCTCTTCACTGATTTCCTCATTGTTATACAGGCGAGTGAGTAGCAGCTGGAAGTAGTGTGCCAGCGGCGTACGCTCTGCCTCTTCAACCGGTTTCGCCGTTTCAGTCGCATACTCATCGACAATGTCATAATACTTCAGCGGGATATCCTGGTTCATAGCGTAGTTTACCTGTTGTGTGCATAAAAAACGGGAACCCTCAGGCTCCCGTTATCACTTAACCCAGCGAGTGGATTACATGTTTGCGATAATCGCGTCACCAAACTCTGAGCATTTCAGCAGTTTAGCGCCTTCCATCAGACGTTCAAAGTCATAGGTGACGGTTTTGGCGTTAATCGCGCCTTCCATACCTTTAACGATCAGGTCTGCGGCTTCGAACCATTCCATATGACGCAGCATCATCTCTGCGGACAGAATGATAGAGCCTGGGTTCACTTTGTCCTGGCCTGCGTATTTAGGTGCAGTACCGTGCGTTGCTTCGAACAGCGCGCACTCGTCGCCGATGTTCGCGCCCGGGGCGATACCGATACCACCCACCTGTGCGGCCAGCGCATCGGAGATGTAGTCACCATTCAGGTTCATACAGGCGATCACGTCATACTCAGCAGGACGCAGCAGGATTTGTTGCAGGAACGCATCGGCGATCACATCTTTAATGATGATCTCTTTACCGGTGTTCGGGTTCTTAATTTTCTGCCATGGGCCGCCGTCGATCAGTTCACCGCCGAACTCTTCGGTCGCCAGCTGGTAGCCCCAGTCTTTGAACGCGCCTTCGGTGAACTTCATGATGTTGCCTTTGTGAACCAGGGTCACAGAGTCACGGTCATTGGTGATAGCGTATTCGATGGCTGCACGCACCAGACGCTTGGTCCCTTCTTCGGAGCACGGCTTAATGCCGATGCCGCAATGCTCAGGGAAGCGAATTTTCTTCACGCCCATCTCTTCGCGCAGGAATTTAATCACTTTTTCTGCATCAGCAGAGTCCGCTTTCCATTCGATACCGGCGTAGATGTCTTCTGAGTTTTCACGGAAGATAACCATGTCGGTCAGTTCCGGGTGCTTAACCGGGCTTGGCGTGCCCTGGTAGTAACGCACCGGACGCAGACACACATACAGATCCAGTTCCTGACGCAGCGCTACGTTCAGGGAGCGAATGCCGCCGCCTACTGGCGTGGTCAGAGGGCCTTTGATAGCAACGCGATAGTCGCGGATCAGGTCCAGCGTTTCGGCTGGCAGCCAGACGTCCTGGCCATAAACTTGAGTCGATTTTTCACCGGTGTAAATTTCCATCCAGGAAATTTTACGCTCGCCTTTGTAGGCTTTCTCAACAGCGGCATCAACCACTTTCAGCATTGCCGGGGTAACGTCTACACCGATACCGTCACCTTCAATGAACGGGATAATCGGGTTGTGAGGAACGTTAATCTTGCCGTTTTGCAGGGTGATCTTTTTACCTTCCGCCGGAACAACTACTTTGCTTTCCATTAACCTCTCCTTCGAGCGCTTCTGGTTGTTACTGATCTTATGTTAATAAATTGTAATGAGCCTTCCGATAGTACCTGATTGTCCGACGCCATGAAAGGTCTTCGTTATTAGGCTATAATGCGGCAATTGATAACGCCTGAAAATACCATGAAGAAAACTTCTTTTAGAAAACACCGGGTTGAGCGATTCAGCTCACGACAAGCCACCAGAAGAACGCCAGAACCCCAGCCAACGCGGGTCATACTGTTCAATAAACCCTACGATGTTTTGCCGCAGTTTACCGACGAAGCCGGGCGCAGCACGCTGAAGGACTTTATTCCCGTTCAGGGGGTTTACGCGGCCGGGCGTCTGGATCGTGACAGCGAAGGGTTACTGGTGCTCACCAATGACGGTGTGCTCCAGGCCAGGCTCACTCAGCCGGGCAAGCGTACCGGGAAAATTTACTTTGTGCAGGTTGAAGGCGAGCCGGACGACGCGTCGCTGGCAAAACTGCGCAACGGCGTAACGCTGAACGACGGTCCCACCCTGCCGGCTGGTATTGAGCGCGTGAATGAGCCAGAGTGGCTGTGGCCGCGCAACCCGCCGATTCGTGAGCGCAAATCCATTCCCACCAGCTGGCTTAAAATCACCCTGTATGAAGGCCGCAACCGACAGGTCAGGCGCATGACTGCGCATGTGGGCTTCCCTACCCTGCGACTCATTCGCTATGCCATGGGCAGCTACACGCTGGACTCGCTGGCAAACGGGGAATGGCGGGATGTTACCCCTAAGGAGAACTGATGTTTAAACCTCATGTTACGGTCGCCTGCGTGGTCCATGCGCAGGGGCGATTCCTGGTGGTGGAAGAGACCATCAACGGCAAAGCGCTGTGGAATCAGCCCGCCGGGCATCTCGAAGCCAATGAAACCTTACTCCAGGCGGCCAGGCGCGAGCTGTGGGAGGAGACGGGTATCCGCGCTGAACCGCAGCATTTTATTCGTATGCATCAGTGGATAGCGCCTGACCACACCCCTTTCCTGCGTTTTTTATTCGCCGTTGAGCTTAGCGAAATGTGCGCCACTGAACCGCACGACGACGATATCGATCGCTGCCTGTGGGTGACCGCAGAAGAGATCCTGAACGCGCCAAACCTGCGCTCCCCGCTGGTTGCGGAAAGCATCCGCTGCTGGCAGTCTGAGGCGCGCCTGCCGCTGGATGTCATTGCAGAATTTAACTGGCCGTTTACAGAGGGTGTCAATGGTGGGGGGGCGTGATAGAATACGCCGCCTTGAAGTTCAATGTCGTGAGTATTCCATGTCAGATAATAGCCAGAAAAAAGTGATCGTCGGCATGTCCGGCGGTGTCGATTCCTCCGTTTCCGCCTACCTGTTGCAGCAACAGGGCTATAAGGTGGAGGGCCTGTTCATGAAGAACTGGGAGGAAGACGATGGCGAGGAATACTGCACTGCCGCTGCGGATCTCGCCGATGCGCAGGCCGTGTGCGATAAGCTCGGCATCGAACTGCACACCGTTAACTTTGCCGCAGAATACTGGGACAACGTCTTTGAACTCTTCCTCGAAGAGTACAAAGCGGGCCGCACGCCAAACCCGGATATCCTGTGCAACAAAGAGATCAAATTCAAAGCCTTCCTCGAATTCGCCGCGGAAGACCTGGGCGCAGACTACATTGCGACCGGCCACTATGTGCGTCGCGCGGATGTGAATGGCAAAAGCCAGCTGCTGCGCGGCCTGGACGGCAACAAAGATCAGAGCTACTTCCTCTACACGCTGAGCCACGAACAGATTGCCCAGAGCCTGTTCCCGGTTGGCGAGCTGGAGAAGCCGGAAGTGCGTAAGATTGCAGAAGATCTGGATCTGATCACCGCCAAGAAAAAAGACTCCACCGGTATCTGTTTTATCGGCGAGCGTAAATTCCGCGAATTCCTGGGGCGCTACCTGCCTGCACAGCCGGGCAAAATCGTCACCGTTGACGGTGATGAGATTGGTCAGCACCAGGGACTGATGTACCACACTCTCGGCCAGCGCAAAGGTCTGGGTATCGGCGGCACCAAAGAGGGCAGCGAAGATCCGTGGTACGTAGTCGACAAAGACGTCGAAAACAATATTCTGGTGGTGGCTCAGGGTCACGACCACCCGCGTCTGATGTCCGTTGGACTGATCGCGCAACAGCTGCACTGGGTCGATCGCGAGCCGCTGAAAGGCACGCTGCGCTGCACCGTGAAAACGCGCTACCGCCAGACAGACATCCCTTGCACCGTAACCGCACTGGATGACGATCGCATTGACGTGCGTTTCGACGAGCCGGTTTCCGCCGTTACCCCTGGCCAGTCTGCTGTTTTCTACAGCGGCGAAATTTGCCTCGGCGGTGGGATCATCGAACAGCGCCTGCCGCTGCCTGCTGTTTAAACCGTTTGCACACATAAAGGAGACCGTGTGGCGAAGAACTATTACGACATCACCCTGGCGCTGGCGGGAATTTGCCAGTCTGCCCGTCTGGTGCAACAGCTGGCGCATCAGGGTCATTGTGACGCCGATGCCCTGCACGTTTCACTCAACAGCGTTATCGATCTTAACCCCGGCTCCACGCTGGGCGTCTTTGGCGGCAGTGAAACCAATCTTCGTCTCGGTCTTGAAACCCTGCTCGGCGTGCTCAACGCCAGCAACCGTCAGGGGTTGAACGCGGAACTGACCCGCTACACCTTAAGCCTGATGGTGCTGGAGCGTAAGCTGAACGCGGCAAAAGGCGCAATGAATACCCTGGGCGATCGCATCGCCGGGCTTCAGCGCCAGCTCGACCATTTTGACCTCCAGTCCGAGACCCTGCTGAGCGCGATGGCCGGTATCTACGTCGACGTGATTAGCCCGCTCGGCCCGCGTATTCAGGTCACCGGTTCGCCTGCCGTATTGCAAAGCCCACAGGTACAGGCGAAGGTACGCGCTTCGCTGCTGGCAGGCATCCGTGCCGCCGTGCTGTGGCAACAGGTCGGCGGTGGCCGCCTACAGTTAATGTTTTCTCGTCATCGCCTGACGACTCAGGCAAAACAAATTCTTGCTCATTGTTAACCTCCCGGAGTTGCGAATTATGGAATTATCCTCACTGACCGCCGTATCCCCTGTCGATGGACGCTACGGCGATAAAGTCAGCGCGCTGCGCGAGATCTTCAGCGAATATGGCCTGCTGAAGTTCCGTGTTCAGGTTGAAGTACGCTGGCTGCAAAAGCTGGCCGCCCAGACAGCAATCAAGGAAGTTCCTGCTTTTGACGCAAAGGCAAACGATTACCTTGATAAAATCGTTGCTGAGTTCAGCGAAGAAGATGCTGCGCGCATTAAAACCATTGAACGCACCACCAACCACGACGTGAAAGCGGTTGAGTACTTCCTGAAAGAGAAAGTGGAAAGCGTCCCTGCCCTGCATGCTGTGTCTGAATTTATTCACTTCGCCTGTACATCTGAAGATATCAACAACCTGTCTCACGCGCTGATGCTCTCCACCGCGCGGAAAGAAGTGGTGCTGCCTTACTGGCGTAAAATCATCGACGCGGTGAAAGCGCTCTCCGTGGAATACCGCGACATTCCGCTGCTGTCCCGTACTCACGGCCAGCCAGCAACCCCATCCACCATGGGGAAAGAGATGGCGAACGTGGCGTACCGCATGGAACGCCAGTATCGTCAGCTGGAGCAGGTTGAGATCCTCGGCAAAATCAACGGCGCGGTGGGTAACTACAACGCCCACATCGCCGCGTACCCGGAAGTGGACTGGCACCAGTTCAGCGAAGAGTTCGTGACCTCTCTGGGGATCCAGTGGAACCCGTACACCACCCAGATTGAGCCGCACGACTACATCGCCGAGCTGTTTGACTGCATTGCGCGCTTCAACACCATCCTGATCGACTTCGATCGTGACGTCTGGGGTTACATCGCCCTGAATCACTTCAAGCAGAAGACCATCGCCGGTGAAATCGGTTCGTCCACCATGCCGCACAAAGTGAACCCAATCGACTTCGAAAACTCCGAAGGTAACCTGGGCCTGGCAAATGCCGTGTTGCAGCATATGGCGAGCAAACTGCCGGTGTCCCGCTGGCAGCGCGACCTGACGGACTCCACGGTGCTGCGTAACCTGGGCGTGGGCATTGGCTACGCGCTGATCGCCTACCAGTCCACCCTGAAAGGCGTGAGCAAGCTGGAAGTGAACCGCGATCGTCTGCTGGACGAGCTGGATCACAACTGGGAAGTGCTGGCGGAGCCGATTCAGACCGTGATGCGTCGTTATGGCATCGAAAAACCGTACGAGAAACTCAAAGAGCTGACCCGCGGTAAGCGCGTTGATGCTGAAGGTATGAAACAGTTTATCGACGGTCTGGCGCTGCCAGAAGAAGAAAAAGCGCGCCTGAAAGAGATGACTCCGGCAAACTATATTGGCCGCGCCATTACCATGGTTGATGAGCTGAAGTAATTGCCCTTCCCCCTTTCCACCCGGAAAGGGGGCTGCTTTTCATTATCGTGTTGACGTTTTCTCGTCCCATGACAGGCTTTGCCTGAATTAACGCCTGCCGTCAGGCAGATTGTTATTTTTCGTCGTGGAATAACTTTCCGGAATATAGCGTTTTAAGCCGAACGGGCATAGCCTGAACTGGCACGGGGTGTCAACCGCGCACGGGCGATCCATCTCCTGTCGGTTGCCTGGACACGCGTTTTTCTGCCTGAATCCCATCCAGCCTATTGATGTAAATGGCATTGCCTGTGCTATCCATACTCTTCTGCGCCGATCGTTAATCAGGATCCCCTGGTTTGATGTGGTGATGATTTCACCTGCCCGAACGTAATAATCTCCCTTTAACCACAGGATATAATTCAGGCCATACTGTGTCTCAACTTTGCAAAAGATGGTTCCGCTTTCCGGACTCGCAATAGTCTCAACAACCTTCCATTCCATAAAATCCTCTTTACTCGCTATATTGCTGTTTTGTTGTGTAAAAATGCTGCTTTTCTGGCACATCTTATGCAAATCTAATTTCGCACCATAAAATAAGCGTAGATAAAGATGGCAAAAGTGAGAACATCCTTACAAAAAAAAGGGCAATATTTACAAAACTAGCGAGCCCGTTCATACCAAAAAGCGACGCGCCTTCAACAGTCAGTAAACGGATGGTTGTTTTATGCGAATTACGGAAGCTTGCGAAAACAAGGCAGTTTATATTACCCGCGCAATGCCTCCTGTGTTCAGGAGCCTAAAAAAATCATTTAATTTCATCACGCTGGTGCAACCTGGATAATCAGCGTTAAACTATTCATACCATTTATAAAGGGAGAAATGATGATGCGCGTACTGGTTGTTGAGGATAACGCATTGCTACGTCATCACCTGAAAGTTCAACTTCAGGAGATGGGTCATCAGGTGGACGATGCTGAAGACGCAAAAGAGGCCGATTATTATCTCAATGAACACCTGCCGGACATCGCCATTGTCGATTTAGGGCTGCCGGATGAAGACGGTTTGTCCCTTATACGCCGCTGGCGTAGCCATGACGTTTCTCTGCCGGTGCTGGTGCTGACCGCTCGCGAAGGCTGGCAGGACAAGGTTGAAGTCCTGAGCGCTGGCGCGGATGATTACGTGACCAAACCCTTCCATATTGAAGAGGTTGCCGCGCGTATGCAGGCGCTGCTGCGCCGCAACAGCGGGCTGGCGTCGCAGGTGATCTCTCTGCCGCCGTTCCAGGTGGACCTCTCCCGCCGCGAATTTTCAATTAATGATGAAGTGATCAAGCTGACCGCATTCGAATACACCATCATGGAAACGCTGATCCGTAACAACGGTAAAGTGGTGAGTAAAGATTCCCTGATGCTTCAGCTCTATCCGGATGCCGAGCTGCGCGAAAGCCACACCATCGACGTACTGATGGGTCGCCTGCGTAAAAAAATACAGGCGCAGTACCCGCATGACGTGATCACCACCGTGCGTGGTCAGGGCTACCTGTTCGAATTACGCTAAATGAAAGGAATTTTGCGCCATATTTTACCCCTTTCGCTGCGGGTTCGCTTTTTGCTGGCAACCGCCGCCGTCGTGCTGGTGCTGTCACTCTCTTACGGGATGGTGGCGCTGGTCGGGTATAGCGTGAGCTTCGATAAAACCACCTTCCGCCTGCTTCGCGGTGAAAGTAACCTGTTTTATACCCTGGCTAAGTGGGAGAACAACCGGATCACCGTTGAGATGCCGGAAAATCTCAACCAGCAAAGCCCGACGCTGGCGCTGATCTACGATGAAAAAGGGAAACTACTCTGGGCCCAGCGCGACGTTCCCTGGCTGAAAAAGCGCATCCGTCCAGAATGGCTGAAAACCAACGGTTTTCATGAAATAGAAGCCGACCTCAACTCCACCAGCAGCCTGCTGCGTGACGATCGCGCCTTACAGATCAAGCTTAATGAGATCCGTGCCGAAGATGACGACACGGAAATGACCCACTCGGTCGCGATTAACCTTTATCCCGCCACGCTGCACATGCCGCAATTAACCATTGTGGTGATCGATACCATACCGGTTGAGCTGAAACGCTCGTATATGGTCTGGAACTGGTTCGTGTATGTTCTGGCTGCCAACCTGCTGCTGGTGATCCCTCTCCTGTGGGTCGCTGCGTGGTGGAGCCTTCGACCGATCGAATCTCTTGCCAAAGAGGTGCGCGAGCTGGAGGAACATCACCGCGAGAAGCTCAACCCGGAGACCACGCGTGAGCTGACCAGCCTGGTGCGCAACCTCAACCGACTGCTGAAAAGCGAACGTGAACGCTACGACAAGTATCGCACGACGCTCACCGACCTTACGCACAGCCTGAAAACCCCGCTGGCCGTGATGCAAAGTACCCTGCGTTCCATGCGCAGTTCGAAAATGAGCGTGGATGACGCCGAACCGGTGATGCTGGAGCAAATCAGCCGGATCTCACAGCAGATCGGCTATTATCTGCACCGCGCCAGCATGCGTTCCGGAAGCGCCCTTTTGAGCCGTGAACTGCACCCGGTAGCTCCGCTGCTGGATAACCTCACCTCTGCGCTGAACAAGGTGTACCAGCGTAAAGGGGTTAACATCAGTCTGGATATCTCACCTGAAATTAGCTTTGTCGGTGAGAAAAATGACTTTATGGAAGTGATGGGAAACCTGCTCGATAACGCCTGCAAATATTGTCTGGAGTTTGTCGAGGTGTCCGCGCGGGTAACGGATAACGAACTGCATATTATCGTTGAGGATGATGGTCCTGGCATTCCCCGTAATAAACGCGAAGTGGTGTTCGATCGCGGTCAGCGGGCCGATACGCTGCGGCCAGGCCAGGGTGTCGGATTATCCGTCGCCAGGGAAATTGTCGATCAATACGAAGGTAAGATTGAAACCGGTGAAAGTTTGCTGGGCGGTGCCCGTATGGAAGTCATTTTTGGCCGCCAGCATCCCGTATCGAACGATAGTTAACCCGAAAGGTGAAAAATACGCGGATCTCGCAGCCAGGGGGCGGGGCTTCCGTTATAATCCGTCTCAGTAAGAGCCTGCGGAATACAAAAATATGGATTATCAATTAACGCTTAACTGGCCCGAATTTATTGAACGTTACTGGCAAAAACGCCCGGTCGTTCTTAAACGCGGGATCAGCAATTTTATCGACCCTATTTCTCCTGACGAACTCGCTGGTCTGGCGATGGAAAACGAGGTAGACAGCCGACTGGTGAGCCACCAGGACGGGAAATGGCAGGTCAGCCACGGTCCCTTTGAAAGCTACGATCACCTGGGTGAAAGCAACTGGTCTTTACTGGTGCAGGCGGTCAATAACTGGCACGAACCCACCGCAGCCTTGATGCGTCCGTTCCGCGCCCTGCCAGACTGGCGAATGGACGATCTGATGATCTCCTTCTCGGTGCCCGGTGGCGGCGTGGGTCCGCATCTCGATCAGTACGACGTGTTTATCATTCAGGGTACCGGGCGCCGTCGCTGGCGCGTGGGCGAAAAAGTGCCAATGAAGCAGCACTGCCCGCACCCGGACCTGCTTCAGGTTGATCCGTTTGAAGGGATCATTGATGAAGAGCTGGAGCCAGGCGACATTCTTTATATCCCGCCGGGTTTCCCGCATGAAGGTTATTCCCTGGAAAACTCGCTGAACTATTCGGTCGGTTTCCGCGCACCCAGCGTACGCGAGATGATCAGCGGATTTGCTGACTATGTTTTACAGCGCGAGCTGGGCAGCTACCGGTACAGCGATCCGGACGTTCCGGCGCGTGCGCACCCGGCGGATATTCTGCCAGAGGAGCTGGATAAGCTGCGCGGTATGATGCTGGATCTGATCAACGAACCGGAGCACTTCAGACAGTGGTTTGGCGAGTTTATCAGCCAGTCGCGTCACGAGCTGGACGTCGCACCGCCAGAGCCGCCGTATCAGGCGGATGAAATTTATGATGCGCTCCAGCAGGGCGATAAGCTGGTTCGTCTGGGCGGGTTACGCGTACTGCGCATTGGCGAAGAGGTATTCGTTAACGGCGAGCGACTGGACTCTCCGCACCGCCCGGCACTGGAAGCGATTGCCAGCCATATGGTGCTGACTGCGGAAACCTTTGGCGACGCGCTGGACGATCCCTCCTTCCTCGCCATGCTGGCCGCGCTGGTGAACAGCGGGTACTGGTTTTTTGAGGACTGAGCCGCTTTAATGCCCGGTGGCGCTGCGCTTACCGGGCCTACGATCGAAATGTAGGCCGGGTAAGGCGTAGCCGCCACCCGGCTTTTTACTTCCGCTCCCCCGCCGCAAATTCCTCAATCTCACCCGCCCAGTCTGCCGGATATAACCCTTCCCGCACGTCCCGGTGAAACGTTGAATATGGCCAGTCGACGACTTTCCCGACATAGCCATGCTTCAGCGGATTAATATAGACGTAATCCATATGCCGCCGATAATCCTGCTCATTGCGAAGAGTGTGCTCCCAGAAACGCGGTTGCCAGACGTGGCGCATCTCAATGTTGCGGCTGAATGTTTTTTTGATATCGCGCCAGCGCGCTGAAAAGTCACTGTCCCCTTCCGGCAGGGTCCAGATACAGTGCATATGTTCAGGCAGGATAACCCAGGCGTTAATGGTGAACGGTTTCGCACGCTTAACCATGGCGGTAGCGGAACGCAGGCTGTCGATGTGGCGAGTCAGTAAATCGCTCTGGCGGTTTTGCAGATTGACGGTGAAAAACCAGGTCCCACCGGGGATGTAGTGGCGGCGGTAGTTTGACATCTGAACTCCCTGTTCATTTGCCGGGTGGCGGCTACGCCTTACCCGGCCTACAAAAGCCATTCCTGTAGGCCCGGTAAGCGAAGCGCCACCGGGCATTTTCTTACCGTTTCGCGGTTAACTCCGCTATCCGCACGATCACCTGCACCGCTTTCTCCATCCCTTCCAGCGTCACGAATTCATGCTTGCCGTGGTAGTTATATCCACCGGTAAACAGGTTCGGGCACGGCAGGCCCATAAACGACAGCTGGGAACCATCGGTACCGCCACGGATCGGTTTCATCACCGGCTCGATGTCACAATCGCGCATCGCCTGCTGGGCGATATCAAGAATGTGCGGATGCTCCATCACCTTATCGCGCATATTGTAATAACTGTCTTCGATGATCAGCTCAATATAGCAATCCGGGTGCAGCCCCTTGCCGACCTTTTTCGCGATCTCCATCATCTTACGCTTGCGCGCTTCAAAGGCTTTGCGGTCGAAATCGCGGACAATATAGTGCATCTGCGCACTGTCCACGGTCCCCTTGATGCTGGTCAGGTGATAAAAACCTTCATACCCTTCCGTCATCTCCGGACTCTCTTCGGCGGGCACTTCCGCATGAATACGCGCTGCCAGCGACAGGGCATTCACCATCACCCCTTTCGCAGACCCCGGGTGCACGTTATTCCCGACGATTTTGATCGTCACCGATGCCGCGTTAAAGTTTTCATACTCAAGTTCACCCACACCGCCACCGTCGACGGTGTAGGCCCACTGCGCGTTGAACGCCTCAACGTCAAAGTGTTTCGCGCCTTTTCCAACCTCTTCATCCGGCGTGAAGGCCACGCGGATATCGCCATGCGGGATATTTTTGCCCTTCAGCACCGCCAGCGCCGTCATGATCTCGGCGATGCCCGCTTTGTCATCGGCACCCAGCAAGGTTTTGCCGTCGGTGGTGATTAACGTCTGCCCCAGTAACTGATGCAGTACCGGGAACATCACTGGCGACAGCACTTCGTCGCCAATGCCCAGCGCAATATCACCGCCGCGGTAGTTTTCAACAATCTGCGGATTAACGTGTTTACCGCTAAAATCAGGTGAGGTATCGACATGAGAAATAAAGCCAATTGCCGGGATATCTCCGTCAATATTCGCCGGCAGCGTTCCCATCACGGTCCCTTTTTCGCTCAGCGTGACGTCGACCAGCCCCATGGCCTCCAGCTGCTCTTTCAGCAGATTTAGCAGCTTCCACTGGCCTTCGGTGCTTGGCACCTGTCGGACCCCTGGCTTAGATTGGGTATCCAGCGAAACGTAATGTAAAAAACGCTCAAGTAGTTTATCCATGCAGTCACCCTCACTTTTTGTGACAACATTATCATTAAGCAGCAAAACGCAAATATTGCGTCAGGTCACTTTTATCCCGCAAACGAGAACTTTTTACGTTTATATCGTTCTGCGTTAATAAATGTAGCCTATGAATAAGTGAGAAGGATTGGCGATTCAATGGGTTTGCCGTAGAATGTCCGCCCTCATTACGAGTCACCAAGGTGGTTACACACAAACCCCGCTTCAGTCTGCTGCCTGAGGCGTCTATATGGGACAGCGCGAAAATTGAATACACAACCCCGTTCCCTTTCACCGCTGGTGCAACTGGAACGAATTCGTAAAAGTTTCGATGGCAAAGATGTCATTTCCGACCTTAATCTGACCATCAATGACGGTGAGTTTCTCACGCTGCTCGGCCCCTCCGGCTGCGGCAAAACCACCGTCCTGCGCCTTATCGCCGGGCTGGAAAGCGTCGATAACGGCCATATCCATCTTGAGAACCAGGACATTACCCAGGTTCCTGCCGAAGATCGCCACGTCAATACCGTCTTTCAGAGCTATGCCCTGTTCCCGCACATGACCGTGTTTGAGAACGTGGCGTTTGGCCTGCGGATGCAAAAAACACCGGCCAGCGAGATCCCGCCGCGCGTTACCGAAGCCCTGCGCATGGTGCAGCTGGAGGCGTTCGCCCAGCGAAAGCCGCATCAGCTGTCCGGCGGACAGCAGCAGCGTGTGGCCATCGCCCGCGCCGTGGTCAACAAACCGCGCCTGCTCCTGCTGGATGAGTCCCTCTCCGCGCTGGACTACAAACTGCGCAAGCAGATGCAGAACGAGCTGAAAGCGCTTCAGCGTAAGCTCGGCATCACGTTCGTATTCGTCACGCACGATCAGGAAGAAGCCCTGACCATGTCAGACCGTATCGTGGTAATGCGCGACGGCAAGATTGAACAGGACGGCACGCCGCGTGAAATTTACGAAGAGCCGAAAAACCTGTTTGTCGCCAGCTTCATTGGCGAAATCAATATCTTTAACGCCACGGTGATTGAGCATCTGGACGATCGGCGCGTCCGCGCGAACGTAGAAGGCCGCGAATGCAATATTACCGTCAACTTTGCCGTCGAGAAGGGTCAAAAGCTCAACGTCCTGCTGCGCCCGGAAGATCTCCGCGTTGATGAGATCCACGACACGGCTGACGTCGAAGGGCTGATCGGTTACGTTCGCGAACGCAATTATAAAGGGATGACCCTTGAATCCGTTGTCGAACTGGAAAACGGCAAAATGGTGATGGTCAGCGAGTTCTTCAACGAGGACGATCCGGACTTCGACCACTCACTGGATCAGAAAATGGTCATCAACTGGGTAGAAAGCTGGGAGGTTGTACTGGCTGATGAAGAACACAAGTAAGTTCCAGAATGTGGTGATTGCCACGATCGTCGGTTGGCTTGTGTTGTTTGTCTTTCTTCCCAACCTGATGATCATCGTAACCAGCTTCCTGACCCGCGACGACGCGAACTTCGTGGCGATGATCTTTACGCTGGACAACTACGCGCGTCTGCTCGATCCGCTCTATTTTGACGTGCTCCTGCACTCGCTCAATATGGCGCTGATTGCCACCCTCGCCTGTCTGGTGTTGGGGTATCCGTTCGCGTGGTTCCTGGCCCGCCTGCCGCAAAAAGTGCGGCCGCTGCTGCTGTTTTTACTGATTGTGCCTTTCTGGACCAACTCGTTAATCCGCATCTACGGGCTGAAAATCTTTCTCAGCACCAGAGGTTATCTGAACGAGTTTCTGCTGTGGCTGGGGGTGATTGAGACGCCGATCCGCATCATGTTCACCCCAAGCGCGGTGATTGTCGGCCTGGTCTATATCCTGCTGCCGTTTATGGTGATGCCGCTCTATTCCAGCATTGAAAAGCTCGATAAACCGCTGCTGGAAGCGGCAAAGGACCTGGGCGCCAGTAAGTTACAAACCTTCGTCCGCATCATTATTCCGCTGACCATGCCGGGAATTATCGCCGGATGTCTGCTGGTCATGCTGCCTGCGATGGGCCTGTTCTACGTATCGGACCTGATGGGCGGGGCGAAAAACCTGCTTATCGGTAACGTGATTAAAAGTCAGTTCCTGAACATCCGCGACTGGCCGTTCGGCTCGGCCACCAGCATTACGCTGACAGTGGTGATGGGGCTGATGCTGCTGGTCTACTGGCGTGCCTCGCGCCTGCTGAATAAGAAGGTGGATCTGGAATGATCGGTCGACTGCTTCGCGGCGGTTTTATGACCGCCATTTATGCGTATCTCTATATTCCGATCATCATTTTGATCGTGAACTCCTTTAACAGCTCACGCTTCGGGATCAACTGGCAGGGGTTTACCACCAAATGGTATGGCCTGCTGATGAACAACGACAGCCTGCTTCAGGCCGCTCAGCACTCGTTGACGATGGCAGTGTTCTCTGCCACCTTCGCGACGCTGATTGGCTCGCTGACCGCCGTGGCGCTGTACCGCTACCGTTTTCGCGGTAAGCCGTTCGTCAGCGGCATGCTGTTTGTGGTGATGATGTCCCCGGATATCGTGATGGCCATTTCACTGCTGGTGCTGTTTATGCTGTTGGGCGTCCAGCTCGGTTTCTGGTCGCTGCTGTTCTCGCATATCACCTTCTGCCTGCCGTTTGTGGTAGTGACCGTCTACGCGCGCCTGAAAGGGTTCGACGTGCGGATGCTGGAAGCGGCGAAAGATCTGGGTGCCAGCGAGATGACCATCTTGCGCAAAATCATTCTGCCGCTGGCGATGCCCGCCGTGGCAGCCGGATGGCTGCTCAGCTTTACCCTGTCGATGGACGACGTGGTTGTCTCCTCCTTCGTCACCGGGCCGAGCTATGAAATTCTGCCGTTGAAGATCTACTCAATGGTTAAAGTCGGTGTTTCACCCGAAGTGAACGCGCTGGCGACTATTCTGTTGGTGTTATCGTTGGTTCTGGTGATTGCCAGCCAGGTTATTGCTCGTGATAAAACAAAATCTCAGGGGACACGGAAATGAAAAAAATGCTTGCCGCTGCGGCACTGGTGCTCGGAATGGGTGCCGCGCATGCTGATGACAGCAAAACGCTCTATTTCTACAACTGGACCGAGTATGTGCCGCCGGGCCTGCTGGAACAGTTCACCAAAGAGACCGGCATCAAGGTTATCTATTCCACCTACGAGTCGAATGAAACCATGTACGCCAAGCTCAAAACCTACAAAGATGGCGCGTATGACCTGGTGGTGCCGTCGACCTATTTCGTCGACAAAATGCGCAAAGAGGGCATGATCCAGAAGATCGACAAAACGAAGCTAACCAATTTTTCAAACCTCGATCCTGAAATGCTCAACAAGCCGTTCGACCCGAACAACGACTACTCTATTCCGTACATCTGGGGCGCGACGGCAATTGGCGTCAACAGCGATGCCATCGATCCCAAAACGGTTTCATCCTGGGCTGATCTGTGGAAGCCGGAATACAAAAGCAGCCTGCTGTTAACCGACGATGCGCGCGAAGTGTTCCAGATTGCGCTGCGTAAACTCGGCTATTCCGGCAACACCACCGATCCGAAAGAGATCGAAGCGGCGTATAACGAACTGAAAAAGCTGATGCCAAACGTGGCGGCGTTCAACTCGGATAACCCGGCTAACCCGTATATGGAAGGTGAAGTGAATCTGGGGATGGTCTGGAACGGCTCTGCGTTTGTGGCGCGCCAGGCCGGGACGCCGCTGGAGGTAGTCTGGCCGAAAGAAGGCGGCATCTTCTGGATGGACAGCCTCGCGATCCCGGCGAATGCGAAAAACGTCGATGGTGCCGTGAAGCTGATTAACTTCCTGCTGCGCCCGGATGTGGCAAAAGAGGTGGCGGAAACCATCGGCTATCCAACGCCGAACCTGGCCGCACGTAAGCTGCTCAGCCCTGAAGTGGCGAATGATAAATCGCTCTATCCGGACGCTGAAACCATCAGCAAAGGGGAATGGCAGAACGACGTCGGTGACGCGAGCCGCCTGTATGAAGAGTATTACCAGAAACTAAAAGCAGGCCGTTAATGCACAACGGGCGACGCAATGTCGCCCGTTACTCTTACAGCCCCTTCAGGAGTTTATCCACAAAGGCTGGCACCACCTCGCTAGCCAGACCGTAATGCTTCTCTTCAAACTCGCTCCCGACCTGGCTTGGCTCCAGATTGAGTTCCACCGTATGGGCACCTTGCAGTCGCGCTTCATGAACAAATCCCGCCGCTGGATAGACATGTCCCGAAGTACCGATGGCGATAAAGACGTCCGCCATGGCCAGGGCACTGTAGATCTCATCCATTCCCAGCGGCATTTCGCCAAACCAGACCACATGCGGACGCAGACGCGAAGGGAACTGACAGCAGTGGCAGCGGTCTTCGTCCAGCACGTCCTCTTTCCAGTCCAGTACCTGACCACTCCATGCGCACCGCACTTTGAGCAGTTCGCCGTGCATGTGAATGATGTTGTGGTTCCCGGCCCTTTCGTGAAGATTATCGATGTTCTGCGTCACCAGCAGAAAACGATCTCCCAGCGCCTCTTCCAGCTTTGCCAGCGCCAGGTGCGCCGCATTCGGCGCGATCTCCGGCTGCTGAAGCTGGCGACGGCGGGCGTTATAGAACGCCTGCACCAGCGCCGGGTCGCGGGCGAAACCTTCCGGCGTCGCCACATCTTCAACCCGGTGTTCTTCCCACAGTCCGTCCGCTGCGCGGAAGGTCTGAATACCGGATTCGGCGGAGATCCCCGCCCCGGTCAACACCACCACTCTGGGTTTATCCATCGCTTCTGGCATCATCCTGTCTCTGAAAAAGATCCGCTGACGCAGGCGTTCACGTAAGCGGCGTTTATTTTTGCGAAAACGGCTGAGTCGACCCTGGCGACGCGACAGCATAATAACCTCGTAAACTAATCGGTGAGATGAAGGAATGCGGCTCCGCGCATGCCTCCTGCGTCCCCGTGTCGCGCACGCTCAATGCGCGGCACGCGGGCGACCGGCAATAAATGTCGGGGCAGACGCCCGGACAACTGTTCCGTAATCGCGGTAAAGTTTGACAGCCCTCCCCCTATCACCAGAAGATCCGGATCGACGATGGTCAGGATATTCCCCAGACACACCGCCAGCAGATCGAGATAGCGCTCAACATGCTCTCGCGCCTGCGCATCCCCTTGTTCCCACAAGGTTATGATCTCAGGGGCCTCACGTTTCTGATGATAGAAGTGTTCATAAAGCCATGCAAACCCGCGGCCTGAGAGATAGTTCTCGATGCAGCCGTGCTGGCCGCAGCCGCAGCGGGTTAGCGGGAAATCACGTCCGACGACATCCAGCGCATCCACCGGCAGACGGATATGACCAAATTCGCCGGTAATGTAGCTGCGCCCGGTAATGGGCTTGCCGTTAATGACAATCCCGCCACCCACTCCCGTCCCGAGGATCAGCCCCATTACCAGCGGATAGCGACGAAACTCGTCGTCCCAGGCTTCGGAAAGGGCAAAGCAGTTGGCATCGTTGTCTAAGCGCACGTCGCGCTCAAGGAGAGCAGAGAGATCGGCGCGCAGCGGTTTGCCGCTGGCGGCAGGCACGTTGGCGGCATACAGCGTACCGTCGTCGGTTTCGGGCATACCCGGAATACCAATGCCAACGCTGCCTTTGACGCCAAACCGTTCATCCGCTTGCGCCACCAGCGCGGCAATGGCGGTTAAAAATTGATCGTAGCTTTCGCGCGGCGTAGGAACGCGGGTTTCCCATTGTAGCTTAAGGTCTTTATCGAACACGCCGAGCGCAATCTTGGTGCCGCCAATATCAAATCCGTAATACATGATGCATTCCTCTGTTTGATTCAGCGGCCAAAAGACCGCTAAACCATGACGAAATTACTGGCCACTTAATACCCTCGCCGGATCAATTCGGCTTGCGCGACGCGCCGGATACCAGCTTGCCAGCAGACTCAGTAAAAGTGCTGTAACCAGCACATAAATAACGTCCAGCCAGTGCAGTTCAGACGGCAGGAAGTCAATAAAATAGATATCACCCGACAGGAACTGATGGCCGATAAGCGCTTCAATCCCGTTGATAATCGGCGTCAGCTTAAGGGAGACCACCACGCCGATCGCCACGCCGCAAAGGCTGCCAAACAGCCCCGCCAGCAAACCGTACCAGACGAAGATGGCGCGAATAAGCCCGTCTTTCGCCCCTAAGGTACGTAGCACGGCAATGTCGCCGCTCTTATCCTTAACGGCCATCACCAGCGTCGAGACGATATTAAAGCACGCCACGCCAATCACCAGCACCATCGCCAGATACATAATCGCGCGGATCATCTGGATATCACGGTACATATACCCGTAAGTGCCGATCCAGCTTTTGATGTAGACGTAGTTATTGGTCACACTGCCCGCGTCACGCACCAGTTTATTGGCGTTGAAGACGTCGTTAACCTTGATGGCAATGCCCGTCACGCTGTCGCTCATATCCAGATACTGGCGCGCATCTTCCAGCGGCACCATCGCGAAGCTGTGATCAAGCTGGCCGCTCAGCTGCAAAATACCGGTGACGTGCAGACGCACGCGCTTAGGCTGCTGCAATTTGTGGTCAGCGCTGGCATTCGGGATCATGATCGAGACCCAGTCGCCCTGCTTCACCTTCAGCGCATCGGCAACGCCTTTGCCCATGATGATCTGCTGCTCGCCAGCCTTAAAGTTGGCCCATGCGCCATTTTGCACATAGCGCGGCAGCGCGCTCAGACGCTCCTCCTGTCGAGGATTTACCCCTTTCACCTGAATGGCGCGCAGGTTTACCCCGCTCTCCACCAGCCCGGTAAAGTTGATGTACGGTGCAGCCGCCGCAATGCCGGGCACCTTTTCCACTTTATTTAGGGCATCACGCCAGTTAGACCACGGCTGATTAACCGGCTCGATTTCGCCGTGGGGGACAACGGCCAGAATGCGGTTATTCAGTTCACGCTCAAAGCCGTTCATGGCGCTTAAGCCCACGATCAACACCGCCACGCCCAGGGCGATCCCGATGGTGGAGATCACGGAGATAAGGGATACCATCCCACTCCGGCGACGACCGCGGCTAAAGCGTAACCCGATGAGTAACGATAACGGTGAAGCCATTACTCCGCTCCCATCAGCGTCAGTTCTGCATTCAGACGACCGTCGCGCATTTCCAGCTGACGTCCCATCCGTTTAGCCAGTTGCAAATCGTGGGTAACCACCAGGAACGCCGTCCCCTGCGCGGCATTCAGTTCGCCGAGCAGCTGGAAAATGCTGTCTGCGTTACGCGCATCGAGGTTACCTGTCGGTTCATCCGCCAGCACCAGACGCGGGTTGTTGACTAACGCACGGGCGATCGCCACACGCTGACGCTCACCGCCGGAAAGCTCAGACGGACGGTGATTCCCGCGATGACCCAGCCCTACCGCTTTCAGCATGTCGCTGGCGCGGGCATTAATTTCCGCGGGCTTCTTTTTACCAATCATCAGCGGCATCGCCACGTTTTCCAGCGCCGTGAAGTCCGGCAGCAGATGGTGGAACTGATAGATAAAGCCCAGCTCACGGTTACGCAGCTCGGCTTTCGCCGTAGACGACATTTTACTCAGCGGCTGCCCGGAGAAGATCACATCGCCTTCGGTTGGCGTGTCCAGCCCGCCAAGCAGGTGCAGCAGCGTACTTTTACCGGAGCCGGAGCTGCCGACAATCGCCATCATCTCGCCTTCACCCACGCTAAAACTCACATTGTGCAACACGTCGGTCTGCACAGTGCCTTCCTGATAGCGTTTGGACAGGTTGTCGCACTGCAACAGGATCTTATTCATAACGTAAAGCCTCAGCGGGTTGAGTGGCGGCAGCCCGCCAGGAAGGATAAAGCGTAGAAAGCAGCGCAATGGCCATCGCGGCCAGCGCAATGCCGACCACCTGGAGCGGCTCGATAGCCACCGGCAGCGCCGCGCCATCAAGCAGCGCGCCGATGATCGGCATAAGATTATTGAGCTGGCTGGCGAGCAGCGCACCCAGCGCCGCGCCGAGCAGCGCGCCGATGATGCCAGCGCTGGCACCCTGAACCATAAAGACCGCCATGATCTGGCGCGGGGTCAGCCCCTGGGTTTGCAGAATGGCGACTTCGCCTTGCTTCTCCATCACCATCAGCCCCAGCGAGGTGATGATGTTAAATGCGGCAACGGCCACGATCAGGCTTAGCAGCAGCCCCATCATGTTTTTCTCCATGCGCACGGCCTGGAACAGCTCGCCTTTCCGGTCGCGCCAGTCCTGCCATTTCGTCCCTTCCGGTAACGTCTGCTGGCTAAGGGTATCCACCTTCAGCGGCGCATCCAGCCACAGACGCCAGCCGGTAATGTTCCCCGCCGGGTAGCGCATCAGACGCGAGGCGTCCTGAATGTTCACCAGCATCTGGTAACCATCGACTTCGCTGTTCGCCGCAAACGTGCCAATTACATTGAACAGGCGCTGGCTTGGCAGACGCCCCATTGGCGTAAACTGGCTGGCCGAGGGCACCATTACGCGCAGCTGATCGCCACGGTTAACCCCAAGCTGCCCGGCAAGCTGCTCGCCGAGGATAACGTTGTATTTACCCGCTTCGAGGTCGGTTTGCTTCACGTTAACCAGAAACGGCGTCAGCGGGTCTTTTTGCGCCGGGTCAATCCCCAGCATCACGCCAACCGCCACGCTGCGGGCGCTTTGCAGCACTACATCGCCCGTTGTGAGCGGCGCAACGCGCGTGACACCCTGTAACTTCACCGCGCTTTCCGGCAGCTGTTGCGGGTTAACGGAACCGTGAGTGGAAGAGAGAACGGCCTGCGGCATCAGCCCCAGGATATTGTTTTGCAGCTCGCGCTCGAAGCCGTTCATGACGGAAAGTACCGTCACCAGAGCCATCACGCCAAGCGTAATGCCAATAGTCGAAAGCCAGGAGACAAAGCGACCGAAGCGGTCCGCGGCGCGCCCACGCATGTAACGTAAGCCTATGAAGAGTGCGACAGGTTGATACATGAAATCCGTCTGTTTGCTGATAGCAGACCCACGAGTATATAAGCGAATCCGTTAAGCGTAAATGACTGAAACCGTAAGATTCGGTAATCATTTTTCCGAAAAATTCAGATAAATCATCATGCTACTGACCGAACTTCCGCCAGACAGCCTCCACCTTTTCCGAAAATCGTCCTGATACAGACTGTTACCCGTTACATCGGAGTTTCATTTTACAACAATCGACCTTTCGTTTATGGCAACAAGGTCGTCACGCACAATGAAACAAAAAGCATTATGGATTAACCAGATAAAAGGTCTATGCATCTGCCTGGTGGTGATTTACCACTCGGTGATCACCTTTTATCCTCACCTGGACGGGCTACAGCATCCGTTATCGGGCCTGCTCGCCAAATGCTGGGTCTACTTTAATCTTTACCTCGCCCCGTTCCGTATGCCGGTGTTTTTCTTTATCTCCGGCTATTTGATCCGTCGATATATTGACGAGGTGAACTGGCGCACCAGTCTCGACAAGCGGATCTGGAGCATTGTCTGGGTACTGGCCCTGTGGGGCGTCCTGCAATGGCAGGCACTGACCCATCTCAATGCCTGGCTCGCCCCCGAGCGAGAACTGGCGACATCATCCAATGCGGCCTACGCCGATTCCGTTTCAGGGTTTGTGCTGGGGATGCTCACGGCCAGCACCAGCCTGTGGTATTTGTACGCGTTAGTGGTCTACTTTACGCTCTGTAAACTGCTGAGCCGCTGGAAACTGCCGATGCTGGGACTTCTGGCGCTGGCAAGCATCGCCATTAACTTCCTGCCGTTACCGTGGTGGGGAATGAACAGCGTGGTGCGCAACATGATCTACTACAGCCTCGGCGCATGGTACGGTGCGCAGTTGATGGCGTGGATGAAAGGGATGGATCTGCGCCACAGCTGGCTGGTACTTATTGCCTCTGGCGCGGTGTCGGTGGTGTTGTGGTTCGCTAACGTCCCTCTGCCGCTCTCGCTGCTGTCGATCGTGGTCATCATGAGACTCTTTTACAGCTTCGAGCAGCGTTATGCCGTTCATCCCAATAACCTGCTGAACGTCATCGGTTCAAACACCATCGCGATTTATACCACTCACCGCATTTTAATTGAGGCGTTTAGCCTGCTGCTGATTCGCGAAATGAATGCGGCGTACTGGCCGGTCTGGGCAGAATTAACGCTGATTCTGGTCTATCCGTTTATCAGCCTGCTCGTCTGTACGCTGGTTGGGCTGGGGGCACGTAAGCTGTCGACCGCCCTCTTTGGCGATCTTTTCTTCTCTCCTCCCGCGCGCCTTACGCCACAGACCGCTACCCGTTAATCTTCGCTGCCCCCATCCGGGGGCACTTTCCCTCTTGTGCGGTTACGATTTGCTTATGTAAAACGATCGAGGATAATAAAGACATTGCGTATCAGTGATATGCCCCAATACTGTTGGTATATCCCCAAGAGACTCTGACATAGCCATGCCTGAACACTATCGTTACTCCTTGCCTGTCAAAGCGGGCGACCAGCGCCAGCTGGGCGAACTCACGGGCGCGGCCTGCGCCACGCTGGTGGCAGAAATTGCCGAGCGGCATCCTGGCCCGGTGGTGCTGGTTGCCCCGGACATGCAAAACGCCCTGCGCCTGCACGACGAAATTCGTCAGTTCACCGACAGTCTGGTATTCAGCCTGGCCGACTGGGAAACGCTTCCCTACGACAGTTTCTCTCCGCACCAGGAGATTATCTCCTCGCGCCTGTCGACACTGTATCAGCTCCCCACCATGCAGCGCGGTGTGCTGATTGTGCCGGTGAATACCCTGATGCAGCGCGTCTGCCCCCACAGCTATCTGCACGGCCATGCGCTGGTGATGAAAAAAGGCCAGCGCCTGTCGCGCGATGCCCTGCGCGTGCAGCTGGACGGAGCCGGTTATCGGCATGTCGACCAGGTGATGGAGCACGGCGAATACGCGACGCGCGGTGCGCTGCTGGATCTCTATCCGATGGGCAGCGACCGACCGTATCGTCTGGATTTCTTCGATGATGAGATCGACAGCCTGCGCGTGTTCGACGCCGACACCCAGCGCACGCTGGAGGAAGTGGATTCCATTAACCTGCTCCCCGCCCATGAGTTTCCGACGGATAAAACCGCCATCGAACTGTTCCGCAGCCAGTGGCGCGACAGGTTCGACGTGAAGCGCGATGCCGAACATATCTACCAGCAGGTCAGCAAAGGCACCCTTCCGGCCGGGATCGAATACTGGCAGCCCCTGTTCTTTAACGAACCGCTGCCGGCGCTGTTCAGCTACTTCCCGGCGAATACGCTGATTGTGAATACCGGGGATATCGATGCCAGCGCCAGCCGTTTTGAAAGCGAAACGCGCGCCCGCTTTGAAAACCGGGGCGTTGACCCGATGCGTCCGCTGCTGCCGCCGGAAATGCTGTGGCTACGTACCGACGAGCTTAACGCCGAGCTGAAACGCTGGCCGCGTATGCAGCTAAAAACCGATTCGCTTGCCGATAAGGCGGCGAACACCAATCTCGCGTTCCGGACGTTGCCGGACCTGGCTGTTCAGGCGCAGCAGAAATCCCCGCTGGATAATCTGCGTAAATTCCTTGAGTCCTTTACCGGACCGGTGGTGTTCTCCGTTGAGAGTGAAGGCCGCCGTGAAGCGCTGGGCGAACTGCTGGGACGGATTAAAGTCGCGCCTAAACGCATTCTTCGTCTGAGCGAAGCCACCGGAAACGGCCGTTACCTGATGATCGGCGCCGCCGAGCACGGATTCATTGATACGCTCAATAACCTGGCATTGATTTGTGAAAGCGATCTGCTGGGCGAGCGTGTCGCGCGCCGTCGTCAGGACAGCCGTCGCACCATCAACCCGGACACCCTGATCCGCAACCTGGCCGAACTGCACCCCGGTCAGCCGATCGTTCACCTTGAACACGGCGTGGGTCGCTATCAGGGTATGACCACCCTCGAAGCAGGCGGTATCAAAGGTGAATACCTGATGCTGACCTACGCCAACGACGCCAAACTGTACGTGCCGGTGTCGTCCCTGCATCTGATCAGCCGTTACGCCGGGGGCGCGGAAGACAACGCGCCGCTGCATAAGCTGGGCGGCGATGCCTGGGCGCGCGCGCGGCAGAAAGCGGCGGAGAAAGTGCGCGACGTGGCGGCCGAGCTGCTGGATATTTACGCCCAGCGCGCGGCCAAAGAGGGCTATGCGTTTAAGCACGATAAAGAACAGTATCAGCTGTTCTGTGACAGCTTCCCGTTTGAAACCACGCCGGATCAGGCCCAGGCCATCAATGCCGTACTGAGCGACATGTGCCAGCCGCTGGCGATGGATCGCTTAGTCTGCGGTGACGTTGGCTTCGGCAAAACCGAAGTGGCGATGCGCGCCGCCTTCCTTGCGGTGGAAAACAACAAGCAGGTGGCGGTGCTGGTGCCGACTACCCTCCTCGCCCAGCAGCACTTCGACAACTTCCGCGACCGCTTCGCCAACTGGCCGGTGCGCATCGAGATGCTGTCGCGTTTTCGCAGCGCCAAAGAGCAGACGCAGATCCTGGAACAGGCAAGCGAAGGCAAAATTGATATTCTGATCGGCACTCACAAGCTGCTGCAAAGCGACGTGAAGTGGAAAGATCTGGGGCTGCTGATTGTCGACGAGGAGCACCGCTTCGGGGTGCGCCACAAGGAGCGCATCAAAGCGATGCGCGCTGACGTCGACATTCTGACCCTGACCGCCACGCCGATCCCGCGCACCCTGAATATGGCAATGAGCGGCATGCGCGATCTGTCGATTATTGCCACACCTCCGGCGCGCCGTCTGGCGGTGAAAACCTTTGTTCGCGAGTACGACAACCTGGTGGTGCGCGAGGCGATCCTGCGCGAAGTGCTGCGCGGCGGCCAGGTGTATTATCTGTATAACGACGTTGAAAACATTCAGAAAGCCGCTGACCGGCTGGCAGAGCTGGTGCCGGAAGCGCGCATCGCCATTGGTCACGGGCAGATGCGCGAGCGCGAGCTGGAGCGGGTGATGAATGATTTCCACCACCAGCGTTTCAACGTGCTGGTGTGTACCACCATCATTGAAACCGGCATTGATATCCCGACCGCGAACACGATTATTATCGAACGCGCGGATCACTTCGGCCTGGCCCAGCTGCACCAGCTGCGCGGGCGCGTCGGGCGTTCACACCATCAGGCCTACGCCTGGCTGCTGACGCCGCATCCGAAGGCGATGACCACCGACGCGCAAAAGCGTCTGGAAGCTATCGCCTCGCTGGAAGATCTGGGTGCTGGCTTTGCACTGGCGACCCACGACCTGGAGATCCGCGGCGCCGGTGAGCTGCTGGGTGAAGACCAGAGCGGCTCCATGGAGACCATCGGTTTCTCCCTGTATATGGAGCTGCTGGAAAATGCCGTCGACGCGCTTAAAGCCGGACGTGAACCGTCTCTGGAAGATCTCACCAGCCAGCAGACCGAAGTGGAGCTGCGCATGCCTTCCCTGCTGCCGGATGATTTTATTCCTGACGTGAATACTCGTCTGTCGTTCTACAAGCGCATTGCCAGCGCGAAAAGCGAAGGCGAGCTGGAGGAGATCAAAGTCGAGCTGATCGACCGTTTCGGCATATTGCCCGATGCGGCGCGCAACCTGCTGGATATTGCCCGGCTGCGTCAGCAGGCGCAGAAGCTGGGGATCCGCAAGCTTGAAGGCAATGAGAAAGGCGGCGTGATTGAGTTTGCCGAGAAGAACCATGTCGATCCGATGTGGCTGATTGGCCTGCTGCAAAAACAGCCGCAGCATTTCCGTCTTGATGGCCCGACGCGGCTGAAATTTACCCAGGATCTGACGGAGCGTAAAACCCGCATGGACTGGGTGCGTAACTTTATGCGCCAGATGGAAGAGAACGCTATCGCATAACGGATCCCCCATCAGCGCCCGGCTGGTGGGGGACAATTTACAAACTCTTTGCACTTCGCCCGAACTTCCCGACTATACATTCGCCATAATTATCATTAACACCTTATAAAACAATAACCTTATCATTTGCATGGATTATGATAATGATGACCTCTTCGCGTTTTACCCGCTGGCTGACTCTGTTTGCGCTGGCCGCGACGGTTGCCGTCGCGCTCCCTGCTCGCGCCAATACCTGGCCTCTTCCGCCTGCCGGCAGCAACGTCGTAGGTGAAAACCGCTTTCACGTGGTTGAAAACGATGGCGGTTCGCTGGAAGCGATTGCCAAAAAATATAACGTCGGGTTCTTGGCACTGTTGCAGGCCAATCCGGGCGTTGATCCGTATGTACCCCGGGCGGGCAGCGTACTGACGATTCCGCTGCAAACCATCCTGCCGGACGCGCCACGTCAGGGCATTGTAATTAACCTCGCCGAGCTGCGTCTGTATTACTACCCACCGGGCAAGAATGAAGTGACCGTCTACCCTATCGGTATTGGTCAGCTGGGGGGCGATACGCTCACGCCTACCATGGTCACCACCGTCTCTGATAAGCGCGCCAATCCCACCTGGACCCCGACGGCAAACATTCGCGCCCGTTATAAAGCACAAGGTATCGATCTGCCTGCCGTGGTGCCCGCTGGCCCGGATAACCCGATGGGGCACCATGCGATCCGCCTGGCGGCCTACGGTGGGGTTTATCTTCTGCACGGCACGAATGCGGATTTCGGGATCGGGATGCGCGTCAGTTCCGGCTGTATTCGCCTGCGTGATGACGACATCAAAACGCTCTACCGCGTGATCTCTCCTGGCACAAAAGTAAATATCATCAATACCCCGATTAAAGTGTCTGAAGAGCCGGGGGGCGTCCGTCTGGTTGAGATCCACCAGCCTCTGTCGAAAAATATCAATGACGATCCGCAGACGCTGCCGATTAACCTGAATGCGTCGATGGTGAGCTTTAAAACGAACGCCAACACCGATGGCGCGGTAATGGAGCGGGCGATGGAAGCGCGCTCGGGTATGCCAACCGATGTCACGCGGCATCATGAGGTTGTTCAGCAATCAATGTAGAACGGTTAGAACGACAAACGCCCTGCTAATGCAGGGCGTTTTTTATTGCAGTGGCATAACGGAGGGTTGCGTTACGCTTATTTGTAGATAACTGCGGTACCGTGCAGGGTATTAGGACCGGTCACAGAGGTGATGCGGAATGATTTCGCACCCATTTCGTCAGCTTTTTGCGCCAGCTGATCTTCCAGTGAGCCCAGGTTAGTCCCGGCTGTGGCAGAAATGGTACCGACTTTTTGCTGGTCTGCTGGAGTAGATTGCACTTCAACAGCAGCGAAACTTGCGAAAGAGAGTGAACTCAGAACAGCGGCAGCGATGAGGGTTTTAACGTTTTTCATGATTTTGTACCTTTAGGCAGATGATGTAGTGGTCGTTAGTTATTTAGTTAACGATCGATAGGTAAATGATAGATGTGATCCAGGTCACACGTCAACTCCTTTTTATAACGACCGTTAAATTAATTTCATTTGCCTTATATTTCATAAAGATAAAATTAAATTATTTTTCAGAAATCACCGCTGGTCGTCGCAGGCGTTTATTTTTATAATGATTATTCAACAAAACAACAGAGGACCAACGGCACATGACAACCGATGTCACGCGTTGCGCAAAGAAAAGCCGTGGCCGACCAAAAGTGTTCGACAGGGATGCGGCGCTCGATAAGGCCATGACGCTCTTCTGGCAGCATGGGTATGAAGCCACGTCGCTTTCCGATCTGGTGGAAGCGACGGGCGCGAAAGCCCCTACCCTGTACGCAGAGTTCACCAACAAAGAAGGCTTATTCCGGGCCGTTCTGGACAGATACATCTCGCGCTTCGCGGCAAAACATGAAGCCCAGCTGTTCTGCGAAGAAAAATCCGTTGAGCAGGCATTGCAGGATTATTTCACGGCAATCGCATCCTGCTATACCAGTAAAGACACGCCTGCGGGCTGTTTTATGATCAACACCTCCGCCACCCTTGCGGCATCGTCTAAGGAGATAGCCAATACGGTTAAATCCCGGCATGCGATGCAGGAGGAGACGCTCAGCACGTTTCTGGCTCAGCGTCAGCAGCGCGGCGAAATCCCGGCGCATTGCCGTCCGCAGGAGCTTGCCCGGTATCTGAGCTGTATTTTACAGGGGATGTCCATCAGTGCCCGTGAAGGGGCAACGCTGGAAAAATTGCAGGGAATTACGCAAACCACGCTGCGCCTGTGGCCTGAACTGCTTAAACTCTGACGCAAAAAAAAGCTCCTCAGCCTGAGCGCATGAGGAGCTAAGTTCAGAGAACATCTTTTTTACACTTTGTTATTCAGTATCAGCTGACCATTACCGTCGAGAGGGATCTGCGTGCCCGGATCTTTATCCATGCGGATTTTCCCCTGCTGATCGCCGATTTTGTAGGTTACGTCGTAACCCAGCATTTTTTCAGACTTGTCATACACGGTTTTACACCGTTGCTGCGTTGTGGTGTAGGTATCATTTTCCTGCATCGCGCCCTGCACCTGGTTACCGGCATAACCGCCACCCAGCGCACCGACAACGGTCGCAACATCCTTACCACGGCCACCACCAAACTGATGACCAATCACCCCACCTGCAACCGCACCCAGCACGGAGCCAGCGATACGGTTTTCATCCTGAACCGGACGACGATGGGTGACAGAAACATTACGGCACTCCTGACGAGGCGTCTTGACCGTCTCTTTGATCGGTGTAGCGGAAACCACCTGCGCATACTGCGGGCCACGATCAAGTACGTTCAGACTGGCAACGGCAGCCACACCTAACGCAGCAGCGACGCCAATCCCTATACCCGCCAACATTGATTTATTCACGGGACTTCCTCCTTTGTTGCAATTGGTAGCAATTTTGCCGCGCAGTAAACGCTTCGCCAATAAGATAAAGGATCAAAAACCGGGGCGATGAGCTGGGATAGCGTCTGTTTAGGAGAACTCTTAAGGGGTCTGGAGCGAGATGAACAGCATGATGTGCTGAAAATTCCCTCCGGAGAGCCCGGAGGGAGAGAGAAATTAGTGCAGCTTCAGGCGTGGGCGGATCACGCGGTTGATGCGGCCGACCAGCATCATCAGGCCGGTTTTGAAGTAGCCGTGCAGCGCAATCTGGTGCATACGATACAGAGAAATGTACACGAAGCGGGCGATGCGCCCTTCCACCATCATGGAGCCGCGCATCAGGTTGCCCATCAGGCTGCCCACGGTGGAGAAGTTTGAAAGCGACACCAGAGAGCCATGATCTTTGTAGACATAGGCTTTCATCGGCTTGCCTTTCATCTGCGCCAGGATGTTATGCAGCACGAGGCTTGCCATCTGGTGTGCGGCCTGAGCGCGAGGCGGTACAAACCCGCCTTCCGGACGTGCGCAGGAGGCACAGTCGCCGATGGCAAAGATTTCAGGATCGCGCGTCGTTTGCAGCGTCGGCTCTGTCACCAGCTGGTTAATGCGGTTCGTCTCCAGCCCACCGATATCTTTCATGAAATCAGGCGCTTTGATCCCCGCGGCCCAGACCATCAGGTCGGCCTGGATGTATTCGCCGTCTTTGGTATGCAGGCCGCCCTCATCCGCACTGGTCACCATGGTCTGGGTCAGTACGCGCACGCCCAGTTTGGTCAGCTCGTTGTGCGCCGCACCGGAAATACGCGGCGGCAGCGCAGGCAGAATGCGTACACCCGCTTCCACCAGCGTCACATTCAACGCTTCGTTAGTCAGCCCTTTGTAGCCATAGCTGTGCAGCTGTTTCACCGCGTTATGCAACTCTGCCGATAACTCAACGCCCGTTGCGCCGCCACCCACGATAGCAATGTTAACCTTGCCGTTGGCACCCATATTATTGGTGTACTTCAGGAACAGGTTAAGCATCTCCTGATGGAAACGACGCGCCTGATGCGGGTTGTCCAGGAAGATGCAGTGCTCTTTTACGCCTGGGGTGTTGAAGTCGTTAGAGGTGCTGCCCAGGGCCATCACCAGCGTGTCATAGGCCAGCTTGCGCTCAGGAACCAGCAGCTCGCCTTTATCATCGCGCAGCTCAGCCAGCGTGATGGTTTTGTTTTCACGGTTGATGTCCACCACCGAACCCAGCTGGAACTGGAAATGGTGGTTACGCGCATGCGCCAGATAGCTCAGCGCATCCACACCCTCATCCAGCGACCCGGTCGCCACTTCGTGCAGCAGCGGCTTCCACAGATGGCTGTGGTTACGATCCACCAGCGTAATTTTGGCTTTCTTACCGCGCCCCAGCTTCTTACCCAGCTGTGTCGCCAGCTCCAGTCCGCCAGCACCACCGCCGACAATCACTATCTTTTTCAATGGCGTAGTCAACGTGACCCCCTCAAATTATTAACCAATTGTTAATTAAAAGTTATATAAATAACCCTTAATTAACAACAGGTTACTGCGCTGAAACCATTCAGATTCATTGAGAATAGCACGTCAGGCGCATTGGTCATACCAAAATTGATATGTATCAAGTTTTGATGGTTTAAAAGTAGACAACTCTGACAAAAAAGAGGCCCGGTACGCTTTCACGTACCGGGCCTTTGTCAGGTTCAGGGAGGTCAGCCCAGCGTTTTGAAGGCTTTAATGCGCTGCAAATGCGGCGAAATGTTTTTGAATTTGTGGGTCTGCTCTTCGTCCCAGACAATTTCGTAGTAATGATGCAGAAGCTCGGCGGCGCGGGAGCTGTTTAGCGCCTCATCGTTGCGGGAGAGGATCACCAGACACCGGTCGCGGTTCTTTTCACGGAAATTGCTCACGCATTTGGTTGCGATATCGGCGTACTCTTCCGGACGGTCAATCTTGCCTTCCATGTTTTCGTTTGGAAACAGGTTAGGGTTAAAAATGACCTGACGGATATCGCATAAAAAACCGATACGCTCTGCCCAGTATCCCCCCAACCCCACGCCGCAGATTAGCGGGCGATCGTCGATATTGAGCTGCAACATTTTGTCCACTTCTTTCAGCAGATGTTGCATGTCATGCTTCGGATGACGTGTGCTGTAACTGATCAGCCGGACATCCGGATCGATAAACTGCAATTGCAGCACTTTCTCATGATTACCAGGACTGTTTGAGTCAAAACCGTGTAAATAGATGATCATCGTCTCACCACGCTACGCCTTCCGGGATGAATTAAAGGGCTGCTTTATGTGCCTGCCAGCGCTCGTTCAGGGCTTCAAGCCGGGCGTTTACTGTTTTCCAGCGCGCCGAGTCCATCAGCTCCTGACGACTAAATGAACCTTTATGATACAATTGTGTAACACGTTCAGCATTGATCGGCGACAGGTTATCCAGCACGCTCACCGCCCCTTTACGATTATTGCAGACGAGGATCATATCGCAACCCGCATCCAAAGATGCCTGCCCACGTTCAGCATAGCTGCCCATGATCGCCGCCCCTTCCATGGATAAATCGTCAGAGAATATCACGCCATTGAAGCCTAACTCCTGACGCAGCACGGTTTTCAGCCAGTGCGGAGAACCGCTGGCCGGACGCGGATCGACCTCACTGTAAATGACGTGAGCTGGCATGATGGCATCCAGCTTGTTATCGGAAATCAGCGAGCGGAAAACAGACATGTCTTTCGCGCGAATGTCGGCTTCCGGGCGCGGGTCATGTGGGGTTTCTTTATGGGAATCCGCCGTTACCGCCCCGTGGCCCGGGAAATGTTTGCCGGTGGTTTTCATGCCCGCATCGTGCATACCGTCGATGAAGCGCGTCGCCATGGCCAGCGCGATACGCGGATCCTCATGATACGAACGCTCACCAATTGCCGCGCTAATGTGTCCTACGTCCAGCACCGGGGCGAAGCTGATGTCGATATCCATGGCGATCATCTCGCTGGCCATCAGCCAGCCAGCGTCCTGCGCCAGTTGGCCGCCCTCTTCGGTCCCCAGCAGCGCAGCAAAAGATTGCGCGGCGGGTAAACGGGTAAACCCTTCGCGGAAACGCTGCACGCGTCCCCCTTCCTGGTCCACGGCCACCACCAGGTGATTGCGTGACGCCGCGCGGATCTGGCGAACCAGCTCACGTAACTGCTCCGGATCATGATAATTGCGGGTGAAAAGAATCAGCCCCCCGACCAGCGGGTGCGCCAGAATTTCGCGCTCTTCCGCATCCAGCTCAAACCCTTCAACATCCAACATTACTGGACCCACACCAACCTCTCTTATCCTTTCGTTTGTAACTGACGCCAGGCATCATTTGCCAGCGCAATAAATTGTTTGTCACGTGTCTGCTGAAGGCGCATTTCAAACCATCCCGCCATCAGCATCAGCACCCACGGACGCCACCGCGCGACCTGCCGCGCAAGGGTGAGCGCATTGATGTTGGCATTCCGGGCATAGGCGATCACAAGCTGCTCGCGCGAGGCCTCATCAGGCATCCAGACCGCAGCGAGTTCGAGCGCCACGTCACCGTCCCCGACATACTCCCAGTCGATAAGTTTCTCGCCCGCCGTGGTATGAACGATATTCCCCGCGTGGACATCCATATGCAGCGGCGCCAGGCGTAACGCCTGCGGCTCGCCCGCTCTGCGCAGCCGCTTAAGCTGCGCCAGCCAGTAAGGCGTACGTCGTTCAGGCGCAGCCTGCTGCCAGTAGCGTTCCAGCAAGGGGAGCAACATTACCCGCCAGCCCAGACGCGGCTGGCGATGCAGATGATACAGCATGGCTGCCAGCGTGGGCGTATCGGGAAGCTCGCTTTTGATCTCACCCGCAATAAACTGCACCGCCATCCAGTCTCTGATAAAAAGATGCGGTTGCGGTGCAAGGTCGGCGGGCAGGCGCTTCAGGGCGCGGAACTGGCGACGAAAATGGGAGGCAGGCGCGGCGGCATCGTGATGCTGACGTAAAACCAGCCGATGGTCGCCACGCTCAATAATGCAACTCGCGCCGCCAAGCCCGGCGGGGGCTTGCGGCGCGATAACACGGTACTGAGGGAAATAGCGCGTCAGGACATCATCACGCGTGCGCTTATTGTTGCGTAACGGCACCTTTACCTGACCAGATAATTTCGCCGGTCTGCACCAGCATTAACTGCATCTGCAACGACGGCGTGTTCACGTTGCCTGTCGCGTTAGAATAAAGGACATACTGCGCGCCAACGTTGCGGGCAATACCGATCGCTTTACTGCGCGAACCCAGGCTGTCCTGAGGCGACAGGCCAAGCTGCTGCTTAGCCACCGCGAGCTGCTGGGCTGAGACCAGCGTAAATTTACCGTTATTCGCCAGCGCGTTACGCAGGGTTTCCGTCGCTTCTCCCGCATTCAGGGAACCGTTTGTACGGTTGTTCACGCTGTCCACCAGCAACACGCTGCCAGGCGTAACGCCCTGCGCCTGCAACATTTTGCCTACCATCGGCTGCATTGCGCCGTTCCAGTCATAGTGACGTACTCGCGGCGCAGGCTGTGCGGTGTCGTCCGGATGTTCGATCGGACCAGGCTGTGCCGGGATGGTCGGTACAGACGGCACGGTTGGAACAGGTTGCGCTGGGGTTGTTGGCTGTTCCGTTCCCGGCTTCGCCTGATCCACCGGTGCAGGTTCTTCCGTTCGCGTCACACAACCCGCCAGAAAGAGTGCAAAGGCACTCAGGAGCGCATAACGGCTCATTGTTTTAATCAAGGTTCACTCCTTACAAATAAAGATAAAGTCTCACCTTATGTGCACCCAGATAGCTGGCGCTGCCGTAAAGCGTAACCGACGATCTTGCCGGGATCGTCACGCTGCGCGGCGCCTCAAGCGGGTGCATCTCAAGACCTCTCACGTCATACCAGTAGAAGCGATAATGCACCGTCACTGGCTCTTGCCTTTCGTTATAGAGCGTAGAGGAGGCAGAAGACTGAATTTCGCTTATGGTCAGCGAAGGCTTCTCCGCCGTGATGCCCGCAGCAAGTACTGAGGACTCCATCACCAGCGTCTGTTCCTCACTGACCGGGATGGCGGGACGCGCGCTGCACCCAACCATGACCAGCGTTACGATCAGCGCTGCAATACGCCCAATAAACATATTAAAGACCTTTATGTGCCAGCATCGGTCCCAGTGGACGTCCACCCAGCAGATGCATATGAATATGATAGACTTCCTGCCCGCCATGGCGATTACAGTTCATGATCAGACGGTATCCGTCTTCAGCAATCCCTTCCTGCTCGGCGATTTTCGCGGCCACCGTAAGCATACGGCCTAGCGCCACTTCATGCTCGGTTTTAACGTCATTGACGGTCGGGATCAGAATATTGGGAATAATAAGGATGTGCGTCGGCGCCTGGGGAGAAATGTCGCGGAAAGCCGTGACCAGTTCATCCTGATAGACAATATCCGACGGAATTTCGCGGCGGATAATTTTACTGAAAATCGTTTCTTCAGCCATGACCTTTTCCTTTTAAGTTTAATCTGGCGTCGTGCGTCCGTTGTTAACACACATTGACTGTTTTACTGTGTGACACAAGACAAGAGTATGAGCGAGTTTCTCCTGTCCTTTCAACCTTCTCCCGTGATTTCTTTCCTGATTGGCCCCCATCTGGCTGAAGAGGCATCGCTTTAGGACATTTCTTTTCTGAAACCTGATTTCAGTTCATCCCGAAACATCTGTTTACAGCGGTAATCACAATGCGTATATTTCGCATTTGCATTTTCATGCGCATTTTTAACATAGAAAACGACGTCAGCCCGTGCTATCGGGACTGTCGCGAACTACCTTCACCATTCACTAAGGGTTTGATGATGTCTTTCATTAATCACACCAGGGATGGGCAACGTCAGCCTGCCGCAACACCTTCGTTGCTGGCCGCCTGCATTGCTATGGCATTGACGCCAACCACCGCTTTCGCTGCCTCTACAACCGAAGATACCGTTGTCGTTGATGGCGGTTTTGACAACACACAGGATCTGTCTGCCAGCCAGGATCAGGATTACAGCGTAAAAACCACCACCACCGGCACTAAACTGCTGCTGGTCCCTCGCGATATTCCGCAGTCCGTCAGCGTTATCAGCCAGCAGCGTATGGCTGACCAGAATCTGCAATCCATCGGACAGGTGCTGACGAACACCACGGGCATTACGGCGCAGGTGCAGGACAGCGACCGTACCGTGTTCTACTCACGTGGGTTTTTCGTCAGCAACTACGCCTACGACGACCTGCCGACGTCTATCAGTGAAGTGTGGAACTTTGGTGATACCGCCGCCGATACCGCGATTTATGACCGTATTGAAGTGGTCCGCGGTGCCACCGGCCTGATGTCCGGCACGGGCAACCCGGCGGCATACGTTAATATGGTGCGTAAGCATGCGGACAGCCCGGAATTTAAAGGTAACGTCTCCGCCAGCTACGGCAGCTGGGACAAGCAGCGCTACGTGCTGGATCTCCAGGCGCCGCTGGTAGAGTCAGGTAAGGTACGGGGCCGTCTGATCACCGGTTATCAGGACAACGACAGCTTCGTGGATAACTACCACTACCGGAAGAAATTCCTCTACGGCGTGATGGACGCGGATGTCACCGACAGCACGACCCTCTCGGTAGGGTATGAGTATCAGGAAAGCCATACCGCCGACCCGACATGGGGCGGACTGCCGACCTGGTACAGCGACGGAAGTAAGACCCACTACAATCGCAGCCAGACCGTCGCACCTGACTGGGCTTATTCAGATAAAGACAGCACCCGCATCTTCGCAAACCTGACTCAGCGTTTCGATAATGGCTGGGAAGCGCACATCAACGGCATGCATGCTGAAACCAACTTCGACTCCAAACTGATGTATATGTCCGGCTACCCGGATAAAGAGACCGGCGCGGGTCTGGTGGGTTATGGCGGCTGGAACCGCGGGGAACGTAAACAGGATGCGGTTGACGCCTTCCTGCGCGGCGGCTTCGATCTTTTTGGCCGTCAGCACGAAATGATGTTCGGCGGCAGCTTCAGCCGTCAGCGTAACCATTACGACAACTCCATGCCGGATGCGGTATACGGCATGGTTGATGTCGGCAACTTTAAGAACTGGAGCGGGAACATTGCCGATCCGCAGTGGACGCTGTGGAAACTCTACAGCAAGGATGATATTCGTCAGTCTTCAGCCTATTCCTCTGCGCGTTTCTCGCTGGCCGATCCGCTGCACCTGATCCTGGGCGCGCGCTACACCCAATACAACATTCGCTATAACCCGGCAGGATCGCCGAATACCCGTCTGGAAAGCACTAAAGATGACGTCACGCCGTACGCAGGCCTGGTGTATGACATCAATGAGGACTGGTCGACCTACGTCAGCTATACCTCCATCTTCCAGCCGCAGGATAAGCGCGATGCCAGCGGACGTTATCTCGACCCGACCACGGGCAAAAGCTACGAAGCCGGGGTGAAGGCAGACTGGTTTAATACCCGCCTCACTACCTCGCTGGCAATTTTCCGCATTGAGCAGGATAACGTCGCCAGCAACACCTATACCTACATGCCGAGCGGTGAGTCGATCTATGAATCGCTGGACGGCGTGGTCAGCAAAGGGGTTGAGTTTGAGCTAAACGGTGCGCTTACCGATAACTGGCAACTGACCTTCGGCGCGACGCGTTACATTGCAGAAGATAAGAATGGCAACGCCGTCAGCTCCGATCAGCCGCGTACGACCATGAAGCTGTTCACCCGTTATCAATTGCCAATGCTGCCGGAACTGACCGTGGGCGGTGGCGTCAACTGGCAAAACAAAGTGTGGACGGACGTGGAAGGCGGCCCGGCAGGACGCTCCCGCGCAGAGCAAGGCAGCTATGGGCTGGTGAACCTGTTCAGCCGTTATCAGGTCACCAAAGACTTTGCTGTTCAGGCTAACGTCAACAACCTGTTCGACAAAGAGTATTACGACTACGTCGGATCTTATGTGGTGTATGGCGCGCCGCTGAACGTCTCGGTGAGCGCAAGCTACGATTTCTGAGTGACAGAAGCCCGGTGGCGCTGCGCTTACCGGGCCTACCCATCACGTAGGGCGGGTAAGGCGCAGCCGCCACCCGGCACCACAAACCGCAGTAATAAAAAAGGCAGCCATTCGGCTGCCTTAGTCTCCCCAGGTCACAGCTTAGTTGTTGCGGATGTACTCATCCATTTCGGTTTTCAGGTTATCGGATTTGGTTCCGAAGATTGCCTGAACACCAGAACCTGCAACAACGACGCCCGCTGCGCCCAGTTTTTTCAGACCCGGCTGGTCTACTTTCGCCACGTCGGCAACGCTCACACGCAGACGAGTGATACACGCGTCCAGGTTAGTGATGTTTTCTTTACCGCCGAAGGCAGCGACCAGAGCAGGTGCCATTTCGCTGGTCACACCGGCTTTGCTGTCTTCAGTTGCATCTTCACGACCTGGAGTTTTCAGGTCCAGTGCTTTGATCAGCACGCGGAAGACGGTGTAGTACACCACTGCGTAGCCCGCACCCACGATTGGGAACAGCCACAGCTTGCTGCTGTTACCGGACAGAACGATAAAGTCGATCAGGCCGTGAGAGAAGGACGTACCGTCACGCATACCCAGCAGAATACAGATTGGGAATGCCAGACCTGCCAGTACCGCGTGGATGATGTACAGGATCGGCGCAACGAACATGAAGGAGAACTCGATCGGCTCGGTGATACCGGTCAGGAACGAGGTCAGCGCTGCGGAGATCATGATACCGCCCACTTTTGCACGGTTCTCTGGTTTAGCAGAGTGCCAGATAGCAATTGCAGCGGCTGGCAGACCGTACATTTTGAACAGGAAGCCACCAGACAGTTTACCTGCCGTTGGGTCGCCTGCCATGTAGCGAGGAATATCACCGTGGAACACCTGACCTGCTGCGTTGGTGTATTCACCAATCTGCATCTGGAATGGAACGTTCCAGATGTGGTGCAGACCAAATGGTACCAGGCAGCGCTCAATGAAGCCGTAGATACCGAACGCCACAACCGGGTTCTGGTAAGCTGCCCACTGAGAGAAGGTCTGGATTGCCGTACCGATTGGTGGCCAGATGAAGGACAGGACTACACCGGTGAAAATCGCGGCCAGACCAGAAATGATCGGCACAAAACGTTTACCCGCGAAGAAGCCCAGATACTCAGGCAGCTTGATGCGATAAAAGCGGTTAAACATGTACGCTGCAATCGCACCGGAGATAATACCACCGAGAACACCGGTGTCCGCCAGGTGCTTAGCGGCAATCTCTTCAGCAGGTAAATGCAGTACCAGTGGCGCAACCACAGCCATGGTTTTCACCATGATGCCGTAAGCAACAACGGACGCCAGAGCGGATACACCGTCGTTATTGGTGAAGCCCAGAGCAACACCGATAGCGAAGATCAGCGGCATGTTAGCAAAAACAGAACCGCCTGCTTCGGCCATCACGTGGGAAACTACGGCTGGCAGCCAGCTGAAGTTTGCAGAACCGACACCCAGCAGGATACCTGCGATAGGCAGTACGGATACTGGCAGCATCAGCGATTTACCGACCTTTTGCAGGTTAGCAAATGCATTCTTAAACATAATTGAGAGTGCTCCTGAGTATTTGTGCTTTTTTTACGCTTTCACGCATTGGCCCGGGGGGAGTACCGCGCCGTGGACAGGACATCTAAGCGCCCTTTATTTATTACACAGAGTAAAATAATTCCCTCTGAGTTTGTTTGACGGCTATCACGTTTCAGTTCAAGACGGTCAAAAAACTTGCAGATATTTACATAAAGCATGTCTGGATGTGTCTAAAAACGCCATCACCGCCCCAAATGAGGCGGTGAACTTTACTCGTTTTACTTATTAATTACGAGCCTAAAAATAACAGGTGTATCAGACAGATTGCAGGCGGGCGGGGTCGATATGGAACAGGCTGGCGAAGTTTTCCGTTGTCACGCGAGCCAGCTCTTCAATACTGACACCTTTCAGAACGGCCATATACTCAGCGACATCCCGGGTCATCGCTGGCTGGTTCTCTTTACCACGATGAGGCACCGGCGCCAGGTACGGGGAATCGGTTTCCACCAGAATACGATCCAGCGGAACATAACGCGCCGCATCACGCAGTTGCTCAGCATTGCGGAACGTGACGATCCCCGAAAACGAGATATAAAAGCCTAAATCAAGCAGCTTACCCGCCGTTTCTCTGTCTTCTGTGAAACAGTGTAGTACGCCACCGCAATCCGTCACCTTTTCTTCCCGCAGGATCGCCAGCGTGTCGGCGCGGGCATCGCGGGTATGAACGATAACCGGCTTATTCAGTTCACGGCCAATACGGATGTGGTTGCGGAAGGATTCCTGCTGGCGAGGTTTTGTTTCCGGGGTGTAAAAATAGTCGAGACCGGTCTCACCCATCGCCACAACGCCCTCTTCTGCGGCAAGGCGACGTAAGTCCTCAACGTCATACTCCTCGTCCTGATTCAGCGGATGTACGCCACAGGAGAAAACGACATTATCGCGCTCGCCAACCAGTTCACGCATGGAGCGATAACCCGGCAGCGTGGTCGCCACAGCCAGGCAAAATTTCACATCACGCGCGGCGGCTTTCGCCAGCACGTCGTCCACATTTTTATGCAGGGATTGATAATCCAGGCCATCAAGATGGCAGTGTGAGTCGACTAAAAACATAATGTCTCTCTCAGAGGTGGGAAACCGGTGGTATTACACCCGGTTGCAGGTAGTGTTCGATACGCAGTAACTGGTCGGTCAGTAAAAGCTCACGATTAAGACCGGTCACTGTCAAAAGTTGTTCACGACTCTGGCAGATATCATGAAGGATAGCGAGCAGCGACTGCCCTGACAGGCGATTCGCCAGCGTGGTGACCAGCGTCCACACGTCAGGGTTAGTCAGAAGGGTAGCCCCTTGCTGGATCTTGAGCGCATCCAGCAGCAGCGCAGCCAGCCAGTGGAGCCGTTCCGCAGCCTGATCGCTGTTCAGCGCTGGCAGTACGCTAAGCCAGTCGTGGCTGTCGAGGGCGGATTCAACCGCACGACAAAGCGTTTCACGCTGGGACCATACCTCCGGCTGCAATAAGGCCAGTGCAGCCGCAGGCGCGCCGCTGCACAGGCGTAACGCCGAGCGCGCCGCATCTTGTGACACCGTCACTTCTCGCTCAAGCCAGGCGAGCGCCCAGGACTCCTGGGGTACAGCGAGGTGGTGAAGACGGCAGCGACTGCGTAGCGTCGCCAGCAAGCGTTCCGGCTCTCGGCAGGAGAGGAAAAACCAGGTATTCTCTGGCGGCTCTTCCAGGGTTTTTAACAGGGCGTTGGCGGCCGCTTCCGTGAGCAGCGCGGCGTCTTTCAGCCACACCACTTTCGCCCCGCCCAGACGCGCATATTCGTACAGTTTCTCACTGACCTCACGCACCGCGTCAATACCGAGCGTATTTTTGCCCTTCTCCGGTTCGAGGGTGTAATAGTCAGGATGCGTACCCGCCTGCATGAGCTGGCAACCCCTGCACTTACCGCAGCTTTTATGCCCTTCCGGCTGCTGGCACATCAGAAAGCGGGTGATGGCGTAAATCAGCGCATCATCCCCCATTCCCGGCAGCGCCTGGATCAGTAACGCATGATGCCCCCGACCAACCTGATAGCTGCCGATCAGCTGTTCAAAGTGCGGGCGCAACCATGGATACCATTTCATGCCTGCTGCTCCTGTAGCCACTGCGTAACGGCCTGCTGAATATCACGCGTAACGTCTTCCAGGGATTGCGTCGCATCGATGGTACGAATGGTATCGTCCTGCCCGGCCAGTTCCAGGTAACGCGCGCGGGTGCGGTTAAAGAAGTCGAAAGACTCCTGTTCAATGCGATCCAGTTCGCCGCGGGCCCGGGCACGCTTCAGGCCCACCTCAGGCGTTACGTCCAGATACAGCGTCAGGTCAGGACGGAAATCGCCCAGAACCGCGTCGCGAAGCGTAGCCAGCATGGTCTGATCGATACCCCGGCCTCCGCCCTGATACGCCTGGGTTGAGAGATCGTGGCGATCGCCAATCACCCATTTCCCTTCTGCCAGAGCGGGCGTGATCACCGTCTCCACCAGCTGAACGCGCGCCGCATAGAACATCAGCACTTCCGCTTTGTCGGTAATAACTTCATCGCCAACGGATTTGATATCCAGAACCAGGCTGCGCAGTTTTTCCGCCAGCTGCGTACCGCCCGGCTCGCGGGTGAAGACCATGTCGGCGACGCCAAGCGATTTCAGCGTATCAACCACCACGTTACGGGCGGTGGTTTTACCCGCCCCTTCGAGTCCCTCAATGACAATGTATTTACTGCGCATTTTTTTCCTTAAGTGCCTTCAGATAGTCCTGAACGGAGCGATTATGGCTGGCCAGGTTGGTATTAAACGTGTGCCCCCCTTTTCCGTCAGCCACAAAATAGAGATACGGCGTTTTGGCCGGGTGCGCGGCGGCCTTCAACGATGCTTCACTCGGCGTCGCAATCGGTCCAGGCGGCAAGCCGCTAATCACGTAGGTATTATACGCCGTTGGCGTCTCCAGATCTTTTCTGGAGATCCTGCCGTTGTAGTTTTCGCCCATGCCATAGATGACGGTAGGATCGGTTTGCAAACGCATGCCGATGCGCAGACGGTTTATAAACACCGAAGCAACCTGGTCACGTTCGGCAGCAACGGCCGTCTCTTTCTCGATGATCGAGGCCATCGTCATGAACTGGTTTTGATCTTTATACGGCAGGCCATCAGCTCGCCCTTTCCAGGCAGCTTCTACCGCCGCGACCATTTTGTTGTGCGCGCGCTTCAGAATGGCCACATCCGTCGTACCTGCCGTATACATCCACGTGTCGGGCCAGAACCAGCCTTCAACCCACTCGGGATGTTCGAATTTTAAGGCGTCTGCCACGGTCTGGTAGCGGTCATCTTTCAGCGTATGCTTGATGTACGGCGCGTCACGCAGCTGCCGGAGATAATCGCTCAGACGCATACCTTCCACAAAACGCAGCGGGAACTGGGCTTCTTTACCACTTTCCAGCAGTTGCAGCATCTCACGCACGGTCATGCCAGGGGTAAAGCGATAGGTGCCCGCCTTGAAGTGGGACAGTTCCGGCTCAATACGCAGCAGCCACTGGAAAACGCGTGGGCGGTTAATAATTTTGTCGCCATACAGCTGCTGACCAATCGCCTGCCGCCCGGTCCCCGCTTTCAGGGTAAAAATCGTCTCGTCTTTAATCAGGATTTTACTGTCCGCCAGTTGGCGAACTTTCCATACTCCCGCTCCGCCAGCAATACCCAACGCAACAATAAGGAGAAGGACAAAGCGCAACATTTTCTTCATGACTATCTGGTTTGCTCACATATCGGGGCTAAAAACTGGAACAGCTCGCGGGATGACCAGCACTTGTGGCCATAAGCGCGAACGGGCACAACGGGCATCAGCGCATTGCAGATAACGACTTCATCAGCGACCATCAGCGCCTCTTCCTTTGCGTTGACTTCGACAACGCGAAAGCCTCCGCGTGCCAGCTGATGCATACAAAACTGCCGCATAATGCCGTTGACTCCGGCCTGCTCCAGCGAAGGCGTGAACACGTCACTGCCCTTCCGCCAGAGTAAATTAGCCGCACAGCATTCCGTAATGTACCCTTCGCTGTCAAGAACCAGCGCCTCCACGGCCTCCGTCTGCTCAAGATGATTACGAATAAGCACCTGTTCAAGGCGATTAAGATGTTTTATGCCAGCGAGCATCGGGTTTCGCCCCAGACGTACCGGGCTAAGCGCCAGGACTACGCCCTCTTCACGCCAGCGCGCGTAATGGGAAGGGTAATCAGAAACGGAAAGGATCCGCGTGGGATGCAGGCAGGCAGAGCCGCTATAGCCCCGGCCACCGCTGCCGCGGCTGATGATGACTTTCAAAACACCGCATGCTTTGCCTGACGCCAGCTGCCGCATTTCACTTTCAAGGGTGTCCCACTGCGAGAAGGGGATCAGTAATGTCTCGCAGGCTTTTCGTAAACGAAGGATATGGGCATCAGGCAGGCATACGTCACCGTTGAGAATACGCGCAGTGGTGAAACAGCCATCGCCAAACTGGGTCGCCCTGTCGCTTGCTGGCAGCGTTTCTTGCTCAAGGCCATTAATTAAAAACATGGTGGCTCCTTATGCGTGGTGGCTCAGTCTGGCAGGATGTGGGTAGCCGGACAAGGGGATTTCACCTAATAAAAAAGGCCCGGCAAGCGGACCTTTTTTTATCGTCAGCGACTAATCAGACTCAGACCTTTTTGAAGATCAGAGAACCGTTTGTGCCACCGAAGCCGAAGGAGTTACACAGGGTGTACTCCATACCGCTCACCTGACGCGCTTCGTGAGGTACGAAGTCCAGATCGCAACCTTCATCCGGGTTATCCAGGTTGATGGTTGGCGGTACAGCCTGATCGCGCAGCGCGAGAATAGAGTAGATTGACTCTACTGCCCCCGCAGCACCCAGCAGGTGACCGGTCATGGATTTCGTGGAGCTAACCAGTACGCGGCTGGCAGATTCGCCGAAGATAGACTTAACCGCCTGCGCTTCTGCTTTATCGCCTGCTGGCGTAGAAGTGCCGTGCGCGTTAACGTAGCCAATCTGTGCCGGCGTAATGCCCGCATCACGGATGGCGTTTTCCATCGCCAGCGCAGCACCCGCGCCGTTCTCTGGAGGAGACGTCATGTGATAAGCATCGCTGCTCATGCCAAAGCCAACAACTTCAGCATAGATTTTCGCACCACGTTTTTTCGCGTGTTCGTACTCTTCCAGTACGATCATGCCTGCACCGTCACCCAGCACGAAACCGTCACGGTCTTTATCCCACGGACGACTCGCCGCCTGAGGATTATCGTTTCGGGTAGAGAGCGCACGCGCTGCACCGAAGCCACCGACGCCCAGTGGGGTACTGGCTTTTTCAGCGCCGCCCGCAACCATAGCATCTGCATCGCCGTACGCGATGATACGCGCGGCCTGGCCGATGTTATGCACGCCAGACGTACAGGCTGTCGCGATTGAGATGCTTGGGCCACGCAGGCCGAACATAATGGTCAGGTGACCTGCCACCATGTTGACAATGGTAGACGGAACGAAGAACGGGCTGATTTTACGTGGGCCACCATTCATCAGAGATGTATGGTTTTCTTCAATCAGACCAAGACCGCCAATCCCGGAGCCGATAGCGGCGCCGATACGGGTCGCGTTCTCTTCCGTAATCTCAAGGCCAGAATCCTGCATGGCCTGAACGCCAGCGACAATTCCATATTGAATGAAGGCATCCATCTTGCGCTGTTCTTTGCGCGAGATGATCTCTTCACAGTTAAAATCCTTTACTAAGCCAGCAAATTTCGTTGCATAGGCGCTAGTATCGAAATGGTCGATTAGGCTGATGCCGCTCTGACCGGCAAGGAGAGCTTTCCAGGTGGACTCTACGGTATTGCCGACAGGAGACAACATGCCAAGTCCGGTCACAACTACACGACGCTTAGACACGTTTGTCCTCCAGGGAGGGATAAAAAAAGAGATTCGTGGGACGACAAAAGATAAAACTCAGGCGGTCGAATGACCGCCTGGAGATGTTCACTTACGCCTGGTGACCGTTGATGTAATCAATGGCAGCCTGAACGGTGGTGATTTTCTCAGCTTCTTCGTCCGGAATCTCAGTATCAAACTCTTCTTCCAGAGCCATTACCAGCTCAACGGTGTCAAGAGAATCTGCGCCCAGGTCTTCAACAAAGGAAGCGGAGTTCACAACTTCTTCCTGCTTAACGCCCAGCTGTTCGCCGATAATTTTCTTAACGCGTTCTTCGATAGTGCTCATACTCTTAAATTTCCTATCAAAACTCGCTTTCGCGATGGTTTTCGTAGTGTATAAAATGTTGAAAAATTTGCAACTAAATCCCGGCAGGTCTTACCACGATTTTACGTTATTTTGAGGCCATTTGCCCAAATAACGCAAATATTTTCGATCGTGATTAAACCATGTACATCCCGCCGTTGACGTGGAGGGTTTCACCAGTGATGTAACCCGCTTCGTCAGAGGCTAAAAATGCAACCGCGCTGGCGATTTCTTTAGGGTCGCCAAGACGACCCGCTGGAACTGCCGCCAGCGTACCCGCACGCTGATCATCGGTCAGCGCACGCGTCATGTCCGTTTCAATAAAGCCCGGAGCAACAACGTTTACAGTAATTCCGCGGGACGCGACTTCACGCGCCAGCGACTTACTGAAACCGATCAGACCTGCTTTCGCCGCAGCGTAGTTAGCCTGACCAGCATTTCCCATGGTACCAACCACAGAACCTACAGTGATAATACGACCATGACGCTTTTTCATCATAGCGCGCATTACCGCTTTTGACAGACGGAATACAGATGACAGGTTGGTTTCGATAATATCGTTCCACTCGTCGTCTTTCATTCGCATCAGCAGGTTGTCGCGAGTGATCCCGGCATTATTGACCAGAATATCCACTTCGCCAAACTCTGCGCGAATATTTTCCAGAACAGATTCGATAGATGCTGGTTCAGTCACATTCAGTACCAGACCTTTACCGTTCGCACCCAGATAGTCGCTGATGGCCTGTGCGCCATTCTCGCTGGTCGCAGTCCCGATCACCGTCGCGCCGCGCGCAACCAGTGTTTCAGCAATAGCGCGCCCGATACCGCGGCTAGCGCCGGTCACCAGGGCAATTTTTCCTTCAAAACTCATGGTATTCCTCTTTTATTGCGAGAGTGCCGCTTTCATTGCTTCCGGCTCGTTAATCGCCGAGGCAGTCAGGGTGTCTACAATACGTTTTGTCAGGCCAGTAAGAACCTTACCAGGGCCGACTTCATACAGGTGTTCAACGCCCTGAGACGCCATAAACTCAACGGTTTTGGTCCACTGCACCGGGCTGTAAAGCTGGCGAACCAGCGCGTTACGGATAGCGTCGGGTGCGGTTTCGCACTTCACATCGACGTTGTTCACAACGGAAATCGTCGGTGCGTTAAAGGTCATTTTTTCCAGCTCAACCGCCAGCTTATCAGCAGCGGGCTTCATCAGCGCACAGTGGGATGGCACGCTCACCGGCAGTGGCAGTGCACGTTTTGCACCCGCAGCTTTACAGGCAGCACCTGCACGCTCAACCGCTTCTTTATGACCCGCGATAACCACCTGGCCTGGCGAGTTAAAGTTTACCGGAGAAACGACCTGACCTTCAGCAGATTCTTCACAGGCTTTAGCGATAGCAGCATCATCCAGACCAATAATGGCAGACATGCCGCCCGTGCCTTCTGGAACCGCTTCCTGCATGAATTTACCACGCAATTCAACCAGACGTACCGCGTCAGCGAAGGCAATCACGCCTGCGCAGACCAGCGCAGAGTATTCACCCAGGCTATGACCCGCCATCAGCGCTGGCGCTTTGCCGCCCTGCTGCTGCCATACGCGCCACAATGCGACGGAGGCTGCCAGCAGCGCCGGTTGGGTCTGCCAGGTTTTGTTCAGCTCTTCAGCGGGGCCCTGTTGGGTCAGCGCCCACAGATCATAACCCAGCGCATCAGAAGCTTCACGGAAAGTCTCTTCAATTACCGGATAGTTTGCTGCCATTTCAGACAACATCCCAACGGTTTGCGAGCCCTGTCCCGGGAACACAAAAGCAAATTGCGTCATTTTTTAATCCTTATCCTAGAAACGAACCAGCGCGGAACCCCAGGTGAACCCGCCACCAAAGGCTTCAAGCAAGACCAGTTGGCCCCGTTTAATTCGTCCATCGCGTACCGCTTCGTCAAATGCGCACGGTACCGATGCCGCAGAGGTGTTGCCGTGGCGATCAAGCGTCACCACAACGTTATCCATAGACATGCCCAGCTTCTTCGCCGTCGCGCTGATAATACGCAGGTTAGCCTGATGCGGCACCAGCCAGTCGAGTGCGGCGCGATCCAGATTGTTCGCTTCCAGCGTCTCATCAACGATGTGAGCGAGTTCAGTCACGGCGACTTTGAACACCTCGTTACCCGCCATGGTCAGGTAAATCGAACTGTCCGGATTAACGCGATCGGCGTTAGGCAGCGTTAACAGCTCGCCATAGCGACCGTCAGCATGCAGATGCGTGGAGATGATTCCCGGCTCTTCGGACTGTCCCAGCAGCACCGCGCCCGCACCATCGCCAAAAATAATGATCGTGCCGCGATCGGTTGGATCGCAGGTACGCGCCAGCACGTCAGCCCCGATCACCAGCGCATATTTTACGGCGCCCGATTTTACGTACTGATCGGCGATGCTCAACGCATAGGTGAAGCCCGCGCATGCAGCGGCAACGTCAAATGCCGGGCAGCCTTTGATGCCGAGCATGTTCTGTACCTGGCACGCTGCGCTTGGGAAGGCATGCGTGGCTGAGGTGGTTGCCACCACGATAAGCCCGATCTGTTCTTTATCAATGCCCGCCATCTCAAGCGCACGCTGAGCGGCTTCGTAGCCCATGGTGGACACGGTTTCGTCTGGCGCGGCGATACGACGTTCACGGATACCTGTGCGCGTGACAATCCACTCGTCAGACGTATCTACCATTTTTTCAAGATCGGCGTTGGTACGCACTTGTTTTGGCAGGTAGCTGCCGGTACCTAAAATCTTCGTATACATGTACGCTCAGTCACTTTTAGCTAATACAGATCCCAGGCGAGCGGCAATCCTCTGAGGGACTTGTCGCTGCACCGCCTGCACTGCCTGTTCAATCGCGACGGTAAATGCTCGCTGATTGGCGGCGCCATGACTCTTAATCACGATGCCGCGCAATCCTAACAGACAGGCGCCATTATACTGGTCGGGGTTGAGGTGACTGAATCGCCGCGTCAGGCTTTTTTGTAACCAACGCTTTAATAAAATCAGCCACCAGGACCTTTTTTTACCCTCCCCCTGCGATTTCAGCAGAGAAAGGAACATTCTTACGACCCCTTCCATGGTCTTCAACGTTACGTTTCCGGTGAAGCCATCACACACTAATACATCCGTTTTGCCCGTCAGCAACTCATTGGCTTCGAGATAACCAATATAGTTGATGGAGGGGACCTGTTTGAGTATTTCCGCAGCGTCGCGAATACTGTCCAGGCCTTTGGTCTCTTCTTCACCAATATTCAATAACGCAACGCGGGGATTGTTAATCCCGACCACGTCTTCTGCCAGCACTGACCCCATTACGGCAAACTGAGCCAGCATTGTACTGTCACAATCCACGTTAGCGCCCAGGTCGAGCACCACCGTTTTGCCCTTCTGCTGGTGCGGCAACACCGTCACCAGCGCCGGACGCTCAATGCCCTCAATCGGCTTGAGCAATAATTTCGACAGCCCCATCAGCGCGCCAGTATTTCCCGCGCTGACGCAAGCCTGGGCGCGCCCCTCTTTCACCAGCTCCAGCGCCATTCGCATAGAGCTGCCGCGGCTATTACGAATAGCCTGCGATGGCCGGGCATCACTGGCAATAACTGACTGCGCAGGAATAATCTGCAGACGCGAACGTTGTTCAAAGTCAGCTTTTGCAAGTAATGGCGTGATTGTGTCGGGATTACCGACTAAAAGAAGTGTGAGTTGCGAATTAGAATTCAGTGCCTGCAATGCTGCAGGCACTGTCACGGTAGGGCCGAAATCTCCCCCCATGACATCTAACGCCAGGGTTAGACGTGTCAAGGTATCGTCGCAGCCTGGTTCGGTAAACTCCCCGTTTGCACGGGGAAGTTCCTCACTAAGCCTAATCACGCTGACGCGTGATTACTTAGTGATAACCTTGCGGCCGCGGTAGAAACCGTCAGCGGTGATGTGGTGACGCAGGTGTTTCTCACCAGAAGTCTTGTCTACAGACAGGCTGGTAACTGCGGTCAGCGCGTCATGGGAACGACGCATGCCACGTTTGGAACGGGTTGGTTTATTCTGTTGTACGGCCATGGACCTTACTCCTCAATTACTTACGCTTTAAGCTGGCTAATACGGCAAATGGGTTTGGTTTTTGCGCTTCATCAGGCAGTTCCCCAAAGACCATGTCCGCCTCGGACACTTCACAGTGTTCAGAATCATGCACCGGAACGACTGGCAGGGAGAGGATGACTTCATCTTCAACCAGCGCCAGAAGATCGATTTCACCGAATTCGTTAACCTCAATCGGCTCATACGCTTCCGGGAGTGCTTCAGCCTGTTCGTCAGAACGAACCGGACTGAAACAATACGTTGTGTGAACATGCTGTACAAACGGTTTCCCGCAACGCTGACATTCGAGCGTTACCGTCACCTTTGCATCACCGGTTAACACGGCGAGGCGCTGGTTGTCGATAGCGAACGACATGGAGCATTCTACATCACTGTCCACACTGACTACAGATTCGGCAATACGCTCAGCCTGATCGGAAGAATAGATTCCTTCGTAATCGAGGCGTTTTTGAGCCGTACGAACCGGATCAAGAGTCAGGGGTAATTTTACCTTTTGCATAGGGCGCGCATATTAACTTTGTAACGTCATAGAGTCAAAGAAAAAGGCAACCAGAGCTGCCTTTTGCCAATTATTCGCACACATTGCGGCCTGTAGTTTAAAATGGCTGGCATCGATACGCTATATCTGGTGATAAAAATATGCCAAATCTCGTCCTTGCTTCCACTTCACCTTATCGCCGAATGCTGCTGGAAAAGCTCGGGATCCCGTTTGAATGCGCTGCGCCGGAAGTGGATGAGACACCACAGCCGGGCGAGTCACCGCGTCATCTGGTGACGCGTCTCGCGAAAGAGAAAGCACAGTCGCTGGCCGTACGTTACCCCGCTCATCTGATTATAGGCTCCGATCAGGTTTGTGTGCTGGACGGCGAAATCACCGGCAAACCGCATACGGAAGAAAACGCCTGCCAGCAGCTTTTGCGTGCGCGGGGCAGTATCGTGACCTTTTATACGGGCCTGGCGCTTTATAATTCTGCCTCCGGTCATCTGCAAACCGAATGCGAGCCGTTTGATGTCCACTTCCGCCATCTCAGCGAGCAGGAGATTCTGAATTACGTGCGCCGTGAACGTCCGCTGAACTGCGCAGGAAGCTTTAAAAGCGAAGGACTGGGGATTGCGCTGTTCGATAAGCTGGACGGTCGGGATCCGAACACGCTGGTGGGGTTGCCGCTGATTGCGCTGTGCCAGATGTTAAGGCGAGAAGAGTGTAATCCGCTGACGGCGTGAGCGTTGCGGCCTGATGCCCTCACCTCGGCCCTCTCCCACAGGGAGAGGGAGGAAGGCAAAATCAGCCGCGCAAAACCTTCAGGCAGCGTTTCAACTGCTCATCCAGCGGCGCTTCAATACGGATCACTTCACCGGTATTAGGATGGGTAAACTTCAGTGCGGCCGCATGCAGGAACAGACGCGACAGCCCCGTGCCCGCCAGCTGCTTATCAAACTCACGATCGCCATAGCGGTCATCAAACGCAATCGGATGGCCCGCAAACTGGGTATGGACGCGAATCTGGTGGGTACGCCCTGTCACTGGGCTACAGCGCACCAGCGTGGCGAATTCGTAGCGCTCTTCGACTTTAAAGCGCGTCTCAGACGGTTTCCCTTCCTGATTAACACGAACAATGCGCTCGCCGCTTTGCAGAATATTTTTCAGCAGCGGGGCCTGCACCACTTTCACGTGGGACTGCCACTGACCGCGCACCAGCGCCAGATAATCTTTCTGCATCCCTTTTTCGCGCAGCTGTTCATGCAGGGAACGCAGCGCAGAACGTTTTTTCGCTACCAGCAGCACGCCAGAGGTATCACGGTCAAGACGGTGAACCAGTTCGAGGAAACGCGCTTCCGGGCGCAGGGCGCGTAAACCTTCAATCACACCGAAGCTCAGGCCGCTCCCCCCGTGAACCGCCGTTCCGGACGGTTTATTCAGCACCAGAATGTGGTCATCCTCATAAAGGATAACGTCGCTCAGGGCCGCAACTTTTTGCAGCTTCGGAGAAACGACCTCTTCTTCACGCTCTGCAACACGTACCGGCGGAATGCGGACTTCATCGCCCGCCTCGAGCTTATACTCGGGCTTCACGCGTTTTTTGTTCACCCGCACCTCGCCCTTACGCAAGATGCGATAAATCATACTTTTTGGCACGCCCTTAAGCTGGGTGCGCAAAAAATTATCGATACGTTGCCCCGCCTCATCGTCGGCGATGGCAACCATTTTTACGGCTGGAGTCTCTGTTTTCATGGTTGGCGATTCTAAATAGCGTCAGGCATTAGCGCCACTCATTTTTCTATGCTTATATTTACTTTTATCCGGACCACTCCCCTTTCGCGCAATCGATTTGGTGGTTATTAAACCAATCACCCCGTTGAAGTGAAGAAACTGTGAGTAACCGGGTGATAATTGGTAAAAGTCATCTTGCTATAACCCGGCGAGCAGTGGAATAATGAATCCGTTTTCCGCGTTAAATCCGGGTTTTGTAAGGATATCGACGGAATGACCAATTTTGTCTGACCGATCATCCACGCAGCAATGGCGTAAGACGTATTGATCTTTCAGGCAGTTAGCGGGCTGCGGGTTGCAGTACTTCCCGGTATAAGGATTGTTTTCTGGAGAGTTTTCCCAGGCAATTCCCCTGATAATTGCGCTGTGTTTCCGTATGAAATACAGGCAACCGACACTCTGCGCCTCTTAAGCGAGCGACAACCGTGAGGTTGGCGACGTGAACAGACACGAGGCCATCGGTTCATACCCCGGAAAGCGTCACCTTGCCCGCAGCTTTGTCGTCAATGTAAGAATAACGAGTAAGTTACGATGAAAAGAATGTTAATCAACGCAACTCAACAAGAAGAGTTGCGTGTCGCCCTTGTGGATGGGCAGCGCCTGTACGATCTGGATATCGAAAGTCCTGGACACGAACAGAAAAAAGCGAACATTTACAAAGGCAAAATCACCCGCATTGAACCAAGCCTTGAAGCTGCATTTGTCGATTACGGTGCTGAGCGTCACGGTTTCCTTCCTCTCAAAGAAATTGCCCGCGAATATTTCCCTGCCAACTACAACTCCCATGGCCGTCCGAACATCAAAGATGTTCTGCGTGAAGGTCAGGAAGTTATCGTTCAGATCGATAAAGAAGAGCGCGGCAACAAAGGTGCTGCACTGACCACCTTTATCAGTCTGGCAGGCAGCTATCTGGTATTGATGCCAAACAACCCGCGTGCGGGTGGCATCTCTCGCCGTATCGAAGGCGATGACCGCACCGAGCTGAAAGAAGCGCTGGCAAGTCTTGAGCTGCCAGACGGCATGGGCCTTATCGTGCGCACCGCAGGCGTCGGCAAATCTGCCGAAGCGTTGCAGTGGGACCTGAGCTTCCGCCTGAAGCACTGGGAAGCCATTAAGAAAGCGGCTGAAAGCCGTCCTGCTCCGTTCCTGATCCACCAGGAAAGTAACGTTATTGTGCGTGCTTTCCGTGATTATCTGCGTCAGGACATCGGTGAAATTCTGATTGATAACCCGAAAGTGCTTGAGCTGGCTCGCCAGCACATCGCCGCGCTGGGTCGCCCGGATTTCACCAGCAAAATTAAACTGTACACCGGTGAAATCCCGCTGTTCAGCCACTATCAGATTGAATCCCAGATCGAGTCTGCCTTCCAGCGTGAAGTGCGTCTGCCGTCCGGCGGTTCTATCGTTATCGATACCACCGAAGCGCTGACCGCTATCGACATCAACTCCGCGCGTGCAACCCGCGGCGGCGACATCGAAGAGACCGCCTTCAACACCAACCTTGAAGCCGCAGATGAAATCGCCCGCCAGCTCCGCCTGCGCGACCTGGGCGGTCTGATCGTTATCGACTTCATCGACATGACCCCGGTTCGCCACCAGCGTGCGGTTGAAAACCGTCTGCGTGAAGCGGTACGCCAGGATCGTGCGCGTATCCAGATTAGCCATATCTCGCGCTTCGGCCTGCTGGAAATGTCCCGTCAGCGCCTCAGCCCGTCACTCGGCGAGTCCAGCCATCATGTTTGCCCGCGCTGTTCCGGTACGGGTACCGTGCGTGACAATGAATCTCTCTCCCTCTCTATTCTGCGTCTGATTGAAGAAGAAGCGCTGAAAGAGAACACCAAAGAGGTTCACGCCATTGTTCCGGTGCCGATTGCCTCTTACCTGCTGAACGAAAAACGTGCAGCGGTGAGCGCAATCGAAGCGCGTCAGGGTGGCGTTCGCTGCATCATCGTGCCAAACGACGAGATGCAAACCCCGCACTATCACGTACTGCGCGTGCGTAAAGGCGAAGAGACAAGCACCCTCAGCTACCTGCTGCCGAAGCTGCATGAAGAAGAAATGGCGCTGCCATCTGATGAAGAGCCTGCCGAGCGTAAACTGCCTGAGCAGCCAGCATTAGCAACCTTCATCATGCCGGAAGCACCGCCGGAAGCGACGCTGGAAAAACCAGCGGCAAAACCTGCTGTACAAAAAGCGGCGCCTGCCGCGCCAACAGCGCAGCCTGAGCAACCGGGTCTCCTGAGCCGCATCTTCGGTGCGCTGAAAAAAATGTTTGCTGGCGAAGAAGTACAGCCTGAGCAGCCGAAAGAAGCACCAAAAGAAGCGAAGCCAGAGCGTCAGCAGGACCGTCGTAAGCGTCAGAACAATCGTCGCGATCGCAATGACCGCAACGACCGTAGCGATCGTAACGAGCGCCGTGATAATCGTTCCGAGAACAACGAAGGTCGTGAACAACGCGAGGACAACCGTCGCAACCGTCGCGAGAAGCAACAGCAGAACGTTGAAGATCGTGACATTCGCCAGCAGGCGGGCGATGAGTCCGAGAAGAGCAAACAGCGTGACGAGCAGCAGCCTCGCCGCGAGCGTAACCGTCGTCGTAACGACGAGAAACGCCAGGCCCAGCAGGAAGTCAAAAACCTGAACCGCGAAGCGCCTGTAGAACAGCAGGACACGGAGCAGGAAGAGCGTACTCAGGTTATGCCGCGTCGTAAGCAGCGTCAGTTGACCCAGAAAGTACGTGTGGGTGCTGTTCAGGCGGAAGAAAACGACGTTATCGCGGTTGAAGCGGCAGAAAGCACAACGGGTACACAGGTTGCGAAAGTTGACCTGCCAGCCGTAGTGGAAAATCAGGTTGAGCAGGACGAAAGCAGCGAAAACCGTGATAACGCGGGTATGCCGCGTCGCTCCCGCCGTTCTCCACGTCATCTGCGCGTGAGCGGTCAGCGTCGTCGTCGTTACCGTGACGAACGTTACCCGACTCAATCTCCAATGCCACTGACCGTGGCGTGCGCGTCACCTGAAATGGCATCCGGTAAAGTCTGGATCCGTTATCCGGTTGCTCGCCCGGAGCAGGCTGTTGAAGAACAGGCTGTGACCGAAGAGGTGATTGCACCGGTAGCGGCGGTGGAAGAGGTCGTGACTGAAGCGGCAACCGTGGTTGAACCGCAGGTAGTTGAAACGGCGGCACCGCAGGCCGTGGAAGTGGAAACGACCCATCCTGAAGTGATTGCTGCGCCGGTCGATGCCGCCCCGCAGATCATCGCCGAAGAAGATACCGTGGTGGCTGAAGAAGTCGCGGAAGAAGCTGAGCCGGTCTCCGTAGCAGAAGAAACCGCAGACGTTGCCGTTGAAACGGTGACGGAAGAGGTTGTTCAGGACGTTGAGATTCAGGTTGAACCTGTTGTTGAAGAGGTCAAAGCGCCTGAAGTGAAATCCGAGCCAGTTGAGGCCGTTGCCGCGCCAGCGCCTGCTCACGTTGCTACCGCGCCAATGACTCGCGCCCCGGCACCTGAGTATGTTCCTGAAGCGCCGCGCCATAGCGACTGGGTTCGTCCGGACTTCAACTTCGAAGGTAAAGGTGCTGCCGGTGGTCACAGTGCGACGCACATGGCTACTGCCCCTGCTACCCGTCCTCAGCCTGTTGAATAACGCACGCTAAGACTGAAAGCCGACCTTCGGGTCGGCTTTTTTATGGCTGTTGCAGGGGCTTTCTCATCCCGGTCACCTCCGGCATTATCTGCCGCATTAACTCCAGAAAACGCCGCAAGCGCGCCGGATAATAACGAGACCAGGGGTAAACCAGATGTACCGGTAACGCTGCCGGCTGCCACTCTGGCAGTAAATGCACCAGTCGTCCTTCCTGAATATCATCCTGTACCGTCCAGCTGGAAACCACCGCCACGCCAAGCCCGGTGAGTGCCGTATTGCGCGCCACATACAGGCTGTCGGTACTCAGGCGTGGCGTAATGGTAACCCGCGCCGGGGCAGATGATGCATCGTGGAAAAGCTCCACATGGCGTTGATAAAAAGAGCTGATGGCAATCCAGGGAAGCTGTTGCAGATCGTCCGGCGTGCTAACCGCGGGATAACGGGCCAGTAGTTCCGGTGACGCCACCACCGAGCGCGGCACCTCGGCCAGCAGCACAGATACGGTCGCCGGATCGACTTCCGCGCCTACCCGAATAGCGCAGTCCAGATTATCACCAAGGAAATCAGCAGACCGATCGTTGAGCATCCACTCAACAGACAACTGCGGATAACGCTGCAAAAACTCGGTTAACGGTTTCAGAAGCTGATCCTGGCCAAACGCGTGTGGAGCGCGCACCCTCAGCACCCCGACAGGCTCATCTTCCGTCTGCCCCACCTCGTCTTCCAGCGCCAGCCAGCTGTCAATCACCCGTCGGGCATGCTGATAGCAGCGTTCGCCGTCATCGGTCAGCCGGGTCGTATGCGTTGTGCGCAGCATCAGGCGCACGCCCAGCATAGTTTCAAGCGACTGCAACCGTCGGCTCACCGTGGCCTGGGTTGTTGCCAGCTGGCGTGCCGCCGCAGAAAGGGAACCTGCCTCAACAATGCGAACGAACGTCCGCATCAGTTCTACGCGATCTATACGCTCAGACCTTTTCATCTCAATCTTACTCATACGCTACACGTATAAGCGTTTTACCACCGCGCCCGCTACCGTCGCAAGGCGTACTGATAAAAAATAGCCGCATACGACGAATGAGGAACATCTTATGAACACAACCACCACCACCCGGGCCGTAAGCCGCTGGGTAATTTTAATGCTGGCGCTCGGTGCGGGCTTCAGCGTGGCATCCATCTATTATGCCCAGCCTCTGCTGCCGCTGATGGGTTCAGACCTGCACCTGAGCATCGAAGGCATGGGCCTGGTCCCGACCCTCACCCAGGCGGGTTATGCCCTGGGCATCCTGTTTCTGCTTCCGCTCGGCGATCGCCATGACCGCAGAACGTTGATCCTGATAAAAAGTGCGGCCCTGGCGCTGTTCCTGCTGGGCTGTAGCCTGACCGGACAACTGCACTCCCTGTTGCTCACCAGCCTGCTGATTGGCATGGCCGCCACCATGGCGCAGGATATTGTCCCGGCCGCAGCGATCCTCGCGCCGGAAGGCAAACAGGGAAAAACGGTCGGCACGGTGATGACCGGCCTGCTGCTGGGGATTTTGCTCTCCAGAACCGTGAGCGGCGTGGTGGGTGAAGCCTTTGGCTGGCGGGTGATGTATCAGCTGGCCGCCGCAAGTATTGCCTTTGTCGGCGTGGTGATGTGGGCCGTGCTTCCCCGCTTCGCCGTTCACTCCACGCTGAGCTACCCGGCGCTGATGCGCTCCATGGAACACCTCTGGCGTCGCTACCCGGCGCTGCGTCGGGCCGCACTGGCCCAGGGTTTTCTGTCGATTGCCTTTAGCGCATTCTGGTCAACGCTGGCGGTAATGCTGCTGGAACGGTATCACCTTGGCAGCGCCGTGGCAGGTGGGTTTGGTATTGCCGGTGCCGCAGGCGCGCTGGCCGCACCGCTGGCAGGGGGGCTGGCGGATAAGCTGGGGGCCGGTAAAGTGACCCAACTGGGTGCCGCGCTGGTGACCCTTTCGTTTGCCCTGATGTTCCTGATGCCAGCACTGGGTGTACACGGTCAGCTGATCCTGATTGCCCTCTCCGCGGTCGGTTTCGATCTTGGCTTACAGTCCAGCCTTGTGGCCCACCAGAACCTGGTCTACAGCCTTGAGCCGCAGGCTCGTGGGCGTCTGAACGCCCTGCTGTTTACCGTCATTTTCATCGGAATGGCGCTGGGTTCAGCATTAGGCAGCAATATCTATACACTGGCAGGTTGGTCTGGCGTGGTGGCGCTGGCAACCCTGTGCGGTGCCATTGCGCTGGCTATCAGAGTGATTGAAGGCGCCCGGGTGCTGTCCGCACAGGCCGAAAGTGTGTAAAAAAAATGCCCAACCCGGACGGGTTGGGCAGTCAAAACATGCCCAGTTTCATGACATGTTCCAATCGGTCAGCGTCTTATCTGTTCATCTGGAACAAAGACATACCCTGCATATCGCTAAAGGCTTTATACGAGGCCTGCAACGCCGCCTGCTGCATGGTGTAGGACGAAATCACCGAGTTCCAGTCCACGTCAACCAGGTTACTCATTTGCTGGGTCTGCCCCAGCGCCCGGTCTTCACCCAGAGCGTCCAGCTTGCCCAGCTCGTCCAGCTTGATACCGAGGTCGGCGCGCACGGTCAGCACGTTGTTGAGGGAGTTGCTCAGGCCACGGTTGGCTTTATCAATCGCCGCGGTAAACGCTTCAGCCTTCGTTTCGTCATCGCCAATCGGTTTATTCAGCGCATCGATGGCAGCATCGAGGATCTTGAACAAATTCGTTTCCGGCGCACTACCATCTGGCTCTGGCTTCGCATTGCTGGTGAAGCTGGTGAAAACTTCAGTGCCCGTATGGCTGATTTGCATCGTGCGCGCGGAGTCAACCTGCTGGCTGATTGGCGTTCCGCCGCCCTTATAATCACCCGTAGTCTGGTCGAAAGCCGCCGCTTCGGTTTTGTAACCGGAAAAAATATATCGACCGTTACCGTCCGTGCTGTTAGCCAGGTTCATGAGCTGATCGCGAATACCTTGCAGGTTCGTTGCCAGCGAAGCGCGGTCATCATCACTTAACGTACCGTTGCCCGCATTGACAATCTTTTCCTGAGCAGCCTGGATAGCGGTTGTCACTTGCGATAACACGTTCTCTTCCAGCGATACTTTCGTCGTAGCGAAGGAGCGCGCCAGCGCATACTGGCTGTTTTGCGTTTGAGCCTGAGAGAGCACCACGGCCTGCGAGGCGGCAATCGGATCGTCAGATGGACGGTTGATGCGCTTACCCGTAGACATCTGCTCGCCGTAGCTGAGCCAGAGACTTTGGGAGTTCGTCACGCCGCGCATGCTTTGCTCATACATCATTTGAGTACTAATACGCATTTTTTATGCCTCAGCCTTAGCGGATATTGATCAATGCATCAAACAGCGTGCTCGCCGTTTGCAGCACCTGCGCATTCGCCAGATAGTACTGCTGATAGCGTTGCAGGTTGCCATACTCTTCATCCAGGTTAACCCCGGAAATTGACTGCTGTTGTTTGGTCAGCTGCGTCACCACGTTAACTTTGGTTTCGCTGCTGGTTTTCAGCGACGCCGTGGTGCTGCCCACCGTACTGACCAGCGCGGCATAAGCATCGTTAAAGGTTTTATTCCCCCCCACCAATTTGGCGCTCTGCAAATCCAGCAGCTTCTGGCCATTGGTATTGTCGCTTTCGCCGCTTCCTTGCGCGGAGGCCATCGCCAGTTTGGATTCGTCGCTGATCGCAACGTCCATATTCACAATAACGTCATTCACCGGTTTAACGATGAAACTGTCTTTATTATTGGCTGAGCCGCTAATCTTGACGTTGAGACCATCAAACGACAGATTACCGCCAGTATCAGGTTTGGCCGTGAAGCTGGTGTTGTCTGACAAACGCGTGATTGTCCAGTCAGTACCGTTGTACTCAACTTTATAGTTTGTCGCCTGGACCTTTGTACTGTCCGTCATTGTTGCCGTAACGGACGCGCTCCCGGTGTTTTTGCCGTTACTCAGTACCGCCGGAGAGCCAAAATCAAACAGCTTGCCGCCTTTAACCCCGTTGGCATCAAAGCCCGCCTGGTGCTGGGTATTCATGGCATCCGCAAACGCCAGCGCCATCTGGTTAAGCGTATTTCGCGCCTGATCCAGATCCTGAGAACGGAAGGTTAACAGGCCCCCAAGCGACCCCGTGGTGATCTGTTTTTCCGAGATTTCCACGTTGCCCACGGTTGCATCCACATACGCAAGCGTTGTACGTGCAGGATCCGCACTGGATTTCACCGCCGCCAGCTGGCTGGCGTTGCTGCCCTGTACCAGGGTGTAACCGTTGGCGATAGAGATGTTGTAGGTGCCGCTGTCCTGTACGGTAACGTCCACACCGACAATCTTGTTCAGTTCACTCACCAGCTGATCGCGCTGATCGAGCAGTTCGTTCGGGGATGCGCCCGCACCAACGCCAGTCAGCCGGGAGATCTGGTCGTTAAGATTGGCAATCTGCTTCGCATAGTTATTGATCTGATCGACGCTGGTAGAAATCGCCGTATTCACCTGCGCATCCTGATCGCGGAGATATTGATCGTTGGTTTTAAACTGGTTAACCAGACCATCCGCCTTCCCGAGCACCGTCTGGCGTGCAGCCGGATCTTCTGCGTTACTTACCAGCGTTTGCAGACTTTTAAAGAAATCCTGGAGGTTGGCAGAGAGCGAGTTAGTGGTATCCGAGAGCACGTCGTCAATTTTTGACATCTGCTGGTAGCGCGTGGTCAGCCCACTGCTCTGGTTCTGCGCCGCGCGCAGCTGGTTGGTGATAAACGCATCATATTCACGCTGAACACCGGAGACATAGACCCCGTTACCCACCCAGCCACCGCCGGTCAGGGTGCTGTTGGATGCCCCCAGAATGGTGGTCTGGCGGGTATAACCTGCCACGTTATAGCTTGAAATATTATTACTGACGGTATTGAGTGCCGACTGTGCAGCACTGAGGCCACTCATGGCGCTGTTAATCAAACTGGACATGGGGGTTCCTTTTATACGTTCAGACACGAGTCCTGATGAAGGTTATCGGCAACCTCCACCGGGACTTGAGAACTTTCAGAACAGATTTTCGAGATCTGTGCTATAGGCTTTGCTGACCTTCTCAGACATGGATTTCAGTTGCTGGATCATGCTGGTCAGCTTGCGCGCATAGTTTGGATCGGTCGCGTAGCCGGCATTCTGCAATGCCTGAGCGCCCTGCTCTGGCGTAGCGGCCTGGGTCACGGCGGTGTAGCGCGGATTCCGGCTCAACAGCCCGACATAATCCGACAACGCTTCCAGATACGAGCTATAGACGCGGAATTTGGCTTTCACCTTCACCGCCGCACCATTTTCATATTCGGTGGTGGTGATTTCCGTGGTCGGCCCCTTCCAGCTGGAGGTGGCCTTCACGCCAAAGATGTTGAAGCTCGGCTCGCCGTTCTCCCTGCGGATCTGACGTTGACCCCAGCCCGACTCCAGCGCCGCCTGCGCCAGAATCAGATGGTGCGGCACGCCACTCTCTTCACTGGCAAGACGCGCTGGCAGAGAGAGCTGCGCCAGGAAGTCTTTGCTGTCGCCAGAGAGCGGCTCGTCACGCGTTTCTGCTGGCTTCGGCATCGCCTTACGCACCATCTGCGTCAACGCCTGATTTTGATAACTGGTCACCTTTTCCAGATCAAACTTCAGCGGCACCTGCTGCGGGGTCTCTTCAGGCGGCAGCCCCTGAGCGGCTGCGGTCTGCTTCACAATCATGTCCGCCAGGCCAAGTCCCTTTCCGGCGGTCATTTGCTGGGCAATCTGCTGATCGTACATGCTGGTGTAAAGCCGCGTGGAATCGCTGCTGAACATGCCATCTTTCGGCAGGGTTTCACGCATGCTTTTCAACATCATCTGCACGAACATGCCTTCCACCTGACGGGCAACCGGGCGGATATTCGCCGCCGGATCCTTGCCCGCTTTGGTTTTCAGCTCGTTGAGCGACTGGGCATCCCAGGCGGCACTGGTCAACAGTTTGCTATCGGTCAGCATTTAGATGATTTCCAGTTTAGCGCGCAGGCAGCCTGCACTTTGCATGGATTGCAGAATGGACATCAGATCCATTGGCGTTGCACCCAGCGCGTTCAGGGCACGCACCACGCTGTTCAGGTTGGCGCTGGAACGCACGCTCTGCAACGAACCGCCGCTCTGACGCAGATCAATCTGCGTTTGCGGGGTCACTACCGTCTGACCACCACCAAACGGCGTATCCGGCTGGCTGACGTTGGCCGAACGGTTAACCGTGACGGAGAGATTACCCTGCGCCACGGCACAGCTGTCCAGCGTCACTTCGCGGTTCATCACCACCGAGCCGGTACGGGAGTTGATAATGACTTTCGCATCCTGCACCGGCACGTTCACTTCCATGTTCTGGATATCGGCCAGCATCCGCACCTGGTTACTGCTCCCGGTTGACGTGCGGATCTGCACGGTGCGGGCATCCAGCGCGGTGGCGCTGCCGTAGCCCCGGCTGCGGTTGATGGTGTCAGCGATCTGCTGCGCCATCGTAAAGTCTTCGTTATTCAGTTGCAGGTTAATGGTGTTACCGGTACCGAACTGGGTCGGCAGTTCACGTTCAATGATCGCGCCGTTGGTAATACGCCCGCCGTTCAGCTGGTTCACCTGCACGCTGCTGCCGCCCGCCGACGCGCCTGCCCCGCCAACCAGTATGTTGCCCTGCGCCAGGGCATACACCTGGCTGTCGACGCCTTTCAGCGGGGTCATCAGCAGCGTACCGCCGCGCAAACTTTTGGCGTTACCCATCGACGAGACAACCACGTCGATGGTCTGACCCTGACGCGCAAAGGCCGGATAAGACGCGGTCACCATCACGGCCGCCACGTTTTTCAGCTGCATGTTGGTCCCGGCCGGTACGGTAATACCGAGCTGAGAGAGCATGTTATTCAGACTCTGGGTAGTGAACGGCGTCTGGGTCGTCTGGTCACCCGTCCCATCCAGCCCCACCACCAGGCCGTAGCCAATCAGGGAGTTTTCACGCACGCCCTGCACGCTGGTGAGATCGCGAATGCGGTCCGCCTGCGCAACGGTTGCGACCAGCGTCAGTGCCACGGCGAAGAGAAATTTATACATAGGTCACCTCGCTTACATCGGCGATAAGTTAAGGAAGAAGCGTTGCAGCCAGCCCATATTTTGCGCTTCGTTGATGTAGCCGTTGCCGACGTACTCAATGCGCGCATCCGCCACCTGGGTGGACGGTACGGTGTTGGTGCCGCTGATGGTGCGAGGGTTAACCACACCGGAGAAGCGAATAAATTCCGTACCCTGGTTAATGGCGATCTGTTTTTCACCCACCACGTGCAGGTTGCCGTTCACCAGAACCTGGTCAACCGTTACCGTCAGCGTTCCGCTGAAGGTATTGCTGGCGTTCGCACCACCTTTACCGTTAAAGGTGTTGCCGCCAGAGGCTTCCACATCCGCACGGGCGTTGCCGAACAGCCCTTGCAGATAGCGCGGTACGGTGTCGAAGCCAAAATTGGTTTTGCCGTCGCGGCTGGCGTTCGCCGACGAGCTCTTGCTCGCACTGACGTTTTCCTGCAACACAATGGTCAGCGTATCGCCAACGTTACGCGGACGACGGTCTTCAAACAGCGGCTGATAACCGTAATTAATCGGCTGCGCGGTCTGGAAAATAGAGCCGTTCACCACCGGCGCGGGGCCGGGAACGGGTTGGGCGGTAGTCGCACCCTGTACCAATGGTTTAGACGGGATCCAGGCACACCCGCTGAGGGTGACGGCCAGAACAGTCAGGATCGGATAACGAAACGCCGCGTTTTTTTGCATTGCCTTCATCTTCGAAAACAGGGAGCCGGTGCGGGGTTTACCGCACCGGGCTACACCTTAAAGTTGCGTCAGTTTTTGCAGCATCTGGTCGGTCGTCGACACTGCTTTACTGTTAATTTCATAGGCGCGCTGAACCTGGATCATATTCACCAGCTCTTCCGCCACGTTGACGTTCGAGGTTTCCACATACCCCTGATACAGCAGCCCCGCCCCGTTCAGGCCCGGTGTACTTTCATTTGGCGTACCGGAAGATTGCGTTTCGGTGTAGAGATTCTCACCGATGCTTTCCAGGCCGGTATCGTTCATGAAGGTCGTCAGGTTGAGCTGGCCAACCTGGACCGGCGCGGCCTGCCCTTGCTGCGTGACGCTGACGATGCCGTCGCGGCCAATGGTGATGCTCAGTGCGTTCGCCGGGATGGTGATTGCAGGCTGAACCTGGAAGCCGCCCGCCGTCACCAACTGACCGTTCTGGTCCACCTGGAACGAACCGTCGCGAGTATAGGCAGAGGTTCCGTCAGGCAGTTGCACCTGGAAGAAACCCTGACCTTTAATGGCAACGTCTTTACTGTTGTTGGTCTGGGACAGGTTGCCCTGGCTGTGCAGACGCTCGGTGGCAACCGGGCGCACGCCAGTACCAATTTGCAGACCAGACGGCAGCGTGGTTTGCTCAGAAGACTGCGCTCCCGGCTGACGAATCGTTTGATAAAGCAAATCTTCGAAAACCGCACGCTGACGCTTGAAACCATTGGTGCTGACGTTTGCCAGGTTGTTGGCAATCACATCCATATTGGTTTGCTGTGCGTCCAGACCGGTTTTCGCGATCCATAAAGAACTGATCATAGGGAGTCCTGTTAACTCATAGCCAGAAGTTGGTTAGCCTTGCTCGCGTTTTCATCGACGCTGCTGATGATTTTCATCTGCATTTCGAAGCGGCGAGCGCTGGCGATCATGTCGGTCATGGCTTCCACCGGTTTGACGTTACTGCCTTCCAGCACGCCGGACATCACGCGGATGGTCGGGTCGGCCTGTAACGTAGCGCCACGCGTGGCCTGAGCCGCCTGGGTCAGACGAAACATCCCATCATCGCCACGCTGCACTTCATTGCCTTCCGCTTTCACCAGCTTCAGACGACCGACAGGCGCAACGGTGTTAGCCGGGTCACCCGGGTTTAACGCCGAGATCGTCCCGTCTGCCGCAATGGTCAGCTCTGACCCTTCCGGCACCGTCAACGGACCGGCTTCGCCCATCACCGGATGCCCCTGAATCGTCAGCTGCCCGGTGGCGCTTACCTGGATATTACCGTTGCGGGTATACCCTTCCCCGCCGTCAGCCGTTTGCACCGCCAGCCAGCCGTCCTGCTGAAGGGCAACGTCCAGCGGACGCGCGGTGTAATCCATCTGGCCTGGCGTCATGTCGGCGCCCGGCGTGGAGGCGGTGACCAGCGTACGCGTGGGCAATGACAGCCCTTCTACCGGCACTGCGCGCAGCGCGTTGAGCTGCGCACGAAAACCTGGCGTGGAGGCGTTCGCCAGGTTGCTGGCGGTAACAGCCTGCTGATTGAGCGTCTGGCTTGCTGCGCCCATCGCGGTATATATTGCGTGATCCATTGCGCTTTCCCGTCAGCTGCTTAACGCAGGTTAACCAGCGTGTTGAGGATCTGATCCTGGGTTTTGATGGTCTGCGCGTTGGACTGGTAGTTACGTTGCGCGACGATCATGTTCACCAGCTCTTTACTCAGATCGACGTTCGAGGCTTCCAGCGCGCCGTTGGTCAGCGTACCGAAGTTGCCGGAACCCGCAGTACCCAGCAGGGCAACACCGGAGGACTGCGTGGCAGACCAGACGTTATCCCCTTCGGATTTCAGGCCTTCGTTGTTGGCGAAGTTTGCCAGCACGATCTGGCCCAGCACCTGGGTCTGTTCGTTGGAGTAGTTACCGACAACGGTGCCGTCATCGTTGATCTGATAGCTCACCAGATCGCCCGGCTTATAACCGTTCTGGCTCGTCGCCACGATGTTGTTTGCACCGGTGTTTTGCTGCATGGAGTTGGCGAAGCTCATGGCAAACGTGGCTGGCGTCGCGCCCGGAACAGTACCCGTGGTGATATCAATACTCCCGCCCCCCGTCAGCACACCGCTCTCGTTAAAGGTCAGCGTGGTTTCTTCCGTCACCGCGCTTCCCGCCACGCTGCCGTCCTGCGAATACACCTTCCAGGAGTTGGCTGGCGTCGCGTTTTTGACATAGAACAGGTTCATGTTGTGCGCATTACCCTGGCTGTCAAACACCGTCACGGTGCCTTTCTTGTTGTAAGAGTCAGGGTTGGCCGGGTCGAAGGCGACGGTTGGCGCGGTATCGGTGGAGTTCAGGTTGATCTGCTGAGAGGCCGTCGTGGTGGACTTCGCCGCCATCAGCGTCGTTGGGATGGAGATCGCCTGCGGATTCGCACCGGTTTGCACCGTCGGCGGCGTGCCCGCAACCGGATAACCGGTTAACTGAAGCCCCTGCATGTTCACCAGGTTACGGTTTTCATCCAGCTTGAACTGGCCATTGCGGCTGTAGAACACGGAACCGTTGGCGTCCACCATACGGAAGAAACCGTTCTGGCTGATGGCGACGTCCAGACCGCGACCGGTGTTGGTGGTCGTCCCGTCGGTGAAGTCCTGGGTGATGCCCGCCACCTTCACGCCCAGGCCCACTTTAGAGCCTGCAAACATATCTGCAAAAGACGCAGAACCGGATTTAAAACCATAGGTCGCGGAGTTGGCGATGTTGTTGCCAATGACGTCCAGGTTGGTGGCCGCAGCATTCAGGCCGCTGACCGCTTGAGAAAAGGCCATGACTTACTCCTGATAAGTATGAAGGCTTAGATAATCTGCCGAACTTCGTCGAGTGTGGTGGTACCGGAGGTACCCAAATCCAGCTTGTTGCCATCGCTACCTTTGATGACCCCCTGAACCAGGGCAAACTGAAGCGGCTGAGCCACCAGCTGGGTCGTACCGCTGCTGGCGCTGATTGCCACGTTGTAAGAGCCGTTTGGCGCTTTCGTGCCGTCGGTCAGGCTGCCATCCCAGGTAAAGGTGTGGACGCCCGCTTTCAGCTCGCCGATATCAATGGTGCGTACCACTGCCCCCGTAGCGTCAGTGATGGTTGCGGTGACTTTGTCGGCTGGCTGCTGCAACTCAACGCCAAACGGCGTGGTGGTGGTGGTTGAGGTGCCATCGGTGGTGCTGGTGCCCGCCAGAATCGTGGTCCCCGGGATCATCACCCCGTGACCAATCAGGTTGGCGGCCTGCAAGGACTGGCTATTATCGATTTGACCGGAGACAGAGCCGAGGGTGGTGTTCAGTTTCTCAATGCCGCTGACGGTACTGATCTGCGCAAGCTGCGTGGTCAGTTCGTTGTTCTGCATCGGGTTGGTCGGATCCTGATTTTTCAGCTGCGCCACCAGCAGGGTCAGAAAGCTGCTCTGTAAATCGGAGGCATTACTCCCGGTAAGGGAGCTGGAACCGGTCGCACTGCTGGTGCTGTTGACGCCGGTATTTGTCGGGTCATTCACGTTTACGGCGATGGACATGCGTGTCTCCTTTACTGGCCGAGAGTGAGTGTTTTGAGCATCATGCTCTTCACGGTATTAAGCACTTCGACGTTTGCCTGGTAGCTGCGTGACGCAGACATGGAGTTCACCATCTCCCCGACCACATCCACGTTCGGCATTTTCACGTAACCGCTGGCATCCGCGAGCGGGTTGCCTGGCTCGTAAACCAGCTTGTCGGGCGCCTGGCTCTCAACCACATCCGCCACTTTTACGCCGCCCGTTGCCGCACCCGGAGCGGCATCAACCTGGAAGACGACCTGCTTAGCGCGATACGGTTGTCCGTCAGGGCCGGTCACGCTGTCGGCGTTGGCCAGGTTACTGGCTGCCACGTTCAGTCGTTTGGACTGCGCCGTTAATGCCGAACCGGCGATATCAAAAATATTCAGCAAGGCCATTTACTAATTGCCCCCCTGTAGGACGGTCATCATGCCTTTGATTTGCCCGCCGAGTAGCGTCAGGCCTGTCTGGTATTGCAGGCTGTTATCGGCAAACTGTGTGCGCTCCCGGTCCATGTCGACGGTGTTGCCATCAAGCGAGGGTTGATCGGGAATACGGTAAAGTAAGTCGGTCGCAGGCGCGGTCATCGCCTGAGCGGGAATATGACGTGAAGATGTCAGGGCCAGTGAGACACCCGTTCCTTCGGCACGTCCACGCTCCATCACTTTTTTGAGTTCACTGGAAAAATCAATATCGCGCGCCTGATACCCGGGGGTATCCGCGTTGGCAATATTGGCGGCTAAAATCTCCTGCCGCTGGGCGCGTAAATTGAGCGCTTCCTGCTGAAAACGTAACGCGGCGTCGAGTTTATCGAGCATGTCTCCTCCGCTGATGAGAAAATTTCAGTTCACAGCTTAAATCTCAAGGCGTCTCCCTTATCGACGGAATAAGCGCAAAATGCGTCGCTATTTGTTGCGTTGATGGAAAACCACTGCGGGTAGAATTTGCTTAATTCTGGACATGGTGGAACGTGCGATGCGGACTTTTAAACGTGGCCTGGCGGCGACCCTACTGCTTTTAAGCCCTCTGGTGCAGGCGGAGGGGTTAGAGGACCAGCTCAATACATTTTTTGCGCAGAAGCTGGCCGGTTTTAGTGATGACGTACGCGTGACCGTGCGCACTCCGCCCAACCTTTACCCTTCCTGCGAAGCCCCGTCATTTAGCGTGACCGGCACTACCCGGCTATGGGGCAACGTGAACGTGCTGGCGCGGTGCGCCAATGAAAAACGCTATTTACAGGTTGCGGTTCAGGCGACGGGCAATTATGTTGTCGCCGCCGTTCCAATTCCGCGGGGCAGCCTGCTGCAACCTGACAGCGTAACGCTGAAGCGAGGCCGCCTGGATCAGCTTCCACCGCGAACGATGCTGGATATTAACCAGGCGCAGGAGGCGATGAGCCTGCGCGATGTCGCCCCTGGACAGGCGATACAGCTCTCCATGCTGCGTCAGGCGTGGCGAGTGAAAGCGGGTCAACAGGTGATGGTGGTCGCCAATGGCGAAGGCTTTAGTATCAACAGCGAAGGAAAAGCACTGAATAATGCCGCAGTGGCGCAAAATGCCCGGGTCAGAATGTCCTCAGGCCAGGTGGTCAGCGGCACGGTCGGTCCTGATGGGAATATTCTGATTAACCTGTAATCTTTTTAAAGATTTCGCGGCGACTGCCGATAAATATTCAACAAATGATGATGTCAGGCGCAAACGCCGCGAACCCTCGATGAGGACAACACTATGAGCATTGATCGTACATCAGCCCTGAAGCCGGTTAGCACTGTACAACCTCGCGAAACGAATGAGGCTGCCCCGCAAAAAACGCGTCTGGAAAAAACGTCGACGGCTAACAGCACCAGCGTCACGCTGAGCGATGCGCAGTCGAAGCTGATGCAGCCAGGCAGCAGCGATATCAACATGGAACGTGTTGAAGCGCTGAAAACGGCTATCCGTAACGGCGAACTGAAAATGGATACCAGCAAAATCGCTGATGCGCTGATTCAGGACGCACAGAGTTTCCTCCAGAGTAACTAACCGTATGAGTCGACTGTCAGAAATACTGGATCAGATGACGGTGGTCCTGAACGACCTGAAAACGGTGATGGATGCAGAACAGCACCACCTCTCTTCTGGTCAACTCAACGGCAGCGCGTTGCAACGCATTACTGAAGATAAAAGCTCGCTGCTGGCGACCCTGGATTATCTGGAAAAACAGCGACGCGCTGAGCAAGACGCGAAACGCAGCGCCAATGATGAGATCAATGAACGCTGGCAGACCATTACAGAAAAAACCCAGCATCTTCGCGATCTCAACCAGCACAACGGCTGGCTGCTGGAAGGTCAGATTATCCGTAATCAGCAGGCGCTTGAAGTGTTAAAGCCCTATAAAGAGCCGGGGCTGTACGGTGCGGATGGTCAGACGGCCACGGCACGTATCACGGGCGGGAAAAAGATTTCGATTTGACGCAGTAGCGGCACGTCATAAAACGGGGAGCACCTTTTGGTGAACTCCCCTTTTGGCGTTTATACCATGCGGCGGGTGAACTCTTTCACCTTGAAGCCAAGCACCGCCAGCGTGGCAAAGTACGCCACCACACCGACGGCCACCACGGCCATCAGACGCATCAGGCGATAAGGCATGGTGCCCTGCGCCCAGTCAGGCATGACATACAACATGCCAACCAGCGCTGCCGCCATCACCACTACCGCAATCACCAGACGCAGCAGGAAGCTTGCCCAGCCCGGCTGCGGTGTGAAGATATCCTGCTTACGCAGTTGCCAGTACAGCAGCCCGGCGTTCAGACAGGCCGCCAGACCAATCGACAATGACAGACCCGCGTGTTTCAGCGGTCCGATAAACGCCAGGTTCATCAGCTGCGTCATGATCAGCGTCACAATGGCAATCTTAACCGGCGTTTTAATGTCCTGACGTGAATAGAAGCCCGGCGCCAGCACCTTCACGACAATCAGCCCCATCAGCCCCACCGAGTAGGCCACCAGCGCACGCTGGGTCATGGCGGCATCAAAGGCGGTGAATTTCCCATACTGGAACAGCGACACCGTCAGCGGTTTCGCCAGGATCCCCATCGCCACCGCGCTTGGCAGCGCCAGCAGAAAACAGAGACGCAGGCCCCAGTCCATCAGGCGACAGTATTCGTCATGGTTGCCGCTGGCGAAACTTTTCGACAGGGACGGCAGCAGAATAGTCCCCAGCGCCACGCCCAGCACCCCGGACGGAAACTCCATCAAACGGTCGGCGTAGTACATCCAGGACACCGAGCCAGACACCAGGAAAGAGGCGAAGATGGTATTGATGATGAGCGAGATCTGGCTGACGGACACGCCGAGTATCGCCGGTCCCATCTGTTTAATAACGCGCATTGCGCCCGCATCTTTGAAATTAATGCGCGGCAGAACCAGCATGCCGATCTTTTTCAGGTGCGGAAGCTGATAAGCAAGCTGTAACACCCCGCCGACGGTCACGGCCCAGGCCAGTGCCAGCACCGGTGGGTTAAAATGCGGCGCGGCGAACAGCGCAAAACCAATCATGCTGACGTTGAGGAACGTGGGGGCAAAGGCCGGAACGGAGAAGCGGTTCCAGGTATTCAGGATGGCCCCCACCAGCGACGCCAGTGAAATCAGCAGGATATAGGGGAAGGTGATACGCAGCAGTTGCGTGGTCAGGGCAAATTTATCCGCCGTGTCCGCAAAACCCGGCGCCGTCACCATGATCACCCAGGGTGCTGCCAGCATCCCCAGAACGGTCACGATCGCCAGCGCCAGCGTCAGTAATCCGGAAACGTAGGCCACAAAGACGCGGGTGGCATCTTCGCCCTGTTTGCTTTTATATTCCGCGAGGATCGGGACAAATGCCTGCGAGAAGGCCCCTTCGGCAAAAATACGACGCAACAGGTTCGGCAGCTTAAACGCGACGAAAAAGGCGTCAGTCGCCATCCCTGCACCAAATACCCTTGCCACAATGGCATCGCGCGCAAAGCCAAGCACGCGGGAAAACATGGTCATCGAGCTGACGGCCGCCAGCGATTTTAATAAGTTCATTAACGTGAAGTTCCACAACCCTACGGATTTGTAGGCCAGGTAAGCGAAAGCGCCACCCGGCAAAGCCAACAAGCGGCGCTTAGTCTAACCGGATTTCAACGAATTACTATCGGCAGATGTAACAGTGAATTATTCGCTCATGGCTTCCCGCCAGAGTCGTTCCACGATGCGCTGCGCCAGAATAGCCTGCTCCCCGGACGTTTCAGGAACTGTCTGATTCTGCACGCAGGTGATGAAGTGACGTGCGCAGCCCACAAAACCACGCTGCTCCAGCGTGCTCTGCCAGCCGGGAACGGGTAACGCGACCACGCCGCTGCCCTTCTCTTCCCGCCACTCTCGCATATCGGTAACGTCATACAGCGCCCCATCCGTTACGGCCTGCACGGACTCGCGCTGGCTGCCCGCCCGACGATGCATGCTGGTTGTTACCTGCAAATGCTCAACGGCAAAATGATGTTCGGCATAGACCATCTCACCCTGCTCGTTGGTCAGCAGCGTGCCGCTTTGCAGCTGTGCATGTCCGTTACTCAGCCACAGGGCCGTATCCACGACGTGCAGATAATCATCCAGCAGCGTGAAGCGCAGATCGTTCGGCCCCACGCTGTCGGTACGGTGCTTATCCATACGCAGAGAGGCAAACGAGCCGGACCGGGCCTTAAGCTGCTGGTAGAGCGGCGCAAAACGGCGGTTGAAACCGACCATCAGCGTCAGCTTTTTCCGCGCGGCCAGCTCAATCAGACGTTCTGCATCCTGCACATTCTCCGCCAGGGGTTTATCCACGCAGACGTGAACGCCCGCATTCATTAACTCGCTCACGACCTGGTAGTGCGTCGCGGTTGAGGTATGCACAAACACCGCATCACATTCACGGGCTAAATCCTGAAGCGAACCGGCATAAGGGATGCGCCAGGTTTTACAGATACGCTCTGCTTTCTCGCGGGTGGGCGACCACGCCCCTTGCAGCGTCCAGTCTGACGCTGCGCCTAAAACGGGCAGCCAGGCTTTTTGCGCAATCCCCCCCAGCCCCACGACACCTATACGTAATGTTGTCACGATTAATCTCCAAGATGTGCGAGTAACGCATCCAGACGCTGCTTCAGCCCGGCAACCTCGTCTTCCAGCGCGGCCACGCGCGCGGTCAGGCTGTCGTTTGACGCTGCCGTATCGGATTCTGCGGCCAGCGCAGAGGGCTCCACGTCGCCGCTAAACAGGTGCATATAGCGGCTTTCACGCTTGCCCGGCTCGCGGGCCAGACGGACGACGTAAGGACCGTCCTCGCGCGTGGCCAGCCCCTCCAGGGTCTGCTCAACGTCCTGCATATCCTGAAATTCATGCATGCGGGAGGCGCGGGTGCGCAGTTCGCCCGGCGTCTGGGCGCCGCGCAGCAGCAGCGTGGTGATAACCGCCACTTCTGCGGCGCTCAGTTTTAAATCGCCAAATTCAGAATTACAAAAGCGCTGTTCATATTTAGTGACGCGATTACCGAAACCGCTGACGGTGCGCAGGTAGTGGCGCTTCACCAGCTCATCAAGGATATCCTGCACTTCGTGTTCGCCCAGGTTCATCACCGGCTCACGGTTTGTCTTCTGGTTGCAGGCCATCGTGACGGCATTCACGGACAGAGGATACTGTTCCGGCGTCGTGACCTGCTTTTCCAGCAGGCAGCCGATCACGCGCGCTTCGGCGCCATTTAACTGATATTTCATTTTTTTCTCCTTAACGACCCGCGGTCCAGTCCTGCGTGGTGAGCGCGGTGAGCACATGGTCCCGCCACTCGCCGTCAATCAGCAGATAATCTTTGGCATAGCCCTCTTTCTCAAACCCCAGGCGGGCCAGCAGATCGCCGCTACGCTTATTGTGCGGCATGTAGTTCGCCATAATGCGATGGATATGTTGCGTGCGCTGCATGTAGCGAATCGCCGTCGTCAGCGCTTCAAACATAAGCCCCTGCCCCTGCCATTTCTGGCCGATGGAATACCCGAGATAGCAGGCGTGAAACGACCCGCGTACCACGTTTGAAAAATTGGCAATGCCAACGATCTCTTTCTCTTCCGGATCGAGAAGCGCGAAATAAAACGCACTTCCCTGTTTGTGAAATTCCGCAATCATACTGAGGCGCGCCTGCCAGCCGGAGGGGTAGCAGTGGCTCTCGTCCCGAACGGGTTCCCAGGGTTTTAAAAACTGGCGATTCTCGGCGTAATAATCCGCCAGACGCCAGGCATCACGCTCATGCACCAGACGAACGACCAGCCTGTCCGTCGTCAGACGCACTTTTGGCACATTACTGCGATAGCCAAACATCGATACCACTCCTTCCCGTCGCTTCTGCTCTGCCTGTTAGCTTTACTATACCTGCGCCGGTGCCTTCTGTGAAAACAGTGACATACCATTTTGATCGCTTTTCACATTTTTCGATGAGAACTCTCTATCAAAGCACCTTTTTGATAAAAAAATATTGTCTCCAGCGGGTATGGGAAAAAGCGTGGCGACACCGCAGAATGTTAGCGTGCTCACCTTTTATTTTCCCTGGAGGGAAAATGTCCCGCGTATCACAGGCCAGGAGCCTGGGTAAATATTTCCTGCTCATCGATAACATGCTGGTCGTACTCGGCTTTTTTGTCGTTTTTCCGCTTATATCGATTCGTTTTGTCGATCAAATGGGCTGGGCGGCGTTGATGGTCGGGATCGCGCTGGGCTTACGCCAGTTTGTACAACAGGGTCTGGGCGTGTTTGGCGGCGCAATAGCCGATCGCTTCGGCGCGAAACCGATGATCGTCACCGGCATGCTGTTACGTGCGGCGGGGTTCGCCACCATGGCCATCGCTCATGAACCCTGGCTACTGTGGTTCTCCTGTTTCCTTTCCGGAATTGGCGGCACCCTTTTCGACCCACCGCGTACCGCGCTGGTGGTGAAGCTTATCCGTCCGCAACACCGGGGCCGCTTCTTCTCAATTTTGATGATGCAGGACAGCGCCGGTGCGGTCGTGGGCGCCCTGCTGGGAAGCTGGCTGCTGCAATACGATTTCCGTCTGGTCTGTGCCACCGGCGCGGTACTGTTTATTCTCTGCGCGCTGTTTAACGGTCTGTTCCTCCCGGCGTGGAAGCTGTCGACGGTTAAAGCGCCAGTGCGGGAAGGGCTTGACCGCGTGCTGAGCGATAAACGCTTCGTCACGTATGTGTTAACGCTGACCGGGTACTACATGCTCGCCGTGCAGGTCATGCTGATGCTGCCGATTATGGTTAACGATATTGCAGGCACACCCGCAGCGGTGAAATGGATGTATGCCATTGAAGCCTGCCTCTCTCTGACCCTGCTCTATCCAATTGCCCGCTGGAGCGAGCGCCGCTTCCGGCTTGAGCACCGTCTGATGGCCGGACTGCTGCTGATGACGCTGAGCATGATGCCCATCGGTCTGGTGAGTTCGCTTCAGCAACTGTTTATGCTGATCTGCACCTTCTATATTGGTTCAATCATTGCCGAGCCAGCCCGTGAAACGCTGAGCGCGTCACTTGCCGACGCCCGGGCCCGTGGCAGCTACATGGGGTTCAGCCGTCTCGGACTGGCGCTTGGCGGCGCACTGGGTTATACCGGTGGCGGCTGGCTGTTCGATGCCGGAAAAGCGCTTCATCAGCCGGAACTGCCGTGGGTCATGCTCGGCATGGTCGGCTTTATGACGCTGATTGCCCTCTGGTGGCAGTTCAGTGATAAACGCAGCACCCGTGGGATGCTGGAGCCTGGCGCATAGCCTCCTTTCACTATCAGTTTTTTCTGCTGGTTTCTGTAGGATCACCCTGACATACTGGCGTATCAGGACAGATGCGCCGATTTTATGTTGAGGAACGCCATGAAAAAGATCGTTATTGCCGCTGCGTTAATTGTCAGTGGTCTGCTGGTGGGTTGTAATCAGCTTACGCAGTACACCGTCAGTGAGCAGGAAATTAATCAGGCGCTGGAAAAACATAATAACTTTTCAAAAGATATCGGCGTACCCGGCCTTGCGGATGCGCATATCGTCCTGACGAATCTCGCCAGCCAGATTGGACGCGAAGAGCCGAACAAAGTCACCCTTTCCGGCGATGCCAGCCTGGACATGACCTCGCTCTTCGGCAATCAGAAAGCGGACATCAAGCTGAAGCTCAAGGCACTGCCGGTGTTCAATAAAGAGAAAGGGGCAATTTTCCTGCAAGAGATGGAAATCGTTGATGCAGTTGTGACGCCGGATAAAATGAAACCGGTGCTGCAAACGCTGATGCCTTATCTCAACCAGTCGTTGCAGAACTACTTTAACCAACAGCCTGCCTATGTTCTGAGCGAAGACAAGAGCAAAGGCGAATCTCTGGCGAAAAAATATGCCAAAGGGATAGAGGTGAAACCGGGTGAAATCATCATTCCTTTCACCGACTAAACATGACGGGCGCTGAGGCGCCCGTTTTTTTTAACGGAATAGTGTGCAAACGAAAACGTTTCCGCTTATGATTTGTGTCCGGCAAAAACAGCCATCTTATGACTGATCCCTTTCAAGCCGGAGCTTCCATGACTGTACAATCCCAGGTTCTCAAAATCCGCCGCCCAGACGACTGGCACATCCATCTTCGTGATGGCGACATGCTGAAAACCGTCGTGTCTTATACCAGCGAAATTTACGGCCGTGCGATTGTTATGCCTAACCTGGTTCCGCCAGTCACTACCGTCGAGGCCGCGATTGCCTATCGCCAGCGTATCCTTGATGCCGTTCCGGCCGGGCACGATTTTACCCCATTAATGACCTGCTACCTGACGGACTCGCTGGATCCCAATGAGGTTGAGCGCGGGTTTAACGAAGGTGTGTTCACCGCCGCGAAGCTCTACCCGGCGAATGCCACCACCAACTCCAGCCATGGGGTGACCAGCATCGACGCCATCATGCCCGTCCTGGAGCGTATGCAAAAACTGGGAATGCCGCTGCTGGTGCACGGGGAAGTGACCCACGCTGACATTGATATTTTCGATCGCGAAGCCCGTTTTATTGAAACGGTCATGGAGCCGCTGCGCCAGCGTCTGCCGGGGCTGAAAGTGGTGTTTGAACACATTACGACCAAAGATGCCGCAGAGTATGTCCGGGATGGCAATGAGCTGATTGCCGCCACCATTACCCCGCAGCACCTGATGTTTAACCGTAACCACATGCTGGTGGGCGGTGTTCGTCCACATCTGTATTGTCTGCCGATCCTCAAGCGCAATATTCACCAGCAGGCGTTGCGTGAGCTGGTTGCCAGCGGCTTCCCTCGCGCGTTTCTCGGCACGGATTCCGCCCCGCATGCCCGTCACCGTAAAGAGGCGAGCTGCGGCTGTGCAGGCTGCTTTAACGCGCCGACCGCCCTGGCAAGTTACGCAACCGTGTTTGAAGAGATGAATGCGTTAGACCATTTCGAAGCCTTCTGCTCCCTCAACGGCCCGCGTTTCTACGGTCTGCCCGTCAATGACACGTTCATTGAGCTGGAGCGTAAAGACAGCCAGGTTGAAGCATCGATTGCACTTACCGATGATACGCTGATCCCCTTCCTGGCCGGTGAAACCGTAAGCTGGTCGGTAAAACGCTAAAAAAATCATCCCCCCTGTTGCCAAACAGACAAGATAACTGTATAAATAAACAGTATATTACACAGGGGGCATTTATGCGTATTGAAGTCACCATTGCCAAAACCACCGTCCTGCCTGCTGGCGCACTCGACGCTCTGGCAGGTGAGCTATCCCGACGTATTAACAGCACTTTTCCTGAAAACGATGGCGCCGTAACGGTACGTTATGCGACGGCAAACCATCTTTCCGTCATCGGTGGCGCGAAAGAAGATAAAGAACGCATCAGCGAAATTTTGCAGGAAACATGGGAAAGCGCCGACGACTGGTTCATCACTGATTAATATTTGCTCCCTCATTGTGTTTTTTTGCCGGGTCGCCCCGGCTTTTTTTCGTTTCGTCTTCTGAAAGTTCAAATTATTTCAGCATCTTCTTAGAAAATCGTGAACAAGATGGCGTTTTATTGTTCGAACAATCCTAAAAAGCAGAAAAATGTGTTGCTACCCGTTTATTTTTTCCTTCTTAACCCTTATTAATTGATATACTGAAATTGCTTTCAGAAAAACATGCATTGAACCTCAAAGTCGTTGTCTTCTAACACGCATTAAGGGGGTTATAATGGAAAAGAATAGTGATGTCATCCAGACCCATCCGCTCGTTGGCTGGGATATCAGCACCGTAGACAGCTACGATGCGCTGATGCTGCGTTTGCACTACCAGACCCCAAATCAGCAAAACCGTGATGAAGCGGAAGTTGGACAGACGCTGTGGCTTACAACAGACGTCGCCCGTCAGTTTATCTCTATTTTGGAAGCAGGCATTGCAAAAATAGAATCTGGCGACTATCAGGAAAATGAGTATAAACGGCATTAACCCTTATGCCCCTTTTGACTCAACAGGCACCCTCGCGGTGCCTTATTTATTTCGTTCTTGTATAAGCCCCCATAGTTAATTACTCTGCTAACAAAGCGTTAGTAAAGAGAAGCCTATGAAATACGATTTGATCATTATCGGAAGCGGCTCCGTAGGATCTGCCGCCGGTTATTACGCAACGCAGGCGGGCCTGAAAGTGCTGATGATTGATGCCCACCTCCCTCCCCACTCTGAAGGAAGCCATCACGGCGATACCCGTCTGATCCGTCACGCTTACGGTGAAGGTGAACGTTATGTACCGCTGGTGCTTCGGGCTCAGACGCTGTGGGATGAGCTGGCCGCACTCACCGAAGAACGCATTTTTGAGCGCACCGGGATCATTAACCTTGGTCCAGCCAACTCCACGTTTCTGGCGACCGTCGAGGAGAGCGCGAAAGCCTACCACCTGGACGTCGAGCGTCTGGATGCGAACGGCATCATGGCGCGCTGGCCGGAAATTTCTGTCCCGGAAGACTACATTGGATTGTTTGAAGCCAATTCCGGGGTACTGCACAGCGAAACGGCCATTAAAACCTGGATTGATCTCGCCGCTAAAGCGGGCTGCGCGCAGTTGTTCAACTGTCCGGTCACGGGCATCACCCACCATGCGGAAGGTTCCACCGTCACCACGTCTGAGGGGGAATATACCGCCACGCGCCTGCTGGTGAGTGCGGGAACGTGGGTGACGAAACTGCTGCCGGACCTGCCCATTCAGCCGGTGCGCAAAGTCTTCTCATGGTTCCAGTCGGACGGGCGTTACAGCAGCCAGAACAAATTCCCGGCGTTTACCGGCGAGTTACCCAATGGCGATCAGTTCTACGGTTTCCCCTCTGAAAAAGACGCGCTCAAGATTGGCAAACATAACGGCGGACAGGTCATTTCCTCCGCGGAAGAACGCAAGCCATACGGCGCTTATGCGCAGGATGGTTCCGAAGCCTTCACGTTCCTGCGTAATATCCTGCCAGGCGTAGGCGGGTTGCTTTACGGCGCAGCGTGCACCTACGACAACACGCCGGATGAAGACTTTATCATCGACACCCTGCCCGGGCACGACAACATTCTGCTTGTAACCGGGCTTAGTGGTCACGGGTTTAAATTTGCCTCGGTGTTAGGGGAAATCGCCGCCCAGTTTGCTCAGGGGATCACGCCTTCGTTTGATCTCAAGCCCTTCGCGCTCTCGCGCTTTAACCGATAATACCGCTCCAGGCTCCGAATAACCGGAGCCTGTTTAGCGAGAGAGGCGAGATGCGCAGACTGGTGAATTACCTTATCAATAACATCCGCGAGCATTTCATGCTCTACATTGTCCTTTGGTCGCTGCTGGCGATCATTGATGTCATTTATATTGTATTCTTCTGAAAAACCTCACTGACATTTATTGACATTCCTTTAAACTTATTTAACCTATATTTTTTAAAAAACGTCACCTCAAATTTATTGAACGAAGCGATTGAAATACATTGCGGAAAAACATTCAAATTCGCTGAAATAAATTAAATAAAAAACATTATTCATTTTTTTCAGTTGCATTATTTATTTAATCCGGCCATTTTTATTGCTCAGTCATTTGAGAACGGAAATTCATATGCAATGGCGTAACTCCTCCAGCCGCTACGGAATAATATCCATGTGTTTACACTGGCTATTTGCACTTGCCGTCTATGCCATGTTTGGTCTCGGCCTCTGGATGGTGACATTAAGCTATTATGACGGTTGGTATCATCAGGCCCCCGAATTGCACAAAAGCATTGGGGTTCTGCTGATGATGGGTCTGGTTTTTCGCGTGATCTGGCGACATGTCTCTCCGCCTCCTTCCGCGCCCAAAAGCCATGGCCGACTTACCCGCCTGGGCGCTGTTGGCGCACATCTCGCACTCTATGCCCTGCTGTTCGCCATTCTGATCAGCGGCTATCTCATTTCGACCGCAGACGGCAAACCGATCAGCGTGTTTGGGCTTTTTGACGTCCCTGCCACGCTGGCTGACGCCGGTTCACAGGCTGATACCGCCGGTGTGGTTCATCTGTGGCTGGCATGGAGCGTAGTGGTCCTGTCTGTCCTGCATGGCCTTGCGGCCCTGAAACACCACTTTATTGATAAAGACGATACGCTGAAGCGCATGCTAGGCCGTTCGTCAGTTGACTCTGGAGCATAAAATGAAAAAACGCCTGTTGGGTATCGCATTAGGTTCGCTGCTATTTACCACCGGTTCGGCCATTGCCGCTGACTATAAAATTGATAAGGAGGGTCAGCATGCCTTCGTCAATTTCCGTATTCAGCATCTGGGTTACAGCTGGTTATATGGCACATTCAATGATTTCGATGGCACATTTACTTTCGACGAGAAAAACCCTGCTGCCGATAAAGTGAACGTCACCATTAATACCAACAGCGTCGATACTAACCACGCCGAGCGTGATAAACATCTGCGCAGCGCTGAATTCCTGAACGTGGGTAAATTCCCGCAAGCTACTTTCGCGTCGACAGAAGTGAAGAAAGACGGTGATAAGCTCGCTATTACCGGTAACCTGACGCTGAACGGCGTGACGAAACCGGTCACACTCGATGCCAAATTAATGGGACAGGGCGACGATCCGTGGGGTGGCAAACGTGCTGGCTTTGAAGCCGCAGGCAAAATTCATCTGAAAGATTTTAATATCACCACCGATTTAGGCCCGGCATCGCAGGATGTGGAGTTGATTATTTCGGTGGAAGGCGTTCAGCAGAAATCATAAAACAGGCCCGGCAGGCTTTCGCGCCGCCGGGCAGTGTTTTACTCGGGGTCCGGAATACCCAGTTTGGTATTCAGTCGGCCCCGGGATTTATTAAAGATCTTGTTCCCGTTCTCGCGCCCGGCACGGCGGCGACGTTGCTCTTCTTCTGGCAAGATACTCTCTTCACTGCACAGCTCGCTACAGCAGCCATTAAATTTCTCGGCACATGCAGGGCACTGAATAAACAGCAGATGACACCCGTCGTTTTTGCAGTTGGTATGCGTGTCGCACGGCGTACCGCACTGGTGGCAGTGCGCGATCACGTCCTCGGAAATTCGCTCGCCCATACGCTCATCAAAAACAAAGTTCTTACCGATAAAACGCACCGGTAAACCCTGCTCACGAGCGCGGCGGGCATATTCAATGATCCCACCCTCAATGTGCCAGACTTTATTAAAACCGTTGTGCTTCATCCAGGCGCTGGCTTTTTCGCAGCGGATCCCCCCGGTGCAGTACATCACGATCTTTTTGTCTTTATGCTCCTGCATCATCTCAACGGCTTTCGGCAGTTGTTCGCGGAAGGTATCGGCAGGAATTTCCATCGCATTTTCGAAGTGCCCCACTTCATATTCGTAGTGGTTACGCATATCGATGAACACCGCATCCGGATCGTCGAGCATGGCGTTCACTTCAGCGGCCTTGAGGTACTCCCCCACATTCGCGGCATTGAAGCTCGGATCGTCAATACCATCCGCCACAATACGCTCACGCACTTTCATGCGCAGCACCCAGAATGATTTGCCGTCATCATCCAGCGCAATGTTCAGGCGTAAGCCGTTAAGCGCCGGATCAAATCCGTAGAGGAGTTCGCGAAAGGCGCTGACTTTGCTTTCCGGCACGCTGATTTGCGCGTTAATCCCCTCACGCGCCAGATAGACGCGGCCAAACACATTCAGGGCGGTGAATGCCTGGTAAAGCGCATCGCGGGTCGCCTGTGGATCGTCGATGGTGAAATATTTATAGAAAGAGATTGTCGTGCGCGGTTCGGTTTCGGCCAACATACGCGCTTTCAACATCTCATTCGAAACGCGGTTGTGTAACACTGGCATGGTGTACAAGTCCTGCAATCGTTGAGAAATAAAAATCGGTCGGCATCATATAGCAAACAAAGACAATTTACATCCACACAATTTACGCTACATTTCAGTCAATCTGATAAATCATACTTAACAGTTGCCTGTTCTTTCAGGTTTCGATGACAGACATTTTGGCTATGCCCTAAAAAATGAGACAATAGCCCTTCAGGACGTTAGAACACAGGACAGACATGACCCAGTTACCGAAATTTACTGCCGCGCTTTTGCACCCCCGCTATTGGTTAACATGGTCAGGCATTGGCTTGTTGTGGCTTATTGTACAGCTGCCTTATCCCGTCATTTTCCGCATGGGTAAAGGGCTGGGCCGCATTGCTCAACAGGTTATGAAACGTCGCGCCAGGATCGCCTACCGCAACCTTGAGCTTTGCTTTCCTCATATGAGCGAATCTGAGCGCCACGACATGGTGGTTAAAAACTTCGAATCGGTCGGCATGGGGCTGATGGAGACCGGTATGGCCTGGTTCTGGTCGGATAAGCGCATGGCGCGCTGGACGGAAGTGGCCGGGACCGGCATGGATCCGGTGCATACTCTTCAGGCCAACCAGACTGGCGTCCTGCTGATTGGCGTTCATTTCCTGACGCTCGAAATTGGCGCGCGGATGTTCGGCATGCAGGCGCCGGGTATTGGCGTTTATCGTCCTAACGATAATCCGGTAATCGATTTGATCCAGACCAACGGACGCATGCGCTCTAATAAAAGCATGATCGACCGCAAAGACCTGAAAGGGATGATCCGCGCCCTGAAATCAGGTGAAGTGGTCTGGTATGCCCCGGATCATGACTATGGCCCGCAATCCAGCGTGTTTGTTCCGTTCTTTGCGGTGGACGATGCCGCGACGACGACCGGGACCTGGATGCTGGCGCGAATGTCCAAAGCGGCTATCGTGCCGTTTGTACCGCGCCGTAAACCAGACGGTTCAGGCTATCAGCTCATCATGCTGGAGCCGGAACTCGCGCCACCGCTGATTGATGCGGAAACCACCGCGCGGTGGATGAACGGCATTGTCGAGAAATGCATTATGCTCGCCCCGGAGCAGTACATGTGGCTGCATCGCCGCTTCAAAACCCGGCCTCAGGGCGTCCCTTCCCGGTATTAATCTGCATGCGGCCTTCCGGGCCGCATGTTGTTTTAGCTTTAAAAGCTCCCCGTCATTGCGGCAATCATACCCCAGGCGCATAATTAGCAGGCTTATTACCTCACTGTTTACGGTGCCCTGCACCTCATTATGCGGATAGTTATGTCCCCCACAGATGCCCCCATAAACTGGAAACGTAACCTGACGGTTGCGTGGCTGGGTTGTTTTCTTACTGGCGCCGCCTTTAGCCTGGTGATGCCCTTCCTGCCCCTCTACGTTGAACAGCTCGGCGTCACCGGCCATAGCGCACTGAATATGTGGTCCGGGCTGGTGTTCAGCATTACGTTCCTGTTCTCCGCCATTGCGTCGCCGTTCTGGGGTGGGCTGGCGGATCGTAAAGGCCGCAAAATTATGCTGCTGCGCTCCGCGCTCGGCATGGCGATCATTATGCTGTTGATGGGGGTGGCGCAGAACGTCTGGCAGTTCCTGATATTACGCGCACTCCTGGGCCTGCTCGGGGGATTTATCCCTAACGCCAACGCCCTGATCGCCACCCAAATCCCGCGCCAGAAAAGCGGCTGGGCGTTGGGCACGCTCTCCACTGGCGGTGTCAGCGGCGCATTGCTGGGTCCGCTGGCAGGCGGGCTGCTGGCCGACCACTACGGGCTTCGGCCGGTATTCTTCATAACCGCCAGCGTGCTATTCCTCTGTTTCCTCGTGACGCTTATCTGCATCCGCGAGCATTTCACGCCCGTGGCCAAAAAAGAGATGCTGCACGCCCGTGATGTGCTGGCTTCGCTGAAAAACCCAAAGCTGGTGCTGAGCCTGTTTGTAACCACCATGATTATTCAGGTGGCCACCGGTTCAATCGCGCCGATACTGACGCTCTATGTCCGCGACCTGGCCGGCAACGTCAACAATATCGCCTTTATCAGCGGTCTGATCGCCTCTGTTCCCGGCGTGGCCGCGCTGCTGAGCGCGCCGCGGCTCGGCAAGCTGGGAGATCGTATTGGCCCGGAAAAAATCCTGATCTGCGCCCTGATCGTCTCCGTCCTGCTGCTGATCCCCATGGCGATGGTGCAGACTCCGTGGCAGCTTGGCGTCCTGCGCTTCCTGCTGGGGGCTGCGGATGGCGCACTGCTTCCGGCTGTACAGACGCTGCTGGTCTATAACTCCACCAACCAGATAGCCGGACGTATTTTCAGCTACAACCAGTCGTTTCGCGATCTGGGTAACGTCACCGGACCGCTGGTCGGCGCGGGGATTTCGGCCAGTTTCGGTTTCCGGGCGGTCTTCATCGTGACGGCAGGCGTTGTGCTGTTCAACGCCGTTTATTCCTGGCTCAGTTTATCCCGGGCGTTACGCCCGGGGCGCATAACACAACATCGTGACGGCTAATTTACGCATTCATACTTGCAAAATCATATAATCAGCTATTCTTTCCCTGAATACCTTCACGAAAAACAGGGAGACACCAATGACCATGTACGCCACGCTGGAAGAAGCAATTGATGCCGCTCGCGAAGAGTTCCTCGCCGATAATCCCGGCATTGAGGAAGAAGATGCTGACGTGCAACAACTCAATATCCAAAAATACGTCCTACAGGACGGCGATATTATGTGGCAGGCCGAATTCTTTGCTGATGAGGGTGAAGATGGTGAATGTCTGCCGATACTGAGTGGTGAAGGTGCGCAGGCGGTTTTCGACGGCGACTATGACGAAATTGAGTTACGTCAGGAGTGGCTGGAAGAAAATACGCTGCACGAATGGGACGAAGGTGAGTTTCAGCTTGAACCGCCGCTGGATACCGAAGAGGGTCAGGCCGCAGCGGATGAATGGGACGAGCGATAAGCTGTCGTTACTCGTAAGGGCCGTGGCTGGCATCGATGGGCAGCAGTAGCGTGTCGAAAATCAGCGAAAACGGCAGATCGAGCACGGTGAGATAGCGCCATGCGGAATCATGGACATCCCACTGTACGCCGGGATAGTACTGATTCCCGTGGCCCTGCCCGGGGATGGTGCGACTGATAATGCTGCCGCAGCCGCTGAGCAGGCATGCCATCATGATGACAATGATTACTTTCATTTCTGACCTCTAAAAAAATACCGGCGATTAAGCCGGTATTTTATTTGGCGGGTAAAGAAGCGTTACTTCGCCTTCAGTGCCAGCGGATTCAGCTTCACATCCTTGTAGTAGTTCACCCACGAAGAGTATCTCTCCGGCGCGGACCACACGCGGTAGTGAAGCCTTGCCATCGTCACCGGATCGCTCAGCAGCACCAGACGACGGTCGCGGTTAAGCTTTTCTGGCGTCTCGTTCAGCGCCTGCTCAACGTGGCGGTCGCGGGCAATCTCCAGCACCTGGCTGGCGCGGTGACGCGCCGTCGCCATTGCGGTTGCCAGCGCGTTGAATGACGGGTTAAACACGGCGTGCATAAAGCCATCATCCAGCGTGCGTTTGCGGTTCTGCTCCAGGTAGGTATCGGTATCCACCAGCACCTGCGGCGGAGAATACTCTTCCGGGATCAGGAACAGCTTCCAGCGTTTGGTACGCAGCCCCACCGTGGAACGGCTGGAGATCACCGACACAAACGGCGACAGGATCAGCGAGAAGACGATTGGCGCCAGCCAGAACAGGAAACGCAGATCCAGCCAGGCCATACCAACGGCCCACACCAGGCCCAGCAGCAGTTGAGAGCCGTGGCGCATAAAGGCTTCACTCCACGGCGTAGAGTCATCGTCACGCTGCGGGGAATTCCACACCACTTCCCATCCCAGGAACGCGCTTACCACGAACACCGTATGGAACAGCATACGCACCGGTGCCAGCAGGACCGAGAACAGCACTTCCAGCAGCAGTGAGAGGGTCACGCGGCAGAAACCACCGTACTCCTTCGAACCTTTGCACCAGATCAGAATGATACTGAGCAGCTTAGGCAGGAACAGCAGCACCATGGTCGACGCGAACAGCGCAATCGCCAGCTCCGGACGCCACTGCGGCCACACCGGGAACAGCTGGCGCGGTTGCAGGAAGTACTGCGGCTCCGTCAGGGCATGCACGACCTGCAACGCGGTTGAGAGCGCGAGGAACATAAACCACAGCGGTGCAGACAGGTAGGACATGACGCCCGTCAGGAACACCGCCCGGTGAACAGGGTGCATCCCTTTCACCAGGAACAGGCGGAAGTTCATCAGGTTACCGTGACACCAGCGGCGGTCGCGTTTGAGTTCATCCAGCAGGTTCGGCGGCAGCTCTTCATACGACCCAGGCAGATCGTAAGCAATCCAGACACCCCACCCTGCACGACGCATCAACGCCGCTTCCACAAAGTCATGCGACAGAATGGACCCGGCAAACGACCCTTCACCCGGCAGCGGTGCCAGGGCACAGTGCTCGATGAATGGCTTCACGCGGATAATGGCGTTGTGGCCCCAGTAGTGAGATTCACCCAGCTGCCAGAAGTGCAGACCGGCGGTAAACAGCGGCCCGTAAACGCGGGTCGCAAACTGCTGGCAGCGTGCATACAGCGTGTCCATACCGGACGCTTTTGGCGAGGACTGAATAATACCCGCGTTCGGGTTGGCTTCCATCAGACGGACCAGCCCGCTCAGGCAGTCGCCGCTCATCACGGAGTCCGCGTCCAGTACCACCATGTAGCTGTACTGGTTACCCCAGCGACGACAGAAGTCATCGATGTTCCCGCTCTTACGCTTCACACGACGACGACGACGGCGGTAGAAGATCTGCCCTTCGCCCTGCACTTCAGCAATCAGCTCCATCCAGGCTTTTTGCTCTGCCACGCAGATATCCGGGTTGTAGCTGTCGCTCAGGATATAAATGTCGAAATGCGCTGCGTTACCGGTCGCCTTTACAGACTCCCAGGTAGCACGCAGCCCGGCGAATACGCGGTCAACGTCCTCGTTACAGATAGGCATGATCAGCGCGGTGCGGTGCTCAGGGTTGAGGGGTTCATCCCCGACCGTCGACGCGGAAATGCTGTATTTGTCACGTCCCATCAGCAGTTGCAGGAAGCCCATCAGCGCTGTCCAGAACCCGGCAGAGACCCAACAGAACAGCACGGCGAACAGCAACAGAATGCCGCTCTGTAAAATATACGGCAGCAGCTGCATGAAGGAGACCCAGATATCCTGGCCAATCATGTCAGCAGGGTTAATCAACGCCCAGCCCTGGTACGGCAGAATGGTTTTCATGTACCAGGTAGCGACAACCGTCTGCGCCAGCGTCAGCAGCAGCAAAATGTAACGACGAATCGTTCCCACGGTACGCCATTTCTGCTCGGACGCCTGCTGTTCTTTGGTCAGACGTGACAGATAGCGCGGCGTCACGTCACGCCCACGCAGGCGATCCCAGAAGCGGCCCACCGGGTTGGTGCGCCACGGATCGGGGAACATAGAGGAACGCGTGGCCTTCGGCATCGCCTGTAGCTGGTCACGCCCTTCGTCATCCTTGATTAACTGCCCTTCTGCCAGCGAGTCCGGCCATGCCTGCTCCAGACGTGCCTTCACTGACCCCAGCGGCGTATCATCATCACGGGAAAAGTGACGATGTTCACCATCCAGCGCGGTGTGAACCGCGCGGATGTCGCTCGCAGGGAGTGCCGCTTTTTCAATGTCCGTTAGCGGCATGGCATCAATATATTCAGATGTATTATTCATTGGCAGGTAGCTGATAGCTCCAGGTTTCACTCAGCGGCTTATCGTTACTGACCAGCGCGGCGCGCATTTCAGTGGTCTGTTTCGGATCTTTCACCTTCACGCGCAGGGTCAGACGCCACCCTTTGGTGACCGGATTGTAGCGCACGGCGTTCTCAACGATTTCACCGTTATCGCCAATGCTGGCCTGTGCCGTCACGGCAGTATCCGGCGCCAGTTTTTTCATATCCTGGCCGGTGAAGTCCACGATAAACGCCAGCGTGCCATCCGGCTGACGAATCAGGTTGGACTGCTTCACGTCACCCGTCGAACGGCGCGTCTGCATCACATACGCGTTATCCGGTGCGTGCAGTTTGTCTTCGTCACGGCTGAAGGTGATCGCATACTTGAAGTTCATCTCTTTACCGGCTTCCGGCAGCTGATCCGGGGTCCAGTACGCGACGATGTTATCGTTGGTTTCATCGTTGGTTGGAATTTCAACCAGCTCAACCTTACCTTTACCCCAGTCGCCTTTCGGCGTAACCCAGGCGCTTGGGCGCAGATCGTAGCGGTCATCCAGATCTTCAAAGCGGGAGAACTGACGGCCACGTTGCAGCAGACCAAAGCCCTGCGGGTTTTCCATCGCAAAGCTGCTGACGGCGAGATGTTTCGGGTTGTTCAGCGGACGCCAGATCCACTCACCGTTACCCGCATGGATGGAAAGGCCATTGGAATCATGCAGTTCAGGACGGAAGTTGGTCGCCGGAGAAGGCTGGTTCGGCCCGAACAGGAACATGCTGGTCAGCGGCGCGACGCCCAGTTTGCCCACTTTATCGCGCAGGTAAACTTTAGACTGCACGTCAACGACCGTGTCACGCCCAGGCATGATCACGAAGCGATAAGCGCCTGTCGCACGAGGGGAGTCCAGCAGCGCATAAATTGTCAGACGTTTGTCGGTTGGTTTTGGACGTTCGATCCAGAACTCGCGGAAACGTGGAAATTCTTCACCTGATGGCAGCGCGGTATCAATTGCCAGACCGCGCGCAGAAAGCCCGTACACCTGCCCCGCGCCAATCACGCGGAAGTAGCTGGCGCCAAGCATGCTGACGATTTCGTCGTTTTTATCTTTGCTGTTAATTGGGTAAAGCACCTTGAAGCCGGCAAAGCCGAGGTCTTTCACTGTGTCTTTATCGTGTTGCACATCGCCAAAATTGAAATAATCCGGGCTGTACTTGATTTTGCGTACCGCGGTCGCCGTCACTTCATTGATGGCAACCGGCGTGTCGAAGTACATACCCTGGTGGTAAAATTCAAGCTTGAACGGGGTTTTAATATTGTTCCAGTACGCTTTATCGTGATTGAACTGGATCTGCTGATAGTCCGCGTATTTCATGTCGCGGAAAACGGAGGGCAGGTTACTTTTTGGCGCTTCGTAGCTCTTGCCCGCCATCGATTTAGCCTGTTTTGCGACGTCATCGATGTTAAAGGCCAGTGCAGATGAGGTATACAGTGACAACAGCACTGCTACACCCAACCAACGCATTTTCATCATTTGTGGTTTATGTTTCATAATAAGTAAGCACTTCCCCCTTTGTGTGCTTATATCGATCCGATCCATTTTAATGGAAACTCAGGCAATCCGACAACATTATCACTGCTTTGTTCAGCTCGCTGGCTCATGGATTAAGCAAATGAAAGAACCCGCATTTCACTTTGCGTGCTTATCCTGGAGACAGGGTGTCGGTCTTGGTGTAGGGTTGGCTCCGAATGTAACCATTATGAGCCTTAGGGATAAGGCGAAAAGTCTGAGAATGCGCAAAGTTATATGAGCACAACCCCTGTACAACGTGAATATTTCCTCGACTCGATCCGCGCATGGCTCATGCTATTGGGGATCCCTTTTCATATTTCACTGATCTATTCCAGCCACACCTGGCACGTGAACAGCCAGCTGCCCTCCTGGTGGCTAACGCTGTTTAACGATTTTATTCATGCCTTCCGCATGCAGGTGTTTTTTGTCATTTCCGGCTATTTCTCTTATATGCTCTTCTTGCGCTATCCCCTGAAGCGGTGGTGGAAAGTGCGCGTGGAGCGCGTGGGTATACCGATGCTGACGGCCATCCCGCTGCTGACGCTGCCGCAGTTCATCATGTTGCAGTATGTGAAAGGCAAGGCGGAAAACTGGCCGAATCTCTCCCTCTATGAGAAATACAATACTCTGGTCTGGGAGCTGATCTCGCACCTCTGGTTCCTGCTGGTACTGGTGGTGCTCACCACGGTGAGTTTGCTGATCTTCAGTCAACTGCGCCAGCGCGCGAGCACCGCGTCTTCGACCTTCTTCGGCAACATCACCCACGGCAAGCTGTCGCTGCTGTTTCTTGCGCTGGGCATCGCTTATGCCGCCGTCAGGCGTACCCTGTTCATTGTCTACCCACCCATTTTGAGCGATGGGCTGTTTAATTTCGTGGTGATGCAGACACTGTTCTATATTCCTTTCTTCCTGATTGGGGCGCTGGCATTTATTCATCCCCGGCTTAAAGCGCTGTTTACTACCCCCTCCCCCTGGTGTGCAGTGGGTGCCGCGCTGGCCTTTGCCGCCTATCTGCTCAATCAGCGCTACGGCAGCGGCGACGCATGGATGTATGAGACGGAGAGCGTGATAACGATGCTGATGGGGCTGTGGATGGTGAACGTGGTGTTCGCCCTGGGCCATCGTCTGCTGAATTTTAAGTCCAGTCGCGTAACCTATTTCGTTAATGCGTCGCTGTTTATCTACCTGGTTCACCACCCGCTGACGCTGTTTTTCGGCGCATACATTACGCCGCATATCACCTCGAATGCGCTGGGCTTCTTCACCGGCCTGGTCTTTGTGGTTGGCATTGCTATTGTGTTGTATGAAATCCACCTGCGGATCCCGCTTTTGCGTTTCCTGTTCTCAGGCAAACCGCAGGTTAAAGCGGAATAACAAAACGGCGCCTCCGGGGCGCCGTTTTTGCATTTCAGGCATCAAAATGCCTGGCTACGCTCGGTCAAAATCCGCTGATACAGGTCGGCGGTTTGCTCATCGAAACAGACGAAAATGACTTTTTCCGGCATGGGTTTGAGGGAAAGGTAGTGATAAACGGTATTCACGGCGATCGTTGCTGCCGCTTCCTTTGGATAACCGTACACCCCCGTGCTGATGGCGGGGAACGCCATGGTTTTATACCCGTTATCTGCCGCAAGCCGCAGGCAGTTACGATACGCCTGCTCCAGAATCTCAGCCTCATGGCGGTCGCCCCCGTGCCAGACCGGGCCAACGGTGTGGATCACCGCTTTTGCCGGGAGATCGCCCGCGAGCGTGATAACCGCATGCCCCGGGGGACACTCTCCCTGCTGCTGGCGCACGGTTTTGCATGCTTCGAGAAGCTGAGGACCTGCGGCCCGGTGAATGGCTCCATCCACGCCGCCCCCACCCAGCAGGGAGGAGTTGGCTGCGTTGACGATCACGTCAACGTGTACCGTCGTGATATCGCCATGAATAACGTCGATTTGCGGTCTCATAAAACACCCTCTGCAACCCGCCTTTTTCCTAAGTGTATCGCAGAGGGAGAAGGAGAAAAACCGCCGCGAAAGAAACGGCCGCTAGCGGTAATCCACCTGAACGACCGCCAGCGTTTTCTTTTCATTCAGGTATTTCATGGTGACAGCAGCCAGATCGGATTGCGTACGATGGCCCCGGAGCGCTTCGTCATAACTGATAGTATGCGTTTCCATACGGTTATTTTTTGGACAGGAGATTGCAAACTGCTGATGCCGGGGCGTCACTTCGCATGGGTCAGCAACCACCGCGCCGCGAAAATGAATTACCCCACCATTTACAAGGGTTGCTGAATAAGCCGGAGAAAAAATAGAGGACAAAAGCAGTCCCAGACCTGAAATAATAGACGCTGCGGATTTGAACATTATTTGTACTCCTCAATGTAATTCGTCCTTGAGGGGTAAAAACGCTCCGTTATGACCTATGAAATATCAGTTTACGGAACCAAATTGCCGGGTTCTTGATATCAGCATAGCTTAACTGCGCAGCTCCGCCACTTTTATAAATCATTGATTTAATGAATGATTAATGCGTGTGCATCGGTACGGTCCATTGCTGCGATAAATAGAGCGATTTTCCATCAGATACGGTGACAATTATTTTTACCGCATCCCCTGAGCGAATATTAAAACTGATTCGGCTTAAATCAATCGGCTGATTAGCGGGTATAAAAAGGGTATTTTTCTGCCGCGATGTACTTTTTCCCACCAGCCCCTCGCGAACAGATAACACCTCAACCTGGCATTCGCAGGCGTCCGCCAGGGTGACCTGAGGAATAATGGTTGTCATATTTTCCTGTTGTGACGTGCTGAACGTTATCTGGCTGGCAAGCGCGGCAAGGAGAATGAAGGTGCTCATGAGATCCTCCCGAAAAAAAACAGGGCCTGTGCCCTGTTTTTGGATACAGAAAAAATCAGTACTGATGCGCGGTCGCGTTGTTGCCAAAGCCAACCTGATGCACAGTCACCGTTGAACCGGACGCCGTCTGGTCTACCGCCGCACCGTTGCCGCCGCCGAACTGTTTCACATTGATAACAGAGTCTTTGCTATTCCACTGGTCGATGGTGGCGCTGTTACCAAAGCCTTTTTGCAGCAGATCGATAGAGCTGTCATCAGATCCCTGTCCAACATCCGCGCCGTTACCGCCACCATGCTGGGTAATGGTCAATTCAGAATCTCTGGCGTCCGTCTGCAAAGCAAGCGCGGAGTTACCGCCGCCGTACTGGTAAATGCTCAGGGTTGAATCAGGGCCGTTATTACCGCCACCCCAACCACCACCGTGGCCGCCGCCAAATTGTGGTACCGCACCTGCGAAAGCACTGCCAGAAACGACGATTGCTGCAATAACTGCCACTTTGATAAGTTTCATGGTAAACCCCCATCGGATTGATTAAGGCGTCACACATCGCTAGCGTTGAATAACACGAATAGCCATTTGCGACTGTCTCTGTACTACAACTGCTGTTTTCTGCGTACCATACTGCGTTATATTCGCCCTGTTACCCGAGCCTTTCTGGATAATCATGGCGGTGTTGCCAAAAGCGCCCTGCTTAATACTCGCATCGTTACCGTTGCCGGTCTGATCGATATAAGCAAGGTTATACGTCCCTGACTGATCAACATTCGCTCGGTTATTCCCGCCCTCCTGGGAAATAACGGACAGTAATTTAGAACCGCCCTGGCGAACGTCAGCATTATTACCTGAACCCTGTTGACCAATAATGGCTGCCTGATTGTATGAAGCTTTACTTAATTCATTTATCGCAAAATTATATTCAGAAGCGGCTAAATCTGAATCACCTGCGATGACATACCCAGGCGCACCCAGTAATGTAAACATCATAAACAACGTTTTGTTTTTCATGCTGTCACCCTGGACCTGGCGATTAAATAACTGTTCTGTTCTCCGCTAACGCGATTCATTTTGTTAACGCCGCGTTACGGAAAAGAGTATGTCTGCCGAAACATGTTTTATATCTCACCCGTGCGCCTTATTTTTATATTTTGATTCACCTCAAAGTCGTAAATTCCGGCTAAAAACCCCTCCGCGCGCAGCTGATGCGGAAAAACAGCCTTCTCCCGGCGCCTGTACAACAGCGAGGCTGGTTGTCCAACCTGTGTCAGCTTGTTCAGACAAAAACAACGGTGCCCTTGATCACGTGCGTGACACGAAGCAAGTTTTCTTAAGAAAACCGTCCGGCTTAGAGAAGTCTTACCTTTTTATCGACATTCATACTTTTTGCCGCTTGGCTTATAATAATATAAAACAAGATAATTCAATTAATTATAATATATTGTATGCTTTTTAAAATGTGTGCACGTTTATACACCTGTACAACTTTCCCCTTATCTTTAAATCTATTGCGACCGTCAAATACACAAATTAATATTGAATTTTACATTCTGTTACACGATTAACACTTGCTTTAAAGTTTGCAATAGCTAGATTGAAAACAGCAGTACGTTATTTGTTTTTTAAATTTACCGCCTCCTCTGGAGGAAGGTTTTTTAACTACACACAGCAGTGCCACACCTGTCAGTACTTCTGGTGCCCTTTACATAATACGAAGGGCAGCTGCCGGGTGTCATAAATAACGTGGGGTTTCATCATGTTTAATGAAGTCCATAGCTTACCCGGTCATACATTATTGTTGATCACTAAACCTTCCTTACAAGCGACAGCGTTATTGCAGCATTTAAAGCAATGTCTGTCGCTTAACGGGAAACTGCATAATATTCAACGTTCTTTTGATGATATCGCTCCTGGCAGCATCATTCTTCTCGATATGATGGAAGCGGATAAAAAACTCATCCATTACTGGCAAGATAATTTAAGCAGGAAAAACAATAATATCCGCGTGTTGTTATTGAATACGCCTGATGAGTATCCTTTCCGCGAAATTGAGAGCTGGCCGCATATTAACGGCGTGTTTTACGTCACTGAAGAAGAAAACCGTGTCGTGGAGGGGTTGCAGGGCATATTGCGGGGGGAGTGCTATTTTTCGCAAAAGCTGGCCAGCTACCTTATTACCCACTCCGGAAATTATCGCTATAACAGTTCAGAATCGGCTCTTCTGACGCACCGTGAGAAAGAGATCCTGAACAAACTGCGTATTGGTGCTTCAAATATTGAAATCGCCCGTTCGTTATTTATCAGCGAAAATACGGTTAAGACGCATCTTTATAATCTTTTCAAAAAGATAGCTGTTAAAAATCGCACGCAGGCGGTGTCATGGGCAAACGATAACCTCAGGCGTTAATAGCATGAAACGCACCTTAAGTTGGATTGCTGGCGCAGGTTTTATGCTTGCTGCCGGAAACCTTCAGGCTGTTGAGGTGGAAGTCCCCGGACTATTAACCGACCACACCGTCTCCTCTGTCGGACACGATTTTTATCGTGCCTTCAGCGATAAGTGGGAAAGCGATTATCCGGGTAACTTAACCATCAACGAACGGCCCAGTGCACGGTGGGGAAGCTGGATCACAATAACCGCTAATCAGGACGTTATTTACCAGACCTTTTTATTCCCAACGAAAAGAGACTTCGATCAGAACGTCGCTTTCGCACTGGCACAAACCGAAGAAGCTATTAACCGCCTACAGCTGGACAAGGCCCTTTTGAGCACAGGCGATTTAGCAAAAGATGAGTTCTAGCAACGACACCTATTTCGGAGGCTGTAATGCGTCTCGCACACACAGTGATTTCGTTAATGCTCATTGCGCCGTTGAGCTGGGCCGGAAATATGACATTCCAGTTCCGCAACCCTAACTTTGGCGGCAACCCGAATAACGGAGCCTTTATGCTTAACCAGGCTCAGGCTCAAAACTCCTATAAAGACCCCAGCTATGATGATGATTTCGGTATCGAGACCCCGTCAGCCCTGGATAATTTCACTCAGGCCATCCAGTCGCAAATATTAGGTGGCTTATTAACCAACATTAATACCGGCAAACCCGGCCGGATGGTCACAAACGACTTTATCGTCGATATTGCCAATAAAGACGGGCAGCTTCAGTTAAATGTGACAGACCGAAAAACCGGTAGAACCTCGACAATCCAGGTTTCAGGTTTGCAGACCAGTTCAACTGATTTCTAAACAACCCCAAAATAAGGACAATTATCATGCAGCGCTTTTTTATTTTAGTTGCAGTGTGCTTATTAAGCGGTTGTTTAACTGCCCCGCCAAAAGAAGCCGCTAAACCCACCTTAATGCCCCGTGCCCAGAGCTATCGGGATCTGACGCATCTGCCGGTGCCAACCGGGAAGATATTCGTCTCGGTGTATAACATTCAGGACGAGACGGGCCAGTTCAAACCGTACCCGGCCAGTAACTTCTCGACGGCCGTGCCGCAGAGCGCCACCGCGATGCTGGTTACTGCCCTGAAAGATTCTCGCTGGTTTATCCCGCTGGAACGTCAGGGGCTGCAAAACCTGCTTAATGAACGAAAAATCATTCGTGCCGCACAGGAGAACGGTACCGTTGGCGTCAATAACCGCATGCCGCTACAGTCTCTCACCGCAGCCAATATCATGGTGGAAGGCTCGATTATCGGCTATGAAAGTAACGTGAAATCGGGCGGCGCGGGTGCGCGTTACTTTGGTATTGGAGCCGACACGCAGTATCAGCTGGATCAGATTGCCGTTAACCTGCGCGTGGTTAACGTGAGCACGGGTGAAATTTTATCCTCCGTCACCACCAGCAAAACCATTCTCTCTTATGAAGTGCAGGCAGGGGTATTCCGCTTTATCGACTATCAGCGTTTGCTGGAGGCCGAAATTGGTTACACCTCCAACGAGCCGGTCATGCTGTGTCTGATGTCGGCCATCGAAACCGGCGTGATTTTCCTGATTAATGACGGTATCGATCGCGGCTTGTGGGATCTTCAGAATAAAAGTGACGTGAGTAATGCGGTGCTGGTGAAATACCGTGAGATGTCGGTGCCGCCGGAGTCCTGACTGGCAGCGTATAAAAAAGGCGAGATGTCCGTCTCGCCTTTTTTTATTTACTCACCGCAGGAACGTTCTGGCTCTTTTCGCGTCGGGCCGCAAGCCAGAGACCACTGTTTTTCATGGCATAGCCAAACAGTAATCCCAGCATGACCGAAGGAACCACCAGCTTCCAGTCCCCCTGCCCTGCAAAGGTCGCACAGGCGCCCATAAACGTGCCGGGCACAAAGGACAACAGCAGATGTTTTGCCTGAACGCACATCAGGAAGGCCACAATACCGGTCATGACGTACCCCAGAATTTCCACATGCGGCGCCAGCGCGCTGCCCTTCATAATGACCAGCGCCCAGACCACGCCACTCAGCAACGTGCAGCCTGAAATAAACAGCCCTTTGAGACCACCCTGCGGGCAGGCGAAATAGGCCGTACAGCCAAGAAAACCGGCCCAGCTCAACAAACCGAGAGACACCGCCACCCAACCCCAGAGGCCGGAGAGGATGCCAGTCGTGATTGCAATACAAAGTAATATGTTCATGGTGCGCATCTTAGCAGATGCGCACCATGGAAATGAGATCAGAAGCACATTACGTGCAAGTTTAAATGTATGGTTGCAGGATTTCTGTGATTCAGATCACTCTTCGTTCTCTTCTTCCAGCTCATCCCACATAGCAGCGATAGCGTCGCGCGTCAGCGGAGCCAGCGTTCTCCAGAATGGCGAGGTGGCATGTGCTTCAACTTTGCCCAGGAAGGTGCCCACCCATGGCAGCAGATACGTTTCGAAGAGGGTTTCAATCGCCTCATTCTCATCATCACCTGCATTATCTTCAATCCAGGAGGCCGCCAGCAGCAGCGTACCGATATGATCCGCAGGCATGTCCGTCAGCGGCATGCCGCGTTCTGAAAGAAATGCCCGCACTTCCGCTTCGGTCGCACCGTCCTGCCAGGCAGAGCGATACGGCGATACGCGACACTCTTCCCCCACGAACAGGGCGTTGTAATCCGTTGAAATCTGCTGCATATCGCAGCTTTTTTGCAAGCGTTCCAGCAACTCATCCTGTTCCAGCGGCCAGCTCTGCGCCAGTTTACCTTCACGAATCAGGGTAAACAGCGGAACCAGCAGCGGATCCTGCGGCTGGCGGTAATATAAGGTGCCCAGCACGCGGCAAAGGATGGAAAACTCATTCATGTTTTTATTCCATTATTAATTAAAGATCGGCAAATTCGTCTATCGGCGCCATGCCGCGCGACTCAAGGAAATCGAGCATACGACGCGGCGTGACGTTCAGGATCTGTTCTTCCGGGAAATTCACGTCCTGCAATATTTTCAGGCACTCGCTGAAATCCCCCAGCGTGAAGGCCGTGTGGGAATCAGAGCCCAGCGCCACCATGCCGCCCGCGTCACGCACGGCCGCCGCCACTTCGCGGCAGTTGGCTTCACTGCCCTTACGAGAGTGAACAAAGGAGGAGTTGTTAATTTCCAGCGCCACGCGATGCTCCGCTGCCGCCTGCGCCACGGCCTGAATATCAATCGGGTATTTTGGATTTCCCGGGTGGCTGATAATGTGCACGTTGCCACTGGCAATGGTGGCAATCATCGCCGCGGTGTTGGTCTCTTTATCCTGAGGCGCAAAGACCGGCTCGTGGAATCCCGCGAGGATCAGATCTAACGAGGTCAGCATCGGGCCGGTGCAGTCAATCTCACCGTCGGTATTTTTGATGTTCGCCTCGATGCCGCGCAGTATCCCGATACCGTCCACCAGACGTGGCCAGATACGCATATTCACAAAATGCCAGTAGTGCGGCGCATCCGCCATATCCGGACCGTGATCGGTTATCGCAAACAGCTTGATGCCTTTCAGCTTCGCCTGAGCGATATAATCATGGAGGTTACTGTAAGCGTGGGTACTGGCGACGGTGTGCATATGCAGGTCAACGGGATACATCTTTCTCTCCTCTGCGGTTTTTCCAAAGGATAGCAGTTATCAGCGGCGAATATTAGCAAAAACCCGGCGAACGCCGGGTTTCTCTCAGTAGCCTCGCTGTCTGTTGACCTGTCCGGTCACCGCATTGCCCTTCTCTATTTCGCTGATGGTATGCGAGATGTACGCCACGGCCTCCGCCGGTCGCGTCACGGCAGCAATATGGGGCGTCATCGCCACGCGCGGATGTGCCCAGAGTGGGCTGTCTGTTGGCAGCGGTTCGCGGCTATACACATCCAGCATTGCCCCTTTCAGTTTGCCGTTATCCAGCGCTTTCAGCAGATCCTCCTCCACAACGTGTACCCCGCGCGCCAGGTTCATTAAGTAGCTATCATCTGCCAACTGGTTGAGGAGCGCGTCATTAATAATCCCGACCGTTTCCGCCGTATTGGGCAGCAGGTTGATTAACACGCGCGTGCCATTGAGAAAGGCCGGAAGCTCATCCGTTCCGGCAAAACTCTCGACGCCCGGATAATCCTTACGGCTCCGGCTCCAGCAGCGCAGTGGGAAGCCCCACGGGGCGAGCGCTTCGGCGACTTTCGAACCCAGCACCCCCGCCCCGAGGATGCCGATGGTGAAATCTTCACGCTGATAATCCGGGAGCGGTTCCCAGTGGGATTGCTGTTTAAACGCCTGATAATCGTCGAAGCGGCGGAACCAGTGCAGCACCTGGCTTACGGCATATTCCTGCATCTGCTGCCCCATACCGGTATCTTCCAGACGAAACAGGGGGATCTCTTCTGGCAGCATTTCAGGGTGTGCTTTCAGCTTGCTCAGAATGGAATCCACGCCGGCTCCGAGCGCGAACACGGCTTTCAGCTTACGGCCCTGGAGCATTTCTACCGGCGGATGCCAGACCAGCGCGTAGTCAGCATGTTCATTGTCGCCCTGTTTCCATTCGCGAACGCGTGCGCCAGGCAGTGCCGCGGTGAGTGCCTTAATCCAGTAAGCCGTATCAAACGTGGGGTGATAGAAAATAATATCCATAGTCATTGCCTTTTATTGCGCTGTTTTATTTTCATTTTCAACTGGATTGCCAGCATAGCAAATTTATCGCCAAACCGCGTTGCTGATAAAAGAGGCGCTTTTCGCACATTTCGGAATCAGGTTGCCTGAAGTTTGTCTAAACGCGCTAAATTACTGAAAAAGTGAGTTGACGGCAGTACGGCTTTTCCTTACATTAGCGCCCGTCCCGACAACAATGGGATGACAATATGGTGAGGTGTCCGAGTGGCTGAAGGAGCACGCCTGGAAAGTGTGTATACGGCAACGTATCGGGGGTTCGAATCCCCCCCTCACCGCCATATTCAAGACAAAAGCTCGTACGAAAGTACGGGCTTTTTTCTTTTATATTTTCCGTAAGGGGGGGATGAGAGCCCCCCGTGCTACATTCAGCTCGGTGCGGCCTGAGCCCCTCACCCTAGCCCTCTCCCCAAAGGGGCGAGGGGATCGTTACTCCTCCACCATCCGCGCATACTCATCGGTAAGAAAATCCACCAGCGTTCTGACGGATGGCAGCAAACCGCGCCGTGACGGATATACCGCGTGGATCACTTCCCGTCTGGGTTCCCAGGTGTTCAGCACCCGTACCAGTTCCCCTGATGCCAGCTGATCCTTGACCATTAAAATCGGCAGTTGCACCACGCCCACGCCCGCCATTGCCGCTTCACGCAGCGCCAGCATATCGGTAGTAATCAAGCGCGGCGTGAAGTGAATTTCTGCTTTAGCGCCCTCCGGCCCGCTCAATTCCCATTTATGCAGATGCTTACCCGCCCCCATACTTAACCCCGGCCATTCGCTGAGTTCAGAGGGCATCGCCGGGTTGCCCATCCGTTCAATCAGTGCCGGTCCGGCAACCAGACAGTGCCCCCTGTCTGCCAGTACCCTTAATACCAGATCGCTGTCATCAAACGGTCGCGGGCGAACGCGGATCGCCACATCCACACCCTCCGCCACCAGATCGACCCGCCGATTAGTGGCTTCAAGCTGGAGGTTGATCCCCGGATAGCGCGCCATAAACCGCGCCAGCATAGGCCCCACGTGAACGTGCAGCAAGGTGACGGGGCAAGTGATCCTGACCATACCGCGCGGTTCAGCCTGTAAAGCGGCCACCGCCTCCTCCGCAGCTTCGGCCTCCACCAGCATGGCTTTACAGTGCTGATAGAACGTCTGCCCTACCTCCGTCACTGTAAACTGCCGCGTGGTTCGTTGTATCAACCGAACACCCAGGCGTTCTTCCAGCTGCGCAATTCGACGGCTCAGTTTCGACTTTGGCTGATCGAGCGCCCGCCCCGCCGCCGCAAAGCCGCCATGCTCCACCACCTTAACAAACCATACGAAATCATTGAGATCCTGCATACGCCCTCATTGTTCCATTTTAAGAACAGTGAATGTCATTTTCACTATCTACCGGGATATTAAACCTGAATATAAGCTAATTACATCAACAGAACATCAGGAGGTAATCATGAAAAACGTAACAGGCGTGTATACCGCACCTCGTCCGCACTGGGTCGGTGACGGTTTCCCGGTTCGTTCGATGTTTTCTTACCAGACGCACGGCGAGCCGCTGAGCCCTTTCCTGCTGCTGGACTACGCCGGACCGCATACCTTCCCGGCGGACGGTGCGAAACGCGGCGTAGGCGAGCACCCTCATCGCGGCTTTGAAACGGTAACCATCGTCTACTCAGGCGAAGTAGAGCACCGCGATTCCACCGGCAGAGGCGGCGTCATCGGCCCAGGCGACGTGCAGTGGATGACGGCTGGCGCAGGCATTTTGCACGAGGAGTTCCACTCCAGCGCGTTCTCGCAGAAAGGCGGGGAACTGAAAATGATGCAGCTGTGGGTCAACCTGCCCGCCAAAGACAAAATGGCGACGCCTGGCTACCAGAGCATCACCAAAGCCGATATCCCGGTGGTCACGCTGCCGGATAACAGCGGAACATTGCGCGTGATTGCTGGCCGCTTTGAAGAGGTCACCGGCCCGGCCCATACCTTCTCACCGCTTAACGTATGGGATCTTGCGCTACACCAGGGCAGCCACCTGACGCTCAATCAGCCCGAAGGCTGGAGCACGGCGCTGGTTGTCGTTGAGGGCAGCGTGACGGTAAACGGCACCACGCCAGCGGGTGAAGCGCAGCTGGTCGTGCTGAGTCAGAGCGGTGACAAACTGCATCTCGAAGCCAGCAGCGACGCAAAAGTGCTGCTGATGGCCGGGGAGCCGCTGAATGAACCGATTGTGGGCTATGGCCCGTTTGTGATGAACAGTAAAACCGAAATTGCCGAAGCGATTCGCGATTTCAACTCTGGCCGCTTTGGCCAAATCTAAACGTAATAAAGGAGCGCATTATGTCTACCCCTGCAAACTTCAACGGTGCACGTCCCGTTATTGACGTAAACGATGCCGTTATGCTGCTTATCGATCACCAGAGCGGACTGTTCCAGACCGTTGGAGACATGCCAATGCCTGAGCTGCGCGCCCGTGCTGCGGCGCTGGCAAAAATTGCCTCGCTGGCGAAGATCCCTGTCATCACCACCGCGTCGGTTCCACAGGGTCCGAACGGTCCGCTTATCCCGGAGATCCACGCCAACGCACCGCATGCGCAGTATGTGGCTCGCAAAGGTGAGATTAACGCCTGGGATAACCCGGAGTTTGTGGCGGCGGTGAAAGCCACCGGGCGCAAAACGCTGATTATTGCCGGTACGATCACCAGCGTCTGCATGGCCTTCCCGTCCATCAGCGCGGTGGCGGACGGATATAAAGTGTTTGCGGTAATTGATGCCTCCGGCACCTACAGCAAAATGGCGCAGGAGATCACCCTTGCACGCGTGGTGCAGGCAGGCGTGGTGCCGATGGATACGGCGGCAGTAGCCTCTGAGATCCAGCGCACGTGGAACCGTGAAGATGCGGGTGAATGGGCTGAGGTGTACACACACATCTTCCCTGCCTACCAGCTGCTGATTGAAAGCTACAGCAAAGCGCAGGATGTGGTGAAAAACAGCGAAGTGCTCGATTCACAGCGTTAATCCTGCGCGCTACGGCATAAGCTGATTAAGGCTTAACCGAACAAGCACGAATGCAGAAAATCTGCTTGACCGTTTTAGCGCAACTCCCTATAGTAGCGCCCCGTTGCCCCCCAAGCGGTCAGGCAGCAAAACAATATGGTGAGGTGTCCGAGTGGCTGAAGGAGCACGCCTGGAAAGTGTGTATACGGCAACGTATCGGGGGTTCGAATCCCCCCCTCACCGCCATATTCAAGACGAAAGCTCGTACGAAAGTACGGGCTTTTTTCTTTTATTATTCCGTAAGGGGGGGATGAGAACCCCGACCGGGGTTCGACAACTGGCGACAGCCAGTTGGACAGACTGTGAGCGTAGCGAACAGGCTGCCCGGAGGGCGAGCGAAGCGAGTCAATCCCCCCCCGGTGCAAACTGAACCACCTCAGCTACAAAAAAGCCCGCGCATAAGCACGGGCCGTTTTAAACCATTCCTCAGCTATTCAACTTACCTGCCGGCTGCTTTCCTTCGGGAGATGAAACCTGCCCAGGATTAGCAACAGCCTCATCCTTACGCTCCTCCAGCCAGTAATCCGCATTTTTAATTCCCAGCCGAACCGGGTCAAAGTGGGGATCCAGCCCCTGCGCATTCTGGATTTCATAATCCTTCAGGCTGGCAAACGCTTTTTTATGCAGCAGAACGATGGCAATAATGTTGAGCCATGCCATCAGCCCTACGCCAATATCCCCTAATCCCCAGGCCAGATCCGCGGTGCGAACCGTGCCATATACCGTCGAAGCCATCAGACACAACTTGAGCAGGAACGTCAGCCATGGGCGATGAATCTTACGGTTGATGTAGGCGATATTCGTTTCAGCGATGTAGTAGTAAGCAATGATGGTCGTGAAGGCAAAGAAGAACAGCGCGATGGCAACAAAGTAATTACCGAAGCCCGGCATCATACTTTCCATCGCCGTCTGCACATAGCCAGGACCGGCCGCCACGCCTGCAATCCCGGTATAGAGCGCTGCACCGTCGACGCCCTGCACGTTATACAGACCGGTGATCAACAGCATAAACCCGGTCGCGGAGCAGACAAACAGCGTGTCGATGTACACGGAGAACGCCTGAACCAGCCCCTGTTTCACCGGATGGCTTACGGCCGCCGCCGAGGATGCATGTGGCCCGGTACCCTGCGCCGCCTCGTTGGAATAGACGCCGCGCTTCACGCCCCACATGATAGCCTGGCCCAGAATAGCGCCAAACCCAGCTTCAAGGCCAAAAGCACTTTTCCAGATCAGCAGTATAACTGAAGGAAGCTGATCAATATTGATAGCGATAATCACGCACGCGACAATAATATAGCCGAGTGCCATAAACGGAACCACCATGCTGCTAAAGCTGGCAATCCTTTTCACGCCACCGAAAATAATAAAACTCAACAGCACGGCAAGTAACGCCGCCGTGACATTCGGACTCAGACCGAAGGCAATATCCAGGCTCGCACCAATAGAGTTTGCCTGCACGCCTGGCAGTAATAATCCGCAGGAGAAAATCGTTACGATGGCAAATAACCATGCGTACCACTTCACGCCTAACCCTTTCTCAATATAAAAGGCAGGACCACCACGATATTCGCCGTTAATTTTTTCTTTATAAACCTGACCTAACGTGGATTCGACAAACGCAGAGCTTGCCCCCAAAAATGCCACGACCCACATCCAGAAAAGCGCACCGGGTCCACCAAAGGTAATGGCGGTCGCGACACCGGCAATATTCCCTGTCCCCACGCGGCCCGCCAGGGTCATCGTCAGCGCCTGAAACGACGACACGCCAGCCTCGGTAGGACGCCCCTGAAACATCAGGGTAATCATATGTTTTATATGCCGTAATTGCAGAAAGCGACTACGCAGTGAGAAATAGAGGCCGACACCCAGACATAAAAATATTAACGCCGGGCTCCAGATAACACCGTTAATTGCACTAACCAGTTCGTTCATGTATGACCCTCAGCGTGATGTTCCAGAGGAAACGATCCCCTGGCGTGTTTCTTTTTAGAATTTTGTTTGAACAAGTACGAAACATAGATAATAACCCAAAAGACACCAACTTAATTTTTACTGCTTAATCATGTTCTGTGACAACATTCACGTTTAATTTTAAACTAACAATTAGCGTGATCATTATATTCATAGATATTTTGTGGGTATTATAAATACATATCACATTTCCGCGGCCTGTATAAAAACCGTCCACTACTGATTGGCAGTAATATTATTAATACCGCAAAATGGCGCGTAAATCCCGTTGAATGTTATAGGAAATAAATATGATTTAAAAAACCACTATTACAAAGGGAATAAAAGAAGCTTCCCGGCATGACGCCGGGAAGAAATGGCTTAAAAAGTGAAATGATCTTACTCGGAGTACACTTCCAGCGTGCGTTGACACAGCGCTGAACGGACGCAATCCTCTTTCCTGAAGCGGACCACCCCTATCATCTCATCTTCCTCAAAACGTGACATGGCATCGCTCAGGCCGGACTTCACTCCCGAAGGCAGGTCACACTGGGTAATGTCGCCGTTGACGATGACCGTCACGTTCTCCCCGAGGCGCGTTAAAAACATTTTCATTTGCGCAGCGGTCACGTTCTGAGCCTCGTCAAGAATAACGACCGCATTTTCAAAGGTACGTCCGCGCATATAGGCGAACGGCGCGATTTCCACCTTGCCAATCTCTGGTCGCAGGCAGTACTGCATAAAGGAAGCGCCCAACCGCTTCACCAGCACGTCATAGACGGGCCTGAAGTACGGCGCAAACTTCTCGGATATATCGCCGGGCAGGAAGCCCAGATCTTCATCCGCTTGCAGTACCGGACGGGTAACGATGATCCTTTCCACGTCTTTATGAATCAGCGCTTCCGCTGCTTTGGCCGCACTGATCCAGGTTTTCCCGCATCCGGCTTCCCCGGTTGCAAAGATGAGCTGTTTACTCTCGATAGCATTCAGGTAGTGCGCCTGAGCTTCATTCCGCGCCACAATTGGCGATGCATCGCGGCTGTCCCGCGCCATGCCAATGGATTCTACGCCGCTCATCTGCACAAGCGAGGTGACCGATTCTTCTTCACGCTGTTTATGGCTACGTGAATCCCGTCTCAGCACACGTTTTGCTTCGCGACGAGCTTTGATCACTGCTTTTTGTCTTCCCATGGATAGCACCTTGAGTTGTTGGTATTCATCACACGCGCCAGTTTCGGCACGATTATGCGCACGAACATCAGAGGGTTGGCTTCCTTGTAAGCCATTGCTTGTATTACCGGATGACGATACAGAACGGCTACGCGCACCGTTATGCACGTCGGTAGAAACAGGTTTTTGAAGTGAAGGAGAGAATTTGGTGGTGAGGAAATCGCTGCCGGAGTCTGAGCCTCCGCGCCGGGTGCTGCGGTTGATGTGTTTACCTTGTCCAGTACAGGACGCAACCATTCGCGATCTCCATAGTGAGTTAATATCACTGCCGGGAACTACCGCTGTCTTACCTTAAGTACATCAGGGTTTATCATAAATGCAACATTTATTTTACCTGAGTGCAACTTTTCAGACTGCCCCTACATGGAAAATCAGTCTCATATAGAAATATTACAGAAATATAACAATAAGATAGTCCTGGGAAAAAATAATGTCCCCGCGAACTGTCGCAGGGACGATTATCAGGCTTCTATCAGACCCTGGGCGAGATACGCGCCAGCATCGTGCGCGCCCGGCAGGGCAAAGAAATAGCCGCCGCCGATGGGCTTAATGTACTCCTCCAGCGCTTCGCCGTTGAGCCGCTTCTGCACGGTGAGGAAGCCCTTCTCCAGATCGTGCTGATAGCAGACAAACAGCAGTCCCATATCAAGCTGCCCGGAGTTGGTCACCCCCAGCGAGTAGCTGTAACCCCTTCGCATCATCAGGCTGGACTGCGTCTCTTTGGTGCGCGGATTGGCGAGGCGAATATGGCTGTCCAGTGCGATGACATCCCCGTTCGGATCGCGGGCATAGTCAGGCTCATCGTGCTCATTCTTCATGCCGAGCGGTGCGCCAGTGTGCTTATCGCGGCCGAAGATCGTCTGCTGCTCTTTCAGTGGCGTGCGGTCCCAGAACTCCACGTGGAACTGGATGATGCGCACCGCCTGATAGCTGCCGCCTACCGCCCAGGCCGGTTCGCCCTGATCCGCCGTCACCCAGACCACGTTTTTCATCAGCGCGGCATTGCTGCTGTCCGGGTTGGCGGTGCCGTCTTTGAAACCGAGCAGGTTGACCGGCGTCTCTTTCCCCTTACTGCGCGCGGCGTGGTCAGAGATAAATCCTTCCCGCTTCCAGCGCACGCTCAGCAGATCCGGGGTGTGCTTGATGATATCGCGCAGGGCGTGGATCACCGTATCCTGGGTATTGGCGCAGATCTGCAACAGCAGATCGCCGTGGCACAGCGCCGCGTCGAGAGAGTCATTCGGGAAACGCGTCATTTTTTGCAGCGCTTTCGGCTTCTGCTTCGCCAGTCCGTAGCGATCGTCAAACAGCGATTCCCCCACCGACACGGTGATGGTCAGGTTATCGGGCGCGATAAACGCTCCGAGGATCCCGGAATCCATCGGCGGCAGGCGCGGATTCGGTGTTTCCGGCGCCGGACCGCCCGCGGTAAGGAAGGCAATGCGCGTGGTTAACAGCCTGAACAGACGTTCAAGGTCGGCCTTATCACTCGCCAGCGAATCGAAAGCCACCAGCATCATCGAAGCCTGTTGCGGCGTCAAAATACCCGCCTGGTGCTCGCCATAAAACGGCTGCGTTTCCATACGCGCATCCGGGGAGAGTGTGCCGGGGGCGGTTTGCGGTTTTGCCGCATGCGCGACCGGGCAACCTCCCGCCAGGGCAAACGCGCCGCCCAGCGCCCCTACCCCTTTCAGCAACCGACGTCGGGTAGGTTCCGCGACGTCGTACTCGTCATGCTTATTCATCGCTTAGTCCAGACCCAGAACGCCACGCAGCAGGGAGAGATCTTCCGCCAGCGTCGTAATCGGGCCTTTCAGCGCGTTACGGTCAGCATCGGTCAGCTTGTCATAGGTTTCGAACCCGTCTTTCGTGCGGTATTTCGCCAGGATGGTGTCAACTTTCTTAAAGTTGGCGTCCACTTTCGCCAGCAGTTCGCCGTTCTCTTTTTGCAGCTGAGGCCGCAGGAGATCGACAATTTTCTGTGCGCCGTCAACGTTCGCCTGGAAGTCCCACAGGTCGGTGTGGCTGTAGCGATCTTCTTCACCGCTGATTTTGCTCGCGGCCACTTCTTCAATCAGGCCCGCTGCGCCGCCCACCACTTTCGACGGCGGGAAGGCCAGTTCGGTGATGCGTTTTTGCAGCTCCAGCACGTCACTGTTGAGCTGATCGGCGTATTTCTCCATCCCTTTGGTAGCGTTATCGCCAAACAGGGCTTTTTCCAGACGGTGGAAGCCGGTGAATTTCGGATCGGCGGCCTTCTGCTCATAGTCATCTTCACGGGCATCAATGCTGCCATCGAGATCGGAGAACAGCTCGGCAATCGGCTCGATGCGCTCGTAGTGCTGACGGGTTGGCGCATACAGGGATTTCGCTTTTTCGATATCGCCCGCTTTCACCGCATCGGTAAAGGCTTTGGTACCCGCCACCAGGTTCGCCGTCTCTTTGGTGACGTAGGCTTTATAGGCAGTAATCGCGTCGCCCAGGCTCAACAGGGCTGTGCCTTTGGCCGCGTCCGCCGTCGCTGCGCCTTTGACGATCAGCTTACCTTTCGGGTTAGTCAGCAGGCCGCAGGTCATCTCATATTCCCCCGGCTGAAGATTAGCGGTCATCTTCTGGCTGAAGCCTGGCGCGATATTCTCACGCTCTTCCACCACCATCACGCCTTTGAGGATCTCCCACTCCAGCGCCTTCTGGCTGTGGTTCTGAATAATAAACTGGGTTTTGCCGCTGTTGACGGTGATGGTCATCGGCTCGCACTGCTTATCGTTGACGGTGACTTTTACCTGCGGAATATCTGCCGCCTGAGCGGTGAAGGCAGAAGCGAACAGCGCGGCAATGCCTGCGCATAACGCACTACGACGGAACTGATTGGCCATGACTCTTCCCTTTAAAAGTATGTTGTAACTAAAACAGCACTTACGGCGCGACGCGCGACGTCTGCGAGTCGGTACGCGGCGGCATAACGAACAGGATCAGCGCCGGAACCAGATAGATAAAGTACATTGCCACTTCGCTGACGCTCGGCGTTTCCTGGTAGCCAAAGATGCCTTCGAGCAGGGTGCCGGTCAGCGAATGGGTGGACAGAACGTTGCTGAGGTCAAACGCCACGTCCTGAAAATGGTTCCACAGGCCCGCTTCGTGGAAGGCGCGGATTGCGCCTGCCGCCAGCCCCGCGGCCACCAGCAGAATAAACAGGCTGGTCCACTTGAAGAACGCGCCCAGGTTGAGGCGAATGCCGCCCCAGTAGAGCAGGAAGCCAAGCACGACGGCGGTTGCCAGCCCGAGCATCGCGCCCAACGGCGGCCAGATGCCCACGTCCTGCTGGAAGGCCGCGAGCAGGAAAAACACGGATTCCAGGCCTTCACGCGCCACGGCGAAAAAGACCATCATGATCAGCGCCCAGCCGTGGTGGTTGCCTTTTTGCAGGGCGTTATCCACCGCCTGCTCCAGCTGCACCTTCACGTTGCGGGAGACTTTGCGCATCCAGAAGACCATCCACGTCAGGATGAACACCGCAATCACGGCGACGATCCCTTCAAACAGCTCTTGCTCTTTCTGCGGGAATTCACCGGTGGTTTCATTGATAAGAATCCCCAGCCCCAGGCAGAGCGCCGCGGCAAGGAAAACGCCAACCCACATCACGCCAATCCAGCGCCCACGCTGGGTGCGCTTCAGATAACTGGCGATAAGGCTAACAATCAGGGCCGCTTCAAGGCCTTCACGTAACATAATGAGAAAAGGAACAAACATGCCGACACCTTAAATGTTTATCGCGGTCAACTGATGCAAAGAAAGGTAAATTCTTGTGATAGTGATTATCATTACGGCAAGAAGAAAAACAAGCGAAATGTGTTGCGTTTTAATGACCAGATGTAAACGCATTGCGGAGTAATAATTGCATGAGTAACCGTTACGTTTATAAGGTATAACGAAAATGCCCATTTACGGTTAACCGGGGCTGTGGCTAAATGTCCGCCTCGCAAACCAACCGATCATAAACCATGTTTAAAATTGTCCATTTCCTGCTGGCGCTGGTCATTATTCTTGCCCTTGCCTGGCTGGTGAGTTTCGACCGCCGAAAAATTAGTATTCGTTTTGTTTTACAGCTGATCGTCATTGAAATTGCGCTGGCGTTCTTTTTCCTCCACGCAGAAAGCGGCCTGTTTATTATTAAATACGTCTCCGGTTTCTTTGAATCGCTGCTTAAATTCGCCGCCGAAGGGACGAATTTCGTCTTTGGCGGAATGGGGGAAAAAGGGCTGGCGTTCATTTTCCTTGGCGTGCTGTGTCCGATTATTTTTATCTCTGCGCTGATTGGTATTCTTCAGCACTGGCGAATACTGCCGATCTTTATTCGGGTTATCGGCACGCTGCTGTCAAAACTGAACGGCATGGGCAAGCTGGAATCCTTTAACGCGGTAAGCTCGCTGATCCTCGGGCAATCGGAAAACTTCATTGCCTACAAGGGTGTACTGGGGGATCTCTCCTCGCGTCGTCTGTTCACCATGGCCGCAACCGCCATGTCGACGGTCTCTCTGTCGATTGTCGGGGCGTATATGACCATGCTGGACGCCAAATTTGTCGTTGCGGCGCTGATCCTGAACATGTTCAGTACTTTTATTATTCTCTCCGTCATTAACCCGGCCCGCCCGGAAGCCGAACCCGATATCAAACTGGAAAAACTGCATGAGTCCCAGAGCTTCTTTGAAATGCTGGGCGAGTATATTCTGGCCGGTTTTAAGGTGGCGATGATTATTCTGGCGATGCTGATTGGCTTTATCGCCCTTATTAGCGCCGTTAATGCCCTCTTCTCCAGCGTATTCGGCATGAGCTTCCAGCAGATCCTGGGTTACGTGTTCTATCCCCTGGCGTGGCTTATCGGGATTCCGCTGAGCGATGCGCTAAACGCGGGCAGCATTATGGCAACGAAACTGGTGGCGAATGAATTTGTGGCGATGATCGAGCTGCAAAAAATAGCCCACCAGATGTCACCGCGCGGGCTGGGTATTTTGTCCGTGTTCCTGGTGTCGTTCGCGAACTTCGCCTCCATTGGGATTGTAGCGGGGGCAATAAAAGGCCTGAACGAGCAACAGGGTAACGTGGTGTCGCGGTTTGGTCTGCGTCTGGTGTACGGCGCGACGCTGGTGAGTTTGCTGTCGGCGAGCTTTGCGGGGTTGGTGCTGTAAGTTTTGTGCCCGGCGGCGCTTCGCTACAATACAACAACGGCGGGATATCCCGCCGTTTTTATTAGAACTGCACGCACACCGGCTGGTCGACGCGCATCACCGACTCCTGCGCGAAGCGTGATTTATAAATCCCGCGTAACGCTTCGATATTTGTTTCGCTCTGCGCATCTTTACCGTGGATCAGCATCAACGCTTTGCTGGGTTCACGCGCCACTTGTCCGTTGTTACCCAGCCACTGCCCGCGCGCATCAAACACCGTTAAGCCATCGCGAAAGCGCGGCGTCACGTCCTGGTCAACAAACTGCTGCCACTCGCTACCGGTAATCTGCGCCCCTGCCGGACGGTTTAAGCCGAAATAGAGCGTGGTCTGCTGCATCTGGTTATCCGCTTTGCAGATGTCAGTCGCCGTATTCTGCGACGGTGCCGTACAGCCTGCCAGCAACACGAATGCCGCCGCCATCAACCCTGTTTTAATCATCATTTATTATTACTCACACTGGTGAACGATCTGTCCCCTCTCCCCTTTGGGGAGAGGGTTAGGGTGAGGAGAAAATTATTCTGCCTGAAGCTTAGACGGCGGCGCGGTGTGGTAATGCGCGTCCGCATCCGCGAAGCGCTTCTGGATAGAGGCAGAAGGCGCTTTACCCAGCAGGCTGAACACCACAATGCCGATGCTGCCGAAGATGAAGCCCGGAATGATTTCGTACAGGCCCAGCCACGCGAACTGTTTCCAGACGATAACGGTCACCGCCCCGATGATCATCCCCGCAAGCGCGCCGTTACGGGTCATGCGAGACCACATGACGGAGAACAGAACGACCGGACCAAACGCGGCACCGAAGCCCGCCCACGCGTAGCTCACGAGGCCCAGCACGCGGTTATCCGGGTTGGCCGCCAGCGAAATCGCCACCAGCGCCACGGCCAGCACCATAAAGCGCCCTACCCACACCAGCTCTTTCTGGCTCGCGTTTTTACGCAGGAAGGCTTTGTAGAGGTCTTCGGTGATCGCACTGGAGCAGACCAGCAGCTGGCAGCTTAGGGTGGACATGACCGCCGCCAGGATCGCGGAGAGCAGGATACCGGCAATCCACGGGTTAAACAGAACCTGCGCCAGCTCGATGAACACGCGCTCGGCGTTCTGGTTCACCGCGCCCGCCTGCGCCGGGTTGTTGTTGAAGTACGCGATACCGAAGAAGCCGACCGCACACGCCCCCGCCAGACACAGGATCATCCACGTCATACTGATACGACGCGCGTGAACGATGGTGTGGTGAGAATCCGCCGCCATAAAGCGCGCCAGAATGTGCGGCTGACCGAAGTAGCCCAGACCCCAGCCCATCAGAGAGACGATGGCCACAAAGTTCAGCCCTTTCAGCATGTCGACGTTTTCAATGCTCTTCTGCTTGATCACTTCCAGCGATTCACCAAAACCGCCGACGGTGAAAATCACAATCACCGGGGTTAGGATCAGGGCGAAAATCATCAGGCTCGCCTGTACGGTGTCGGTCCAGCTTACCGCCAGGAACCCGCCCACGAAGGTATAGAGGATAGTCGCGGCCGCACCGGCCCACAGCGCCGTTTCGTAGTTCATGCCGAAGGTGCTTTCGAACAGACGCGCGCCCGCCACGATGCCCGAGGCACAGTAGATGGTGAAGAACAGCAGGATCACTAACGCGGAGATAATGCGCAGGATACGGCTGTTATCTTCAAAGCGTCCGGTGAAGTAGTCCGGCAGCGTCAGGGCGTTGTTGTTGGCTTCGGTGTGCACGCGCAGACGGCCTGCAACCAGCTTCCAGTTGATCCAGGCGCCGACGGTCAGGCCGATGGCGATCCAGCTTTCGGAGATCCCGGAGATGAAAATCGCGCCCGGCAGACCCATCAGCAGCCAGCCGCTCATGTCGGATGCACCCGCAGAGAGCGCGGTGACCATCGGGCCTAAACTGCGGCCGCCGAGGATGTAGTCGTCAAAGTTTTTAGTGGAACGCCATGCCAAAAACCCTATCAGGATCATGCCAAAAATATAAACGAGAAATGTCACCAGCATCGGTGTGCTAATAGCCATTTAAATTCTCCAAAATGTCGAGCGACAACCGTCCGGGTTGCCTTGTTATGTCATCACCGGAACGTAGTGATGTGTGTATGTATTTCCGTTGGGCGCGCTATCCTGCCGTATACGCATCCCACTGACAAACGATTTAACACTGCATTTACATGAATTTCATCCCTGGTTTTATACGTCTTTCCTATAGGTTGCACTTGCTCACGCTTTTACGGGTTGCACCTTTAAAAAGTGTTAAGCACCGCATAAAAACTGGGCTTAGAAACTACCGCGCGTTCTTTTTCTCAGCTAACTAATCGTTAACAATCCATTCATTTTCCAGCTTGCAAACCAGGTCACATTTAACACGGTTGCACAAAGTTGCAACATGGTGGATATTTCACGCTATCAACAGAACGCTATTACAGAACAACAGGAGTTTTGGCATGGGGATGACCACCATGGGGGTTAAGCTGGATGACGCTACCCGCGAACGGATTAAGACCGCTGCGACCCGCATCGACCGCACACCGCACTGGTTAATCAAGCAGGCGATTTTTAACTATCTGGAAAGACTGGAGAGTGAGGAAGGTCTGCCGGAGCTGCCTGCCCTGCTGGCGGGCGCAGCGAACGAAAGCGAAGAGGCTGCGACGGCTGTGGAAGAAAACCACCAGCCGTTCCTCGAATTTGCCGAGCAGATCCTGCCGCAGTCCGTCAGCCGCGCCGCCATTACCGGCGCTTACCGCCGTGCTGAAACCGACGCCGTGCCGATGCTGCTGGAGCAGGCGCGCCTGCCGGAAGCCGTTGCCGCCCAGGCGCACAGTCTGGCGTATCAGCTCGCCGACAAGCTGCGTAACCAGAAAACCGCCAGCGGACGCGCCGGTATGGTGCAGAGTCTGTTGCAGGAGTTCTCCCTCTCCTCGCAGGAGGGCGTGGCGCTGATGTGCCTGGCGGAAGCGCTGCTGCGTATTCCGGATAAAGCCACCCGCGACGCGCTGATCCGCGACAAGATCAGCAACGGCAACTGGCACTCCCACATTGGCCGCAGTCCGTCCCTGTTCGTTAACGCCGCCACCTGGGGTCTGCTGTTTACCGGCAAGCTGGTCTCGACCCATAACGAGGCCAACCTCTCCCGCTCCCTGAACCGCATCATCGGCAAGAGCGGCGAGCCGCTGATCCGCAAGGGCGTGGACATGGCGATGCGCCTGATGGGCGAGCAATTCGTCACCGGGGAAACCATTGCTGAAGCGCTGGCGAACGCCCGCAAGCTGGAAGATAAAGGCTTCCGCTACTCCTACGACATGCTGGGCGAAGCGGCGCTGACCGCCGCCGACGCGCAGGCCTACATGGTCTCTTACCAGCAGGCGATCCACGCCATCGGTAAAGCGTCGAACGGTCGCGGCATTTATGAAGGCCCGGGCATCTCTATCAAGCTTTCCGCCCTGCACCCGCGCTACAGCCGCGCGCAGTACGACCGGGTGATGGAAGAACTCTACCCGCGCCTGAAGTCCCTGACCCTGCTGGCGCGCCAGTATGACATCGGCATCAACATCGACGCCGAAGAGGCAGACCGTCTGGAGATCTCCCTCGATCTGCTGGAAAAACTGTGCTTCGAGCCGGAGCTGGCGGGCTGGAACGGGATTGGTTTCGTTATTCAGGCCTACCAGAAACGCTGTCCGTTCGTCATTGACTACCTGATTGATCTCGCCAGCCGCAGCCGTCGCCGACTGATGATCCGTCTGGTGAAAGGCGCCTACTGGGACAGCGAAATCAAGCGCGCCCAGATGGAAGGTCTGGAGGGCTATCCGGTCTATACCCGCAAGGTGTACACCGACGTCTCTTACCTCGCCTGTGCGAAAAAACTGCTTGGCGTGCCTAACCTGATTTATCCGCAGTTCGCGACCCACAACGCCCATACTCTGGCGGCGATCTACACCCTGGCCGGGCAGAACTACTATCCGGGCCAGTACGAATTCCAGTGCCTGCACGGCATGGGTGAACCGCTGTACGAACAGGTGACCGGTAAAGTGGCGGACGGCAAGCTGAACCGTCCGTGCCGTATCTATGCCCCTGTGGGCACCCACGAAACCCTGCTGGCCTACCTGGTACGTCGTCTGCTGGAGAACGGGGCGAACACCTCCTTCGTTAACCGCATCGCCGACACCACCCTGCCGCTGGACGAGCTGGTAGCCGATCCGGTGCAGGCCGTTGAGAAGATGGCGGCGCAGGAAGGGCAGATTGGTCTGCCGCATCCGAAGATTGCCCTGCCGCGCGAGCTGTATGGTGCAGGCCGCGTCAACTCAGCCGGTCTGGATCTCGCCAACGAACACCGTCTCGCGTCGCTCTCCTCTGCCCTGCTTAACAGCGCATTGCAGAAGTGGCAGGCCAAACCGATCCTTGAGCAGTCCGTTGAGGACGGTGAAATGCAGCCGGTGATCAACCCGGCAGAGCCGAAAGATATCGTTGGCTACGTGCGTGAAGCGACCGAAGCGGAAGTGGATCAGGCGCTGGAAAACGCGGTCAACAACGCGCCAATCTGGTTCGCCACCCCACCGCAGGAGCGTGCTGCCATACTGGAACGCGCGGCGGTGCTGATGGAAGATCAGATGCAGTCGCTCATCGGCATTCTGGTGCGTGAAGCGGGTAAAACCTTCAGCAATGCCATCGCCGAAGTGCGCGAGGCGGTCGACTTCCTGCACTACTACGCCGGTCAGGTGCGCGATGATTTTGATAACGAAACCCACCGTCCGCTGGGTCCGGTCGTCTGTATCAGCCCGTGGAACTTCCCGCTGGCGATCTTCACCGGCCAGATTGCCGCCGCCCTTGCCGCAGGCAACAGCGTGCTGGCAAAACCGGCAGAGCAGACCCCGCTGATTGCCGCGCAGGGCATCAATATTCTTCTGGAAGCCGGCGTACCGGCGGGCGTGGTACAACTGCTGCCGGGCCGTGGTGAAACCGTCGGGGCCAAACTGACCTCCGATAACCGCGTGCGCGGCGTGATGTTTACCGGCTCGACCGAAGTGGCCTCCCTGCTGCAACGCAACATCGCCACCCGTCTGGATGCGCAGGGCCGTCCAACGCCGCTGATCGCTGAAACCGGCGGCATGAACGCCATGATTGTCGACTCCTCCGCGCTCACCGAGCAGGTCGTTGTTGACGTGCTGGCCTCTGCCTTCGACAGCGCGGGCCAACGCTGTTCCGCCCTACGTGTACTGTGTTTACAGGATGACGTGGCTGACCACACGCTGAAGATGCTGCGCGGTGCGATGGCGGAATGCCGCATGGGCAACCCGGGCCGTCTCACCACCGACATCGGGCCGGTGATCGACGCGGAAGCCAAAGCCAACATTGAAAACCACATTCAGACCATGCGTGCCAAAGGCCGCCCGGTGTTCCAGGCGGTGCGCGAGAACAGCGAAGATGCCCGCGAGTGGCAGACCGGCACCTTTGTGCCGCCAACGCTGATTGAGCTGGCAAGCTTCGACGAGCTGAAAAAAGAGGTCTTTGGTCCGGTGCTGCACGTGGTGCGCTACAACCGAAACAACCTCAACGCGCTGATCGACCAGATCAACGCCTCCGGCTACGGCCTGACGCTCGGCGTGCATACCCGTATCGACGAAACCATTGCCCAGGTCACCGGCAATGCCAAAGTCGGCAACCTGTACGTCAACCGCAACATGGTCGGCGCGGTCGTGGGCGTGCAGCCGTTCGGTGGCGAAGGCCTCTCCGGCACCGGTCCGAAAGCGGGCGGTCCGCTCTATCTGTACCGTCTGCTGGCGAACCGTCCGCAAAATGCGCTGGGCGTAACGCTGGCGCGTCAGGATGCGGAATATCCGGTGGATGCGCAGGTGAAAGCCGTACTGACCCAGCCGCTGGACGCGCTGATCAAGTGGGCTGACAATCGTCCTGAACTGCGGGCGATTGCCCGTCAGTACGGCGAGCTGGCGCAGGCGGGAACACAGCGTCTGCTGCCGGGTCCAACCGGCGAGCGCAACACCTGGACGCTGATGCCGCGCGAGCGCGTACTGTGCGTGGCCGATAACGAGCAGGATGCGCTGGTGCAGCTGGCCGCCGCGACCGCGACGGGCTGCGAGGTGCTGTGGCCGGAAGATGCGCTGCATCGCGATCTCGCCAAACAGCTGCCAAAAGCGGTCTCGGCCCGCATTCGCTTTGCGAAGGCCGATGCGCTGCTGGCCCAGCCGTTTGACGCGGTGATCTACCACGGTGATTCCGATCAGCTGCGCGAACTGTGCGAGCAGGTAGCGGCCCGCAGCGGGGCGATTGTCTCGGTGCAGGGCTTTGCGCGCGGGGAAACCAACCTGCTGCTGGAGCGTTTGTACGTAGAGCGCTCGCTCAGCGTCAACACCGCGGCGGCAGGCGGTAACGCCAGCCTGATGACAATCGGTTAACGCTGTGCTAATAAGGCTCCGGAGACGGAGCCTTATTTTATTGGGGAGTATATGAAACGATTTCTTATCGCAGGCGCAGCACTGCTGCTGAGCGCCAGTGCGCTGGCCGACGAGTGCGACAACGCGACCACCCAGCTTGAGCTGAATACCTGTAGCGCGCAGCAGTACCAGGCCGCCGATAAAAAGCTCAACGAGACGTATCAGGCCGCCATCAAACGTGCGGCGGCCCCCCAGCGCGACCTGCTGAAAAAAGCGCAGCAGGCATGGATTAGCCTGCGCGACGCGGACTGCGCGTTTATCGGTTCGGGTACGGAAGGCGGAAGCGTTCAGCCAATGATTGTGAACCAGTGTCTGGCGGAGAAAACCGCCGAGCGCGAAGCGTTTCTGGCCACGCTGATGCAGTGTGAAGAGGGCGACTTAAGCTGCCCCCTCACCCCGGCCCTCTCCCCATAGAGGCGAGGGAGAAAAGACAGCACAGAGCAGTCCCCTCACCCCATAGAGGCGAGGGCTAAAAGACAGCACCGAACAGTCCCCTCTCCCCTCTGGGGAGAGGGTTAGGGTGAGGGGGGAACTAGCGCACGCGGATCCCTTCGATAATCATCCGCTGTACGTTTTGCAGGGTGCTCTGGAAAAACGCCTCGTTCTGGAGCGTTTTACCCGTCACCGCCTCGACCTGGGCCGCGAAGTCAGCGTAGTGCTGGGTTGAGGCCCAAATCATAAAGATCAGGTGCTGCGGATCGACGGGCGCCAGTTTTCCGCTGGCGACCCATCCGGCAATAATCGCCGATTTATCGTCCATCAGCTGCTTTAAATCCCCCGTCAGTTCCGCCTGCAACAGCGGCGCGCCCTGCAACATCTCCAGACAAAACAGCCGTGAGGCCTGCGGGTAATCACGCGATACCTCCAGCTTCAGGCGTATGTACTCCTCAATCGCCACCAGCGGGGCCAGCTCTTCGCGAAAGGCTTTAAGCGGCGCGAGCCAGATATCGAGGATCTGCTGCATCACCGCCACATACAGCGCCTCTTTCGACGGGTAGTAGTAGAGCAGATTGGTCTTGGACACCCCCGCCTGCTCCGCCACCTGCTCAAGGCGCGTACCGTGAATACCAAACTGCGAAAATGTCTCCAGCGCGGCGCTGAGGATCGCCTGTTTCTTGGCGCTCACCGCCTGCGAACGTTTACCGGGTGTTTTCACTGCGCCTTGTGTCATTTTCGCTCTCCATTTTCTTTCCTGCGCTCAGCATAGCAAAACCCCCGTCTCGCCACGACCTTCTGCACCCCCATCGCGCATGAGTGCCTGTTTTCTGTGCAATGTTTTTGACCATTCAGTCCACATTTTTTACACCCAATTCACCAACCAGCAGTTAACACATTAATAACAAAGCTTTTTTCAAAACTGGCACTCCCTTTGCAAAATCGCCGTTACACCTGCGACGTAATGAAGAGAGGTTCGTGATGAAAATTGGCGTATTTGTACCGATCGGCAACAACGGCTGGCTTATCTCGACCACTGCCCCGCAATACATGCCGACCTTTGAGCTGAATAAAGCCATCGTGCAGAAAGCGGAGCACTACCATTTCGACTTTGCGCTCTCGATGATCAAACTGCGCGGCTTTGGCGGCAAAACTGAATTCTGGGACCACAACCTGGAGTCCTTCACCCTGATGGCGGGCCTGGCGGCGGTCACCTCCCGCATCCAGATCTACGCCACCGCCGCCACGCTCACCCTGCCCCCGGCGATCGTGGCGCGGATGGCCTCCACCATCGACTCCATCTCCGGCGGGCGCTTTGGCGTTAACCTGGTCACCGGCTGGCAAAAACCGGAGTACGAGCAGATGGGGATCTGGCCGGGCGACGATTACTTCTCGCGTCGCTATGACTACCTGACCGAATACGTGCAGGTGCTGCGCGACCTGTGGGGCAGCGGCAAAAGCGATTTCAAAGGCGACTTCTTCACCATGAACGACTGCCGCGTCAGCCCGCAGCCGTCGGTGCCGATGAAGGTTATCTGCGCCGGGCAGAGCGACGCGGGAATGGAATTCTCCGCCAAATACGCGGACTTCAACTTCTGCTTCGGCAAAGGCGTTAACACCCCTGCCGCCTTCGCCCCTACCGCCGCGCGGATGAAAGAGGCCGCCGACAAAACCGGGCGCGACGTGGGCTCCTACGTGCTGTTTATGGTGATTGCCGACGAAACCGACGACGCCGCGCGCGCCAAATGGGAGCGGTATAAGGACGGCGCTGACGACGAAGCGCTGAGCTGGCTAACCGAGCAGAGCCTGAAGGACACCCGCTCCGGCGCGGATACTAACGTGCGGCAGATGGCCGACCCGACCTCCGCCGTCAATATCAACATGGGCACCCTGGTTGGCTCGTATGCCAGCGTCGCCAGAATGCTCGATGAAGTGGCTGCCGTGCCCGGCGCCGAAGGCGTACTGCTGACCTTCGATGATTTTCTCACCGGCGTGGAAACCTTCGGCGAGCGCATTCAGCCGCTGATGCAGTGCCGCGCCCACATCCCAGCCGTGACGAAGGAGGTGGCGTAATGACGACCTTAACCGCGCGCCCGGAAGCCATCACCTTTGACGCGCAGCGCAGCGCGCTGATTGTGGTGGACATGCAAAACGCCTATGCCAGTAAAGGCGGGTATCTGGATCTGGCGGGGTTTGACGTCTCCGCCACGCAGCCGGTGATCGAGAACATCAAAACCGCCGTGAGCGCCGCGCGCGCGGCGGGCATGCTCATCATCTGGTTCCAGAACGGCTGGGACGACCAGTACGTCGAAGCTGGCGGCCCTGGCTCACCCAACTTTCACAAATCCAACGCCCTGAAAACCATGCGCCAGCGGCCCGAACTCCAGGGCACGCTGCTGGCGAAAGGCGGCTGGGATTATCAGCTGGTGGATGCGCTGGTACCGGAACCCGGCGACATCGTGCTGCCGAAACCACGCTACAGCGGCTTTTTCAATACCCCGCTCGACAGCCTGCTGCGCAGCCGGGGCATTCGTCATCTGGTCTTTACGGGCATTGCCACCAACGTCTGCGTGGAGTCCACCCTGCGCGACGGCTTTTTCCTCGAGTATTTTGGCGTGGTGCTGGAAGACGCCACCCATCAGGCCGGGCCGGATTTCGCCCAGAAAGCCGCCCTGTTCAATATCGAAACCTTTTTTGGCTGGGTCAGTACCGTCAATGATTTCTGCGACGCGCTGGATCCCCCCCTCGCCCGTATCGCCTGAGGAGAACCGCTATGCCGAAATCCGTGATTATTCCGCCGGGCACCAGCACCCCGGTTGCCCCGTTTGTTCCCGGCACCCTCGCCGACGGCGTGGTGTATGTCTCTGGCACGCTGCCGTTTGATAAAGACAACAACGTGGTGTTTATCGATGACCCAAAGGCGCAAACCCGCCACGTGCTGGAGACGATCAAAACCGTGATCGAAACGGCGGGTGGCACGATGGAGGACGTGACCTTCAACAGCATCTTTATCACCGACTGGAAAAACTACGCCGCGATTAACGAAATCTACGCGGAGTTTTTCCCCGGCGATAAACCGGCGCGGTTTTGCATTCAGTGCGGGCTGGTGAAGCCGGACGCGCTGGTTGAAATCGCCACCGTTGCGCACATCGCAAAGTGAGGCGACCATGAAACTGTCCATTTCCCCGCCCCCCTTTGCAGGCGCGCCCGTAGTGGTGCTGATTGCCGGGCTGGGCGGCAGCGGGAGCTACTGGCTGCCCCAGCTCGCCATGCTGGGGCAGGAGTATCAGGTGGTGTGCTACGACCAGCGGGGCACGGGGAATAACCCGGATACCCTGCCGGAAGACTACACCCTCGCACACATGGCCGACGAGCTTACTCTGGCGTTATCCGAGGCCGGGATCGTCCGTTACTGCGTGGTGGGCCACGCGCTGGGGGCGCTGGTCGGCCTGCGGATGGCCATCGATAAGCCCGACGCCCTCATCGCGCTGGTGTGCGTTAACGGCTGGCTAACCCTTCATGCCCATACCCGCCGCTGTTTTGACGTTCGCGAACATCTGCTGCATGCGGGCGGCGCGCAGGCGTGGGTCGAGGCGCAGCCGCTGTTCCTCTACCCGGCAGACTGGATGGCCGCCCGCGCTCCGCGGCTGGAGGCCGAGGAAGCGCTGGCGCTGGCCCATTTCCAGGGTAAAAGCAATCTGCTGCGCAGGCTGCATGCGCTGAAGCAGGCCGATTTCAGCCAACACGCTGCATGCGTTCGCTGCCCCGTGCAGATTATCTGTTCCGCCGACGATCTGCTGGTGCCGTCCGTCTGCTCCGCTGAACTGCACGCCACCCTCCCGCACGCCCGCAAAACGGTCATGCGCCAGGGAGGTCATGCCTGCAACGTCACCGAACCGGACACCTTTAACACCGTGCTGCTTAACGGGCTTGCCAGCCTGCTGCACAGCCCTGAACCCGCTTTGTAAGGAGCTTTAATGAGCGAAGCCATTACGCCCGCCGCGCTGGAAACGCTGTTTACCGGCGCACGAACCCATAACGGCTGGCTGGATATACCGGTCAGTGACGAGACGCTGCGCGAAATTTATGACCTGATGAAATGGGGGCCGACGTCCGCCAACTGCTCCCCGGCGCGCATTGTCTTTGTGCGAAGCCCGGAGGGTAAAGAGAAGCTGCGCCCGGCACTCTCCAGCGGCAACCTTGAGAAAACGCTCTCCGCCCCGGTCACGGCGATTGTCGCCTGGGACAGCGAGTTTTATGAGCGCCTGCCGGAACTGTTTCCGCACGGCGATGCCAGAAGCTGGTTTACCTCCAGCCCTGAGCTTGCGGAAGATACCGCCTTTCGCAACAGCTCGATGCAGGCCGCGTACCTGATCTTCGCCTGTCGCGCGCTCGGGCTGGACACCGGGCCGATGTCCGGCTTTGACCGGGAAAAAGTGGACGCGGCCTTTTTCACGGGCACGCTGCTGAAAAGCAATCTGCTGATCAACATCGGCTATGGCGATATGAGCAAAGTCTATGGACGCTTACCGCGTCTGACCTTCGAAGACGCCTGCGGTCTGGCGTAAGGAGCCACCATGACGACACCCGATCAACAAACGTTCCGTGATGCCATGGCCTGCGTCGGTGCGGCGGTCAATATCATCACCACCGACGGCCCGGCGGGAATGGCGGGCTTCACCGCCAGCGCGGTATGCAGCGTGACCGATTCGCCGCCGACGCTGCTGGTTTGCCTCAACCGTGGCGCGTCCGTCTGGCCGATCTTCAGTGAGAATCGCACCCTGTGCGTTAACACGCTGAGCGCCGGACAGGAGCCTTTATCCAACCTGTTTGGCGGTAAAACGCCGATGGAGGACCGCTTTGCCGCCGCTCGCTGGGAGACGGGTGAGACGGGCTGCCCGCGCCTGGAGGCGGCCCTGGCCTCGTTCGACTGCCGCATCAGCCAGGTGGTCAGCGTCGGTACTCACGATATTCTGTTCTGCGACATCGTTTCCATCATTCGCCACCCTGCACCGCAAGGGCTGGTGTGGTTCGACCGGGGCTACCACGCACTTATGCGACCCGCCTGTTAACCCGCATTAAGGAGACAGATCATGTTCGGACTTCCCCACTGGCAGTTGAAATCGACCTCCACAGAAGCAGGCGTGGTCGCGCCGGATGAAAGGCTCCCGCTCGGGCAGACGATGGTGATGGGTGTGCAGCATGCGGTCGCGATGTTTGGTGCGACGGTGCTGATGCCCATGCTAATGGGGCTGGATCCTAACCTCGCCATATTGATGTCGGGTATCGGTACCCTGCTGTTCTTTTTTGTCACCGGCGGGCACGTGCCGAGCTATCTCGGCTCCAGCGCCGCCTTCGTCGGGGTGGTCATTGCGGCAACCGGGTTTAACGGTCAGGGCATTAACCCCAACCTGAGCGTAGCCCTTGGCGGCATTATCGCCTGTGGGCTGGTCTACACCCTGACCGGACTGGTGGTGATGAAAGTCGGCACGCGCTGGATAGAGCGGATGATGCCCCCCGTTGTCACCGGGGCGGTGGTGATGGCGATAGGCCTGAATCTCGCGCCGATTGCGGTGAAGAGCGTTTCCGGTTCACCGTTTGAAAGCTGGATGGCGGTGATTACGGTGCTGTGCATTGGCGTGGTGGCGGTCTTTACGCGCGGCATGATCCAGCGGCTGCTGATCCTGGTCGGTCTGATTGCGGCCTGTCTGGTCTACGCACTGCTGGCGAACGTGTTCGGCCTCGGCAAGCCGGTTGATTTTACACTGATTCACCAGGCTGCCTGGTTCGGCGTGCCGCAGTTGACCTCACCCACTTTTAACGCTCAGGCGATGATGCTCATCGCGCCTGTCGCGGTTATTCTGGTGGCTGAAAACCTGGGCCATCTGAAAGCCGTAGCGGGAATGACTGGCCGCAATATGGACCCGTACATGGGACGGGCGTTTGTGGGAGACGGTCTGGCGACCATGCTTTCGGGTTCCGTGGGCGGCAGCGGCGTCACCACTTATGCGGAAAACATCGGCGTGATGGCGGTGACCAAAGTCTACTCGACGCTGGTCTTTGTCGCGGCGGCGGTGATGGCGATGCTGCTCGGCTTTTCCCCGAAATTCGGCGCATTGATCCACACCATCCCGGCACCCGTGATTGGCGGCGCCTCGATTGTGGTATTTGGTCTGATTGCCGTCGCGGGGGCACGCATCTGGGTGCAGAATCATGTTGATCTGAGCCAGAACGGTAACCTGATCATGGTGGCGGTGACGCTGGTGCTGGGGGCGGGTGATTTCGCCCTGACGCTGGGCGGGTTTACGGTGGGCGGGATAGGCACGGCAACGTTCGGCGCGATCCTGCTCAACGCCCTGCTGAGCCGCCGGATGGCTGCCGCGCCGCAGGGCGCCGTGGTGACTCAGGATCCGTGAAATCTACACGTCGGGTGACGGCGACGCCTTACCCGACGTGCATGTTCCTTAAGAGCGATCACACCTGCTCAAACAGTCGTTCGATAGATTGCGTGGGGAAGAACAGTGAACTGCTGTTTTCACCTGCCAGCGGGATAAACCCCAGCTTCAGATAAAATCGTTTGGCCCGTTCGTTAAGCGCATCCACAAAAATTCCGTGGACGCCAACAGCCTGCGACGCCAGATAAACAACGCGCATAGCGTGTGTGACAAGCGTTGTTCCCCACTCGTTTCCCTGTAGTTCTTTATGGACAGCCAGACGTCCCAGCGTCACGCTGGGGACGTTGCTGTATGGGATGCGGCGCTGCTGAGTCTTTGAAGGAAGCATCGCTTTTTCAAAGCAACTTCCCGAAAGCGTGTAATAGCCCAGGATACGTGGGTGGTCGCGTTCTTTAAGTAGGTAGCCGCGTAAAATACGTCCGCTGTGCTGACGTACCAGGTGATCGGTAAGGAAGGCATTGAGCGAGGGTTCACCACAATCGAAATTGCCGAAATCGTAATCGGTTCCCTCTGATAACATTTCGATCGTGAGATTTGCCACGACGCTTCACTCCATGTTTCGAAGACGTTTCGCCGCGCGTTTCAGGCGTTCATTTGGCTCTGGCGGATTATCGATGGCATCCATAACGGCATTCCATGAGGCTTCGTTTAATACGAGACGCCGATGCTGTTCGATGACTTCGGCAGCCCGCTCTGACGCACTGTTCACCATAAACTGGGTGATCGTTTGGTTGGTCATCGCTGCCGCTTCTTCAATCATTGTTTTGTCTTCGTCCGATAAGCGAAGATCGATACGCTGTTTTTTAAGTGCTGGCATGGTTTCATTTATCGTGTACGGTTTTTATCCGTACATATCGTAGTTAAACCTGCGCTTTATTTCAATCAAAAGCTTATTCGGCCGTTAAATCGCTCGCCGCATTCCGGCGCTTGCGGAGCTTTAACTCACTCACCAGTACGCCGAGAATAATAAACGCCGCGCCCACCAGCGCCAGCAGCGGCAGACGCTCCCCGGCGAGTCGCCCGAAAATACCCGCCCACACCGGCTCACCGGTGTAAATGACCGTCGCCCGTGTCGGGGATACGCTGCGCTGCGCCCAGTTCATGGTGACCTGGATAATGGCGCTGAAAATGCCCAGCCCCAGCGCCACGACGATAAGCCCTGTGGACATCGGCGGCACAGACTCCCCTGCCGGGACCATCGTCGCGAACGCCACCAGCGACGCAGTGGCAAGCTGCACGACCGTCACCCGCTTAACGTCCACTTTCCCTGCCCAGGCGCTAATCAGAATAATTTCAGCCGCAATGGCAACGGTCCCCACCAGGGTGATGATCTCCCCCGGCCCCAGCGCCAGCAGATTATTTTCCGGCCCGGCTAATAAAATGAGGCCGATGAACGCCAGCACGATGCCAATGCACGACATCAGGCCCGGCATTCTGCCGAGGCACAGCCACTGCAACAGCGGCACCAGCGGTACGTACATGGCGGTGATAAAGGCAGATTTACTGCTGGAGATAGACTGAAGTCCCCACGTTTGCAGGCTGTAACCCATGGCAATCGCCACGCCAATGGCGACACCCGCTTTAAGCTCTCTCAGGGTCAACCCGCGCAGCGTTTTCAACGAAATAAGCGCCACGGCGATTGCCGCGGTTGCAAAGCGCAGACCCACGAAGAAAAACGGATCGCTCATCGTGACCGCGTACTGAACGGCGAGAAAGGTTCCGCCCCAGAACATGGTGATTAAAATCAGGATGGCTTCCTGAGGCTTAATGGAGAAGGTAAAACGGGAAACGGACATGGGACACCAGCACGAAGAATCAATCCTGTAGTGTGCGATGCCTTTGGTTACAGTTCAATGTTGCAGACATAAAAAAACCGCCGGGAAACCCGGCGGCAGGGAGTTAACCCGGCGTACTACTTGTTGCTGCCGTGGCTATTTTTACCCCCTTTTTTACCAGCCTCTGATGCGCGCTGAGGGTCGTTTTTAAAGTTGCCCCCGCTAGACTGGCCACCTTTACGACCTGCTTCTGATGCTCTTTCACGGTCTTCAGCGAAATTACCTGAACCACCACGATGGTTTGCCATCTCTAACCTCCAGAGTGTGAAACATTAGACATCATATTGCATTCAGTAAAAGAGGATTCTTTCACCTCGCGGCTCAAGGGCAGTGCCTTTATCTGTGCCGCGTGAAACTAAGCTTAGTGTAATGCGGCTATCCGGCAAGCGAGAGGTAATATTCTGCAACATGATCTCAGCCTTTCGTATGAAATATTTCAACGGTTATACATAAGCCATTCTTATATTTTGGAAAATCCGCGCCGCTAAAGTTGTTTCATTTTGCTACAAGGCGCACAACCAAAAGATATTGTTATATATCAAAGAAATGCCGTTCATTTTTGCAGTCTGGCTGTGATGTCATATCTTTAAAGGAGCGCAGCGATCCGCTGTAAGAAAACCAACGAGGAGTGATGCAAAATGGCAAAAGTTCTGGTGCTCTATTATTCCATGTATGGACACATTGAAACCATGGCTCACGCAGTAGCAGAAGGCGCAAACAGAGTAGACGGCGTTGAGGTCGTGGTTAAACGCGTACCGGAAACCATGCAGGCGGAAGCCTTCGCCAAAGCTGGCGGGAAAACACAAAATGCCCCGGTGGCGACCCCGCAGGAGCTGGCAGACTATGATGCCATTATCTTCGGCACCCCGACCCGCTTCGGCAATATGTCCGGCCAGATGCGCACCTTCCTCGACCAGACGGGCGGGCTTTGGGCCTCCGGTGCGTTATATGGCAAGCTCGCCAGCGTGTTCAGCTCTACCGGCACGGGTGGCGGTCAGGAGCAGACGATCACCTCAACCTGGACTACCCTTGCACATCATGGGATGGTGATAGTGCCAATTGGCTACGGCGCGCAGGAACTGTTCGATGTTTCCCAGGTTCGTGGCGGGACACCGTATGGCGCAACCACCATTGCCGGTGGGGATGGTTCACGCCAGCCAAGCAATGAAGAACTTTCAATCGCCCGCTATCAGGGTGAATACGTCGCGGGTCTTGCCAAAAAACTGAACGGCTAACCCAACAGGAGGACAAGTATGCCAACGCAAGAATCCAAAGCTCACCACGTGGGTGAATGGGCAAGTTTACGCAATACCTCTCCGGAGATTGCCGAAGCCATCTTTGAAGTCGCCAATTATGACGAAAAGCTGGCTGAACAGATTTGGGAAGAAGGCAACGATGAAGTGCTGGTTCGCGCCTTCGAAAAAACCGACAAAGACTCGCTGTTCTGGGGCGAGCAAACCATCGAACGTAAAAACGTCTGAACGTGCCCCCCGCTCGCGCGGGGGGATTTCTGCTATTTCGCCGCGTTATTCATCACCGCATTGAATTTATCGATCGGACAGAAGCCATTGCCATCCACCGGACAGCCCTTCAGCTCCAGCGTCACGCGCTGCGCAGGGGATTGCAGCGACAGTACGCTGGCGTTACGCAACTGGTCAGAACTCTGGTAAACATACTCAATTTTCATCAGCTCCTGATTAGTGTTTTTGTCATGCCAGCGCTGGAAGACAATTTTACCGCCAATCGGGGTCCGTTCCTGCTGGTCGTGCAGCTGATATGGCCTGAAGTCCAGCGCAGTCAGCAGCGAGGCGATGTTGGAGTCATGCCCCACCAGCAGGGTAATTTTTGGCGCTTTTGCCTGTTCGGTCACCAGCGCTTTATCAATGTACTTCACCAGCGGTTTAGCCACGTTTTGCGCCACGTCCGTCGAGGTAAACAGCGAATCCTGATAGCCATTTTTCAGCTTCGACAGCACCCGCCACTGCTGATCGGTTTTGATTTCGCCCCAGGCCACCTGGTCTGTCGGGAAGCCTTCGTAATACTGTAGCGTGAACGCATCCACCAGCGAGTTACCCACCTTCAGCGGCCCGGAGACGCCCGGCTCTTTTTCATAGTCGGCACTGAAGGTATCTTTCGCGTCCGCCAGCGAGCAGACTTTTTTCTCTTTGCAGGACGGCGAGTCGGCGTAGCTGGTCATCTGCTCCAGCAGCTTGTAGCTTTCGCCAAGCTGCATTTTCTGCCGCTCGGACTCCATCGCTTTCAGCGCTTTTTCGCGGAATTCCGGGGAGTTATCGGTAATGACCGGATTGAATGTCGGATCCATGGTGCCCATTTTTTCCTGATGATGCACAGGAACATCGCACCCCGGGAACGCGCCGGTGTTAAAGAACTGGGCGGTCGCCACGGTGCGCTGGAGGCTGTTGGCGTAGGCATAGACGGTATCCGCTGGCGGGCATTCACCCGTCTTCACCATCCCCTGCTCTGCCAGCCACTCGCGCATATAGTGACCCATATACACTTCCAGTACGCCCCCTTTGGTGGTGAGCTGTCCACCCGGAACGTCCCACTCCGGCCACTGCTTCGGCGTGGACTGCTCCAGCACGCTGCCGTTATTGGCAAGCGGCGCGCGCAGGTTGTGGCGGCTCATGATGAGCACCTGTTCCAGCTGATAGCCGTCCGGCGTGACCTGCGCCTGTGCGCCAAAGGTCACGGAAAGGGTACCTGCCACAGCAACTGCGAGTAGTGCTTTTCTCATCCCTAATTCCTCACACGTTTTTTAATGTCGCACTGAGTGTGACAGATTCGTGACAGGTTTTTCGGGAAGCATTTCTCATACTGATAAATACGTGACTCGCTGATTCAGACGCTGATGCCGGTGACGATGCCGACATACAGCGCTGCCCATGCGCAGGCTGAAAGCAGGCTGACGGCGTATACCTTTAACGCGTTCAGCCTGAGCATGCCCGCCGCCAGCGGCACGATATAGCGCAGTACCGCCAGGAAACGCGAAGTGAACAACACCAGCACGCCATTTTTATGCAGCTGGTGCTGTACCCGCAAAAACTTATCGGCATGTTTTGCCGTGAAGCGTGACACCAGCCGGGTATGCCCCATCAGCTGGCCGATATGGTAATTCAGCACCGAACCTGCCGTAGCGCCCATCACCACCGCCAGCCACGTCAGCGCCGGATGCATGCTTGACTGGCTGACGGCGATCCCTGCCAGCAGCATGACCGATGCGGGCGGCAGCACGGAGGAGACCAGCACCGTCGATTTACTCAACGCCATAATAACGAGCAGCGCGAACAGATGCGTCGGATAATGCGCAAAATGATCCAGCAGCGTGTCCAGCCATGCCATTTTACTCTCCCGATAACCAGTGAATTCTCCATTAGAAGTGAAACCGGTTAAATAAAACGTCAACATCCCTTTAATAATATTCATTTAAACCGTACTTAAACATTATTAAAATTCTTCGGCAGCCATTTTAAATAAGCGTATTATCCCTCCCGTTTTACAACGATCTCGTTATGGCGAGGCTCCTGTACAAATACACGTTATCGCTCTGGTGGGTTCGAGAGAACCGGCACAGGGTAAAACAGGCACTGTCGAATCAAGGCTTTGTCAGTATAACTTCCCTTTCGGGATACGGTGTACAGTGCTGAACCCAGGACGTGGGGATCTCCTTTCCGACATGCCCTGTCTTGCTCGCCCCTGAGAGATTTTATTATTCAAAGGGAATTTACTATGTCTTACGCTATTCACAACCAAAACCTGGCTTTTAATGACAGCGCCATCGCGCAATATATGAATACCGATTTTATTGTTATCGATATTTCATTATGCGTGGCTCTGGCACGCGAACAGTTCTTTGAAAAATTAAAAGACGATGATATTCCGTCGCATATTTTTATCGAAGATAACGGTCGCCTCGCGGGTTTGATTGCCGTACGCAAACTCTTGCAGGCCACGGATACCGTACAGCCCGTAAAGGGGCTGATGATATCGGATTTTATCCAGCTCAAACCGGAAGATGAGCGGGCGGATGTCGCCGGGGTCCTGGCGCACGCGGGTGCGGATGTTGTGCCGGTAGTAACCCACGGCAAGCTGGTGGGCTGCCTGACCGAGCGCGAAATCGCCCATCTGCTGGAAGATGATGTGACAGAAGATGCCCAGCTTCAGGGGGCGACGCTGCCGCTGGAAAAGCCCTATCTGGAAACCAGCGCCTTTAGCCTGTGGAAGAAACGCTCCGTCTGGCTGCTGCTGCTGTTTGTTGCAGAAGCGTATACCAGTTCGGTGATCCAGCATTTTGAAGAGGCGCTGGAATCCGCCATCGCGCTGGCGTTCTTTATTCCGCTGCTGATTGGCACCGGCGGAAACAGCGGGACGCAGATCACCTCGACGCTGGTGCGCGCCATGGCGCTGGGGGAAGTTCACCTTCGCGACGTGGGTCGCGTGCTGCGCAAAGAGATGAGCACCTCGCTAATGATTGCCGCCACGCTGGGTCTGGCGGGCTGCATTCGCGCCTGGATAATGGGCATTGGGATGGAAATCACGCTCATCGTCAGCCTGACCCTGGTCTGCATTACGCTGTGGAGCGCAATCGTCTCGTCGGTGATCCCGATGGTACTGAAACGCTGCAAAATCGACCCGGCGGTGGTCTCCGCACCGTTTATCGCCACGCTGATCGACGGAACCGGGCTGATTATCTACTTCAAAATCGCGCAGTATACGCTGGGGCTGGAATAACGAAAAAACCCTGCGATATTGCTATCGCAGGGTTTTCGAATTTGGCGGAAGCGTAGAGATTCGAACTCTAGAACCCTTTCGGGTCGCCGGTTTTCAAGACCGGTGCCTTCAACCGCTCGGCCACGCTTCCAAAGTGAGGCGCACTATAAACATCTCTGAGCATGATGTAAAGCATGAAATTGCATTACGTTAAGCATCTTCGTCGTTCCCTTCCGCCTCGCTGACTTTTTCATCATCGACTGGCTAAAATGTAAACATTTATTTTTACATTCATTACGTTTATTAAATTCGCGGGTGGTCATTTAGACTCTTTTTCGTACAACACCCATTAACCGTGCATCACTGCGATACGAGATTAGCCATGACTTTATTTAACGACGATTATGAATTTTATATTTATCAGTGATAACTATTACCTTTGCCATGGTGTTTCAAGCGCCCTGACATCCACCTGTTTGATTCGCGATGACGCGGATATTCACGATCTCAACAGGCTCGATCCAGCAATGGATTTTATCATTGCGATTGAACAGGATAAGTTACGCAATAAAACCATTCAGCAGGTCAAAAAAGTCAAACGTGATTACATCGTCCTGATGCATGAGATAGAAGCCAACAGCGCGGTGAGAATCGATAATATTATCTATTCGTCGATGCATTTTACTGCTCACCCTTTTCAACAATTAATGCGTTTTTATCGGGCGCTGAGAACACACTCCTTTACGCGACGCGAATATGACGTGCTGAAGCTTTTTCATATGGAAAACCATGAGATCGCGAAAAAGTTAAAACTGTCACAAAAAACCACCAGCACCTACCGCGTGAGGATCCTCGAGAAATTAAATATGCGTTCTAAAAATATTCTGGCGATGACCCGGATAAAATCGGCGATTGTCGATCAGAAGCTGTGACATTTCGCCTGGCCTCGCCAAAACCGACGCATCAGTTTTCGCCCTGAGGGGGTTTAGCTGGCGCGGGATACCAGTTCTCTTTGGCAACCATCACGCTGCCCTCCGGCTGCATAACAAAATTCGGGGACATGATCTGCACGTTAAATTCATTAAACACGTCCTGTATCTGGCTGTGCAGTTCATTGCGGGCAACCGCGAGGGACTGATCGGGCAGCAGACGAACCTGCAATTCGTAAGCGATATACCAGTCCATTAACCCTAACTGGCGCACCAGCGGCGGCTCGGTAAGGTCAATTCCTTTTGCCCGTTTCGCAGCCAGCTCCAGCATGGCATGCACCTGACGCCATGGGGTGTCATAACCGATCGTGACGCTGACCGTCAGATTGAGGCTGCCATCGGGCTGTAGCGCGCTCAGGTTGGTGATCTTACCGCTCACCACCACCGCATTGGGCACGGTAACGACATAATTTTCCCGGGTAATAATTTTGGTCGCCAGCATGCCTATTTCACTGACCTTACCTTCGTTATCCGCCACCCGAATGACATCGCCTTTACGCAGGGCGCGGGAGTAAATCAGGACCAGACCGCTCATGGCATGGTTCATTACCCCCGCCGAGCCCAGCGTTAACATCAGGCCGAAGAAGACGCTAATACCTTTAAACGCCAGCGAGTTTGCGCCGGGGAGAAACGGCCAGGCGGCAGAGAGAGCAAATAGCCAGACGGCAACGGAAATGAGCTTGCGGGTCGCCCCCACGGTTTCCGGATGGACGCCGGGGAGTTGCAGACGACCAGCCTCCACCTGATTGAGCACCACCTTGAGAAGCTTCAGAATAAAAGCGGTAAGGAGGAAAATGATCAGCACAATCGTCAGCCCCGGCAAGGCCGAGACAATTGCCAGGGCGATTTGCTGCACCACGCGAAGCGTCCAGTCCCCCAGCGACGTGCCCCACACCCGGGTCCATGGAAACAGGCTGAATGCCCAGCTCAGCCAGACGTAAAAGCCAATCAACCCCAGCAGGAACATCAGGATGCCGTAAAGCCGAATCTCAATTGCGCCTATGTACCGCCGCCAGCTTTGCGGTACACGGCTGCGATTCTCCACAATACGCCGACGGTAGACGCGCCGGAACCAGCGCCAGGATCGCCAGGCGCCATAGCAGAGCAGCATAAGCGCCAGCAGACCAGCGGCTGTTTTTACCGTCGACAGCGCCAGCCAGCCGGTATCGTATTGATCGCGCAGCGCCATTCTCTGCGCTTCCATGCGCGCCAGCACGCGCTGCGCGGCCTGATCGAGGGTAAGATCGTCCCCTTCATCCAAATCCCCTTCCGTCAGCAGCATCACCGGCTTACCGTTCATCACTATCAGCCGTCCCTGCTGGTTATAGCGGGTGACGGGGACGACGCTGAGCGGCTCACGTACATCCGCCTCGGTAAAATTGCGCAGGGTGTTGCGGATGCGTAAAACGCGCTCTTCGGGCGTAGTCAGGCCAAACTTCGCCTGTAGCATGACGATCGGCTGATGGAAGATATAGACGGTTCGGGCGCGCTCCTGCTCCGTAGGCGCCTGGCGAGGCTCTGCGGCATACGATGAGAAGGCGCTCAGGGCGGCAAAACAGAACGCAAACGCGAGCAGGATTTTTTTCATCCTCACTACCCCAGGTCAGAAATCTTGTTATTTTTCAGGCAACCCGCGAATGCCAGGTGGGTATGTTGAGAATAGTCCAGCCTTCCGTTTCTGCAAGATGCAACCGTGAGCGTGTTGCTCTCAAACACAATATATGTATTATGTTATAACATAACATTTTCGGATTGCGTTCTATGAGACTTAAAAAAGGGTTATTTCTGGCTTCACTTCTTTCCATGGCACCTGCCGCTTTCGCCGCAACCTCCTGGCCTCTCACGATAGAAAATTGCGGCGTAACGCAGACCTTTGCGCAGGCTCCTCAGCGCGTCGTGACCGTGGGTCAGCATGAAACTGAATTATTGCTCGCTCTGGGGCTGGAGAAAACGATCGCCGCGACGTCGGTCTGGTTCGGTGAACTTCCGGCTCCGCTGGCGGATGCCGGAAAAAACCTTCCCCGGCTCACAGAAAATTCGCCCTCTTTTGAAGCTGTGGTGGGACAGAAACCGGAGCTCGTTCTCGCGCAGTATCACTGGCACATTGGTCCGCAGGGAGAAGTGGGAACACGTGAGCAGTTTGCATCGCTGGGAATAAATACCTGGATCTCCCCTGCCGACTGCACGGATAAAGCGGTGACGGAAACGTCAAACGCAGACGGAGCACGAAGCGCGCCGTTTTCACTGGCGGAAATTACGCGGGAAGTGACAGATCTGGCCACGATTTTTGATGTTTCCGCCCGAGGTGAGCAGCTCAACCGCGCGCTGACGGAACGTATCGAAAAGGCCCGGGCGCGCGTCTCAGCGAAACCGCTTCGCGTCGTGTTCTGGTTCTCCAGCAGCCGTCTGAACGGCGACCCCTGGGTGGCGGGGAATTACGGCGCGCCTGGCTGGATCAGCCGCACGCTGGGGTTGAAGAACATTATTGACTCTCACGACGAATGGCCAGCTGTAACGTGGGAACATATTGCCCGGTCGCAGCCGGACGTGATTGTTATCGCTGAGATGTCCCGCAGGCTCTACCCTGCCGATGACGTTGCGGTAAAAGAAGCATTCTTGCGCAGTGACCCGGTGACGAAGAACATGCCTGCGGTCAGGAACAACCACATCATCGTGGTGCCAGCGATGTCGTTAAACCCTTCATTGCGTAACGTTGATGCCGTTGAGCTTATCAGCGATCGACTGGCTTCTTTCCGGGATGAACAATGAGTCCGTTGGCTTTTGAACGCCGCCAGCAAACTTTACTGGCGGCAGGCATCATGGCGCTGCCGCTGATGCTGGTCTTTGCCGCCAGTATCGGTGATATGCCGGTGTCGTATGCCAGTACCGGGAAAGCGATCCTCAACGGACTGGGGTTGACCGCTTATGCGTTGCCGCAAACAGAGGAAGGTATCATCTGGGAATATCGCATGAGCCGGGCAGTAATGGCGGCGTGCAGCGGCGGTGGCCTGGCGCTGTGCGGGCTGGTGTTACAGTCGATCCTGCGTAACCCTCTGGCTGAGCCGTATCTGCTGGGGATTTCCGCGGGCGCATCACTGGGCGCCGTCTGTGTAATGCTTCTCGGTATCGGGGGAAGCGTGATTGGCGTGAGCAGCGGTGCGTTTGTCGGCTCCTGCGCCGCCTTTGCGCTCATCATGCTGATTACAAACGGCATGAGCGCAAGCCCGTCACGCATTTTACTGGCTGGCATTGCGGGTACTCAACTCTTCAACGCCATGACCGCGTACGTTGTCAGCACGTCCGCCAATGCCGAGCAGTCCCGTAGCGTCATGTTCTGGCTGCTGGGGAGCCTGAGCGGCGTGCGCTGGCCTGACGCGCTACTGGCGCTGGCCGTTACGCTTGCAGGTTTACTGGTGATATTTCTCTTTTCGCGGGCGCTGGATACCTTCACCTTCGGGGATGAGGTCTCTGCCACGCTGGGGATCCCGGTTACCGCCGTGCGTATTGTCTTATTGCTGACCTGCGCCGTCGTCACCGCAACGATGGTGAGCGCCATAGGCGCAGTGGGGTTTGTGGGACTGGTGATCCCCCACGTGACGCGCATGCTATGCGGGCCGGGTCATCGTCGCGCGATCCCGCTGACGTTTCTCATCGGCGCCCACTTTATGATCCTCGCAGATATCGTCTCACGCACGCTGATTGTGCACCAGGTTCTGCCCATCGGAGTGGTGACTGCGCTGGTGGGCGCCCCCGTCTTTGTGGCGTTGCTTTATCAAAACCGAAAGGAGCATCCATGAATATTACCGTGGCCGGGTTAACCGTAACCCGACAAGCGCAGACGGTGCTGAAGGATATTGATCTCGACCTGCCATCCGGGCAGATTGTCGGCCTGTTAGGGCCAAACGGCTCGGGCAAGTCGACGCTATTGCGCTGTCTCGCCGGGCTGATCCCGCGACTTAGCGAACGTGTTGCGCTTAATGGCACAACGCTTGGCACGATGCCACTGAAAACACGCGCGCAGACCATGGCCTTTGTTCCGCAACATGCTGAAGTCGACGGAGAGCTGACCGTTGAGGAAATCGTTAGACTGGGGCGTACGCCCTACCGGAAAACATTCCAGAGAACCACTCGCGAGGATGAGGCTGCGGTTGAACAGGCGATTGGCCTGATGCAGTTAACCGGATTGCGCCAGCGGCGATGGCAGTTTTTGTCTGGCGGAGAGCGTCAGCGAAGCCAGATAGCCCGCGCGCTGGCCCAGCAGCCGCAGGTGCTGTTGCTTGATGAACCAACGAACCACCTGGACATTCAGCACCAGCTGGAGCTGATGCGGCTCGTTTCACAGCTGCCGCTTACGGTGGTGGTTGCACTGCACGATCTCAACCTTGCGGCCAATTACTGCCAGCGGCTGATCCTCCTGAAAGCCGGAAAGATTTCAGCCACGGGCGCGCCCGAAGCGGTGCTGACGCCAGCAAACATCGAGGACACCTGGTGCGTAAAAGCGCAGGTCAGTAAGGCCGACGCCGGGATCACGATAAGCTACAACATGGGCGGCATGGCTGAAGTCTGGCGCAAAAGCAAAAACCCCTGCGATATTGCTATCGCAGGGGTTTCGAATTTGGCGGAAGCGTAGAGATTCGAACTCTAGAACCCTTTCGGGTCGCCGGTTTTCAAGACCGGTGCCTTCAACCGCTCGGCCACGCTTCCTAAGTGAGGCGAACTATAAACACCTCACCGCGCGCTGTAAAGAGTGCGCGCATTCGTTCGCTTTAAAAATAGCCAAAATGCGTTTAATCGGTTGAATAGACGACAGATTGGCCATTTTGCCAGCATAATATCCACCGCGGATCGTTAGTGCTTTTTGATGTACATATCTTTGGTGTAGTAATACCCGAGCTTGTCCGGCGTGAATCCCCCCACCCAGGGTTTTACCAGGTGCGTGCGCACGTAGTGATAGACCGGGATCGCCGGTACATCGCGTCCCAGCAGATCTTCTGCCTCCTGGTAGAACTTACCGCGCTCCTCCGCCGTTTTCGATTTCGCCGCGTTCGCCAGAGCCCGATCGTAGTCCGGATTGCTGTACTGCGTGGTGTTTTGGCTATCCCCGGTACGGAAGGTGTTCAGGAAGGTTGCCGCATCGTCGTAATCGGCAATCCAGGCGTAGCGTACCGCGTCAAAGTTATGGGTGTGCATAGTATCAAGCATGGTTTTCCACTCCTGATTTTGCAGCTTCGCCTCCACACCGAGGTTCTTCTTCCACATAGAGCTGGCGGCAATGGCAATACGCTGATGCGATTCTGACGTGTTATAGAGGAGATTAAAGCTGAGCGGATGGCTGTCGTTAAATCCGGCTTCGGCCAGCAGCTTTTTCGCCTCGGCAATGCGTTTATCCATCGGCCAGCTGGCGTAATCCGGGTTCTGTAGCTTGACGCCGCCAATATCCGTCTGGCTGATCAGCCATGCCGGGCGCTGCCCCTGCCCTAATACTTTCCCGGCGATGATGTCTTTATCCAGCGCCAGGTTCAGCGCCTTGCGCACGCGGGCGTCGTTGAACGGCGGCCGGGTGGTGTTGAACTGATAATAATAGGTGGCAAGCTGCGGTGAAACGTCCAGCTCGCTCCCCAGCGTTTTCTTCAGCTGAGCAAACTGGTTGATCGGCACCGTGTAAACAATGTCGATTTCGCCCGCTTTGTAGCGGTTGACGTCAGCAGCTTCAGAGGAAATGGGCAGATAGGTCACCTTGTTGATGACGGTATGTTCGTTATCCCAGTATTTCGGGTTCCGCACCGCCACGATGCGTTCGTTCACCACCCACTGTGACAGTTTATAGGCCCCGCTGCTGACGAAGTGCTCCGGCTTGGTCCACTTATCACCGAAACGGCCTACCAGGACTTTATCTATCGGCACCAGAGACGGGTGAGCCAGCATCGCCAGGAACGCGGCATTTGGCTGCGTGAGCGTCACTTCCAGCGTGGTGTCATTGATGGCTTTCACACCCAGCGACTCGGGCGCTTTTTTGCCTTCTGCAATATCAGCGCCGTTGACGATACGCATACTGCCGGGATAGCTGGCATAGGGAGAGGCGGTTTTCGGGTCGACCAGCCGCTGCCAGCTCCAGACAATATCTTCCGCGGTGATGGGGGTTCCGTCGCTCCAGGTAATGCCCGGGCGCAGATGGAAAGTCCAGACGGTGTTGTCTTTATTTTCCCATTTCTCCGCCAGGCGCGGCTGGATTTCACCTGCCGGAGAGACACTGACCAGCCCGTCGAATAAATCGCTGATAATATTGAATTCGACATCGCTTTCGACTTTATGCGGGTCGAGCGAGGCGGGTTCACTGCCGTTGTTTCTGACCAGTTCCTGCTTATCTGCCAGCTGGGTTCCTGCCGGCACGTTAGCCGCCCAGGTTGCCGTGCTCGCGCACAGGATCCCCGCGGTTAACAAAGAGAGCGTAAAGTGCGTGCGTGTTTTTGGTTTCATTTCCTTCGCCTTATTGTCTGTTTTTATGACGATCCGGAAATAACTCGTAGCGGCCTTAGGGAAATAACGCAATATTTTTCAGTAACCTATAAGAGGTTGATCTGAATCCGCCCTACAAACCGCACTTCATTCTGAGGACAAAGGCTTTACCAGAATAAAAAACCAGCATAATCCCTAAGGGGCTGAGTAAAGATGGGTAAAACCACTTTGCGTCTGCCGCGCCGTTTCCTATTCTTTGCGCTAATTACATCTGTCATAAGAGAGTGACTCATGGATCGTATTATTACTTCTTCACGCGACCGCACATCGCTACTCAGCACCCATAAGGTGCTGCGCAATACTTATTTTATGCTCAGCCTGACGCTGGCGTTTTCGGCGATCACCGCGACGGCCAGCACCGTACTGATGCTGCCTTCTCCGGGTCTGATCCTGACGCTGGTGGGTATGTATGGTCTGATGTTCCTGACCTACAAAACCGCGGATAAACCAGTAGGTATTCTTTCCGCGTTCGCCTTTACCGGCTTCCTGGGCTACATCCTGGGGCCAATCCTGAACGCCTATCTGTCTGCCGGTATGGGTGACGTGATTGGTATGGCGCTGGGCGGTACCGCGCTGGTGTTCTTCTGCTGCTCGGCCTACGTGCTGACCACCCGTAAGGACATGTCCTTCCTTGGCGGTATGCTGATGGCGGGTATCGTGATTGTGCTGGTCGGTATGCTGGCGAACATCTTCCTGCAATTGCCTGCGCTGCATCTGGCAATCAGCGCGGTGTTTATCCTGATTTCATCCGGCGCAATCCTGTATGAAACCAGCAACATCATTCATGGCGGTGAAACGAACTATATCCGCGCCACCGTGAGCCTGTATGTGTCGCTGTACAACATTTTCGTCAGCCTGCTGAGCATCCTGGGCTTCGCCAGCCGCGATTAACTCATCGTGTTGTGAACATGGCCCCGCTTATGCGGGGCTTTGTTTTTTTGGTAGACTGATGCGGTTTTTGACTAACGCGTGAATGATTATGTTGAGTTTTGAAGGCAAAGAGATCGAAACCGATAACGACGGTTATCTGAAAGAGAGCAGCCAGTGGAGCGAAGCGCTGGCGGAGAAAATTGCGGAAAACGAAGGAATTACCCTCTCCCCGGAACACTGGGAAGTGGTGCGCTTTGTGCGGGAATTTTACCTTGAATTCAACACCTCACCCGCTATCCGCATGCTGGTCAAAGCCATGGCAAATAAGTTTGGCGAAGAGAAAGGCAACAGCCGTTATCTGTATCGCCTGTTTCCGAAAGGCCCGGCTAAACAGGCGACAAAAATTGCCGGTCTGCCAAAACCGGTAAAATGTATTTAATAGCGAATACTGAAGTCAGCGTATTCCCGGCCGGGTTGATGCGGTTCCGTTAGCACTTTATCAACCCGCGCGCTGCGCGGTCCGCCCGCTTTCAGCCACGCCACCAGCTTCTCTACCCGATCCGCCTCACCGCAGGCCACGACCTCCACGCTGCCGTCATCCATGTTACGCGCATACCCCGTCAGCCCAAGCTGAAGGGCTTCGCGCTGGGTGCTGTAGCGGAATCCGACGCCCTGTACAAGGCCATAGACCCAGGCAATGGTGCAAACATTTGACATCATCCTTCTCCTTATCCGACTGGCGCGTTGCATTTCCTCACTGAAGTCGGGAAAAGGGCGGCCATTTCATTGGAATCGACAGAATAGCAAATTATGAGTGTACGTTTAGTGTTAGCCAAAGGGCGCGAGAAGTCATTACTGCGCCGTCATCCCTGGGTCTTTTCCGGCGCGGTTGCCCGCATGGAAGGTAAAGCCAGCCTCGGTGAAACCATCGATATTGTTGACCATCAGGGGAAATGGTTAGCACGCGGCGCATATTCACCTGCATCTCAGATCCGCGCGCGCGTCTGGACGTTCGATAAAGAAGAAACCATCGATATCGACTTCTTCGTCCGTCGTCTGCAACAGGCGCAGCAGTGGCGCGAGTGGCTGGCAAAGCGTGACGGACTGGACAGCTATCGTCTGATTGCCGGTGAATCCGACGGGCTGCCAGGGGTGACAATCGACCGCTTCGGCAATTTCCTGGTGCTGCAACTTCTCAGCGCCGGGGCGGAGTACCAACGTGCCGCGCTGATTAGCGCGCTGCAAACCCTGTTCCCGGAATGCGCCATTTACGACCGCAGCGACGTGGCGGTGCGCAAAAAAGAGGGCATGGAGCTGACGCAAGGCCCGGTCACTGGCGAACTGCCCCCTGCCCTGCTGCCTATCGAAGAACATGGCATGAAGCTGCTGGTGGATATCCAGGGTGGCCATAAGACCGGGTATTACCTCGACCAGCGTGACAGCCGTCTGGCGACGCGCCAGTACGTTGCCGATAAGCGCGTGCTGAACTGCTTCTCCTATACCGGCGGCTTTGCGGTCTCTGCCCTGATGGGCGGCTGTGCTCAGGTGGTGAGCGTCGACACCTCACAGGAAGCGCTGGATGTGGCGAAACAGAACGTTGAGCTGAACAAGCTGGATCTGAGCAAAGCGGAGTTTGTGCGTGACGACGTGTTTAAACTGCTGCGTAAATACCGCGACCAGGGCGAGAAATTTGACGTCATCGTGATGGACCCGCCGAAGTTTGTGGAAAACAAAAGCCAGCTGATGGGCGCCTGCCGTGGCTATAAAGATATCAACATGCTGGCGATCCAGCTGCTGAACCCGGGCGGCGTACTGCTGACATTCTCCTGCTCTGGCCTGATGACGACAGATTTATTCCAAAAAATCATCGCCGATGCCGCAATAGATGCGGGTCGTGATGTACAATTTATAGAGCAGTTCCGTCAGGCCGCCGATCACCCGGTGATCGCTACCTACCCGGAAGGGCTGTATCTGAAAGGGTTTGCCTGTCGCGTCATGTAACTTGAAAAGAGAAATATTGCCCGCACATAGTGTGTATGTAATGTTTCCCGGGAGGTGACTATGATTGCCAGCAAATTCGGTATCGGCCAGCAGGTCCGCCACACCTTGCTTGGATATTTGGGTGTGGTCGTGGATATCGACCCGGAGTATTCCCTTGATGAACCGTCAGCAGACGAGCTGGCGGTTGACGCAGAGCTTCGCGCCGCGCCCTGGTATCATGTGGTTATGGAGGGCGACGATGGTCAGCCTGTCCATACCTATCTTGCCGAAGCGCAGCTGAGTGGTGAACTACAGGATGAGCATCCGGAACAACCCACTATGGATGAGCTTGCTCAGACCATCCGCAAACAGTTACAGGCACCAAGACTGCGAAACTAAAGGTGTTAAAAAGCCCGTCAAACGGGCTTTTTTTATTTTGCCAGCCCCAGACGGGGGATATCGATTGCCGGACAGCGATCCATCACCACCTTTAACCCGGCATCGCGCGCCAGCACAGCCGCCTGCTCATTAATCACGCCCAGCTGCATCCACAGCGTTTTCGCGCCGATAGCGATCGCCTCCTGCGCCACGCCCCAGGCCGCCTCTGAATTGCGGAACACGTCCACCATATCTACCTTTTCCGGCACGTCCGCAAGCGTCGCATAGCCCTGCTGACCCAGCAGCGTTTTCCCCGCCACCTTCGGCGAAACCGGGATTACGTGATAACCCTGGTCCAGAAGGTATTTCATGACCCGATAGCTTGGGCGATCCGGTTTATCGCTCGCGCCGACCAGCGCGATAGTGCGCGTGGACGTCAGAATCTCGACAATGTCGTTCTCTTTCATGCTCTTCCTCCTGGTTTTTTTTAAAGTGTACGTCAAAGCGGATATCTCAACCACGCATCACCTACAGAAGTATGAGGGCAAAACGGCAGAATATGTCTATATGTTAGTAAACGTGATTATCGAAAACTTTTGATACATTCTTACCGAGTGTTTTGTCTACAGGAGTCTGCTATGAAAACCGGCATTGCCTCGGCTGTGGTTGCGTTAATCATGCCGGTTTGTGTTTTCGCAACCACCCTCAGACTCTCAACCGACATAGACCTGCTGGTGCTGGACGGGAAAAAAGTCTCCAGCTCCCTGCTGCGAGGTGCAGACAGCATTGAGCTGGATAACGGTCCGCATCAGGTGGTTTTTCGGGTGGAAAAGACGATTCGCCTCGCCGACAACGAACAGCAGGTATACATTTCGCCTCCGCTGGTTGTGAGCTTTAATACCCAGCGTATCAGCCAGGTCAACTTCAGTCTTCCGCGTCTCGTAACAGAAAAAGAGTCACTGGCATTTGATGCTTCGCCACGCATCGAGCTGGTGGACGGAGATTCCATGCCCATCCCGGTAAAGCTGGATATCCTGGCGCTGACAAAAAGGCCAAAAGGAACAGATTACGAAGCAGACACGGAGATCTATAACAGGGCCAGCAGACGCGCTTCCCTGCCCCAGTTCGCCACCATGATGGCGGATGACAGCACCCTGCTTTCGGGCGTATCGGAGCTGGATGTACTCCCCCCTCAGTCACAAACGCTTACTGAGCAGCGCCTCAGGTTCTGGTTCCAGAATGCCGATCCGGACACGCGCGCCCGTTTTCTGCAATGGGCAAAACGACAACCTTCGTCATGAGCCACATTTTTTTGTCCTTTCTCTTGCAGCATCAGTCAGTTCCCGTCATCGTGTAGCGAGGTAACCTCACGGATAAGATTATGGAACTGACAACTCGCACACTTCCGGCGCGCAAGCATATTGCTCTGGTTGCGCACGATCACTGTAAACAAATGCTGCTGAACTGGGTTCGCCGCCATCAGCCTCTGCTACAGCATCATGCCCTTTCTGCTACGGGAACAACCGGCAACCTGATCCACCGCGAAACCGGTCTGGAAGTAAATGCCATGCTGAGCGGCCCGATGGGAGGGGACCAGCAGGTAGGTGCTCAGATTTCGGAAGGCAAAATTGACGTTCTGATTTTCTTCTGGGATCCACTGAATGCGGTTCCGCATGACCCTGACGTTAAAGCGCTGCTGCGTCTGGCGACGGTGTGGAACATTCCGGTAGCCACCAATCTTTCAACGGCAGATTTCATCATTGAATCGCCGCAGTTTAACGATCCGGTGGAGATTTTGATCCCGGATTATCCGCGTTATCTTGCGGAGAGACTGAAGTAGTTTTTTGCCGGGTGGCGGCTCCGCCTTACCCGGCCTACACAATTGCCCGCGTCGTTACGGCTTTCTCGCCACCGGTACGTCAATACTCTTCAAAATATCGACAAACACCGACGGCTCCTCTTTGTTAAACAACAGCCACACGCGATGGCGCGCGCGGGTTATCGCTACGTACAATAAACGCCGCTCCTCTGCATCCGGGAAATCTTCGGGAACAGGCAGTAACGCCTCTTCCATCACAGATTCCCGCGCCGGTGCCGGGAATCCGTCGCTCCCCTCTTTTAGCCCCACCACAATCACGTAGTCGGCCTGCTGCCCTTTACTGGCGTGAATGGTCATAAAATCGAGCTGTAGTTTTGGCCAGCGCGTCGCCGCTTTTTCCAGCGCCGTCGGCTTCAGGTGGTGATAACGCGCCAGGACCAGAATGCGCTCATCCGGTTTCGCATAGCCGCTCAGTTTATCCAGCAGCGGTTCCAGCTGATCGTCCGCCAGCAGGGTGACGGCCTTTTTATCCCCCGACGTCAGGCTGTTAAGCGGTTTCGACAGCTGGTGCGGGTTCTGCTGAATAAAACGGTTGGCTATTTCGCCAATCCGCGAGTTGAAGCGGTAGGTGGTGTCCAGATCGCTGCGATCGCCTTCCCCAAAATAGTGATGGAAGGCCGTCGTGAGAGAAAGCTGCGCCCCGCTGAAACGGTAGATAGCCTGCCAGTCATCACCCACGGCAAACAGCGACGTGTGTTTATTCTGCGCCCGCAGCGCCGAAAGCAGCGCAGCGCGCTGCGGCGAGATATCCTGAAACTCATCCACCAGAATGTGTTTCCACGGGCTGACGAAGCGCCCTTTCTCCAGAATGATAATGGCCTGATGGATCAGCCCGGAAAAGTCGACCGCGTTTTCGTCTTTCAGCGCGGTTTTCCACGCTTTTAGCATCGGTGCCATCAGCTTAACCCGCTTAGAAAACACGGCGCGGATAGACTCCGGTGCGCTTTCTATCATCTCTGCCTGAGATCCGCCATGCGTGCGCATCAGGCTTACCCACCGGTCGAGACGAGAACCCAGACGGCGCGCCAGCTTTTCATCCTGCCAGAAGCTGCCCTCTGGCACCTCCCAGTGGAGTTCCTCTTCAAGCCACTGACGCCAGCCTTTCGCCTGCGCCTTTTTTTCACTGCATTGCTGACGCCATGCCTTGATAAACAGCGCCTGGCGAGCCTGAGCATCATTCTCCAGTTTGCTGACAACAGGCACTTTTTTGCTGCCCTGTTGAATGATGTGTAACGCAAGGGAGTGGAAGGTGCGCGCCGAGATATCCTGGGTATGCAAACGCGCCTGAATGCGTTCATCCATTTCCTGCGCCGCCTTGCGGCCAAAGGCCAGCAATAAAATCTGGTCGGCAACCGCCTCGCCCGTCGTCAGAAGCCAGCCCGCGCGCGCCACCAGCACCGACGTTTTGCCGCTCCCGGCACCTGCCAGCACTAATAAAGAGTGCTCGCCATTCACCACGGCGCGCGCCTGGGCAGGATTGAGGGGCGATGATTCCACCGTACTGAAGAAATCGGCATATTGCGTAAGCATCGCATCGGTCCAGGCCTGGTTGTGCGCCATTCGGCTTTTCTCGATATCGCTCAGCCATGCCTGACACTTCCGCCACGCGTCGCGGCAGTTATCAAACTCCTCAAGCCGCGCCACCGGTAAAGGCAATGCCGTCAGCGCCTGGGCGATTTTTTGCTGAAGCCCGGCAGTTTGCTGGCGCGTCAGCCACCTCTGCTGAGTATTGCTTAGCGCGATATCATCCAGTACCTGTTGCAGCACCTGTGCGGCAATCACGCTCATCTCCTGGCTCCACTGCTGCCAGCGCGTGTTCAGATGATGGTGGAAGCGTTGGGTTTCCGCCCACTCGGTCCCGTGGAGTCGCACCACTTTTTCTTCTGGCAGAACGAACTCCAGTTCTCCCCAAACCAGCCCTCGCTTGCAGTGAATGGCCAGTAGCTGATTAAACGGAATAAGGTATTCGTGGCGTTCACCGGACACTTTCACTCCCGCATTGAGGAGGACAACCTTGTCGTAAGGGTGTTGCGCCAGGCGTTTGCCCATTGAAGTTGCTTTCAGTTCCATATCCTGCCGGATCCACGAGGTCATAATTTGTCAGACAGTTTAACTGCCAGTTTTAAGGTGCTCCAGCCCAAAAAAACGTTACAATCACCGGGCGTTAATCATATCGAAGGAAATGAGGGTTTATGCGTACCGTTCTGAATGTGTTGAATTTTGTCCTTGGCGGTTTTGCCACCACCCTTTCCTGGCTTTTTGCCACCCTGGTGAGCGTCGTGCTCATCTTCACCCTTCCGCTGACGCGCTCCTGCTGGGAAATCACCAAACTGTCCCTCGTTCCTTATGGAAATGAAGCCGTACACGTGGATGAGCTGGAGCCGGAAAGAAAAAATGCTTTGATGAATACCGGCGGCACGCTGCTGAATATTCTGTGGCTGATCTTCTTTGGCTGGTGGCTGTGTCTGATGCATATCTTCGCCGGTATTGCCCAGTGCATTACGATTATTGGCATTCCGGTTGGCATCGCGAATTTCAAAATTGCCACCATCGCCCTGTGGCCGGTAGGACGCCGCGTTGTCCCGGTTGAAGTGGCACAAGCCGCGCGTGAAGCCAATGCCCGTCGTCGTTTTCAATAATAAGGACTGGCCGCTCTCATGCTAAGCCCCCTGCTTCGTCGCTATACATGGAACAGCAACTGGCTTTATAACGTCAGGATCTTTATCGCCCTCTGCGGCACCGCCGCGCTGCCGTGGTGGCTGAATGATGTGAAGCTCACCATCCCCCTCACGCTTGGGGTGGTGGCTGGTGCGCTGGCAGATCTCGATGACCGGCTGGCCGGTCGTTTGCGTAATCTGGTCATCACGCTGGTCTGCTTCTTTATTGCTTCCGCGTCCGTTGAGCTGCTTTTCCCCTGGCCCTGGCTGTTTGCCTTAGGGCTGACCGTCTCCACCAGCGGCTTCATTTTGCTCGGCGGCCTCGGGCAACGCTACGCCACTATCGCGTTCGGCGCCCTGCTGATTGCCATTTACACCATGCTGGGCGTCTCCCTTTACGATCAGTGGTATCAGCAACCGGTCCTGCTGCTGTTGGGCGCTATCTGGTATAACCTGTTGACCTTAACCGGGCATCTTATTTTTCCGGTCCGTGCCTTACAGGACAACATTGCCCGCAGTTACGAACAGCTGGCCCACTATCTGGAGCTGAAATCCCGGCTGTTCGATCCGGATATCGAAGAGGACAGCCAGGCGCCACTGTACGATCTGGCGCTGGCAAATGGCCAGCTGGTCGCCACGCTGAATCAGACCAAAGCCTCTCTGCTCACCCGTCTGCGCGGCGATCGCGGTCAGCGCGGTACCCGCCGCACACTGCACTACTACTTTGTCGCCCAGGATATTCACGAGCGCGCCAGCTCATCGCATGTGCAGTACGCTGACCTGCGCGAGAAATTCCGCTACAGCGACGTGATGTTCCGTTTCCAGCGCCTGCTGTCGATGCAGTCTCAGGCCTGCCAGCAACTTGCGCGCTCAATACTGCTGCGCACGCCCTATCAGCATGACCCTCGCTTTGAGCGCGCATTCAGTCATCTGGATGCAGCCCTCGATCGCGTTCAGGCCAGTGGGACATCGCCGGAACAGTTCAAAGCGCTGGGATTCCTGCTCAACAACCTGAGAGCCATCGATGCTCAGCTCGCCACCATTGAGTCTGAACAGGCAATGGCGATGCCGGGCAATGACGCTGACAACCAGCTTGCCGATGACAGTCTGAACGGTTTCAGCGATATGTGGCTGCGCCTGAGCCGTCATTTTACCCCGGAATCCGCACTCTTTCGTCACGCAGTGAGGATGTCGCTGGTCCTGTGCGTGGGCTATGCCTTTATCCAGATCACGGGACTGCACCACGGCTACTGGATCCTGCTGACCAGCCTGTTCGTCTGCCAGCCGAACTATAACGCGACCCGTCATCGCCTCGCGCTGCGTATTGTCGGGACATTAGTCGGGGTCGCTATCGGGCTGCCGGTGCTCTACTTTGTGCCATCGGTCGAAGGGCAACTGATCCTGATTGTGATTACCGGCGTCTTGTTCTTCGCCTTCCGCAATGTGCAGTACGCCCACGCCACAATGTTCATCACGTTGCTGGTTCTGCTCTGCTTCAATCTGCTGGGTGAAGGCTTTGAAGTGGCCCTCCCCCGCGTGATCGACACGCTTATCGGCTGCGCCATCGCCTGGGCGGCGGTGAGCTTTATCTGGCCGGACTGGCGTTTTCGAAATTTACCCCGCGTGTCCGACAGAGCAATGAACGCCAACTGCCGCTATCTGGATGCCATTCTTGAGCAGTATCATCAGGGTCGTGATAACCGTCTGGCCTATCGGATTGCCCGTCGCGATGCGCATAACACTGACGCGGAGCTGGCTTCCGTTGTCTCGAATATGTCAACAGAGCCGCGCGCCACGGCAGAAATCCGGGAAACGGCCTTCCGCCTGCTGTGTCTGAACCATACGTTCACGAGCTATATCTCTACCCTTGGTGCCCACCGTGAGAAACTGACGAATCCGGGGATCCTGGCGCTACTGGACGACGCCGTTTGCTACGTTGATGATGCGCTTCATCATCAACCTGCGGATGAGCCACGGGTTCACCAGGCACTGGATGAGCTGGTGCAGCGTATCGCACACCTTGATCCTGGTACCGACAACAAAGCGCCGCTGGTCCTACAGCAAATTGGCCTGCTTATCGCTTTGCTGCCGGAAATTTGTCGACTGCGACAGCAGATTGCTACCTGGCGGAATGATGGCCCTGTGACTCAGGCAGCGCATTAAACCACTCCGTAAGCTCCCGGCGAATATCCGCCGGGAGTGCCGCTTCATGTAGCCCTTCGATGGCCCCTTCCAGCGCGAACAATACCCGGATACTCAGCGCTTTATTTTTAGAGCGCATTTTCAGCCAGCTCGTTTTTGCCCCCAACTGTCGTAGCATCTCTTCGTTGGTGATGCCCGCCTCCATAAGCAGGACCTCAATCTGAAAGGTCAGGTTCGGCAGATCTTTAAGCCGGTTACGCTGATGGCGCTGGTAGCGCTCTTTCCTGGCAGCATCGAGCGCAAACGAGGAGAGCTGAAGCAGTTTTTCCCTGTTTTGCCACAGGCCTTCATCCACACGGTAGTAATTAAGCAGCACAGGACGTCCTCGTTTCATCAGGGTCAGAAAAGAGGAGGCATTTTTTACACAGTATTTTGCACTTTGCTCACAAGCGCGAAGGTACAGCTCGCCGTCAGACACCATCGCGAACACCGCTTCATCCACGGCGAGGGTGTAGCCGCCAAACAGGGCGCGATGATGAATTTCACCCAGCGGAGAGAGGTATTCCTGCGATTGATAAATCCGCTCATAGGATATCTTTTTCATGATAATTCCATTAAAAATCATACAGTAAACACGATATTTCTTACTAACGGATCCGTTAGCAGGAAAATAGGCAACTTATTGCCGTTGGGCAAGATGATTTTTTCAGGTTCACCAGGAATGGATGAAATTTGCGAGTCGCTTTCCGAAAATGAGGTTGATCTTTATGCACACAGGGGTTACTGTATATCCATACAGTAACTACAGGGCTGGAATGAATATGTACACTTCAGGCTATGCAAATCACTTAACACCTTTTTCTTCTGCCGCGGGCAATGCTGCGCAGAATTCTATCGGGCGTGTATCGACAGGGCTTATCAGTGAAGTGGTTTACCGTGAAGACCAGCCGCTGTTAACACAACTCTTACTCCTGCCGCTTTTGCAGCAGCTCGGGCAACAGTCTCGCTGGCAGCTCTGGCTGACGCCACAGCAAAAATTGAGCCGTGAATGGGTTCAGTCGGCTGGCCTGCCGCTGGCGAAGGTGATGCAGATTAATCAACTCTCCCCTTGCGATACGGTCGAGTCGATGGTTCGGGCATTACGTACCGGGAACTATAGCGTCGTGATTGGGTGGTTGCCTGAGGATCTGTCGCAAGAGGAACATTTGCGTCTGACTGAAGCTGCTGAAGAAGGTAACGCGATGGGCTTCATCATGCGACCGGTTCGTGGAGATTCCTATCGCAGAGGACAACATCCCGGCTTAAAAATTCACTCAAATGTGTACCATTGAGTCATTTTAAGAGTTTTCCTGGAATTTTTTTCGACCGCAGTATGCAAAAAAAGTTCAACGCGCCAAAACTGCGGCAAGGCTTGTCTGACGCGGTTCTCGTTAATTTTACTGCACAAAATTCATTCAAAAATTGTTAAATATTAGGTATACGGAACTTTTTTTTTCATATGCCTGACGGACTTCACACTTGTAAGTTTTCAGCTACGTTGTAGACTTTACATCGCCAGGGGTGCTCGGCCTAAGCCGAAGATATCGGTAGGTTTATATTTGACCACGCCCCCCGGTGAAGGATTTAACCGTGATTCCTCCGATGGAGATATTCATGGCAAATTTTGGATGATAACGAGGCGCAAAAAATGAAAAAGACAGCTATCGCGATTGCAGTGGCACTGGCTGGCTTCGCTACCGTAGCGCAGGCCGCTCCGAAAGATAATACCTGGTATGCAGGTGGTAAACTGGGCTGGTCTCAGTTCCATGACACCGGTTGGTACAACAGCAGCCTGAACAACGATGGCCCTACTCACGAGAGCCAGCTGGGTGCAGGTGCGTTCGGTGGCTATCAGGTTAACCCATATGTTGGCTTTGAAATGGGTTACGACTGGTTAGGTCGTATGCCTTACAAAGGCGACAACGTAAATGGCGCTTTCAAAGCTCAAGGCGTACAGCTGACCGCTAAACTGGGTTACCCAGTAACTGACGATCTGGACGTGTACACCCGTCTGGGCGGCATGGTATGGCGTGCAGACTCCAGCAACAGCATCGCTGGTGACGACCACGACACGGGTGTTTCCCCAGTATTCGCTGGCGGCGTTGAGTGGGCAATGACCCGTGACATCGCTACCCGTCTGGAATACCAGTGGGTTAACAACATCGGTGACGGTGCTACCGTTGGCGTTCGTCCAGACAACGGCATGCTGAGCGTTGGTGTTTCTTACCGTTTCGGTCAGCAGGAAGATGCGCCAGTCGTAGCTCCAGCACCGGCTCCAGCTCCAGAAGTACAGACCAAGCACTTCACTCTGAAGTCTGACGTTCTGTTCAACTTCAACAAAGCTACCCTGAAACCAGAAGGTCAGCAGGCACTGGATCAGCTGTACACCCAGCTGAGCAACCTGGATCCTAAAGACGGTTCTGTAGTGGTTCTGGGCTTCACCGACCGTATCGGTTCTGACGCTTACAACCAGGGTCTGTCCGAGAAACGTGCTCAGTCTGTAGTTGATTACCTGGTATCTAAAGGTATCCCAGCTAACAAGATCTCCCCACGTGGTATGGGCGAATCTAACCCAGTGACCGGTTCTACCTGTGACAACGTGAAACCACGCGCTGCACTGATCGACTGCCTGGCACCAGATCGTCGCGTAGAGATCGAAGTTAAAGGTATCAAAGACGTTGTAACTCAGCCTGCGGCATAAGTTATCGTCTTATAAAAAAACCCCGCCATGCGGGGTTTTTTATTATCTGAAGAAAGGCAAAACGTTATTTTTTACCTAACAGTGCCTGAAGATCGTTCTTCAGCGTCGACATCTGGCTGGCATACTTCTCTTTGTGCTCGGCATCTTCAATCAGCTGCACCACCGTTTCCGACAGGGTTTTCCCGCGCCGTTGCGCAAGCCCGGCCAGACGTTGCCAGACCATAAACTCCAGGTCGATGGATTTCTTACGGGTGTGCTGATGCTCGGCATTGAAATGCCGTTTACGACGAGCACGGATAGTTTGCTTCATCCGGTTCAACAAGGCCGGATTAATGTGTTTCTCAATCCAGCCGTTGACCTGTACCGGTTCGTTTTCGAGGGTCAGCAACATATCCACAGCTTCTTGTGCCGCGCTGGCTTCGATGTAGCAGGTGATCAGCTCCCCTTCACGGTGCTTTTTGACCAGGTACTTCCATTTCCAGCCGCTTTCGAGGTTTTCCAGTTGTTGATATTTCATTGCGATCTCAGTGTTACCGTGTAACTCTGTTCAGAATATCAGTTTTTTGGCAATCTGCTGAAAAGAAATCATATCCTGTGAAACACCGCAGGCGATCCGCATGACGAAAACCCGAATCCTGATTGGGCAGAGTGCGCCGCTTACGGTATACTCCACGGTTTTACTTCTGACTAAAAAACATCAACTTTGACCATTACGAAACTTGCATGGCGTGACCTGGTTCCGGATACCGAGAGCTATCAGGAGCTGTTTGCACAGCCAGACCTCACAAAAGAACACGAATTCATACTTAGCGATACACAACCGCGTTTGCATTACGCGCTGGAGCAGATGTCATCCCCATGGGCTACATCTCCTTTCATGCTGCTCAAAGCCCCGGAAGAAGCCGAGTATCTGACGCTTCTCGGTGATGCCATGCGCCAGTTGCAGCCAAAAACGAACGCCGTTTTTGGTGGTCAGTATCATATTGCCGGACGTGACGTGACGTTCGAACCTGCCACGCAGGCAGACGGACTGTTCGCGGCAAAAGGCGAGGTGATTACCGCCAACTGGGTGGAAGCAGAACAGCTGTTCGGCTGCCTTCGTCAGTTCAATGGCGATGTGTCACTACAACCCGGGCTGGTACACCGCGCGAATGGCGGCGTGTTGCTCATCTCCCTTCGCACCCTGCTTGCACAGCCTCTGCTGTGGATGCGCCTGAAAACGGTGGTGACGCAGCAACGTTTTGACTGGGTAGGATACGACGAGTCACGTCCTCTTCCTGTTTCCATCCCGTCTATGCCACTGTCGCTGACCGTCGTGCTGACGGGTGACCGTGAATCCCTGGCTGATTTCCAGGAAATGGAGCCAGAACTTGCGGAGCAGGCTGTCTACAGCGAATACGAAGACAATATTCAGATTGCCGATGCCGATGATATGGCGCAGTGGTGTCAGTGGGTTATGGCCGTGGCAGAGCGTTTCTCGCTGCCTTCCCCTGCCGAGGATGCGTGGCCGGGCTTGATCCGTGAAGCCGTACGCTACACCGGCGATCAGGAAACCCTGCCGCTCTGCCCGCTCTGGATCGGTAAACAGCTGCGTGAAGTGGGCGTTATCAGCGGCAACGGTATGTTCACCGGTGAGCAGCTTAGCCAGATGCTGGCCCAGCGTGAATGGCGTGAAGGCTATCTTGCTGACCGTATGCAGGATGAAATTCTGCTGGAACAGATTCTGGTGGAGACCGAAGGCGAACGTATCGGGCAAATCAACGCCTTGTCCGTCATCGAGTTCCCCGGGCACCCCCGCGCCTTTGGCGAGCCTTCCCGTATCAGCTGTGTCGTGCACATTGGCGACGGCGAATTTACCGATATCGAACGTAAGGCGGAACTGGGCGGAAACATTCATGCTAAAGGCATGATGATCATGCAGGCATTCCTGATGTCTGAACTCCAGCTTGAGCAGCAGATCCCCTTCTCTGCCTCGTTGACCTTTGAACAGTCCTACAGTGAAGTCGACGGCGACAGCGCCTCAATGGCGGAGCTGTGCGCCGTGATCAGCGCGCTTGCGGACGTGCCGATTAATCAGAATATTGCGATTACCGGATCCGTGGATCAGTTTGGTCGTGCCCAACCGGTGGGTGGACTGAATGAGAAAATCGAAGGCTTCTTCGCTATCTGTCAGCAGCGCGGCTTAAACGGCAAACAGGGCGTGATTATTCCAGCGCCTAACGCTCGCCATTTGAGCCTGAGCCAGGCGATTCTGGATGCGGTAGAGCAGGAACAATTCACCGTCTGGGCCATCGAAGGGGTTGAGGATGCACTACCCTTACTGACGAATCTGGTCTGGGACGGCGAAGGCCAGACAACCCTGATGCAGACCATTCAGGAACGTATAGCTCAGGCGACACAGCAGGATGCTCGTCATCGTTATCCCTGGCCGTTACGCTGGTTAAGTTGGTTTAGTGCAAACTGATCGGACTTGTTCAGCGTACACGTGTTAGCTATCCTGCGTGCTTCACTAAAATAAGGCTTACTGAGAACATGGTAGATAAACGCGAATCCTATACGAAAGAAGACCTTCTTGCCTCTGGTCGCGGTGAACTGTTTGGCGCGAAAGGCCCGCAGTTACCGGCCCCTAATATGCTGATGATGGACCGTGTCGTGAAAATGACCGAAACCGGCGGCAACTTTGATAAGGGTTACGTAGAAGCAGAACTCGATATCAACCCGGACCTGTGGTTCTTCGGTTGCCACTTTATTGGCGATCCGGTAATGCCTGGCTGCCTGGGGCTCGATGCCATGTGGCAGCTGGTTGGCTTCTATCTGGGCTGGCTTGGCGGTGAAGGCAAAGGCCGTGCGCTGGGCGTAGGCGAAGTGAAATTCACCGGTCAGGTTCTGCCTACCGCGAAGAAAGTCACCTACCGTATCCATTTCAAACGCATCGTTAACCGCCGCCTGATTATGGGCCTGGCGGACGGTGAAGTGCTGGTAGACGGTCGTCTGATCTATACCGCGAACGACCTGAAAGTGGGTCTGTTCCAGGATACCTCTGCTTTCTGATAACGGCTTTTAGCCCCTTCCAGAAAGGCGAAACCTCCGCATTGCGGAGGTTTCTTTTTAAAGAGACGGTATCAAGCAAGTACTGCCCTGTCTCCGATGGCTTCTCGCCAGCCCCCTAGCCATTGGGACCTTTGATTCAGGGCCTGATAGGGACACATTTCTTTTGAACGTCCGGCGATGCCAGCCTGATAACCACGTTGATGAGCCCTTTCCAGGCGATCTCGTTTCTGTCTCTTCATGCCTCGTTTCCCTCATTCTTTTGTCTGGTGGAAAGAAAACAGTGGTTGCAATAGGTGCAAGCACAGTTAACGAATACCCCGAATCGGCGTCAGCGTCAACGTTCAAAATTCATACGGGTGTCATATTTGTGAGCTACATGGAAGATCGTTTGTACAAAAAATATGACGCGGGACAAGTAACAACCTGAACATAAAACGAAAAAAAAGCCGCAATCAGCAAGAAGCTGAGTGCGGCTTTCGTCGATGAATTTTACTTATGGCAACCGGGAAATCTCTCTTGCTATTGCGGCCGCCTCCTGTGCCCACCCTTGCGCAAGCACTTTCACCATTTCGTCATAGCCATCTTTCTGCTGCTTCAGTTCCAGATGGAAAGGACGCTTAATCAGCTGGCCCTGGTGATTTAACAGCCACTCCCCGCTGATAACAACGGCACCATCATAGCGGCCATGGAATCCCGTCACGTTAACATTGAGGGTATCCTGATCGCTTCCCAGAGGCTGCGAGGCGACCACCCAACCTGGGAGCTGGCTGCTCAGATTCGCCACCAGCGTATTGCGTAGCTGCTGATCCAGCGGACTGGCCCACAGGTTATTGTTGGCGATAACGTACTGCACATCGCTGGTCTGGTAGACCACCCCGTTGCCCGCCAGATAATCTGGCACGGCAACCTGTTCAACCCACAGCAGACGGCTGCCCTGTGAGGCGCTGCTCTGCGCACCGGACTGCGCGCTTAATGGCAGCTGGTAGTAGCTTTTGTTATCGCTTCCAGAGCTACAGGCCGTTAATACCAGTGCGCCTGCGATGATTAGCCATTTTTTCATTGTTTCGCCCTCTTAGGCTCAGGATCCTTTTTGTCTTTCGCTTCAAACACCAGCGCGTTGCTCTTTTCATTGAGCGTTTTCAGAACGGGCTGTAGCTCGCGTAAAACCTGATCAAGACGCTGCATATCCGCCACCATCTTGTTGTAGGCCGCTGAACCCGGCTGGAAGCCCTGCATACTGCGATTCAGTTCGCGCAACGTTTTCTGCATATCCTGCGGCAGCTGCTGCATGGACTGGTTGGCGGTGATTTTGTTGATATTATCCAGCGTGGCTTGCAGACGTTGCATCGTCGCCTGGCTCTGACGCAGTGACCCCGTCGCAGCCTCAAGCATTGGATTCAGCGGCAGATTGTTGATCTTATCCAGCGTTTCCATCAGGCGCTGTTGGATCTGCGCCAGGCCACTGCTGACCGTAGGAATGATTTTGTAGCCGCCAAACTCACGGATCCCCGTCATGGGTGGCGCTTTTGGATAGAAGTCCATATCGACATACAATGCCCCTGTCACCAGGTTGCCGGTTTTCAGCGAGCCGCGCAGACCGCGATTCATCAGGTCGGTAATATGCTCGCCGATATCCTGATCCTCACCAATCTGGTTAAGCAAACGCTCAGGCTCAATGCGGATCAGCACCGGAATACGATAATCGTCATCAAGCATCTGCTTAAGACCCGGAACAAAGTAAGGCACTTGTCCCACCGTCCCCAGACGAATACCGCGGAACTCGACTGGCGCCCCTGGCTGCAAGCCGCGTACAGAATCCTTAAAGAACATCAGGTAGTCGATGTGATCGGTATAGAGCGCATCCTGGATGCTCTTTTGATCGTCAAACAGTCTGAAGGCGGTTTTCTCCGCCACCGGTTGTCCCAGATCCAAGCCTTCCGGCACGTCAAAACTGACGCCCCCACCAAAGAGCGTGGTGAGTGAACCCATTTCAACGCGCATCCCCGCAGAGGTGAGGTCTACTGCGATCCCGCTGTCTTTCCAGAAGCGAACGTTGCTGGTAACCAGGCGATCATTAGGCGCATTGATAAATAGCTGATAGCTGATGGTCCGTTTTTGCGGATCGAAGGTGCTTGTTTCAACCGAACCGACGCGATACCCGCGGAACAGCACCGGATCGCCCGGTGAGAGCTGGCCCGCTTTTTTGCTGTCCAGAATAACGCGGATCCCTTTTGCATCCGGCGGCGCAAGTGGCGGTGAATCCAGCAGCTGATAGTTTGCTGGCTGGACGCCTTTGTTGCCGGGCTGGAGTTCGATATAAGCCCCTGACAGCAACGTCCCTAAGCCGCTGATCCCCTCTCTACCGACCTGCGGTTTCACTACCCAAAAAACGGAATCTTCATGGAGCAGTTTTTCCATGCCAGCATGCAGGCGGGCCTTGATTTCAACATGGGTTAAATCATCCGTCAGGGTCGCGCTTTCCACGACACCCACATCCACGCTGCGGCTCTTGATGGTGGTTTTACCGCCCTCAATCCCCTCTGCATTGGTGGTGATTAGCGTCACTTCCGGCCCCTGATGGCTGTAATGATAAAACAGGATCCATGCACCGATCAGCGCGGTCACGATGGGGAAAATCCACACCGGCGACCAGTTTCTGACCTTCTGCACTTTAGCCTCTCCACTCTTATTTTCCATGCTCTTACTCTTCCTCATGGCTTGAATCGGGCTCACGATCCCACGATAAACGAGGGTCGAAGGTCATGGCCGCAAACATGGTCATAATGACGACCAACGCAAACATCAGCGCTCCCATAGCGGGATAAATACTCATCAGTCCCCCCATGCGCACCAGCGCTGAGAGAACCGCAATCACGAACACGTCAATCATCGACCAGCGGCCAACAAATTCCACTACCTCATAGATTAAATGCATACGCTCGCTGTCGCGCTTACCATGCCCTTTTGCATCCCAACAGAGCCAGGCAATGGCAATCATCTTTAAGGTCGGAACCATGATACTGGCGAGGAATATGACGCCTGCCACAGGGTATGATCCCTCGCTCCACAGCAGTATTACCCCGGCCAGTATGGTCGAGGGCATTCTGTCGCCGAGCAGATCGGTGATCATGATCGGCAAGATATTGGCGGGCAGATAGAGCATGACAGAGGTCACCAGCAGCGCCATGGTCCATTGCAGACTATTTTTACGCCGGACGTGACCTTTTGTTTCACAGCGCGGACACACCTCGACATCCGCGGGCAGCACGGCGGTGCAGCAGGAGCAGGAGCGCAGACCCTGACGGATACCCGGTACACCCACCTTTACCGTCTGCGAGAGCGTCGGCGCCGGGGCAATATCATCCCAGGCCCAGCGTCGGTCCACGCACTGGAACGCGCGCAGTTGCAGCACACAATACAGACACCAGGGAATAAAACTGCTGCCAATGCCCACATCGCCGTACGCCATGAGCTTCACGAAGCTCACCAGGATACCCGCAAGAAAAATTTCCGCCATCCCCCAGCTTTTCAGCTGGAACAGGATCCGCGCGAGTTTGATTTTAAGGACAGTGGGCATCCTGACGCGGTTGACCAGCAGCAGAATGACGACCAGGCAAAAAGCCGGGACGATCTGCACGAAAAGAAGAAAGAAGGTGCCAAGGCTGGCGTAATCTACCGAGAACATTACGCCTGGAATTTCCAGTAAATCCACCTGACTGGTCATCCCGCCCACTTTCATATAGATGAAAGGGAAGAGATTGGAGAGCAGTAACATGAATAGGGCTGCCAGCGCGTAAGCCGTAGGACGCTGCCTTGGCGCATCCCACTCGGTCGTCAGCGTCGCTCCGCAGCGCGGGCAGGCAGCCTTATGTCCGTGACCAAGCTCTGGCAACGCCACGAGCATATCGCATTGCGAGCATAAAATATGCCGATCGGCATGGTGCTGGTCACACATAGTTTATCCCTGTTTATGCGCCGTTTTTCAGAGACTCAAGGTACTCCCAGCGCTCAAAAGCCTCTTCCAGCGCCTGTTCAGCCTGGGAGAGTTCAGCCAATACTTTCTGAGTATAGTCGTGAGGCTGCGTAAAGAATGACGCATCAGCGACCTGAATTTGCAGTGCTTCCAGTGCAGCTTCCAGCTCTTCCAGACGCTGCGGCAGCCCTTCCAGCTCGCGCTGCAAGTTATAGCTCATTTTAGCTGGAGACTTTTTGACAGTTTCTGCTTTCGCAACAACAGGTTCGGCGACATTTTTGGTCTTCGCCTGTTTTTGCGCCAGCGACTGCGATTGCTGCCCACGCGCGTCATGATAGCCGCCCACATATTGTCCGATGCGTCCTTCGCCTTCGAAGATCCAGCACTCGGTCACGGTGTTGTCGACAAACTGACGATCGTGGCTGACCAGCATCACGGTTCCCTGATAACCATCAATCAACTCTTCCAGCAGTTCCAGCGTTTCGACATCCAGATCGTTAGTCGGTTCATCGAGAATCAATAAGTTACTGGGTTTCAGGAACAGACGTGCCAGCAAAAGACGGTTACGCTCCCCGCCGGACAGCGCGCGCACCGGCGTCATGGCGCGTTTCGGGTGGAACAGGAAGTCCTGTAGGTAGCCCAGCACGTGACGCGGCTTGCCGTTAACCATTACCTCCTGTTTACCCTCAGCGAGGTTATCCATCACCGTACGGTCTGGATCCAGCTCTGCGCGGTGCTGGTCAAAGTACGCTACTTCCAGTTTAGTACCGCAGTGAATACGACCGCTGTCGGCCTGAAGCTGGCCCAGCATCAGTTTCAGCAGCGTGGTTTTACCGCAGCCATTCGGACCGATAAGCGCAATCTTGTCACCGCGCTGCACCTGAGCGGAGAAATCGTTCACCAGCACTTTGCCGTCAACCGAATAATTCACGTTCTCCATTTCGAAGACAATCTTGCCCGAGCGGGACGCCTCTTCCACCTGCATTTTGGCGCTACCCATGACTTCGCGGCGTTCGCTACGTTCGCGGCGCATCGCCTTCAGGGCGCGAACGCGGCCTTCGTTACGGGTACGACGCGCTTTAATGCCCTGACGGATCCATACCTCTTCCTGCGCCAGCTTGCGGTCGAACTCCGCATTTTGCAGCTCTTCCACGCGCAGGTTCTCTTCTTTCTCCAGCAGATAGGTATCGTAATCGCCCGGATACGTCACCAGCTTGCCGCGATCGAGATCGACAATGCGCGTTGCCATGTTGCGGATGAAAGAACGGTCATGGGAGATGAAGATAATGGTGCCATTAAAGGTTTTCAGGAACCCTTCCAGCCAGTCAATCGCTTCGATATCCAGGTGGTTCGTCGGTTCGTCCAGCAGCAGCACCTTAGGCCCGCTCACCAGGGCACGACCCAGCGCCGCTTTACGCAGCCAGCCGCCGGAGAGCGCTGACAGCTCCATATCCGCTTCCAGGCCAAGCTGGGCCAGCACTTCGTTAATGCGGTTTTCCAGCTGCCACAGGCCGTGGTGATCGAGCATCTCCTGCACTTTTGCCAGCTCGTTGAGATTCTTGTCGCTCGGGTCCGTCATCACCAGATGCGAAATCTCGTGGTAGCGTTTGAGGTATTCCGCCTGCTCTGAAATCCCTTCGGCCACGAAATCATACACGCTGCCGGTGACGTTACGCGGCGGATCCTGTTGCAGACGAGAGACGATCAGATCCTGCTCGTAAACAATACGACCGTCATCCAGCCCCTGTTCACGGTTGAGGATTTTCATCAGCGTTGATTTACCTGCGCCGTTACGACCCACCAGACAGACGCGCTCGTTATCTTCGATATGCAGCTCTGCATTATCGAGAAGCGGTGAGTCGCTGAAAGAGAGCCACGCGCCGTGCATACTAATTAAAGACATTTATTTTTCCTTTCAGACCGCGGAGATCAGCCAGCAGTTGTGGATTTGACGGTTACGGGCAAAGTCCTGAGACAGCGTTTTTTGGCTGATTTCTTGTGCTTTCAGTCCCAGTTCGGCCAGGCCGTCGTGATCCATGCGGAATCCGCGCTTGTTGTTCGAGAACATAATAGTGCCGCCTTTACGCAGCAGACGCTTCAGGTCGGTCATCAGGCGCAGGTGATCGCGTTGAACATCAAAGCTATCCTCCATACGCTTGGAGTTAGAGAAGGTCGGTGGATCGATGAAGATCAGATCGAACTGCTCATCGGTATCACGCAGCCAACCCAGTACGTCGGCCTGTAACAGGCGATGCTGACGGCCGGTTAAACCGTTAAGACGCAGGTTGCGCTCAGCCCACTCCAGATAAGTCCGGGACATGTCTACCGTGGTGGTGCTACGCGCACCGCCAAGCCCCGCATGGACGCTGGCGCTGCCGGTATAGGAGAACAGGTTCAGGAAGTCCTTGCCCTTGCTCATCTGGCCCAGCATACGGCGGGCGATACGGTGATCGAGGAACAGGCCGGTATCAAGGTAGTCGGTCAGGTTAACCCACAGGCGCGCGTTATATTCGCCCACTTCGATGAAGTCACCCTTCTCGCCCATCTTCTGATACTGGTTTTTGCCTTTCTGACGCTCACGGGTTTTCAGCACCAGCTTGTTAGGCGAAATGCCGAGTACGGCGATGGTGGCCGCAATGACATCCAGCATACGCTGACGCGCTTTCTGCGCATCGATGGTTTTCGGCGGGGCGTATTCCTGAACCACCACCCAGTCCGCATAGCGGTCAACCGCTACGTTGTATTCCGGCAGGTCTGCGTCGTACAGACGATAGCATTCGATGCCTTCCTGCTTCGCCCACTTCTCAAATTTTTTCAGGTTTTTGCGCAGGCGGTTGGCGTAATCTTCCGCCACGCCAGTCGGTTTGCTGTCTGCCGCAATCTCTGCCAGATGGTAGTTCTTCTGCACGCAGTCCAGCGGGCCGTTTTTCGCTTTGAACTGGCGATCGGCACGCAATTGCAGGCAGCTCAGCAGCTCCGGCGAGGCGCTAAAGAGAGAGAGGTTCCAGCCGCCGAAATGCGCTTTCATGTTGCGCCCCAGCAGGCTGTGCAGCGCAATCAGCGCTGGCTCGCTGTCCAGACGTTCGCCGTACGGCGGGTTGCTGATCACGGTCCCGTACGGGCCTTTTGGCAGCGGGTTGGTCAGGTTGGCCACGTCTTTCACCTCGAAGGTGACCAGCTCGCCGATACCGGCGCGACGGGCGTTGCTGCGCGCGCGTTCAATCACACGTGCGTCGCTGTCTGAACCGTAAAAGTGAGAGGTGTATTCCGCCAGCCCCTTACGCGCGCGGGTCTGCGCGTCGTCTTTGATCTCTTTCCAGATAGCTTCATCGTGCTGTGCCCAGCCTTTGAAGCCCCACTGTCCACGATGCAGTCCTGGCGCACGGTCGGTGGCCAGCATCGCGGCTTCAATCAGCAGCGTACCGGAACCACACATCGGATCGAGCAGCGGCGTACCCGGCTGCCAGCCGGAGCGCATCACGATGGCGGCGGCCAGCGTTTCTTTGATCGGTGCCATCCCGGTGCGATCGCGATAGCCGCGAAGATGCAGACCGGCACCGCTCAGATCGAGGGAGATGCTCGCCGTGTCGCCGTTCAGCCAGACGTTAATACGCAGATCCGGGTTTTCACGATCAACGTTCGGGCGTTCCTTATTGCGCCGCGTGAAGCAGTCCACAATGGCGTCTTTGACGCGCAGGGCACCGTACTGGCTGTTGCGGATCTCATCGTTGACGCCGTTGAAATGCACCGCAAAGGTGGCGTCAGGGGTGAAGATCTCTGTCCAGTCGATCATCTGTACGCCGGTGTAGAGATCAAGATCGCTGTAGACCTTGCACTCTTTCATCGGCAGCATGATGCGCGACGCCAGACGGCTCCACATCAGGCTCTGGTAAATAAGCCGCGTGTCGCCCTCAAAATGGACACCACCCTGAACCACCCGGCACTCTTTCGCGCCCAGGGCTTCCAGTTCAGTTTTTAACAGCTCTTCCAGCCCACGGGCCGTACTGGCAAACAGAGAATTCATATCGTCACTTTTACTCATAGAAAATTGTCGCGCATTATAGCTAATATGGCGTGTATGTCATAAAGTTGAAGGCTTATTTTCTTTCGCGGGAGTGTGCAGTGGCGACGTTATCCAGGCTTTTTATTCATCCGGTGAAATCGATGCGCGGTATTGGCGTGACTCACGCGCTGGCCGACATGAGCGGATTCGCCTTCGATCGTATTTTTATGGTCACCGAGCCTGACGGTACGTTTATCACCGCTCGTCAGTTCCCGCAGATGGTTCGCTTTACCCCTTCCCCGCTTCATGACGGTTTGCATTTGACCGCGCCGGACGGCTCAAGCGTCGTGATCCGCTTTGCTGATTTTGCGCCGGTTGATGCGCCAACGGAAGTGTGGGGCAATCATTTTACCGCGCGTATTGCGCCGGAAAGCATTAACCAATGGCTGAGCGGCTTTTTCTCCCGTGACGTTCAGCTGCGCTGGGTGGGGCCTGCGCTGACCCGTCGCGTGAAGCGCCACGACGCGGTTCCCCTCTCCTTCGCGGATGGTTTTCCCTTCCTGCTAACCAGCGAGGCCTCGCTGCGTGATTTACAAAACCGTTGCAAAGCCAGTGTGCAGATGGAGCAGTTTCGCCCGAATCTGGTGGTGACCGGAGCGGATGCCTGGGATGAAGATACCTGGAAAGTGATCCGCATAGGCAGCGTTATTTTTGATGTCGTGAAGCCGTGCAGCCGCTGTATTTTTACCACCGTCAGCCCGGAGAAAGGCCAGAAACACCCTTCCGGCGAACCGCTGAAAACCTTGCAGTCATTTCGTACCGCGCAGGATAACGGTGATGTCGACTTCGGTCAGAACCTGATCCCCCGCTCCAGCGGCGTGATCCGCGTGGGCGATGAGGTCGAAATTCTGACCCGCGGGCCTGCCAGGGTGTACGGCGCAGGTCAGGAAGAAGAGATGGTTGACGTTGTGACCAACGTCGCTTCCGCGGTGGATATTCACTGGGAAGGCAAAGTTATCCGTGGTAACAATCAGCAGGTGCTTCTGGAGCAGCTGGAGCAGGCGGGTATTCGCGTCCCGTATTCCTGTCGCGCGGGGATTTGCGGATGTTGTCGCATCAAACTGGTCGAGGGTGAAGTGAGTGCCCTGAAGAAATCGGCGATTGGCAATGACGGCACGATCCTGTGCTGTAGCTGCGTGCCAAAAACGAGCGTACAGCTCGAAGCTTAAACCGCCTGTTCAAGGCTGAAGGAATCGACGCGCAGCTGTGGCTTCAGCCTGTCATTCATTACTTTAATGGCATCACCTAACTGCATGACTCGCCCGGCAATGGTCACGCCGGGTTGGGCCAGCAAACAGAGCGCGGCGTTTTCACCGGGTTCAACCACCAGCAAATTCACCTCTTCTTCGGTATCGCTCAGATTGACGCTTGCCGCATCGCCGATAGCCGGGGTCCAGCTCATGCCGTGCGCGAGGAAATGCCAGCTTTTCGGCATTTGTGGTTTCAGGAAACGGATCGCCACCAGCGCATTTAAAACCAGTTCAGCGCGCTGTTCTTTGGAGAGATCGAACTCGCGGCATTTTTCTTCAAAAGAGAAATAGAGTGCAGCATCGTCAACGCAAAAGCCTGAAGGAGCAAACGCGTCTGGCGTTAACATTCGGCGCGCAAAACGAGAGCGAAACAACATGCCATTGGCTAAGTCGAGCATCATACGGTCATGCTCGTCACAAAAATACCAGCGCCAGTTATCGTCAGGTTTAATTCGCATGTTTCTCTCCCGTCCCCTAAACGTCCTGTACTAAAAATGTCCTGTTTGTCGCTTCGCTTATAACACCAGTAATAAAAGACTATAATGTCTAAATAAGCAACAATGACGGAATATAAAACAACCAGGGCTGGAAATAAAGCCCTGGTTGTCTGATTAAGAGAAAAGATTAGATATGCGTGACGATTTCTTTAATCAACGGCGGCCCTTTAAAAATAAAGCCGGAATAAATTTGCACCAGCGATGCGCCTGCCGCCATCTTCTCACGTGCAGCGATGACGGAGTCAATGCCACCCACGCCAATAATCGGCAGCTGGCCTTTTAATTCCGCGGAGAGTGCGCGAATAATTTCGGTGCTTTTTAATTGTACCGGACGGCCGCTTAATCCACCCGCTTCGTCACAGTTTTTCATTCCCTGGACGAGAGAGCGATCGAGTGTCGTATTGGTTGCAATCACACCATCAATATTATGGCGAACTAAACTGTCGGCAACCTGGATCAATTCTTCAACCGAAAGATCCGGGGCGATCTTAACCGCGACCGGGACATATTTATGGTGGATCGCCTGTAGCGCCGTTTGTTTATTTTTAATGGCGCTAAGAAGATCGTCGAGCGCTTCGCCATATTGTAATGAACGCAGCCCTGGGGTGTTAGGCGAGGAGATATTCACCGCGATATAACCGGCATAGGCATAGACTTTTTCCATACAAATCAGATAGTCATCTTTACCCTGCTCAACCGGCGTATCTTTATTTTTGCCAATATTAATACCCAGCACGCCATCAAAATGGGCTTTTTTAACGTTCTCTACCAGATGATCGACGCCAAGATTATTAAAGCCCATGCGGTTGATCAGCCCCTCGGCTTCAACCAGGCGGAACAGACGCGGCTTATCATTTCCCGGCTGCGGGCGCGGCGTCACCGTCCCGATTTCGATCGAGCCAAAGCCCATCGCACCGAGTGCATCAATACATTCGCCATTTTTGTCCAGACCGGCCGCCAGGCCCAGTGGATTTTTGAAGGTCAGGCCCATGCACTGAACTGGTTTTTCTGGCACGTTTTGACGCACCAGCGCGGCCAGAGGCGTTCCTGTAATACGGCGTAACTGCTGAAATGTAAATTCATGAGCGCGCTCAGGATCGAGCTGGAAAAGGGCTTTACGAACGAAGGGGTAGTACATGAACTCTCCTGGATTCCCGGTGTGCAAACCGGGAGGGGATTATGTGCGATCCCGCCCGGAAAGGGAATTGACCTGTGGCAAAAAAAGCCATGTAAAACGCAATCGTTTACTTATCGGTTCGCTTCTTATGCATTTTTCTGCATTCATCCTGAGGATAAATCATTTAGTGGAATAACCACACAATGTCACACTCCTGAAAATTGTTATGAATGTTAGATAAAAGCAAACAATTAGTTATAAGGAGCAACCATGCGCGTCATTACTCTGGCCGGAAGCCCCCGCTTCCCCTCTCGCTCCAGCGCTCTGCTGGAATACGCTCGCGAAAAGCTTAATGCTCTGGATGTGGAAGTGTGCCACTGGAATTTGCACAATTTCGCGCCTGAAGATCTGCTCTACGCCCGTTTCGACAGCCCGGCGCTGAAAACCCTGATCGAACAGCTTAAGGGGGCTGACGGGCTGGTCGTCGCGACTCCGATTTATAAAGCCTCTTTTTCCGGCGCACTGAAAACGCTGCTCGATTTGCTGCCTGAACGCGCGCTGGACGGTAAAGTCGTCCTGCCGCTGGCCACAGGCGGTACGGTAGCCCATTTACTGGCGGTGGATTATGCCCTTAAGCCGGTACTGAACGCGCTGAAAGCGCAGGAGATCCTGCATGGCGTCTTCGCTGACGACTTACAGGTGATCGACTACCAGCATAAACCGCATTTCACGCCAAACCTGCAAACCCGCCTCGACAGTGCGCTCGACACCTTCTGGCACGCCCTGAATCGTCGGGATCGCCACGCAGCGGCATTTTATCAAACACAAGGAGTGGCGCATGTTTAAAACCGTTACCCGTATCGGGCTGGCAGGTCTGCTGGCAGTGGCGTCGCTGGCTCAGGCGGCGGAGAAAGCACCGGAGAGCCTGCGTATCGGTTATCAGAAAGGCAGCGTCAGCATGGTGCTGGCGAAAAGCCATGCGTTGCTGGAGAAGCGTTTTCCAAAGACCACATTCTCGTGGGTCGAATTCCCTGCCGGACCACAGATGCTGGAGGCGCTGAACGTCGGGAGTATTGATTTAGGCAGCACCGGCGATATCCCGCCGATCTTTGCGCAGGCTGCCGGGGCGGATCTGGTTTACGTTGGCGTTGAGCCCGCCAAGCCGAAGGCAGAGGTGATCCTGGTGCCGGAAAACAGTGAGATCAAAAGCGTGGCCGATCTTAAAGGTCATAAGGTTGCTTTCCAGAAAGGTTCCAGCTCGCACAACCTGCTGCTGCGCGCGTTGCAGGAGGCTGGCCTTACATTCACCGATATCCAGCCCGTTTACCTGACGCCTGCCGATGCGCGCGCGGCGTTTCAGCAAAAAAATGTTGATGCCTGGGCTATCTGGGATCCGTACTACTCCGCCGCACTGTTGCAGGGCGGGGTACGGGTGCTGAAAGACGGCACCTCCCTGAAGCAGACCGGTTCGTTCTACCTGGCAGCACGTCCTTACGCTGAAAAAAATGGCGCCTTTATTCAGCAGGTGCTGGACACCTTCTCTCAGGCCGATGCGCTGACCCAGAGCCAGCGTCAGCAGAGCATCACGCTGCTGGCAAAAACCATGGGCCTGCCTGAACCGGTGATCGCCACCTATCTGGATCACCGACCACCCACCACCATTGCACCGGTTGATGCCCACGTTGCCGCTCTCCAGCAGCAAACGGCAGACCTCTTTTATCAAAACCGCCTGGTTCCAAAGCAGGTGAATATTCGCGAACGCATCTGGCAACCCACTGGCATTGAAGGAAAAAAATCATGAGTCTGAATCTTTTCTGGTTTTTACCCACCCACGGTGACGGACACTATCTTGGCACAGAAGAAGGCGCCCGCCCGGTTGATCACGGCTATTTACAGCAGATCGCCCAGGCAGCAGACCGCATCGGTTTTACCGGGGTGCTGATCCCGACGGGCCGCTCATGTGAGGATGCATGGCTGGTTGCCGCGTCGATGATCCCCGTCACCCAGCGCCTGAAATTCCTGGTAGCCCTGCGCCCGAGCGTGGTGTCGCCAACCGTCGCAGCGCGCCAGGCGGCAACGCTGGACAGGCTCTCTAACGGCCGCGCGCTGTTCAACCTGGTAACGGGCAGCGATCCGCAGGAGCTGGCGGGCGACGGCGTCTTCCTCGATCATACCGAGCGTTATGAAGCTTCCGCGGAGTTTACCCGCGTCTGGCGACGTCTGCTGGAAGGGGAAACCGTTACCTTCGAAGGAAAACATATCCACGTTCGTGATGCGAAACTCTACTTCCCGCCGGTACAGCAGCCGCGCCCGCCGCTCTATTTTGGCGGATCGTCGGATGTCGCCCAGGATCTGGCCGCCGAGCAGGTCGATCTCTATCTGACCTGGGGTGAACCGCCTGAACTGGTGAAAGAGAAAATTGCCCAGGTACGCGCTAAAGCCGCAGCACATGGCCGTACGGTGCGCTTCGGTATTCGCCTGCACGTGATCGTCCGCGAAACCAACGACGAGGCCTGGCAAGCCGCCGACCGTCTGATCGCTCATCTGGACGACGACACCATCGCCAAGGCACAGGCGGCGTTTGCCCAAACTGACTCCGTGGGCCAGCACCGGATGGCCTCCCTGCACAACGGCAAGCGCGAAAATCTTGAGATCAGCCCGAACCTGTGGGCCGGGGTGGGTCTGGTGCGCGGCGGCGCGGGCACGGCGCTGGTCGGCGACGGTCCCACCGTGGCGGCACGCATTAATGAGTACGCGGAACTGGGGATCGACAGCTTTATCCTGTCTGGCTATCCGCATCTGGAGGAGGCGTACAAGGTAGGTGAACTGCTGTTCCCGCATCTGGATGTCGCTATCCCGGCCATTCCGCAGCCACGTCAGCTTCAGTTACAGGGCGAAGCCGTGGCGAACGCGTTTATCCCGAGAAAAGTCGCGCAAAGCTAAGGAGTCACTATGTCTGCAACCGCACAAAAATGGCTGCTGCGGGCCGCGCCGTGGTTTCTGCCCGTCGGCATTGTCCTCGTATGGCAACTGGCGTCGTCAACTGGCTGGCTGTCGAGCCGCATATTGCCCTCTCCGGAGGGCGTTGTGGAAGCATTCTGGTCGCTCAGCGCCAGCGGTGAGCTATGGCAGCACCTGGCCATCAGCTCCTGGCGCGCGGTAATCGGCTTATCGATTGGCGGAAGCATCGGCCTGACGCTGGGACTGATCAGCGGCCTGTCACGCTGGGGTGAGCGGCTGCTGGATACCTCCATTCAGATGCTGCGTAACGTGCCGCATCTGGCGCTGATCCCGCTGGTTATCCTGTGGTTTGGCATTGATGAGAGCGCCAAAATTTTCCTCGTGGCGCTGGGGACGTTGTTCCCTGTTTATATCAATACCTGGCATGGGATCCGTAATATCGATCGCGGCCTGGTTGAGATGGCCCGCAGCTATGGTTTGTCAGGTTTTGCCCTGTTTACCCATGTGATCCTGCCGGGCGCCCTGCCCTCCATTATGGTTGGGGTGCGTTTTGCGCTCGGCCTGATGTGGCTGACCCTGATCGTGGCGGAAACCATTTCGGCTAACTCCGGTATTGGTTATCTGGCAATGAACGCCCGCGAGTTCCTGCAAACGGACGTGGTGGTGGTTGCTATTATCCTTTATGCCCTGCTCGGCAAACTTGCGGACGTCAGCGCCCAGTGGCTGGAGCGTAGCTGGCTGCGCTGGAACCCGGCCTACACCGCTCAGGAGGCGAAAGCATGAATACTGCACGACTGAACCAGGGTACACCGTTACTGCTGAACGGCGTGACCAAACGCTACGGCGATAACACCATTCTGAATGCGCTGGATCTGCATATTCCCGCCGGACAGTTTGTGGCCGTTGTCGGTCGCAGCGGTGGCGGCAAGAGTACCCTTCTGCGTCTTTTAGCCGGGCTGGAAGCGCCAAACGGCGGTGACATTCTGGCAGGCACCACGCCGCTGGCTACGATTCAGGATGATACGCGCATGATGTTTCAGGACGCGCGTCTGCTACCGTGGAAAACGGTGATGGATAACGTCGGGCTGGGTCTGAAGGGCAGCTGGCGGAAGGACGCCCGGCAGGCCCTCGCCGCAGTCGGGCTGGAACATCGCGCGGGAGAATGGCCTGCGGCCCTGTCGGGCGGTCAGAAGCAGCGCGTGGCACTGGCCCGGGCGTTAATCCACCGCCCCGGCCTGTTACTGCTTGATGAACCGCTCGGCGCGCTTGATGCTCTGACCCGGATCGAGATGCAGGATCTGATTGAGACCCTCTGGCAGGCGCACGGCTTTACGGTGCTGCTGGTGACGCATGATGTAAGCGAAGCTGTGGCAATGGCAGACCGGGTGCTGTTAATAGAAGACGGGAAAATTGGTCTGGATCTGACGGTGGATATTCCACGTCCTCGCCGTGTGGGATCGGCCAGGCTGGCGGAGCTGGAAGCCGAAGTGCTGGATCGGGTGATGAAGCGTGGGGGAGCGGAGATCCAGCGGATAAAGGCTAATGCCTGATGCCCTCACCCCGGCCCTCTCCCACAGGGAGAGGGAGGGTTAAGCTTTCTATCAAGCCAGTGCTTTAGCAATCTTCTCGTACAGATCGCCAGACAGGTTTTCCAGCCCTTTCAGCTGCTCAAGCGCGGCGCGCATTTTCGCCTGGCGCTGCGCATCGTAGCGTTTCAGGCGGATCAGCGGCTCAATCAGACGAGACGCCACCTGCGGGTTACGGCTGTTCAGTTCGGTCAGCATTTCAACCATGAACTGATAACCGCTGCCGTCTTCGGCATGGAACGCGGCCGGGTTGCTGCTGGCGAATGCGCCAATCAGAGAGCGGACGCGGTTCGGGTTACTCATGGTAAACGAACGGTGCTTCAGCAGGCTGCGGACCTTGCTGAGCACATCGGCCGCCGGGCTGGTGGCCTGAAGAATAAACCACTTGTCCATCACCAGACCATCCTGATGCCACTTGTCGTCGTACTCCTGCATCAGCGCATCGCGGCACGGCAGCTCGGCGGCAACGCTTGCAGCCAGCGCGGCCAGCGCATCCGTCATGTTATCGGCGTCGTGGTACTGCTTGCTGACCAGCGTGTTCGCCAGCTCTGCCTCACCAAACGCCAGATAACGCAGGCAGGTATTGCGCAGGGAACGTTTACCGATATCCGCATGTTCCACCCGATACGCGTCCAGCTTGTTGGCGTTGTAAATGGCGAGGAACTCATCTGCCAGTTCGGTCGCCAGCGTACGGGTCAGTGCTTCACGCACGGCGACAATCGCAATCGGATCAATGATGTCAAACAGCTCGGCGATTTCAGTCGCAGACGGCAGCGTTAAAATTTCAGCCGCCAGCGCCGGGTCAATCTTCTCATCCAGCAGGATGGCACGGAACGCGTCGGCCACATGAACCGGCAGCGTCAGCGGCTGGCCCTGCTGGTAACGGTTCACGTTAAGCTTGATGTAGGTCGCCAACAGGCTTTGTGCCGCATCCCAGCGAGAGAAATCGTTGCGTGCGTGTCGCATCAGGAACGTCAGCTGCTGATCGCTCCACTTGTACTCAAGTTTAACCGGCGCGGAGAACTCGCACAGCAGGGCAGGAACAGGCTGGAAATAGACGTTATCAAAGATAAAGGTCTGCTCTGCCTGGGTCACGTTCAGCACGTTATGTACCGGGTGACCGCCCTTCTGTAACGGGATCACGTTGCCTTCGTTGTCGTACAGTTCAACGTTGAACGGAATGTGCAACGGATGTTTCTCTTCCTGCTCGGCCGTTGGCGGCGTGCGCTGGCTGATGGTCAGCGTGTACTGCTCGGTTTCCGGGTTGTAGTCGTCTTTGACCGTCACAATCGGCGTACCGGCCTGGCTGTACCAGCGGCGGAAATGTGAAAGATCGACGTTAGAGGCGTCTTCCATCGCCTGGACGAAGTCATCGCAGGTAGCCGCACTGCCGTCGTGACGCTCGAAGTAAAGCTGCATCCCTTTCTGGAAATTCTCTTCGCCCAGCAGGGTGTGGATCATGCGGATAATTTCAGCGCCTTTTTCATACACCGTCAGGGTGTAGAAGTTATTCATCTCAATGACTTTGTCCGGACGGATCGGGTGCGCCATTGGGCTGGCATCTTCTGCAAATTGCAGACCACGCATGGTACGTACGTTGTTGATGCGGTTCACCGCCCGCGACCCCAGATCGGAGCTGAACTCCTGATCGCGGAAGACGGTTAAGCCCTCTTTCAGGCTGAGCTGGAACCAGTCGCGGCAGGTGACGCGGTTCCCGGTCCAGTTGTGAAAATATTCGTGGCCGATAACGCGTTCAATATCGAGATAATCTTTATCCGTTGCGGTATCGGTACGCGCCAGCACGTATTTGGAGTTAAAGATGTTAAGACCTTTATTCTCCATCGCGCCCATGTTGAAGAAGTCGACGGCAACGATCATATAGATGTCGAGGTCATATTCGAGGCCAAAGCGCGTTTCATCCCACTTCATGGAGTTGATGAGGGAGGTCATTGCCCACGGCGCGCGGTCAAGGTTGCCACGATCCACGAACAGCTCCAGCGCGACTTCACGGCCAGAGCGCGTTTTAAAGGTGTCGCGCAGAACATCGAAATCTCCCGCCACCAGCGCAAACAGATAGCAGGGCTTCGGGAATGGATCCTGCCACTGCACCCAGTGACGACCGTTCTCCAGTTCCCCCTCGTCAATCCGGTTGCCGTTGGAGAGCAGGTACGGGTACAACGTTTTGTCGGCAATAATTTTGGTGGTAAAGCGCGCCAGGACGTCCGGACGATCGAGATACCAGGTAATATGGCGGAAACCTTCGGCTTCACACTGGGTACACAGGGCCACGCCTGACTGGTAAAGCCCTTCCAGCGCGGTATTGGCGGCAGGGCTGATTTCGTTCACGATGCGCAGGGTAAAGCGTTCCGGCAGGTTGTCGATGACCAGCTGGTTGCCTTCTTCTTTATAGTCTGACCAGGCTTCATCATTAATGTGCAGGGAAACCAGCGTCAGGTCTTCACCATCGAGACGCAGCGGCACAGCTGTCGCGCTCTGGCGCGTCACCTGGCTTACCGCCGTCACGACGGTTTTTGTGGCATCCAGGTCAAAAGTCAGATCGATATCGCTTATCAGGTAATCCGGCGCACGGTAGTCGTGGCGGTATTTAGCTTGTGGCTGTTGTGTCATAGAAAACCTTATGCATCGTTTGTCGAGTAACGATTCAATATATTCCTGTTGTGTAAAACGCGCTATGCAGAATGTTCATCTTTTCAGGCACAACGCCCTTTTTAGCTACATTTTTATAACACGGGGCACGAAATGCACTCGACCATAAAGTGTGCTTATGTTGTGATCGGGGTTCAATAAATCACTAAACAAGGTATACTCCGGAGTTGTTTATTGTACTAAACGCTCCCGTGAGAGGATGCTACAGCGCACCTATGACTCAATTCGCTTCTCCGGTTCTGCATACGTTGCTGGATACCGACGCGTACAAGCTGCATATGCAGCAAGCCGTGTTTCACCACTATCATGATGTTCATGTTGCGGCGGAATTCCGCTGCCGGGGTGACGACTTGCTGGGTATCTACGCAGATTCCATTCGTGAACAGGTCGATGCCATGCAGCATCTGGCGCTCAACGATGACGAATATCAGTGGCTTTCTGGCCTGCCTTTCTTTAAAGCGGACTACCTGAACTGGCTGCGTGAGTTCCGCTATAAGCCGGAACAGGTCACCGTCACCAATGATAACGGCAAGCTGGACATTCGTCTGACCGGCCCGTGGCGCGAAGTGATCATGTGGGAGGTGCCGCTTCTGGCCGTGATCAGCGAGCTGGCCCACCGCTATCGTTCCCCTGAAACCGGTGTGACGCAGGCGGTTGCCGCTCTGGAGAATAAACTCGTTGAGTTTTCCAGACTGACCGAAGGGCTGGATATGTCCCGCTTCCGTCTGATGGACTTTGGCACGCGCCGCCGCTTCTCTCGCGAGGTTCAGGAGGCCATTGTCAGACGTCTGCAACAGGAGCCGTGGTTCGTTGGCACCAGTAACTACGATCTGGCACGTCGCCTTGATTTAACGCCGATGGGCACCCAGGCGCACGAATGGTTCCAGGCGCACCAGCAGATCAGCCCTGACCTTGCCAACAGCCAGCGCGCCGCCCTTGCCGCGTGGCTTGAGGAATACCCGGATCAGCTGGGTATTGCTCTTACCGACTGCATTACCATGGACGCGTTCCTGCGCGACTTTGGCCCTGAGTTTGCCGAACGCTACCAGGGTTTGCGCCATGACTCCGGGGATCCGGTTGAATGGGGTGAGAAAGCCATAGCCCATTACGAAAAACTGGGTATCGACCCCATGAGTAAGGTGCTGGTCTTCTCCGATAACCTTGACCTGGCGAAAGCCGTTGACCTTTATCGCCACTTCTCATCGCGGGTGAACCTGAGTTTCGGGATCGGTACGCGGTTAACCTGCGATATCCCTCAGGTGAAACCGCTGAACATCGTCATAAAACTGGTGGAATGTAACGGTAAGCCGGTCGCGAAGCTCTCCGACAGCCCGGGCAAAACCATCTGCCATGACAAAGCGTTTGTCCGCGCATTACGTAAAGCCTTCGATCTGCCGCAGGTTAAAAAAGCCAGTTAACGGCTTCGGGGAGCCTTCATGGCTCCCCTTCTCTTATTAATTTCTTATTTCTTCTCTTAAGACGGTGAAATTTACTTGTCTGATAGCGGATGGCAGGTAACATAGATATCCCCCCGATAAGGGCGGACAAGTGTTTATTTTTTCCGACTATTAACAGAGAGAATATTATGAGCGTTGTGCCTGTAGCCGACGTACTCCAGGGCCGTGTCGCCGTTGACCAGGAGGTCACCGTGCGCGGATGGGTGCGTACTCGCCGAGATTCTAAAGCTGGCATCTCCTTCCTCGCCGTCTATGACGGTTCCTGCTTTGATCCTGTACAGGCCGTCATTAATAATTCTCTGCCCAATTACAATGATGACGTTCTGCACCTGACAACAGGCTGTTCCGTGATCGTCACCGGTGTTGTGGTGGCCTCTCCGGGCCAGGGTCAGAGCTACGAAATTCAGGCGACCTCGGTGGAAGTGACCGGTTGGGTTGAAGATCCGGACACCTATCCGATGGCGGCTAAGCGTCACAGCATTGAATATCTGCGTGAAGTCGCGCACCTGCGTCCGCGCACCAACCTGATTGGTGCGGTTGCTCGCGTGCGTCATACATTGGCGCAGGCGCTGCATCGCTTCTTTGACGAGCAGGGTTACTTCTGGGTGTCTACTCCGCTTATCACGGCATCCGATACCGAAGGCGCAGGTGAAATGTTCCGCGTATCAACGCTGGATATGGAAAACCTGCCGCGTACGCCGGAAGGTAAAGTCGATTACGACAAAGACTTCTTTGGTAAAGAAGCCTTCCTGACGGTTTCCGGCCAGCTCAACGGCGAAACCTACGCCTGTGCGCTGTCTAAGATCTACACCTTCGGCCCAACCTTCCGTGCGGAAAACTCCAACACCAGTCGTCACCTGGCGGAATTCTGGATGCTGGAGCCGGAAGTGGCCTTTGCCGATCTGAATGACGTAGCGGGCCTGGCTGAAGCGATGCTGAAATACGTGTTCAAAGCCGTTCTCGAAGAGCGTGCAGACGACATGAAATTCTTCGCTGAGCGTGTCGATAACGACGCCATCGCCCGTCTTGAGCGCTTCGTCTCCGCAGACTTCGCGCAGGTGGATTACACCGATGCGGTCGCTATCCTGGAAAAATGCGGTGAGAAATTCGAGAACCCGGTTTACTGGGGCGTGGATCTCTCCTCCGAGCACGAACGTTATCTGGCAGAGAAGCACTTCAAAGCACCGGTTGTAGTGAAAAACTATCCGAAAGACATTAAGGCGTTCTATATGCGCCTTAACGAAGACGGTAAAACCGTTGCCGCGATGGACGTCCTGGCGCCGGGCATCGGTGAGATCATCGGTGGCTCCCAGCGTGAAGAGCGTCTGGACGTGCTGGACGCGCGTATGCAGGAAATGGGGCTGAACCCGGCGGACTACAGCTGGTATCGCGATCTGCGTCGCTACGGCACCGTTCCGCACTCCGGCTTTGGCCTGGGCTTCGAACGTCTGATTGCCTACGTAACAGGTGTACAGAACGTACGTGATGTAATTCCATTCCCACGCACACCGCGTAACGCAAGTTTCTAACCGACCTCATCATGCATGGCCAGCAAATGCTGGCCATTATTTTATCCTGCAATGTCAGTTTTCGTCAGTCAAAAGTAAGCATCTTTAAACCACAACCCCGCGATAACCTCTACCTGTTACGTTTTGTTTCCACGAAATATCTGTGGACAAAAAATTAACCACATTCTCATTGCGCCTAATACAATTCTCATCGATAGCATAAAAAACAACCAATTTCACAGCCATCTGGACGGCTTTTTTTGCTCATAAGAAAAATTGCGCCGTTTAACTTCTGTTTATATGAAAGACCTTTATATAAATTAAATATAAGGAAATCATATATATAAGAATAAAGCGGGTGTTTATTTCGCCAGGGAACGCTGAAATTTGAGGTGCTTCACAAAGTTCCTAAAAATACACATTTAGTTACACATATTTTCTTTTAGAAACTGAATCTTGAAGATTGTAGCACTTTCAGTGTAGCGAAACGGTTCTATGAATGGAAAGATGCCTGTCAGACACATAAAGACACCTAACTCTCATCAATAGTTCCGGAAATATTTATTGACAGAATTTATTGACGGCAGTGGCGAGTGTCATAAAAAAACCAATGAGGGTAATAAATAATGATGAAGCGCAATATCCTGGCAGTGGTAGTCCCTGCCCTGCTGGTAGCCGGTGCAGCAAACGCTGCTGAAATCTATAACAAAGACGGCAATAAATTAGATCTTTACGGGAAAGCAGTTGGCCTGCATTACTTCTCTGACAGTGATGGCAACGATGGCGACAACACTTATGCGCGTCTGGGCTTCAAAGGCGAAACTCAGATCAACGATCAGCTGACTGGCTACGGTCAGTGGGAATACAACTTCCAGGGTAACAACTCTGAAGGCGCTGATGCCCAGAACGGCAACAAAACCCGTCTGGCATTCGCAGGTCTGAAATTCGGTGACGCAGGCTCCTTCGACTACGGTCGTAACTACGGCCTGGTCTATGACGCAATCGGCATCACCGATATGCTGCCTGAGTTTGGTGGTGACACCGGCGCAACCGACAACTTCTTCTCTGGCCGTACCGGTGGTCTGGCGACTTACCGTAACAGCAACTTCTTCGGTCTGGTTGATGGTCTGAACTTTGGCGTTCAGTACCTGGGTAAAAACGACCGTGATATCGCAGTACGTTCCAACGGCGACGGCTGGGCAACCTCTCTGAGCTATGATTTCGAAGGCTTCGGCATTGTCGGTGCTTATGGCGCCGCTGACCGTACCAACAACCAGCAGACGCTGGATTGGGGTAAAGGCGACAAAGCTGAGCAGTGGGCTACTGGTCTGAAATACGACGCAAACAACATCTACCTGGCAGCTGTATACGGCGAGATGCGTAACGCCGCGCGTCTGAGCAACAGAGGTTTCGCTAACAAGTCTCAGGACTTCTCCGTTGTGGCTCAGTACCAGTTCGACTTCGGCCTGCGTCCGTCCATCGCTTACTACAAATCTAAAGCGAAAGACGTAGAAGGTATCGGTGACGAAGACTACATCAACTACATCGACGTTGGTGCGACATACTACTTCAACAAAAACATGTCCACCTATGTTGACTACCAGATCAACCAGCTGAAAGACGACAACAAGCTGGGCATCAACAACGACGACATCGTGGCTCTGGGTCTGGTTTACCAGTTCTAATCAGCACACCTCGTTGTTATATACTTAATGAACAGGGCTTCGGCCCTGTTTTTTTTATTCCTGAGAGGAAAAAATAGCGACTTTTGAAAAGCCGCACGCTTTTCGTCGCAAACGGTTGGCATTTTGTAAATCTACCGTTAACCTGATAGCGGATTTCACTTCTGTAATCACAATGGAACTTCGTCATGTTTGAGAACATTACTGCCGCTCCTGCCGACCCAATTCTGGGCCTGGCCGATCTGTTTCGTGCCGACGACCGCCCTGGCAAAATCAACCTGGGTATTGGTGTATATAAAGATGAAACCGGCAAAACTCCGGTACTGACCAGTGTAAAAAAAGCTGAGCAGTATCTGCTGGAAAACGAAACCACCAAAAACTACCTCGGTATTGATGGTATCCCTGAATTTGGTCGCTGCACCCAGGAGCTGCTGTTCGGCAAAGGCAGCACCATTGTGAGCGAAAAACGCGCCCGCACGGCGCAGACCCCAGGCGGTACCGGCGCACTGCGCGTGGCGGCAGACTTCCTGGCGAAAAATACCGCCGTGAAACGCGTGTGGGTCAGTAACCCTAGCTGGCCGAACCATAAGAGCGTGTTCAATTCTGCGGGTCTGGAAGTGCGTGAATATGCCTACTACGACGCGGCAAATCACTCTCTCGACTTTGACGGCCTGCTGGCAAGCCTGAGCGAAGCCCAGGCGGGCGACGTGGTGCTGTTCCACGGTTGCTGCCACAACCCAACCGGTATCGATCCTACGCTTGAGCAGTGGGAACAGCTGGCTAAGCTGTCCGTTGAAAAAGGCTGGCTGCCGCTGTTCGACTTTGCTTACCAGGGCTTTGCCCGTGGTCTGGAAGAGGATGCTGAAGGACTGCGCGCATTCGCCGCCGTGCATCAGGAGCTGATTGTCGCAAGCTCCTATTCCAAGAACTTTGGCCTGTATAACGAGCGTGTCGGCGCCTGTACGCTGGTGGCCGCTGACGATCAAACCGTCGATCGCGCATTCAGCCAGATGAAGTCCGTGATCCGCGCTAACTACTCCAACCCACCCGCACACGGTGCGTCTGTGGTCGCGACGATCCTGAGCAACGATGCGCTGCGCGCGATCTGGGAACAAGAGCTGAACGATATGCGTCAGCGCATTCAGCGCATGCGTCTGCTGTTTGTGAACACGCTGGCAGAGAAAGGTGCTGACCGTGACTTCAGCTTCATCATCAAGCAGAACGGCATGTTCTCCTTCAGCGGCCTGACCAAAGAGCAGGTGCTGCGCTTGCGTGAAGAGTTTGGCGTGTATGCCGTTGCCTCTGGCCGCGTAAACGTTGCAGGTATGACGCCTGACAACATGGCGCCACTGTGCGAAGCCATTGTCGCAGTGCTGTAACCTGCACCCACAAAAAAGCCTGCATCGCGCAGGCTTTTTTATTTAACCAGGTTTACCAGACAGGCATTTCATCCTGAAGGAACGGGTTATGCAACCGCTCATCGCCCAGCGTCGACATCGGGCCGTGTCCAGGAATAAACGTCACATCATCACCCAGCGGCAATAACTTCTGCTTAATCGACTGAATCAGCTGACCGTGATCGCCGCGCGGAAAATCGCTGCGTCCTACGCCCCCTTTGAAAATCACGTCACCGGAAATCAGCAGACGCGAAGCGTCATCAAAGAAGACAATATGACCGGGGGTATGCCCGGGGCAATGCAACACCTGTAAAGTTACATTCCCCACGTTAACGCGATCGCCTTCGTTCAGCCAGCGGTCCGGTGTCAGTGGCTGACAGTCTTCCAGGCCAAACATACGGCTTTGGGCAGGTAGCCCCTGTAGCCAGAACTCATCTTCTTTTTCCGGGCCGATAATCGGCACACCGTAGTGTTCAGCCAGTTCAGCCGCTGCACCCACATGGTCAAGATGACCATGGGTCAGTAAAATCTGCATCAGCGTCACACCGCTGGCAGCGACTTCCTGCTTGATTGTCTCAGCGTCTCCGCCAGGATCGACAAGCGCGGCCAGTTTAGTTTGTTCACACCAGATCAATGAACAGTTCTGTGAGAACGCGGTAACCGGAATAATACGATAGTTCATACTGCTCCTGTGTTTCGTTATTACCAGTGCCGAACCGGCCCGGTATCAATATGCACAAAGTTGCTACGTGGGTAGTATCCTACACCACCTGCGCGCATAGATAACGCCGCTTTGCGAATATTGGCTAACGAAACGCCTTCAATATGGAAATCCATCGCCTGACCTTTGGTGTGATAGCTTTTTTTCGCTACCCCACGGCTGTGGGCGCGCAGTTCATTGTTGGTATCCAGAGAGCGATAGCCAGAAATGAGTTGCACCGGCCTTTTGGTGCCCAGCAGTCCCTGCAAACGGTAAAGCTGATCGAATAATCCAGGGTCGATGGCTTTGATTTTATTCGCGCGGAAATCACGGAAAAAATGGTTGAGTCTTGCTAATTCATCCTGAATATAGCCTCTGCCATCGAAAAATTCCGCTTTAAGCGTCTCACCAGTGTGCAGATTGTTGAGCGTTAAAATACGCGGACGAGGTGTCGAGAGGGTGGCAAATGCTGGCGTCGGAAGGATGGCCGCTGCGCCCAGCGCAACGCCACCTAACGCCAGCAATTTGCGGCGATTAGCGTCAAATTTGTCCATGATAATCAGGTCTACAGGTAAAAGAAATTGTCAATATGCTTAGCGCACGAAGGGCACCATAACTGGCAAAACCTGTTACGTCAAGGCGCCCAATCCCAGTAAATACGCGGCTTACAGCCAGATCGCCTCATATTCACCATAACTTACGACAATCATTTTTACCGAACTACTTCATTTACCTGATTAATTGTTCCGCTTTTGGCAAAATTTGTGCGCCGGATCGCGCTGTCAGATCATAATTGTAAATATCTGTACGGTACTGGGTACGTCCGTCCGAGCCCACAAACGCCGTCAGATAATAAAGATTAACCGGAATATTGTGGCGAATATTAACGTAACGCGTATCCCCCTGCTTCAGGGCATCTGATATCCGCGTATCGTTCCAGCCTGCATCCTGCAACAGCATATTCGCCAGCTCCGAAGCCTTGTTCACGCGAACACAGCCGGAACTGAGCGCGCGCGCATCTTTCTGGAACAGATTATGGTTCGGGGTATCATGCAGATAGATAGCGTCCGAACTTGGCATATTGAATTTGTAACGCCCCAGTGAGTTATGTGCGCCCGGTGCCTGCTGGAAACGGAACGGCAGGTTCGAAGGCGTAATCGTTGACCAGTCCACCATCCAGGGGTCAATCGCTTCTTTGCTGTTCCAGCCCCGCATCACCGTATAGTTATGTCGCTCCAGATATCCCGGATCATTCCAGACCTTAGGCAGGATATCTTTGCGCGCCAGCGTCGGCGGCACGTTCCACGGCGGGTTAACCACCACGTTATTAAGCGCGCTGCTCATCATTGGCGTTTTACGATCAGGCCGACCCACAATCACACGGGATGCCAGCACTTCGCTACCGTCCTGATAGTAGACCAGGGAGTACGCCGGAATGTTGACCATAATACCGGTAGACAACGTGCCCGGCAGCAAGCGCAAGCGCTGGATATTCAACGCCAGCACCCCTGCCCGCTGGGCCGGAGAGACGTTCAGCCAGTCGCGAGTGGAGGGACCAATCACGCCGTCGGCCCCCAGCCCCTGTGCGGCCTGGAACTGCTTAACCGCCGCGACCAGCTCACGATCGTATGCAGCGGGCTTATTGCTCAGCACAGCGGCGGTTTTCTCTTTTACCGGCGCCGACGGGCTGACGACCGCGTTTTGCGTCTCGTCTCCGGGCAGCGCAATTTTAGGACCATTGTCGAGAATACCGGAGCGTTTCATAATTTCGCGGATCGCAGGCACATCGCTGCTCCACTGCCCCGGACGCAGCGTTGTGGTGCCGCGCAGCTGAGGCCAGGGGCGGGAATCCGCAACCAGCTCAAGGAGCGACTGATGCATCGTGGCATATTGCGGATGGGCAGGTGCCAGGCTTGCGATAAAGCGCGGCAGTTCACCATTATCCAGCGACAGTTGCCACTGATTAATAACGGACAGCGCGGGCGTTGCCAGCTTGTACGGTTTACTGCTGTATAACCAGCGGTTGCCGTTCACCGAAATGCCCGCCACAAACTGTAAGTAGCCCATCATGGCATCAGACAGCACCACGTCACGCGCCTGTCCGGTAACGGCAGGGTCGGTCAGGAGTTCAACCCAGGTCGTGAACTGCGGCTGAAAACCCGCAATCGCGACTTCAGCCAGCTGCTGCTGGAAGGCACGTACCGCCTCGCGATTTTCCCACATCGGTTTCATATCACGCGCCGCGTAAAGCAGCGTGAGCTGGTTAATATAAGCCGGGGTATAGCCCGAGGGCAGCCCGGTCATAAGCTGCTGGCGCAAGGATTCAATGTCGATGCCTTCCGGCAGCGGTTTAATGCCGGCCATAATGGCCGTGGCCGGAGACTGATCCAGCGGTTGTGACAGTGACGTCGGCTGCACGCCCATCGTCGCGGAGCTGTCAGTCGGTACAATTTCAGGCTCATCGGCCTGAGCGGTAAACAGTGGAGCAAACATCACTGTCAGGCACAAACTCAGCGCAGACAGCTGACGACCACGATTTTTATTAAGCAACATCCCTTGCCCCCTGTTTTTCACGACATGCCCATTATTCTGGAGCTTTCCTTCAGTATAGAAAGGCATACACGCTACTGCCTTACCTTATGTAAAGAAGTTTAAAGATAACGCAGCCCTGAACACAAGTTAAGTGAATAAAAAAAGCGGCGCCTCAGCGCCGCCCTTTGTCGCACCCCGCGTTAAGAGGCGTCAGCCGTGCCCGGTAATGACTCCGGTGGCTGTGGTGCGAAACCGCGCAGGCCAACGACGTGTACGTGCTCGCTATTCTGGAATACCTTACGCACCAGTTTATAGGTCGTCCCTTTTTCCGGGCTGATGTTTTCCGGCGCCGCGATAATGAGCTGCATATCAAGGCGATCGCAAAGCTCAAACAGCGTGGCAATGGAGCGGGCGTCGAGACGCGCGGCTTCATCGAGGAACAGCAGGCGGCATGGAGAGATGTCTTTGCCACGCAGACGACGCGCTTCATCTTCCCAGCTTTGCACCACCATCACCAGAATCGACATACCGGTACCGATGGCTTCCCCGGTAGAGAGCGCACCGGATTCAGCGCGCAGCCAGCCGTCGGAACCACGGTTAACCTCAACTTCCATTTCCAGATAGTTGCGGTAGTCCAGCAGCTCCTCACCGATGGTTTGTGGCGTACGCTGGCCCATGTCAATCTGCGGATTCAGACGTTGATACAGTTTCGCCAGCGCTTCGGAGAAGGTCAGGCGGTTACTGTTGAACAGATCCTGATGCTGCTCATGCTGTTCAGACAACACGTCCAGCAGCGTGGAGTGCGCTTCACGCACGTTCACGTTCAGCCGCACGCTGTTGACCTGGCCAAACGACACGCTTTGCAGCCCCTGGTTCAGCTGACGGATACGGTTCTGCTCGCGCTGAATGGTTTTACGAATAATATTCGCCACGCTGCGGGAGCTGATTGCCAGCTTCTGTTCGCGGGAGGTCAGCTCCTCCGTCAGACGGCCCAGTTCGATCTCCATCTGTTCGATGGCTTCTACCGGATCGTCGGTACGGATGATGTCCTGACGAATACGCTCGCGTAAGTGCTGATAAACCGCCACGAAGAACTGAATTTTGCGCTCAGGACGCTTCGGATCTTCGGACATGCGCAGCACGTCGCGCAGGTGTTCATTGTCCGCCACGGCCAGACGCAGCGCACCCAGCGCCTTATCCGACATCGAACGCAGTTCATCGGCAGACAGGTACGCCAGCTCGCGACGGTGCAGACGACGTTCCACGTTATTGTCTTTCACCATGCGCATTACCGCGCACCAGCCCGCCTTCGCGGTCACAACCTGTTCACGCATCTCAAAATAGTCACGCTCCAGCTTGCGCAGGCGTCGTGTCAGGTTGTCCATTTCCGCTTCACAGAAGGTCAGCGCTTTTTCCAGCTGATTACGCCGCGCGCGGTTGTTGCTGAGCTGAGCATGCAGCTCATCGCGACGAATACGCGCCCGCTCTTCTGCACCGCTGTCGGCGCGCACCCCAATGTCCTGCAACTCTTTATGCAGATCGTTTAATAGCTCTTTCTTGGTGTCGAAGGAGCTTTTCAGCGACGCCATGACCTGGCTGTACTGGCTCAGCTGTGCGGCGTGAGTACGCATCGCTTCACGGGTGCGCGTACGTTCTGCTTCGGCCTGCTCCAGACGCTGGCGCAGCTTTTCATTCAGATCGCTGTTCCCGCTCAGCATTTCTGCTGAATCGGAGTAGCCGAAATGCGCGCGACGTTGCACCACTTCCGTCAGGGCAAACGCCTGCTGACGGGCTTCGCGCTGCACCTGTTGTGACCAGGCGTAATCTTCTTTTAACTGCTCAAACTGTTCCGGGTCGCTCTGAAGAACGGAAACCATCGGCTCCAGTTTTGCCAGCTGATTGCCGTGCTGCTGCACAAAGCGCGCCGCTTCCTGTGCCTCGTCCAGACGTTCCTGAATTTCATCCACGCGGTCGGCGAGCGTATCGTCCGCCAGCAGGTTCAGGCGCGGCAGGATGCGGTTAAGCGCCGCAACGCCCTCTTTCGCCTGCTCGAACTGCACGCGGCTTTGCTGGTTGTCATTTTCATGGCTGGCAAGCGCACGCTCCAGCTCACCACGGCGGGTGTTGAGCTTACGAATTTCGGCTTCCGGATCGGGTTCAAAGGCAACGCCCAGATGGCTGCCGATAAAGCGGCTGAACGCCTGATGCAGACGCTGGGTTTTCTGCACATCAAACGACAGGGTTGCAAAACGTTCTGAAAGCGTTTCGCGCTCGGCGTGCAGGCTTTCAATTCGGTTTTCACGCGCGGCGCGGCCAAACAGCGGCAGTTCCGGGAAGCGCGAGTAACGCCACTGGCGATCGGCGATTTTCACCACCACCGCTTTTTCCAGCTCGTCGACGCTGAATACGCTGTCATCAAACGACTGCGGATCCCCTTCGATGAGGTAGAGATCTTCCGGACAGTCTTCCAGCCCTGCCAGCTGGTCTGAAATCAGCGACAGATCTGGCACCACAATCGCGTTACGGGACGGACCGTACAGCGCGGAGAAGTACGGCGCATCGTCCAGACCAACGTCGTCGTAAATTTCAGACAGCAGCACGCCGCCGAAACGCTCGGCTAAGGCATTCAGGCGCGGATCTTCTGACCCACCCGGCTGGCTTAAACGTTCGATTTCTTCATCGACGTCACGCTTGCGCGCGCCCACTTCGTCACGCTCAACAATTGCTTCACGCTCGCGCTCCAGCAGCTGTTGCATGTATTCGGTGACGTCCTGGCTGGAGGCAAACTCCTGGCCACACTGTTCGCTGAGCTGGTTCAGGCTGCTTTGTGCGGCCAGCCAGATCGGCGCACGCTGTAAGAGCGTCTTCGAACGGGACTGAAGCTGCTCCAGCTCCTGACGCAGCGTCATACGCTGTTCGCTGGCGTTCGATACGGTATCGGACAGGGCCGCAATACGCGCTTCCAGCTCCTGGTGCAGGGCTTCAAGCTCGTCAAAATCGTAATTTTTACCCTGACGTTTGCAGAATTCCGCCAGCAGACGCTCCGCTTCCTGCTGTTCACGCAGACGCTGTTCCAACTCGTTCAGGCGCATGCGCAGCGGCTGCACCTGCTCGGCCAGATGGCGTTGATTGACGCCGTCGCGCAGCAGTTCACGGGCAACGTCCCACGCTTCGTTACGCGCCAGCGGACCGTTAATCGCCACCACCAGCTGGTACGCCTGCTCAAACTGGCTGTGCGCCGTTTGCGCCACGCTCATTTTCTGATCGAGAGAAAGCAGTTTTTCAGTGGCTTCCTGCTCTTTGGCCTGGAACGTATCCAGCCATTCGTCAGCGCTTTCCGGGGTCAGGTCCGGCAGGTGGCATAGCTCTCTAGCACGCTGCAACGCCTGCAACGCCTGGTTGTACTGAATCGCACGCGTCTGCTGCACGTCCAGCGCCTGCTGGTAGTCAGCGAGCTGGCTTTTCAGCTCATCCACTTCCAGCTCGGCGGCTTCCGCGCGGGCTTCGTTCTCTTCCTGCAATTCGGCGGCTTCGGCCACCACTTCATTTTGCTCTTCAAGACGAATTTGCAGCTCATCAAGATCGGCTTCGTAGCGCTCGATTTTTTCCTGCTGACGCAGCGCGGTCTGCACCAGGTTCAGGTGATCGCTGGCTGCCTGGTAATCGGCTTCCAGATCCCCTTCGGCACCGTTGTGCTCACCCAGTTCGCGCGCCATTTCGACATGCTTATACTGCTCGGCCACCAGCTGTTTGCGGGACGTAAACAGCTCGCGGCGATACTCTAACGCCTGGTCGAGATGGATGCGGCGCTCGTTGGCGTGGCGCATATAATCCGCCGCCACGTAGTTAGTGGCTTCGCTGATCAGGTGTTTAAACAGGTCGCGGTCAGACTGTGTTACGCGAATCGCTTCCAGCGTCATGCGGTTTTCACGCAGCGCAGCTTCCATATCCTGGAAGGCCTTACGCACGCCGCTGTTTTCCGGTAACAGATAGTCACGCAGGGAGCGGGTAATGGCGCTGGAGATACCGCCGTACAGAGAGGCTTCAATCAGACGGTAGTATTTACTACGATCTGACGCACTGCGCAGACGACGGGCCACCACACCCAGATCGAACATCAGAGAGTGGTAGTCGGTAATGGAGTTAAACTGCTTAAACTGTACGCCTTCAATGGCTTCCAGCTTGTCTTTCAGCTCCTGGAGCGTCAGGACGCGCGCCTGGCGTTCATTCAGGGTTTCCGTCAGCAGCGCGGTCGGCTGCACGGAGGTTGGCAGCCCCTGGATCGCAAACGGTTTGATATCCACTTTACGGTCGCGGCCAGCAACCTGTTGCAGGCGCACGCCTACAACCACGCGCTGATGACGGGAGTTGACCACGTCCAGCACGGAATAACAGACGCCCGCTTTCAGCTTACCGTGCAGACCTTTATCACGAGAGCCGCTCGTGGCGCCCGCTTCGGTGGTGTTACGGAAGTGCAGCAGGGTCAGGTCAGGGATCAGCGCCGTCACGAAGGCCGCCATGGTGGTGGATTTACCCGCCCCGTTACCGCCGGAGAGCGTTGTCACCAGCTCATCCAGATCGAAGGTTCGGGCAAAGAAGCCGTTCCAGTTAATCAGCGTTAGTGAGCGAAATTTACCGCGTTCAATCATTACTCTTCCTCCCCGCTATCCGGCTGATTCTCTTCGTGCTCGTCATTGAGCTGCAAATGGTTTTCCACCGGCATCGCTTCACCGTCACGGATCATGCGCAGCTGTGCTTCACGCGCATCGTCACCCGCGCGCACGTCGGCGCCAAAGCGGAAGACCGATTCGGTGATGCGGAACTTACTGCTGTCGTGACCCATGAACCAGACCATTCCCAGACGGCGCAGACGGTTAAGGGAAGATCGCACTTTTTCCTGTAATTTCTGACGGTCCAGATCGGACCCCGTCGAGCGGTTATTCACCAGCTTGAGCAGCTTACTTTCATCCGCCAGCGACAGCAGCTCATCGTAAAGCTCCTGCTGGGTGAAGATCCCTTCATTCGCCAGACGTTCCGGGCTGAGGTAGAGGTAGCAGAGAATTTTGCCGACCATCATATCCAGTTCGGAAATCACCGAGCGCGGAATAAGCGTGGTAGAGCGCGGACGCAGGTAGAAAAACCCTTCCGGCGCGCGGATCAGCTCAACGTTATAGCGAGCGTAAAACTCTTCCAGATACTCCTGAAAGTCCATCAAAAAGGCGTGATTATCCAGCTCGTCAAGGCCAATGTGACGACCGGCACGCAGCTGGCTGTCCAGCGCCGGAAACAACGGATTCGCCAGCGCCTGTGCCAGCTTAACTGGCATCACGTGTTCAATATTTGTCAATGACATGCGCCTGTACCTTGGCTCCGTAATCGTTAATCGGCTGCCACTTCGGCGGCAGTCCGGTGAAATCGGCTTGTGCGATGCCCAGGCGCACCGCCTGGTCTACAACAATGCGGGCAACATCGAAGTGGCGCGCGCGCGGATACTGCGCCAGATAGTCGCGTACCACGAGGCCAAGATCCAGCGGTGCTTGTCTGGTTTTGTAGACAGCGAGCTGTTCTTCGATCATCGCCGCAAGTTGCTCGCGAATTTCGTTAAATTCTTCGTATTCCAGATCCGGCGGCAGTTCCCCGGTGACCTCTTCATCGCGCAGCGCCATCTCTTCGTCGCGCATATCCAGCAGACGATCGGCGTTGGCATAGGTCAGCGCCCACGGCGCATCAAAGTAAGTCTGCACCGACTGGCGCAGACGCTGAGCAAAGACGCGGTTTTTATCCATATCAATGGCGGTACGGATAAATTTATGCACGTGGCGGTCGTAGCCGATCCACAGGTCGATCGACTGCTGGCCCCAGCTGATAATGCGGTCAAGCTTGCTTTGCAAATCGAACACCAGACGGTCGACAAAATGCAGATCGTCGTGCGCCATCGTCGCGTCCTGGATGCGCAGCAGGTTGGCCTGAAGCTTATCTCCCGCCGCCTCCAGCGTATCCTGCAATTCACGCAGCGTACCCGACGTTTCTGACAGTAAGAGTTCACAGCTGGAGATGGCCGCACGCCAGTCTTTATTCAGCAACTGGGCAATATCGTCTTTCACCTGCTGCTGCTGTTCGTCCATCAGACGTTGAGTCAGATCGATACTGTCGAAAATCTCGGCGACCGAGTATTTCAGCGGCGCGTAAACGTTGCGGTGCCAGTGGAATTCGTCACCGTTTTCATCGGCCGCGTCGGCGGCACGCTTCAGCTCGCCTGCAACAATAGAGAGCTGCATGGAGAGACGCAGGGTGGAAAACTCGCGCTGGCGGATGTAATAGTCGGTAATGCCAATGCCCAGTGGCGTAAGACGATAGATGGCGTTTCCTTCCGCCTGTTCGCTGGTAAAGCGGTTCAGCAGACGTTGACGCACCATATCATTGATTGCGTTGTTGGCACGCACGCTAATGGTTTCGCTGGTTTGCTCAAACGCATCACTGACGTGGCGGAACGCATCCACCAGTTCGCCTTCACTCATTTCGCCATCAAGACGTTCGCCGTTTAGCGTCGCAACCGCCAGCAGGAATGAGAGTCTGTCTACCGGCAGCGAGATGGAGAAATCGTTTTTCCTGGCCCAGGCAACCAGTTCGGGGACTGTCTGGGAAAATTCACTCATAGATTATCCTTGCATCTGCGGCTTGCGCGCGGTGACGTGTATATAGCGGCCAAGGCTCAGATAAGGCTCCTGGCGGCAGTACCGCGTCTCTATTTCTGTTAAGGCGTCTAAACAGTCATCCTGTTTTTGTTTATCACGCAGATAATCATGAAACACCCTCACGCCGGTTTTGCCGGTAATTTCCCAACCGATCTCCTCCAGCCAGCCATAGACCTGCTGCGGTTCACGGGGGAAATCCGGTGAAAGCGTGCGTCGTTTCTTTTTATACATGCCCTGCTGTACGTAGCCAAAATTGCCAACCAGCACGTTTCGCATCAGCAGGCCGTTGGCATTGTAAAACATCAGCGATAACGCACCGCCCGGGCGCAACATCGACCACAGCGTTTTTAACATCGCCTGTGGTTCGGCGACCCATTCGAGCACAGCATGAAACAATATCAGATCAACCTGCGTTTCCAAATGCTGCGGAATGTCCTGAGCGGCGCAATGTATAAAATGCATGTTGTCGCTCACACCTTTCTCTTCTGCCGCTCGCCCGGCACGTGCAACCATCTCGGCAGAAAGATCGCAAAGCGTGACGTGATGTCCCCGCTGCGCCATCAGAATTGCAGTCTGGCCTTCCCCACCGCCGGCATCCAGCACGCGCAACGGTCGGTCACCGAATTCCGCCAGCAGCTTGTCCAGATCCTGCCAGAGGATCGTCTGACGAAGCTGACCTTTGGTGGTGCCATAAATGTTGCGCGAAAACTTTTCCGCGATGTCATCAAAATTGCGATCCCGCATTGGGAGGGTTCCACTCACTGCAAAACCGCTATTTTGTCACACCCGCGCGGAGAATGAACCACTCTGGTGTAATATCACGGGCAATCGCCTGCTGTATGGTTAAAAAAGGAACCAAAAAGGATGCTTTTTACCCTAAAAAAATATATCGGAGGCATGATGCTTCCTCTTCCCCTGCTGCTGCTTCTCATCGCGCTGGGGCTGGCATTGATATGGTTTAGCCGCTTTCAGAAAAGCGGTAAATCTCTCGTTACCGTGGGCTGGCTGGCGCTGCTGTTACTCAGCCTGCAACCGGTCGCTGACGGTTTGTTACGTCCGATTGAAAACACCTACCCGACATGGCAGGGAAGTCAGAAGGTGGGCTATATCGTGGTGCTGGGCGGCGGGTATACCTGGGATCCGAACTGGGCACCCAGCTCGAACCTGATCAACAACAGTCTGCCGCGTCTGAACGAGGGGATCCGCCTGTGGCTGGCCAATCCGGGATCGAAGATGATCTTCACGGGCGCTGCGGCAAAAACCAACCCGGTCAGTACCGCTGAAGCAGGAGCGAGAGTGGCTGAATCCCTCGGCGTACCACGCTCCGCCATCATCACGCTGGATAGCCCAAAAGATACCGAAGAAGAGGCGGCCGCAGTGAAACAGGCCATCGGTGATGTCCCATTCCTGCTGGTGACTTCTGCTTCACACCTGCCGCGCGCAATGATTTTCTTTGAGCAGCGGGGCCTGCATCCGCTTCCTGCTCCGGCAAACCAGATGGCTATTGACGCCCCGCTCAATCCGTGGGAACGAATAATCCCGTCCCCCGTATGGCTGATGCACAGCGACCGCGTCGGCTACGAGACGCTTGGCCGCCTCTGGCAGTGGCTCAAAGGTTCCTCAGGCAAGCCAGGGCAGGAGTGATTTAGCGGCCAGATCGAAACTGGCGCGATTAAAGCGCCCGGTGTTGACCAGCTGCGCCACCTCATCCCAGAGCAGATAGAGCCAGCGCCGCCAGAGAAAGGCCTCCGCGACAGGAGCGCGCTGAAGATAGTGCCAGAGCAAATCTTCCGCCGCCCCGCCCTCGCTGAGCCGGAACAGTTCGTACTCACGCGGCGCCCAGAGCATGATCCCCGGCCCGACCATCGCCAGCAGCTGGTCGCTGCGCGAGTCTTTCAGCATACTGCGCAACGTGAAGTTGCCGTGCACCAGCACGCAGTTGTCGTTAAAACCTTCAAACAGCGTCGGCAGACATTCCCGGGTGCGGAACAGAATACGTTTGTCCTGCATCGTTAAACCGGTGTTGTTGAACTGGTTCAGCGTGCCCCACAGCACTTCGACACGCTGGCGATACCACAGCGGCCACAGGTTTTCCTGCGTGCTGTCTACCGCGCCGACAAGACCCCGGCTGTCCTGCCGGTGCCAGGCAAGCAGAGCCTCAACAATCTGATCTTTCAGCTGTTCCCAGCGCGCCGGTGTACGCGTCGGGGCCTCAACAGAGACCCCGCGTAAACGCTCAATAAGCAGAACATCCGGGCCGGGATGATCCTCATGCGTCATCACGCCGTAAACCGTCGGCATACGGACCGTTCCTTCCCGCGCCAGCATTGACATTTTCCAGGCCAGCTGTCTGGCGACACCAGGCGAGGTAAAACTTCTGGCCATCAGCGGCATGGGGTTTCCCTGACTGTCATACAACGACCAGAGTGCGGTATCGGCCTTTTCATTCACGCACTCCACCCGGCTTAGCTTTTCGCCCAGCAGATGGCTGAGTTCAGCACGCAGTTGTTCCATATGAGATTACCCCCATTAAGACTACTGCTTTTATAATGAGCGCGTGAACCCCGGATGTCACCCGGTAGAGATCAATAATGAAAAAGAAAAGAGAAAAATAGCCAGGCGGGAGAGCATCCCCCCGGACGAGGGGATGCCAGCGAATTAACGCATTTCGACGCGTACGCGCTCAAGATCTTCAGGGGTATCCACGCCGGTGCCAGGGATTTCACGGGCAACCGCAACGTGAATTTTCTCGCCGTACCACAGCACACGAAGCTGTTCGAGCATTTCGATATGCTCCAGCGGGCTTGGCGACCAGGCGACATAGCGACGAATAAAACCGGCGCGGTAGCCATAAATTCCAATGTGGCGCAGGAAGGTTTCGCCGATCGTCTCTTTCGATTGTGCAAAACGGTCGCGATCCCACGGAATGGTGGCGCGGGAGAAATAGAGCGCGTAGCCCTCTGCGTCCGTGACCACTTTCACCGCATTCGGATTGAACGCCTCTTCAGCGTGGTGAATCGGCACCGCGAGGGTCGCCATGCCAACCTGACGCTGCGCCAGGTTGTCGGCCACCTGACGGATAATCGCCGCCGGGATCATCGGCTCATCGCCCTGCACGTTCACAATCACCGTCTCGTCGCTGAAACCACATTTTTCGACGACTTCCGCCAGACGCTCGGTGCCTGACTGATGATCGGCACGGGTCATGCACACTTCCCCACCCGCGGCCTCAACCGCTCGCGCGACATCCGGGTGATCGGTGGCGACGATGACGCGTCCGGCACCCGATTCGCGCGCCCGTTCAAGCACGTGCACAATCATCGGCTTACCGTTGATATCCACCAGCGGTTTACCCGGCAGGCGCGTTGAAGCATAACGCGCAGGAATAATGACAACAAAACTCATGGTTTGCTCTCTTCTGCCACCAGGGAACGGGCTTCATTTTCCAGCAGGACCGGAATACCGTCACGCAGCGGGAATGCCAGGCTGTCCAGTTTGCAAATCAGCTCTTGTTTATCCTGGCTGTAATAGAGTTTGCCGTTGCACACCGGGCAGGCAATAATTTCAAGTAAACGGTGATCCATAGTTCCTCCGTATGGGTAATCGCTAAAGCTTATCACATTCCGTTTTCAGGGAGTGTCTGTTTCCCAGCCACCTCGACAGGTCGTAAACAGCCCCGCAGGTACGCGACCGAGTACAATTTCATGCGCCCCCTGCCAGCGCGCAAAGTCACTGAGCGCAGTCGTTAACCCTTTTTCCAGGCCAGCCGTCACTTTTATGCCCTCTTCGAGCCAGAGCGCGATAATTTCAAGCATGCCGGTTTTACGGTGCATTTTAGCGTCCATCCGCCCGACCAGCTGGCCTTTGTGCAGCAGCGGCAAAACAAAATAACCATACAGACGCCTTGGCGCCGGGGTGTAGCATTCCAGACGGTAGCTGAAATGAAACAACTGCCCGGCCCGCTTTCTGTCCCAGACGACGGGGTCGAACGGCGACAGCACGGCACTGTGGGTCGCCTGAAGTTTGCCCTCCTGCGCCTGCGGCAGCAGAGGGAACAAATCCGCATGCAACCACATTTCACCTAACGACGCTACCGAGACCGGCATGACGCGCTGTTCGCGCTGCCACGTTTCCAGCAGCGGTTTTAGCTGCGGCTGACGCAGACGATAATAATCCGCCAGCCACTGCGGGCGAAATATGCCCAGGCTGCGGGCGCTGTTTTCAAGCATGATGGCTTCGGCTGCGTCCTGAGACAGCAGGTCACGCGTATCGTCCCAGTGAGGCATAACGCGGTGCGTGAGGTCATAGACGCGCTGAAAATTGCGACGCTCGACCACCATCACTTTACCCGACGTAAACAGCCCTTCGAGATGACGTTTGTGCGGTTTCCACTCCCACCATCCGCTTGCGCCTTTTCGCGGATGTTCAAAATCCGCGGAGCGTACAGGACCGTTTTCCTGAATATGGGCAATCAGTTGCTCTATTTCCGCCGCGTGTTCCACCATCCACTCCTGGCGGTATTTCCAGCCCATTTTCTCCGGGGCGAGCATGCGGTGACGCACCAGTGCAAAATCGCTGCGCGGGAGAAAACAGGCTTCATGCGCCCAGTATTCCATCAGTTCGCCCTGACTCAGCGCATTATCCAGCCATTGCGGAGGATAGTTTCCCAGGCGGCTAAACAGGACCAGATACGGGCTACGCGCCACGATGTTAATGGTGTCGATTTGCAGCAACGACATGCGTTGCACGGTTGAGAGGATATCCGCTGGCTGCGCGCGGCGGCGGGGCTTTTTCAGAAGCCCCTGGGCGGCAAGATGCAGGTTTCGTGCGGCTGCAAGTGAGAGTTGCGGTAGAGACATGCGTTTTCCTGTCAGTCAAAGCGCCACCGGAACCGCGTAGAAGTTACTGCACTAACGCGAGCAGTTCCTTGAGCAAATGTTCCGGCTGTTCGCCGCTGAGTTCAGCGTCAACCGGCAGATACCACCAGTTTTCTTTCGCAAAGGCCCGGCATTTTACCGCGTCTTTTTCCGTCATGATCAGCGTCTGACCCGGCGCTGCCAGCCTGTCGACCTCTTCGGCAACCAGCGCCTGGTGATCGGCCAGCGGTATACGTTTTTCCAGCCGTCCGCCACATTGCTCCAGCGTCGCGAAGAACCGCGGCGGATGACCAATCCCGGCCATCGCAACCAGTTGCCCCAGTTGTGCGACGTCTTTACGTTCGCCGGTCAGCAAATTCACGGCCTGTCCGGGACGAAGATGCATTGGGATTTCGCCCGCTCTGGCTTCACCGCCGTTCACAATCACGGCATCGACGGTCTTCAGGCGCGACGCACGCTCACGCACAGGCCCGGCGGGCAGCCACCAGCCGTTGCCAAAACGTCGCACGCCGTCAATGACCACGATCTCTTTGTCACGCGCCAGCGCGTAATGCTGCAAACCATCATCAGTAATAATGATTTGTACGTCATGCTTCGCAAGCAGTGCCTTCACGGCATCACTGCGCACCGGCGATACCGCGACCGGCGCGCCTGTACGCTGGTAAATCAGTACCGGCTCATCACCGGCTTCAGCGGTTGTCGTGTCAGGGCTCAGAACCAGAGGATACTGCGCCGCTTTGCCACCGTAACCGCGTGAGACAACCCCCGCGCGGATGCCGCGCTTCTGGAGTTGTTCTACCAGCCAGATCACCACCGGGGTTTTGCCGTTTCCACCCGCCGTCAGGTTACCGACCACCACTACCGGTACCGGTGCGCGCCAGGCGCGCTTGATCCCGAGGCGATAAAGCAGACGAATAGCACCGCTCACCAGGCCATACAGCCAGGAGAGCGGGAGTAGCAGCACCCACAGAGGGGATTCACCTGACCAGATGCGTGCAATCATTGACCGAACTGCATTTTATGAAGCTGCGCGTAAACACCCCGTTGTTCCAGCAGGTCCGCATGGCTGCCGCGTTCAACGATCACGCCGTCTTCCACCACCACGATTTCGTCAGCCTGTTCGATAGTCGACAGGCGGTGCGCGATAACCAGCGAGGTGCGGTTTTTCTGTAATTCATCCAGAGCCGACTGGATAGCGCGTTCAGATTCCGTATCCAGTGCAGATGTCGCTTCATCCAGGATTAGAATCGGACTGTTGCGCAGCAGCGCACGGGCTATCGCGATACGCTGACGCTGACCACCGGAGAGCAGCACGCCGTTTTCACCAATGACCGTATCCAGACCATTATCCATTTTGTTAATGAAGTCCATCGCATAGGCCATACGCGCCGCATTCTCGATCTCTTCACGGCTATACTCTTCGGTACGGGCATAGGCAATGTTGTTCGCCACCGTATCGTTGAACAGATGCACGTTCTGCGAGACCAGCGCGACCTGATTACGCAGCGACTGTAGGGTATATTCCCGCAGGTCATGACCATCCAGCAGGATCTCGCCCTGGTCGATATCGTAGAAACGGGTAATCAGGCTGGCAATGGTCGACTTGCCTGAACCGGAACGACCGACCAGCGCAACGGTTTTCCCCGCCGGGATGGACAGGCTGATATCGCGCAGCGCCGGTACTTCGCGGCCAGGATAGGTAAAGGTGACGTTGCGGAATTCCAGGTCGCCTTTAGCGCGCGCGATCACGCGTGTCCCTTCATCTTTTTCCTGTTCGGAATCGAGGATGCTGAACAGCGTCTGGCAGGCTGCCATCCCACGTTGGAACTGGGCGTTGACGTTGGTCAGCGATTTCAGCGGACGCATCAGCGCAATCATGGATGAGAACACCACGGTAATGGTACCCGCAGTCAGGGTTTCCATGACGCTCGGGAAGCTTGCGGCATACAGGACAAAGGCCAGTGCCAGAGAGGCAATCAGCTGAATGATCGGATCGGAAATCGACGAGGCCGATACCATTTTCATTCCTTGCAGGCGCATTCTGTTGCTGACCTTATCAAAGCGTTTGGTTTCGACTTCCTGACCGCCGAAAATCAACACTTCTTTATGGCCTTTCAGCATCTGCTCGGCGCTGGTAGTCACCTGCCCCATCGTATTCTGCATATTTTTACTGATGTTGCGAAAACGCTTTGATACCACGCGAATAGCGATAGAGACAATCGGCGCCAGCACAATAAGGATGAGCGACAGTTGCCAGCTGTAATAGAACATCATCGCAAACAGACCGATGATGGATGCGCCTTCACGCACAACGGTAATTAGTGCGCTGGAGGAGGAGGACGCCACCTGCTCTGAATCGTAGGTAATACGTGACAGCAGCGTACCGGTTGACTGTTTATCAAAGAATGAGACTGGCATCCCCATCATATGGCTGAACAACCGACGGCGCATGGTCATCACCACTTTACCGGATACCCAGGAGATGCAGTAGCTGGATACATAGCTGGAGATGCCGCGTAAGATCATCAGCCCAATAACCACCAGCGGCATCCATAGCAGCACTGAACGATCCGTTTTACCAAAACCGTCATCCAGTAACGGTTTGAGGAGCGATAACATAAACGTATCGCTGGCTGCGTTGAGGATTAACGCTACGCCCGCCACGATCAAGCCTGCTTTGAAAGGAGCAATCATCGGCCAGAGCCGGCGGAACGTTTGCCACGTGGAGAGATCTTTGTCGTTATGCATTCAAAAAACCAGCATTTGTTGAAATAGCCGCATATTCTACCCGTTATCTACGGGCGCGCCAAACCACTGATGATACCAACGCGGTAAATAGTGTTCGCGTAAGCGGCGAATTTGCCGACTATGGTGCGAAAACGTCACGGATATCTGCCCGGACTGCGGGGTATCAAGCCAGAGATAACCCTCATTTCGATAGCGCCGGACCACTTTGACGGAAGGGAAACGCCACGCGTTATAGCGGGCCATTGAGGCCAGCGACACCTGCCCCTCCACGCGCTGTAGCAGCGGTGTCGAGGATGACGTGTTACTTCCATGATGCGGCACCTGAATCAGTGTAGCCGTAAGTTGACGCCAGCGGTGGCTCAGCATTCCCAGTTCTGCCTGCGCTTCAATATCCCCGGTCAGTAAAACGCTCTGTTCGCCGTCATCAATTTTTACCACGCAGGAGCGGTTGTTACCTTTCACCGGAGTGTTTGCGGGTGGCCAGTGCACGGAGAACGTTAATCCCTGCCACTGCCATCGCTGCCCACGAAAGCAGGGAAGATGCCCGGCCCAGGCTAAGGGGCTTCTGATCCACATTGCGGGCCAGGCAGCTTTTAGCGATGCCAGTCCCCCCGCGTGATCGAGGTGTTCATGGCTCAGGATCACCCCTTCCGGCCTCAGGTGATGCCAGCGTAGCCAGGGGATGATCAGCTGCTGCGCGCTGTCCCCACCTGGCCATGCCAGCCCCGTGTCATACAGAATCGTCTTACCGTGACGCTCAATGACCATCGCCAGCCCCTGCCCTACATCAAGCATATGCAGGGACCAGCTGTCGGTTTTTACCCTGTGCCAGAGTGGAAATGCCAGTACCACGCTGCCTGCCAGACAGACTGCGGGTACTGTGCTGAAGGCCCTGAATCGCCAGCCAATGATCAGCAGCCAGGGCAGTAACGTCAGGTATTGCCAGCGTTCATCAACGTCCTGCCAGCCATTCGGCAAACGCATCAATAGCCAGAAAAGCCCTGCCAGAGATTTATCGGCAGCCAGCCAGACGATACTTTCCAGCGCCGCCACAGGAAACAGATGCAGAAACATGCCGAGCAGGATCAGCGGAACTGAAATAAAGGTCACCAGAGGAACAGCAAACAGATTCGCCACCAGCGAAGAGAGACTGAAACCATGGAAAATCAATATCTGTAGCGGCAACAGGAGCAGCAGCATTCCGACCTGCAAATACAACAGCGTAATCAGCGTCCGCAGGCACCAGCCCCGTTGCCAGTGCGCGAGAGGCAACCACTGATACCAAAAAATAAGCGCGGCGACCGCAAACGCTGACAACGCCAGGCTTTGTGACAGTACCGCCAGTGGGTCGAAAATCAGGATCGCCGCCACGCAGGTAAGCCATACCTGCCAGGGCGACCACTGGCGACCGCTCATTTTTAATGCAGCCAGTACCACAAGCGCGATAACCGTACGCAGCGCGGGCGGCTGCAAGCCCGTTAACCATGCATAAAACGCGGCAAAAATCAGTCCTGCCAGCAAGGGAATTTGCCAGATAATCCAGCGGCCCGGCAGGAAGAACTGGATGCCCCGCGCCAGAAACCAGATAACGGAAGCGGCCAGCGCAATATGTAATCCCGAGATTGCCATCAGATGCATCGTACCGGTCTCGCGCATCAGGTTTTTTATCTCCCGCGAGACCGACAGCCGCTCACCCATTCCCAGCCCCAGGATCACGGTCCCCCACTGATATGCTGAAAGTGTATTCTGTAGTGATGTCAGGTATTGCGCACGCAGACTACAGTGTGCGTCAACAATCTCCGCATGGGTAAACCGTCCGCTCAGCGTCTGGTGTCGGGCAAAGGCATTTTTCTGCGAATCATAACCGCCATCGTTGAGTTCTCCATGCACTGCCCTGAGCCGCAGGGTCGTTGCCCAGCGTTGGCCGACGCAGACGTTTTGTGGCAGGTAGTTGCCATACAGCGCCACGCCTATGGCAGCCCACACGCGCTTCCCATTGAGGCTGACAATCCTTCCCTGATGCATCGTTGCGCCGTCCGTTGCGGTAATGACTACCTCGGCCTGCTGCGGTGCTTTCGTCAAATGGTTCATCGGCCACACGCTTTCCTGAGCGGCCAGAATGCCCCAGCATAAAAAGAGCAATGCAAGGCCTGAAAACGTAAGCCATTTTCTCTGCTGTAGTGATAACGCGATTCCTGCGGCAATCAGCATCCAGACGGTCTGCAAATCTGGCAAAACGGGCAACCAATAGAGCGGAATTATGGCCAGAATGGCGCAAATACTGATGACGTGGATCCCCATCTTCACCTCCATATTTCAGGTGATTATGCGGCGGGACTGATGCGTCGTCAGACAGAAAAGGCGTGATTTACAGCGGGCGCTGCAACGTTTTTAAGTGTTTACAGCAAAGAGAAAATAAGAATGCGGCGCGTATTCAGAAATGCAGGGGCGGGATACAAAAAAAGCACCCTGAGGTGCTTTCTTTAAACTCAGTTTAACCCTAAGGATTAAACTCAGTTACCGTAAATATTGGCGCGATCGCGCAGTTCTTTACCCGGCTTAAAGTGCGGAACATACTTTCCTTCCAGCTCCACTTTATCGCCAGTCTTCGGGTTACGCCCGGTACGTGGTGCACGATAGTGCAGAGAAAAACTACCGAAACCGCGGATTTCAATGCGCTCGCCCTGGGCAAGAGTGGTAGCCATATGCTCCAGCATCTCTTTAACGGCATCTTCCACAGCCTTGGCAGGGATATGCGGTTGCTGACTGGCAAGTCTTTCAATCAATTCTGACTTGGTCATGATTCCTCCGGTTCCTTTCAAACCCATTAGCTGAACAGCTTATTAAACAAGGGCGGCCGTAGCCGCCCTTTGTTATTGATTACAGGACGAATCCTGCAATCTGTCAAGTCTGCTCTCCATCCTTCGCGCTGTAAATGCGTTACAGCTCAAATGATGGTGCGAACCTGAACTTACTCGCCTTTAGCTGCTTTGAAAGCTTCAGCCATTGCGTTGTTAGAGAAGTTTGCATCTTCCTGTTTGTTCACAGTTGCGATTGCATCTTTCTCATCAGCTTCGTCTTTAGCACGAACAGACAGGCTGATTGCACGGTTCTTACGGTCAACACCGGTGAACTTAGCTTCAACGTCGTCGCCAACGCTCAGAACCAGAGTTGCATCTTCAACGCGGTCACGTGAAGCTTCGGAAGCGCGCAGGTAACCTTCAACGCCGTCAGCCAGTTCTACGGTTGCGCCTTTAGCGTCAACAGCAGTCACTTTACCGTTTACGATTGCGCCTTTCTTGTTCAGTGCAACCCAGTTGTTGAACGGATCTTCTGCGAGCTGTTTAACGCCCAGGGAGATACGCTCACGCTCTGCGTCAACTTGCAGAACAACTGCTGCGATTTCGTCGCCTTTTTTGTATTCACGAACTGCTTCTTCGCCTGCAACGTTCCAGGAGATGTCAGACAGGTGAACCAGGCCATCGATGCCGCCGTCCAGGCCGATGAAGATACCGAAGTCAGTGATAGACTTGATTTTACCTTCAACACGGTCGCCCTTGTTGTGGGTTTCCGCGAACTGCTGCCATGGGTTGTTTTTGCACTGCTTCAGGCCCAGGGAGATACGACGACGTTCTTCGTCGATATCCAGAACCATCACTTCCACTACATCACCAACGTTAACAACTTTGGATGGGTGGATGTTTTTGTTGGTCCAGTCCATTTCGGAAACGTGCACCAGACCTTCAACGCCTTCTTCGATTTCAACGAAGCAGCCGTAGTCAGTCAGGTTGGTCACGCGACCAGTCAGTTTAGTACCTTCTGGGTAACGCTTAGCGATAGCTACCCATGGATCTTCGCCCAGCTGTTTCAGGCCGAGGGATACACGAGTACGCTCGCGGTCGAACTTCAGCACTTTAACAGTGATTTCGTCGCCCACGTTCACGATTTCGCTTGGGTGCTTAACGCGTTTCCACGCCATGTCGGTGATGTGCAGCAGGCCATCAACGCCGCCCAGGTCAACGAATGCGCCGTAGTCAGTGAGGTTCTTAACGATACCTTTGACTTCCATGCCTTCCTGCAGGTTTTCCAGCAGCTGATCGCGTTCTGCGCTGTTTTCGGATTCGATAACGGCACGACGGGAAACAACAACGTTGTTACGCTTCTGGTCCAGCTTGATTACTTTGAACTCAAGCTCTTTGCCTTCGAGGTGCAGGGTGTCACGGACTGGACGAACGTCTACCAGTGAACCTGGCAGGAACGCACGAATACCATTCAGCTCAACAGTGAAGCCACCTTTAACTTTGCCGTTGATAACACCGACCACAGTTTCAGCTTCTTCGTAAGCTTTCTCCAGCGTGATCCATGCTTCGTGACGTTTCGCTTTCTCACGAGACAGCAGGGTTTCGCCGAAGCCGTCTTCTACTGCGTCCAGAGCAACGTCAACTTCGTCACCAACCTGGATTTCCAGCTCGCCCTGGGCGTTTTTGAACTGCTCAGCCGGGATGGCAGACTCAGATTTCAGACCGGCGTCAACCAGTACTACGTCTTTGTCGATAGCAACAACAACGCCACGAACGATGGAACCCGGACGGGTTTCGATTTCTTTTAAGGATTCTTCAAACAGTTGAGCAAAAGATTCAGTCATGTTTAATCTTCAGGTTAATATTAACGTCCACCTGGCTCCGTGCCGGATGGGGTTGTTTCACATACCCGCCGTCAATCCATTGCAGCGGGGGTACTGCTAAATCGGTCGCGTTTACGCGAGTGCCAGTTTTTGGCGCGCATATTGTAGCGCTTTTTCAATCACTTGCTCAATAGTTAAACTGGTTGAATCCAGAACTAATGCATCTTCTGCGGGAACAAGTGGTGCGACGGCGCGGTTACGATCGCGGTCATCGCGCTCTTTTATCTCGGATAAAAGGCGATCAAAGTTAACACTAAACCCCTTTTCCTGCAACTGAAGCATGCGGCGTTGAGCACGTTCTTCCGAAGAAGCGTCAAGGAAAATTTTCACGGGTGCATCAGGGAATACCACGGTTCCCATGTCGCGGCCGTCGGCGATCAGCCCCGGCGCTTCGCGGAAACCGCGCTGGCGACGTAACAGCGCTTCACGAACGCGTGGGAAAGCCGCCACCTGAGAGGCCGCATTGGCCACTTCCTGCGTACGGATTTCACCGCTGACATCTTCCCCTTCCAGGATCACTTCAAGGTTGCCATCAGTAGAGACAAAGCGCACATCCAGATGCGCAGCCAGCGGCACCAGCGCTTCTTCAGACGCAACATCCACATGATGATGCAGCGCAGCCAGCGCCAGCACGCGATAGATTGCTCCCGAATCTAAAAGATGCCATTGCAATGCTTCCGCCATCGCTTTGCACAGAGTACCTTTCCCTGCGCCACTTGGCCCATCAATGGTGATTACCGGGGCAATTGCCGTCATCTTTTTCTCCTTAATTAAGGCATACCGTTTACATGAACGCCGCGCATTATACGCGCCAACGTGCGCAACTGTTACCTTTGCGTGCAAATTACGGAATGATTGAAGCAGAGTGTAGAAGAAATGAAAGAGGATGACTGTCAGAAAGCGTAAGGAAATGCCGCATCGAATGATGCGGCATAGGGTCATCAGGCCAGAGTGCTGATGCGCGCCAGCTGCTCGAAGTAGTCCGGGAAGGTTTTTGCCGTACACTTCGGATCGAGAATAGTCACTGGCGTATCGGACAGCGCCACCAGCGAGAAACACATCGCCATGCGGTGATCGTTGTAGGTGCCAATTTCTGCAAATTGCAGTTTCGCTGGCGGCGTGATGCGAATGTAGTCTTCGCCCTCTTCTACCTCCGCCCCCACTTTACGCAGCTCGGTTGCCATTGCGAACAGGCGGTCCGTCTCTTTTACGCGCCAGTTATAGATGTTACGCAGTGTAGTGGTTCCTTTGGCAAACAGCGCCGCCGTAGCAATGGTCATCGCCGCATCCGGAATATGGTTCATGTCCATATCGATGGCGTTCAGCTCGCCGTGGGTACAGGCGATAAAGTCATCACCCCAGGTCACCACCGCGCCCATTTTTTCCAGTACGTCAGCAAAACGGATATCGCCCTGCACGCTGTTGCGGCCAATACCCGTCACTTTTACCGTACCGCCTTTGATCGCGCCAGCGGCAAGGAAATAGGAGGCGGAGGAAGCATCACCTTCAACCAGGTAGTTGCCCGGGGACTGATACTGCTGCGCTCCACGCACCACGAAGCCCTGATATGACTGGTTTTCCACCACAACACCAAAGGTGTTCATCAGGTGCAGCGTGATATCAATATACGGCTTAGAGACCAGGTCGCCTTTAATGCTGATAACGGTGTCCTGTGGTGCCAGCGGTGCGGTCATCAGCAGCGCGGTCAGGAACTGGCTGGAAACGCTGCCGTCAACCTCAACGTTACCGCCTGTAAAACCACCGCGCAGACGCAGGGGCGGGTAATTTTCCTGCTCAAGATAATCGATCTGCGCGCCGCCCTGACGCAGGGCATCCACCAGATGGCCGATCGGACGCTCTTTCATTCGCGGCTCGCCGGTCAGCACAATATTGTTGTCCCCCAGACACAGCGCTGCGGCCAGAGGACGCATCGCTGTACCCGCGTTACCCAGGAAAAGCTCCAGCGCTTCAGCAGAATGTAACGCACCGCCGTTACCGGTGACTTCACAACGGGTACGATCGTCAGACAGCGCGTACTGAACGCCCAACGCTTTCAGTGCATTGAGCATATGGCGCACGTCATCGCTGTCCAGCAGATTGGTGAGGACGGTGGTGCCGTTTGCCAGAGCTGCCAGCAGCAGAGCGCGGTTCGAGACACTTTTTGAACCAGGCAGATTAATGGTGCCATCTACCCGCGCGATAGGTTGTAACGTCAGGGATTCCATGAAACTCAACTCTCAACTCAACATAATAAAAACCCCGCAGGAACGCTGCGGGGGTGAAAAACAGCCAATTAACCGTGACGACGTTCGAAGTCGATCATGAAATCAGTCAGGGCCTTAACGCCTTCCAGCGGCATGGCGTTATAGATAGAGGCGCGCATGCCGCCTACTACTCGGTGGCCTTTCAGCGCATGCAGACCCGCCGCGAAGGACTCTTCCAGGAACAGGTTATCCAGGTTGCTGTCCGCCAGCTGGAACGGCACGTTCATACGTGAACGGTTAGTGTTGGCGACGTCGTTACGGTAGAAATCACTCTTGTCGATCACGCCGTACAGCAGTTCAGCTTTTTGCTGATTGATCTTGTCCATCTGCGCCACGCCGCCTTTTTGCTTCAGCCATTTGAAGACCAGGCCGGAGAGATACCAGGCAAACGTTGGTGGGGTGTTGAACATGGAATCGTTGTCGTTCAGGACAGTGTAATCCAGAATTGACGGGCAAGACTTATGGGCTTTCCCCAGCAGGTCTTCACGCACGATAACGATAGTCAGACCCGCAGGACCGATGTTTTTCTGGGCACCCGCATAGATGACGCCGTAGCGGCTGACATCCAGCGGGGTAGACAGAATGGTGGAAGAGAGGTCCGCTGTCACAATCACATTTTCGCCAAAGTCTGGCTCTTCGTGTATGGCGATACCGTCGATGGTTTCGTTCGGGCAGTAGTGGAGATACGCGGCGTTGTCAGAAAGCTGCCACTCGCGCATTGGCTTCACGGCGCGCAGACCGTCAACGGTCACTTTTGCATCGATAACATTCGGTGTGCAATATTTGTGTGCTTCTTTTACCGCACTGGCTGCCCAGTAGCCGGCATCAACGTAATCAGCGGTGGTTTTGTCGCCGAGCAGATTGAGCGGGATCCCCGCAAACTGGCCGCGTCCGCCGCCGTGACAGAACAATACTTTGTAGTTCGAGGGAATATTCAGCAGATCGCGAAAATCCTTTTCTGCCTCCTCCGCCACCTGAATAAACGCTTTACCCCGGTGGCTGACTTCCATCACCGACGTACCCAGACCGTTCCAGTCACACAGCTCCTGTTGAGCCTGTTTAAGTACGTCTGCCGGTAACATTGCCGGACCTGAACTGAAATTAAAGACTTGAGCCATTTCCCCTCACCACGCTAAAAGCCATAAGTTATAACTGTGGATATCGGTTTTATCATTCAGTGACACGCGCCGCAATGTCTAAAACTGATGACCGGAGAAATGTGTCCCTCGTCACACAAAACAATCTGCCGCACCGTTGTCACAAAACCGACAAAATCGCTGTCAGGTGATGCGTTTAGCCCGGCTAACCTTCGTCCATTCTGGATTCGTACAGCGGGGGCATAATTGATGATCGCCCGCCTGCATGACCACCACATGACTACATTTTATGCAGGCGTACTCGCCCGCTTCAGGTACGGTTTTGTATCGTTCGATGAGCATATCCGGCAGAATACACAGGCCGGGCTTCACCTCATCGTCAGAATAGTAATAGACGCTGATTTGACCGTTCGTTTCCATAATCGCCAGACGTACCTGCCCCAGTTGCTCAACGCTGCTCAGACGGAGTTCCATAAAAAACTCAAACTCCGTCATATTGGCGCTTTTCACATTCTCCCAGGCCAGTTGACCCTCTTCGACAATCACCACCGGCTTCCCTTCCAACAGATCTTCCAGTTTCTCACTTTTCGACATCAGCCACATGACCAGCCGGTACAGCAGCGCAAGCGTCACGAAGACGATAAAGACCGGCACCATCGGCACATCGTCATAAAAGGCAACGTCCCCTGCTGCCGACCCCAGCGTCAGGATGATCAACACTTCAAACAGCGACATCTGCCGCACGCCACGGCGTCCGGTGATTTTCAGAAACAGGAAAACGAGTACAAAGGTGTACAGGCTGCGCAACGCCACTTCGCCTAAAAACTCTGGAGGGACTTTATCAAACGCCATCCGCTGGAGATCAAATGCTTTCATTTTTCTATGCCTTAACAGTAGGTTACTGCTTATAAGCATAGCCCAGCCATTTATTTTCGTCGGAGATAGCACCCGTCACGCAAAACCCGTATCATTGCGCGCTTTACGTACGATAAAAGTGAACGCCATGACTCAAACGTTTATCCCCGGCAAAGACGCCGCTCTGGAAGATTCCATCGCTCGCTTCCAGCAGAAACTGACCGACCTGGGCTTTAATATCGAAGAAGCCTCCTGGCTGAATCCGGTGCCTCACGTCTGGTCCGTGCATATTCGCGACAAAGACTGTGCGCTGTGCTTTACCAACGGTAAAGGCGCGACCAAAAAAGCGGCGCTGGCCTCTGCGCTGGGTGAGTATTTTGAGCGTCTGTCCACCAACTATTTCTTCGCCGACTTCTGGCTGGGCGAAACCATCGCCAACGGTCCGTTCGTTCACTACCCGAACGAAAAATGGTTCCCGCTGACCGAAGATGACGAACTGCCGGAAGGTATTCTCGATGCCCGCCTGCGCGCGTTCTACGATCCGGAAAACGAACTGACCGCCAGCATGCTGATCGATCTTCAGTCTGGCAATGAAGAGCGTGGTATCTGCGCCCTGCCGTTCACCCGTCAGTCTGACGAGCAGACCGTTTATATTCCGATGAACATCGTCGGCAACCTGTATGTGTCTAACGGCATGTCTGCCGGTAACACCCGTAACGAAGCGCGCGTGCAGGGATTGTCTGAAGTTTTCGAGCGTCACATCAAAAACCGCATTATTGCTGAATCCATCAGCCTGCCGGAGATCCCGGCAGACGTGCTGGCGCGCTACCCGGGCGTGGTGGAATCCATCGCCAAACTGGAAGCGGAAGGTTTCCCAATCTTTGCTTATGACGGCTCTCTGGGCGGCAAATATCCGGTGATCTGCGTGGTCCTGTTCAACCCGGCAAATGGCACCTGCTTCGCCTCTTTCGGCGCGCACCCGGACTTCGGCGTGGCGCTGGAGCGTACCGTGACCGAACTGCTGCAAGGCCGCAGCCTGAAAGATCTCGATGTCTTTACCCCGCCAACCTTCGATGACGAAGAAGTCGCCGAGCACACCAACCTCGAAACGCACTTCATCGACTCCAGCGGTTTGATCTCCTGGGATATGTTCAAGCAGGACGCGGACTATCCGTTCGTGGACTGGAGCTTTGCCGGTACGACGGAAGAAGAGTTCGCCACCCTGATGGCGATCTTCAACGCGGAAGATCAGGAGGTCTACATTGCCGACTATGAACACCTCGGCGTCTACGCGTGTCGTATTATTGTGCCGGGCATGTCGGATATCTATCCGGCAGAAGATCTGTGGCTGGCGAACAACAGCATGGGCGCGCATTTGCGCGAAACCCTGCTGGCCCTGCCAGGCAGCGAGTGGGATAAAGAAGATTATCTGAACCTGATCGCCCAGCTGGACGAAGAAGGACACGATGATTTCACCCGCGTACGCGAACTACTGGGTCTGGCGACCGGGAAAGATAACGGCTGGTACACCCTGCGCATCGGTGAGCTGAAAGCGATGCTGGCGCTGGCGGGCGGCGATCTGGATCAGGCTTTGGCCTGGACCGAGTGGACGATGGAATTTAACCAGTCCGTCTTCTCCGCCGAGCGCACTAACTATTACCGTTGCCTGCAAACGCTACTCCTGCTTTCTCAGGAAGACGGTCGCGAGCCATTGCAGTATCTGAACGCCTTTGTCCGCATGTACGGTGCGGATGCCGTTGAAGCTGCCAGCGCGGCGCTGAGCGGTGAAGAGCCGTTCTATGGCCTGCAAGCGGTTGATAGCGATCTGAAAGCCTTCCCGGCACATCAGTCGCTGCTGAATGCATATGAAAAATTGCAGAAGGCAAAAGCCGCTTACTGGTCAAAATAAGCGCACATAACATTAATGGCTGTAGGCGTATTCAATCGCCTGAGCTATATTACGGGGCAATTTCATTGCCCCTTTTTTTTTATTTTTTCGCAATGACGTTTGATTGTAATAATTAAGTTAATCACGGGTAAATATATAAACACTTACCTGAGCTTTATTGTTACCTATTATAATAAATACTCCATTTTAATTAACTGTCCAACAGGAGGCTGAAGGAAAAAATTCAACTCTTTTCATAACTTTTAAAATTTATTTTTTTACGGATAATCAAATACTTACTCCGCTTTTGTTGTAAAACCATACACATTGCGGGCCTATAAGCCAGGCGAGATATGATCTATATCAATTTCTCTTCTATAATGCTTTGTTAGTATCTCGTCGCCGACTTAATAAAGAGAGAGTTAGTGTGAAAGCTGACAACCCTTTTGATCTATTACTCCCCGCTGCGATGGCGAAAGTTGCCGAAGAAGCGGGTGTCTACAAAGCAACGAAACATCCGATGACGACGTTCTTTCTGGCCATTACGGCTGGGGTGTTCATCTCCATCGCTTTCGTCTTCTATATCACAGCCACTACCGGCACGGCCGGGATGCCTTTCGGCATAGCGAAACTGATTGGCGGTATTTGCTTCTCACTGGGCCTGATTCTCTGCGTCATCTGCGGCGCCGACCTCTTCACCTCGACGGTGTTGATTGTTGTGGCAAAAGCCAGCGGAAGAATTACCTGGGGTCAACTGGGGCGCAACTGGCTCAACGTCTACGTTGGCAACCTGATTGGCTGTCTGCTCTTTGTTCTGTTGATGTGGCTTTCTGGCGAGTACATGACCGCCAACGGCGGCTGGGGGCTTAACGTCCTGCAAACCGCCGACCACAAAATGCACCATACATTTATCGAAGCCGTTGCTCTCGGCATCCTCGCAAACCTGATGGTCTGCCTGGCGGTCTGGATGAGCTACTCTGGTCGTAGCCTGATGGATAAAGCCATGATTATGGTTCTGCCGGTTGCGATGTTTGTTGCCAGCGGCTTTGAGCACAGTATTGCGAATATGTTCATGATCCCGATGGGGATTGTTATCCGCAACTTTGCAAGCCCGGAGTTCTGGACCGCCGTTGGTTCAACCCCGGAAAGTTTTTCACACCTGACTATTATGAACTTTATTACTGATAACCTGATCCCCGTCACTATCGGGAACATTATCGGTGGGGGTCTGTTAGTTGGGTTGACATACTGGGTCATTTACCTGCGTGGCGGCGATCATCATTAATGGTTGTCTCAGGCAGTAAATAAAAAATCCACTTAAGAAGGTAGGTGTTACATGTCCGAGCTTAATGAAAAGTTAGCCACAGCCTGGGAAGGTTTTGCGAAAGGTGACTGGCAGAATGAAGTCAACGTCCGTGACTTCATTCAGAAAAACTATACCCCGTATGAAGGTGACGAATCCTTCCTGGCTGGTGCGACTGACGCAACCACCAAGCTGTGGGACAGCGTAATGGAAGGCGTTAAACTGGAAAACCGCACTCACGCGCCAGTTGATTTTGACACCTCCGTTGCGTCTACCATCACTTCTCACGATGCTGGCTACATCAACAAAGCCCTTGAGAAAATCGTTGGTCTGCAAACTGAAGCACCACTGAAACGCGCAATTATCCCGTTCGGTGGTATCAAAATGGTTGAAGGTTCCTGCAAAGCGTATAACCGCGAGCTGGACCCAATGCTGAAAAAAATCTTCACCGAATACCGCAAAACCCATAACCAGGGCGTATTCGATGTTTACACCAAAGACATTCTGAACTGCCGTAAATCTGGCGTTCTGACCGGTCTGCCAGATGCCTATGGCCGTGGTCGTATCATCGGTGACTACCGTCGCGTTGCGCTGTACGGTATCGACTTCCTGATGAAAGACAAATACGCACAGTTCGTCTCTCTCCAGTCTGACCTGGAAAACGGCGTAAACCTGGAAGCGACTATCCGTCTGCGTGAAGAGATCGCTGAACAGCACCGTGCGCTGGGTCAGATCAAAGAGATGGCGGCTAAATACGGCTGCGATATCTCTGGTCCTGCGACCAACGCTCAGGAAGCTATCCAGTGGACCTACTTCGGCTACCTGGCCGCTGTTAAGTCTCAGAACGGTGCAGCAATGTCCTTCGGCCGCGTATCCACCTTCCTGGATGCGTACATCGAACGTGACCTGAAAGCAGGTAAAATCACCGAGCAAGACGCTCAGGAAATGATTGACCACCTGGTCATGAAACTGCGTATGGTTCGCTTCTTGCGTACCCCAGAATATGATGAACTGTTCTCTGGTGACCCAATCTGGGCAACCGAATCTATCGGCGGTATGGGCGTAGATGGCCGTACTCTGGTTACCAAAAACAGCTTCCGCTTCCTGAACACCCTGTACACCATGGGTCCTTCTCCGGAGCCGAACATCACCGTTCTGTGGTCTGAAAAACTGCCTCTGAACTTCAAGAAATTCGCCGCTAAAGTGTCCATCGACACCTCTTCTCTGCAATACGAGAACGATGACCTGATGCGTCCTGACTTCAACAACGACGACTACGCTATCGCTTGCTGCGTAAGCCCAATGGTTGTTGGTAAGCAAATGCAGTTCTTCGGTGCGCGTGCAAACCTGGCGAAAACCATGCTGTACGCAATCAACGGCGGCGTTGATGAAAAACTGAAAATGCAGGTTGGTCCTAAGTCTGAACCTATCAAAGGCGACGTGCTGAACTATGACGAAGTCATGGAGCGCATGGACCACTTCATGGACTGGCTGGCGAAGCAGTACGTGACCGCGCTGAACGTTATCCACTACATGCACGACAAGTACAGCTACGAAGCCTCTCTGATGGCGCTGCACGACCGTGACGTCGTTCGCACCATGGCGTGTGGTATCGCAGGTCTGTCCGTTGCGGCTGACTCCCTGTCTGCAATCAAATATGCGAAAGTTAAACCAATTCGTGACGAAGATGGTCTGGCGATCGACTTCGAAATCGAAGGCGAATATCCGCAGTTCGGTAACAACGACTCTCGCGTTGATGACATGGCGGTTGACCTGGTAGAACGTTTCATGAAGAAAATTCAGAAACTCACTACCTACCGTAACGCTATCCCGACTCAGTCTGTTCTGACCATCACCTCTAACGTTGTGTATGGTAAGAAAACCGGTAATACCCCAGACGGTCGTCGTGCTGGCGCGCCATTCGGCCCAGGTGCTAACCCAATGCACGGTCGTGACCAGAAAGGTGCGGTTGCCTCTCTGACCTCCGTTGCTAAACTGCCGTTTGCTTACGCGAAAGATGGTATCTCTTACACCTTCTCTATCGTGCCAAACGCGCTGGGTAAAGACGACGAAGTACGTAAAACGAACCTCGCGGGTCTGATGGATGGTTACTTCCACCACGAAGCGTCCATCGAAGGTGGTCAGCACCTGAACGTGAACGTGATGAACCGTGAAATGCTGCTCGACGCGATGGAACATCCTGAGAAATACCCTCAGCTGACCATCCGCGTATCTGGCTACGCAGTACGTTTTAACTCCCTGACGAAAGAACAGCAGCAGGACGTTATCACCCGTACTTTCACTCAGTCCATGTAAGTGGAATTGACTGAAATCACGCGTTAAAAAGCGTACAATAAAGGCTCCACGCAAGTGGGGCCTTTTTAACACCCTCGCTTCATCAGTCTCTTTTGTCCGCTATCTATACTCTATGGATAACAGCCAAAACAGACTCGACATAGCCTTTGAGCTGTGCAACTACACAGGCCCCCGGATGGGCCAAATTCGGAGATATCACCGCAATGTCAACTATTGGTCGCATTCACTCCTTTGAATCCTGTGGCACCGTCGATGGCCCGGGGATCCGCTTTATTACTTTCTTCCAGGGCTGCCTGATGCGCTGCCTGTACTGCCATAACCGCGACACCTGGGATACCCACGGTGGCAAAGAAGTCACCGTTGAAGATCTGATGAAAGAGGTGGTGACCTATCGCCACTTCATGAACGCGTCCGGCGGTGGCGTGACGGCATCTGGCGGTGAAGCTATCCTTCAGGCTGAGTTTGTCCGCGACTGGTTCCGTGCCTGCCGTAAAGAAGGTATTCATACCTGTCTCGACACCAACGGCTTTGTGCGCCGTTACGATCCGGTTATTGATGAACTGCTTGAAGTGACCGATCTGGTCATGCTCGATCTCAAACAGATGAACGATGAGATCCACCAGAATCTGGTTGGCGTCTCGAACCACCGTACGCTGGAATTTGCCAAATACATTGCCAACAAAGGCGTCAAGACCTGGATCCGCTACGTGGTTGTTCCCGGCTGGTCAGATGATGATGATTCCGCGCATCGTCTGGGTGAATTTACCCGTGATATGGGGAACGTGGAGAAAATTGAACTCCTGCCCTATCACGAACTGGGTAAACATAAATGGGTGGCGATGGGTGAAGAGTACAAGCTTGATGGCGTGAAGCCGCCGAAAAAAGAGACGATGGAGCGCGTCAAAGGTATCCTTGAGCAGTATGGCCACAAGGTCATGTATTAAAGAGAAGGCCCGGTGAATACCGGGCCTTATTATATTCTATTTAAATACGCCGTTAATAACGGAAGTCACAATTGCCGTACTCAGCGCAATTAAGACCAGATCGTCACCCACCACGCGCCATTCATAGCCCGGGTAGGAAGGAAGCTGGCCCAGCATAGAGGCTGGCACGGTTTTCTTCGCAATACCCGGAGGCAGTGGCTTACCGCGCGCCAGGTTTTTCGCAATACCTGGAGGCAGAGAGTCATAGCCCGTTAAGCCGTAATTCAGTGCCAGATGGCGCGCATGATCAAAGCTCACGCGAGCATCCACATCATTCCCGACATCTTTGCTGCTTTTGAAGCTCTTGTCCGATTTGCCCGGGTTATCCTGACCGCCATTTTGCTTATTACCATGGTTACCGGAATTACCATGATTGCCGCTATTACCCTGTCCGCCACCGTTACCGTGACCACCGCCATTCCCGTTGCCAGGGTTAGCCATGACCGGAGCCGTTGCAAACGTTAAAGACAACACTACGGCAAGTGCGGTAGTGGAAAAACGACGTGTAGACATGATTGCTGCCTTTTAGTGGTAGAACTCATTTGAATTATCGCCAGGCGGGAAAAACAAACAATACGTAAAAGTCTTATATGTGACAGGGACAAAAAAGCCTGTCGATGACAGGCTTTTTATTAATCAGGCATGTGCCACTGGCGTTGGATGTTCGCCCACTTTACGCAGCAGCATTAAGAGATAGATAAACGATACGCTGGCGATCATGATAAACAGTAAATTATCGGAATAATTCTGCATCAGCATCGCGGTAAACGTCGGCCCTAATAAACTGCCGATCGTATAGCTCAATAACAGCGCCTGGTTCATTGCCACGAGCTGGTGATGTTCTACTTTCTCACAGGCCCAGGCCATTGCGACCGGATAGAGCGTAAAACCTGCCGCACCCAGAATGAACAACGCAGGTGCCATCGCGGCGTTGCTGAGCATGGCGAGACAGCCCATGATCACCACAAAAACCTGAACGCGCAGCACCAGCAGCCGACCAAAGCGGTCCGCCAGGCGACCAATCGGCCATTGCCCGACAATCCCGGCGCTGACCATCACCGCCATCCAGAAACCAATCCCGGAATCACTGACCCCCTGATGGTTAAGCCAGAGCGGCATCAGGCCATAGAGCGAGCCCAGCACAATCCCGGAGATAATGCAGCCGTTAACCCCCAGACGCGCCTGGCGCAGTCTCAGCATTGGCCACACGTGCGTGGCTTCCTGGTGTTCGCTGTTTTGATTCACAATGCGGGTAAAGAGCAGCGGCAGGATCGCAGCCAGCACCATGCCCGTCACCCACGGCAGCACGCTCATCAGGTCGGTTGGCAGTTTGCTGACCATCAGTTGTCCCAGTACGGTACCGACATAGTAAACCATCATATAAGCCGCCAGCAGGCGTCCGCGGTTGCGGGATGTGCCGCTACACATCAGCGCACTCTCAACGACCACCCAAATCATGGCGCAGCCGACACCGGCAATAAAACGCCATACCATCCAGCTCCAGAAGCCGACCATCAGGCCTAACCCGGCACAGCCGACGGCAAAGATCAGCGACGCCAGGTAATAACTGCGGTTAAAACCAAAGCGCTTAATAAGGCCGCCCGTTAATAAGGTGCCCAGCAGATTGCCCGTAAAAAAGGACGAGCTAACCATACCCACCTGCCAGGTCGGTAAGTTTTCATGGGCGAGCCATAGCGGGACGAGTGTGTTTAACACCGCGATCGCCAGGGTCAGCAAAAGCAGGCCACAGAGCAACAAAAGCACCGGGCGGGTATAGGTGGTCATGGATTAAAAACCGTGAGGAAGTTCAGATTTCGTGCGCATCATGCCACTGGCAAAAACAAAGTCAATCCACCGGTTCTGGCGTCACGCACAATATGCACCACGTCGATTTAAAAAACTCATCCTGCTAATGCAAAGCCTGCTACTGATATTAATTATCTATTTGTTTTTATTTATTTCCGGGAATTTTTACAACGAAACATCAGTCGAAAAATTTCATGAATGAAAAAAGAAAAGCCGGGCGCTATGTCCCGGCTTTTTATAACAAAATCTAAAATTAGCTGGCGATAGCCATACCGACCGTCATATGCAGACCGTAAAAGACGCCGCGACCGATCAACTCCCCGGCCAGCACCAGCACAAAGGCCAGTGACAGCAACGGTAGCGCAGGCGAGTAACCTTTAAGCTGAGGAGCAATCCAGCACACCAGCGCCGCCGTCAGCAGTACCACGCGCCAGGCCATCAGCGAACCGTAATCCGGCACCAGCGCCGAAGCCTGCTGGATAGAGCTGTGAATGGTCGCCAGCTCCGCTCCCTGCATCAGCGCCACGACGGTACTGACGACCAGCGCCAGCAGCGAGATCGCGGGCAACAGGCGCATCGCCCAACCACTCACACCTGCCACGCGCAGCAGCAAATAACCCAGCAGCGGCCCGCCGATAAACATCGTCAGGAAGAAGCTCATCGGTGTCCACACGCTGTACCAGGTCGGAACCGTATCGATGGTGTTGTACACCCGAACCATCATCCAGACGAAAACAACGCCCAGCACCATGGTGACGATGAGCCACAATGCACGTAACCCTGACGGCAGCTTTTTCAGCGCTGCCAGCAGCCACCCCAGCCCGCCCACGGCGAAGAAAATGGCGCCACTGGCAATCTCGTTACTCAGCGAGGAGGCGCCCACGCGGTTCAGGGAGTTGAACGCGCGCATCGGCGACCCCAGGTGCAGCGTGGAGGCAATAAAGCCAATCCCCATCAGCACCCACAGGCCAAACATGCTCAGTACCAGACGCTGCTGCTGTTCGGCATTGAGATTACCTTTCAGCAGCGCCAGCGCGAGCACGATAAACCCGCCCACCACGCACTGTCCAAATACCGTGAAGATCATCAGCGGCCATTCATGCCATCCACTTCCCATCTCACACCTCCTTCGGGTTTGCCAGGTAGCCGGTGGTGTCACCCGTCGGACGGCTGTTGGCGTTAGGTTTGATCACAATACTCGGCTTCGTGAAGTGCGCAGACGGCAGCGGCGCGACGGCAGCAAGCTGGCCGTGTTTTTTGCGCAGCTCCTCAATCGGGCCAAAGTCCAGCGCGCGCAGCGGGCAGGACTCGACGCAGATGGGCTTTTTGCCGTCCGCCACGCGGCTGTGGCAGCCGTCGCACTTGGTCATGTGGCCTTTGGCGGCGTTGTACTGCGGCGCGCCGTACGGACAGGCCATGTGGCAATAGCGACAGCCGATGCAGACATCCTCGTTCACCACCACAAAACCGTCGTCGCGCTTGTGCATTGCCCCGCTCGGACAGACCTTGGTACAGGCCGGATCTTCGCAGTGGTTGCAGGCAATCGACAGATAATAGGCGAAGACATTCTGATGCCAGACGCCGTTGTCCTCCTGCCAGTCGCCGCCCGCGTATTCATAAATACGGCGGAAGCTGACGTCCGGGGTTAAGTCTTTGTAATCCTTGCAGGCCAGCTCGCAGGTTTTGCACCCGGTGCAGCGGCTGGAATCAATAAAAAATCCATACTGGGTTGTCATCGGTTACTCCTTACGCCTTTTCAACCTGAACGAGGTTTGTGTGGGATGGGTTGCCCTTCGCCAGCGGCGACGGACGCTGCGTAGTGAGAACGTTGATGCAGCCCGCCTGATCGATACGGTTCGCATCCGGGTTATACCAGGCCCCTTCCCCCAGCGCGACAACGCCAGGCATCATGCGCGGCGTCACTTTAGCTTCGATATGCACTTCGCCACGCCCGTTGAAGATACGTACGCGATCGCCATTGCTGATACCGCGCGCTTTCGCATCCATCGGGTTGATCCACATCTCCTGTCGGCAGGCCGCTTTCAGTACATCAACGTTGCCGTAGGTGGAGTGAACACGCGCTTTGTAGTGGAAACCGGTCAACTGAAGCGGGAATTTCTTCGTCAGCGGATCGTTGTAGTTTTCGAAACCAGGGGTATAAATCGGCAGTGGATCGATAACGTCCCCTTCCGGTAATTCCCAGGTTGCGGCAATTTTTGCCAGCTCTTCGGAGTAGATCTCGATTTTGCCTGACGGCGTGGTCAGCGGATTCGCCTGCGGATCTTCACGGAACGCTTTATACGCCACGTGATGCCCTTCCGGGTCACGCTGCTTGTACATGCCCTGCTTGCGGAAGGTGTCGAAGTCCGGCAGGTCAGGAATCGCTTTACGAGAGAGTTCGTGCAGATGGCGCATCCACCCTTCCTGCGTGCGTCCCTCGGTGAACTGCTGCTCAACGCCAAGACGTTTCGCCAGCTCGGAGGTCATCTCATAGATGGTTTTGCACTCGAAGCGCGGCTTGATGGCCTGGTCGGTAAAGATCACGTAGGACATGTTGCCGCAGGAGGCGTCCAGCGCGAAATCCATCTGCTCAGACGCGGTGCAGTCTGGCAGCAGAATATCGGCATACTTCGCCGACGAAGTCATGTGGCAGTCGATCACCACAATCATTTCGCACTTCTTGTCGTCCTGCAAAATTTCATGGGTACGGTTGATTTCAGAGTGCTGGTTGATCAGGCAGTTACCGGCATAGTTCCAGATCATTTTGATCGGCACGTCCAGCTTGTCTTTGCCCCGGACACCGTCGCGCAGCGCGGTCATTTCCGGGCCGCGTTCGATCGCGTCAGTCCACATAAACATGGAGATGCTGGTCTGAACCGGGTTATCCAGCGTTGGCATACGTTCAAACGGTACTTCATATGAACCTTCACGCGCGCCAGTGTTACCGCCGTGAATACCGACGTTGCCGGTCAGGATAGAGAGCATAGAAATAGCGCGGGTGGCAATTTCGCCGTTCGCGTGACGCTGTGGACCCCAGCCCTGGCTGATATAAGCCGGTTTTGCTGAACCAATTTCACGCGCCAGCTGAACAATACGCTCAACCGGAATACCGGTAATGGTGGACGCCCACTCAGGGGTTTTCGCTATACCGTCGCTGCCCTGACCAAGTATATAGGCTTTGTAATGCCCGTTCGCCGGTGCGCTGGCTGGCAGGGTCTTCTCGTCGTAACCAACGCAGTATTTATCCAGGAATGGCTGATCGACGAGATTTTCTGTAATCATCACATACGCCAGCGCGTTTACCAGCGCAGCATCCGTGCCCGGCCGGATGGGGATCCACTCGTCTTCACGTCCTGCCCCGGTATCGGTATAGCGCGGATCGACGATGATCATGCGGGCATTAGATTTGGCGCGCGCCTGCTCAAGATAATATGTTACCCCGCCGCCGCTCATGCGCGTTTCGCCCGGGTTATTACCGAACAGCACCACCAGTTTACTGTTTTCGATATCGGACGGGCTGTTACCGTCAGCCCAGCCGCCGTAGGTGTAGTTCAGGCCAGCGGCAATCTGTGCGGAAGAGTAGTCACCGTAGTGATTGAGATAGCCGCCGCAGCAGTTCATCAGACGGGCGACAAGCGTCTTACCGGGTGGCCAGGAGCGGGTCATGGTGCCGCCCAGCGTCCCGGTGCCGTAGTTCAGGTAGATGGATTCGTTGCCATACTCTTTGATCAGACGCTGCATGTTGGTGGCGATGATATCGTAGGCTTCGTCCCAGCTAATACGCTCGAACTTCCCTTCCCCACGCTTACCGACACGCTTCATCGGATATTTCAGACGATCCGGGTTATAGACGCGACGTCGCATTGAGCGTCCGCGCAGACAGGCACGAACCTGATGTAACCCTTCGTAGTTATCGTCCCCGGTATTGTCGGTTTCGACATATTTGATTTCACCGTCCACAACATGCATACGCAGGGGACACCGGCTACCACAGTTAACGGTACAGGCACTCCACACCACTTTTTCCGGGGCTGAAGCGGGAGACAGAGCCTCCGCCGCCGACGCCAGACGGGTAAAAGGGAGCGTAAAGGCGCTGCTGGCAACCGCCAGACCACCTATTGCCGTGGTTTTCATCAACCCACGGCGAGTGACCTCGGCAGCCATAAACGCTTCAGGCGCTTTGATTTTCATAAAGACTCACTTTGGTTGCTCACAAAGAAAAGAGAGGCGGCGCAAACCGCTATGTAGTTTTATATATAACGAATTACTACGTTATTGGTGTTTTATGCTAACTTTCATTCGGAGAAGTATTACTACTTTAGAGTGAGGAGGTATTGCGTCGTATCAATTCAGAGGGATAAAAAAAGCGCCCGAAGGCGCTTTTGTGCGTAAGTGCAAAATCATTAACCGATGAACTGCTGACCTTTCATGTAAGGACGCAGCACTTCAGGGATCTCAATACGTCCGTCAGCCAGCTGGTAGTTTTCCAGCACAGCAACCAGCGTACGGCCTACAGCCAGACCAGAACCGTTCAGGGTATGAACCAGACGGGTTTTCTTGTCAGACTTGCTGCGGCAACGCGCCTGCATACGGCGTGCCTGGAAATCCCAGACGTTAGAGCAGGAGGAGATTTCACGGTAGGTGTTCTGCGCTGGCACCCACACTTCGAGGTCGAAGGTTTTGCAGGCGCCGAAGCCCATGTCACCGGTGCACAGCGCCATACGGCGATATGGCAGGCCGAGCAGCTCCAGCACTTTCTCTGCGTGACCGGTCATCTCTTCCAGCGCGTCCATAGACTCTTCCGGACGAACGATCTGCACCATTTCAACTTTATCGAACTGGTGCATACGGATCAGACCGCGAGTATCACGACCGTAAGAACCCGCTTCAGAGCGGAAACACGGAGAGTGCGCGGTCAGTTTGATTGGCAGATCGTCTTCGTCGATGATCTCATCACGCACGAGGTTGGTCAGCGGCACTTCCGCGGTTGGGATCAGCGCGTAGTTGCTGCTGTCAGCTTCCTCGTCCAGCGGACGGGTATGGAACAGATCGCCGGCAAATTTCGGCAGCTGGCCTGTACCGTACAGCGTATCGTGATTAACCAGATACGGAACGTAGGTTTCGCTGTAGCCGTGCTGCTCGGTATGCAGATCCAGCATGAACTGCGCCAGCGCACGGTGCAGATGGGCAATCTGACCTTTCATTACCACGAAACGAGAACCGGTCAGCTTAACCGCAGCCGCAAAGTCCAGGCCCGCATGTATTTCGCCCAGCGTCACGTGATCGCGTACCTCGAAGTCAAACTCGCGAGGCGTACCCCAGCGTTTCACTTCAACGTTGTCGTTTTCGTCTTTGCCGACAGGCACGCTGTCGTCAGGAATGTTCGGGATCGCCAGGGCGATATCACGAATTTCAGCCTGAAGAACGTCCAGTTCAGCTTTCGCCTGATCCAGCTCTTCACCCAGTTTGTTCACTTCCAGGCGTAATGGCTCAATATCTTCCCCGCGCGCTTTCGCCTGGCCAATGGATTTCGATCGAGAATTACGCTCTGCTTGCAGATTTTCAGTTTGTACCTGCAAAACTTTACGACGCTCTTCAAGAGCGCGCAGCTTATCTACATCCAGCTTAAAGCCCCGGCGTGCCAGTTTTTCAGCGACTGCGTCTGGCTCATTACGCAGCAGATTGGGATCGAGCATGCTTATCCTGTGCTTATCGAATTAAAAGAGGAAAAAGTGACCACAGCCTGCGGCCACAGAGATATATTGCCAACATTACCGCAACGATTGAACTAACGGTAGCGTTTTATAGGGCTATTTTGATCCTGTCCGGCAAGCCAGGCGAGCTTTTCGCCAATCTTGCCTTCAAGACCTCTGTTTGTGGGGTGATAATAGCGGGTTTGTGCCATCTCCTGCGGGAAATACTCTTCCCCGGCGGCGTAGGCGTTGGGTTCGTCATGGGCGTAGCGATACTCCTGCCCGTAACCCATCTCTTTCATCAGTTTGGTTGGCGCATTGCGCAGATGAACGGGCACATCGTAGTCCGGGCGCTCGCGCGCGTCCGACATCGCCGCTTTGAAGGCGGTATACACCGCATTGCTTTTCGGCGCGCAGGCCAGATAGACAATCGCCTGCGCAATGGCACGCTCCCCCTCCGCAGGTCCGACGCGGGTAAAGCAGTCCCAGGCGGAGATAGCGACCTGCATGGCGCGCGGATCGGCATTGCCGACATCTTCCGACGCAATGGCCAGGCAGCGACGTGCGACATATAGCGGATCGCCACCGGCGGTGATGATACGCGCGTACCAGTAAAGCGCCGCATCCGGGGCACTGCCGCGCACGGATTTATGTAATGCAGAGATCAGGTCATAAAAACGGTCGCCTTTATTATCGAAGCGCGCGCTGCGCTCCCCGGCTATTTCGGTCAGCAGCTCCTGCTTCAGCACCCGCTTTCCGGCATCGTCCACTTCGGCCATGTCGGCCATCATTTCCAGCGTATTCAGCGCCCGGCGCGCATCGCCGTTAACCAGTTCTGCAATCGCCCGCCGCGTGTCGTCCGGCAGAACGATATCCTGCCCGCCGTAGCCGCGCGCCTTATCCTCCATCGCCTGCGTCAGAACCTTTTCGATATCTTCCGTGGTCAGGGATTTAAGGAGATACACGCGCGCACGGGAAAGAAGCGCCGAGTTCAGCTCAAACGATGGGTTTTCCGTGGTTGCGCCGATGAAGAAAATCGTACCGTCTTCAATGTGCGGCAGGAACGCATCCTGCTGGCTCTTGTTGAAGCGGTGGACTTCGTCAACAAACAGAATGGTGCGACGCCCGGCATTGCGGTTTTGCCGCGCCCGCTCGATCGCCTCGCGGATCTCTTTTACACCCGACGTCACCGCAGAAATCCGCTCAACGTCTGCATTGGCGTAACGGGCGATCACTTCAGCGAGGGTGGTTTTACCGGTTCCGGGTGGACCCCAGAGGATCATGGAGTGCAGATGCCCCGCCTCAATAGCGCGCGGCAAGGGTTTCCCCGCAGCCAGCAGGTGTTGCTGGCCAATATACTGCGCTAAATTTTCTGGCCGCATACGGGCGGCCAGAGGTTGAAACGCATTATCTGAAAAATCGAGCGACAGGTTGCTCACTCATGCCTCTTACTTATTGCGTTGGTCGTCCACCGTTACGCCCTGCGGCGGGGTAAAGGTGAATTTCGATGCATCAACGGCGCCGTTTTGCTGAGACTTCAACTGATAGCTACTGTGCTGATCGTCCTGCTCAACCGCACCAAACTGATTGATAGTACCGTTGCTGCTCACGTTAATGGTGAACTGTTTCAGGTTACCGTTGCTGCCTTTTGGCGTCAGGACAAACTCATCACCGTTTTGTTTAATGTTGTACTGCTGCCAGTCGCTGGACTGGTTACGGGCAATGAGCATAAAGGGCGTATTGCTGGTCGCGTCTTTCAGCCAGGTAGCGGTCGCCTGCTCAACAAACGGGTTGTAGAACCATAAGGTTTTACCGTCAGACACCAGAACGCTTTCATCCGGCTGGGTCATATGCCAGTTGAAGAGATTCGGGCGTTTGACCCACAAATCCCCCTGACCTTCCTGCACCGCGTTGCCGCTGCCGTCAGTCACTTTTTGCGTGAAGCTGGCGTGGAAGCTGCTTACTTTATCCAGTCGGCTTTTAAGGTCGCTGGCTGCATCAGCCCAGACGCTGCTGGCAACAAAACTGGAGAGTAATGCACAGGCGATGGCGATTTTTTTCATTGTTATTCCTTAAAATACGTCTTCCCGATATGGGGGTTCCGTTTCTATTCTGGACCTGCCCGAAGGCAGGCGACAGAAGAATATGCTTAATTTTTGCTGATTTACCCTTCTTTGCAATCGCTGAAGGTTAATCAAACGGCGGTGGCGCGAGCACCTCACGGTTACCGTTATGCCCCTGTTCGCTGACGATACCCTGCGCTTCCATCTGCTCGATAATACGCGCCGCGCGGTTGTAGCCGATGCGGAACTGACGCTGCACACCAGAGATGGACGCTTTACGTTTTTCGGTGACGAAATTAACCGCCTGGTCGAATAACGGATCCAGCTCTTCGCCGCCGTCAAAACCACCGCCGCCGCCTTCGCTTTCGCTGTCGGAGGTGATGCCGTCAACGTATTGCGGACGTCCGCGCGCTTTCCAGTCCTGCACCACGGCATGCACTTCCTGGTCGCGAACAAACGCACCGTGGACACGCACCGGCGAGGTGGAGTTCGGGCCGGAATAGAGCATATCACCCATCCCCAGCAGCGACTCTGCACCGCCCTGGTCAAGGATAGTACGCGAGTCAATTTTACTCGACACGGTAAAGGCGATACGGGTCGGGATGTTTGCCTTAATAAGACCGGTGATAACGTCGACGGACGGACGCTGTGTTGCCAGCACCAGGTGGATACCCGCGGCACGCGCCTTCTGTGCCAGACGCGCAATCAGCTCTTCCACTTTCTTGCCAACGGTCATCATCAGGTCGGCGAATTCATCCACCAGCACCACGATGTAAGGCAGTTTTTCCAGCACCGGATGCTGGGCATCCATGCTGTCACCCGGCTTCCAGTATGGGTCCGGAATCGGACGGCCCATGCGCGCCGCCTCGGCGATTTTCTCGTTATAACCGGCCAGGTTACGCACGCCCAGCGCCGACATCAGCTTGTAGCGACGCTCCATTTCATTGACGCTCCAGCGCAATGCGTTGGCGGCGTCCTTCATGTCGGTTACCACTTCCGTTAACAGGTGCGGAATACCTTCGTAGACGGACAGTTCGAGCATTTTCGGGTCGATCATGATGAAACGCACATCTTCAGGCTGCGCTTTGTAGAGCATACTGAGGATCATGGCGTTCACCCCGACCGATTTACCGGAGCCAGTGGTACCCGCAACCAGCAGGTGCGGCATCTTCGCGAGATCGGCAACCACCGGATCGCCAGCGATATCTTTACCCAACACCACGGTCAGCGGGGATGGGTTATCGCGGAATTTGGTGTTATCCAGAACTTCACGCAGGTAGACGGTCTGGCGTTTCTTGTTCGGCAGCTCAAGACCAACGTAAGGCTTGCCTGGGATCACTTCCACTACGCGTACCGCCACGGTGGACAGAGAACGCGCCAGGTCGCGGGACAGATTCGAAATACGCGCCGCTTTTACGCCCGGCGCCAGGTTCAGTTCGAAACGGGTGATCACCGGACCCGGTGAGTAGTTCACCACATCCGCTTTAATACGGAAGTCAGCCAGACGTGCTTCAACCAGACGGGCCATCTGCTCAAGGGCAAAGGTGTCAACCGGCTCCACTTCTGCTGGCGGCGGCGTTAACAGATCCAACGATGGCAGCGGCGTGCTTGGGCGTTGCAGCGGGCGGCTGTCTCCGTTACGCATCAGCAGCGGGTGAATCAGGCTTTCCTGCGGCTGTGGTGCTGGCTGCTGGTACTGCGGCTGCGGCGGTTGGGCAGGCGTCTGCGGCTGAGCATAAGCCTGTAGCGCTGGCTGTTGTGGCTGCGCATAAGCCTGTGGCGCTGGCGACTGATGCACCGGTTCCGCTTCCGGCATCACGCTCGGCGTAAACAGCGGCTCGCTCGGCCCGTCATCCACCAGATCTTTCATCGGTGAAAATTCAAAATCTGACAGCGAGAACGGGGTTGCACCCGAAGGCTGTTCACCGGAATAACGTTGCTGTTGCGTGGCCGCAAACTGACGCGCTAATTCCGCTTCGGCAGCATCATCCTCATCCTGCTGAGAATGAACATCGTGTTGGTACTCGTTCCCATACCGCTGAGTCTGCTGGGCGGCAAACTGACGCGCCAGCTCATCCTGATGCAGTTCGTCGGCATCATCTTCGTAGTCGGACTCACGGGCTTTCTCTTCCGCCATACGCTGGGAAGGCAGTTTAATGCCATAAGAGGCCAGCTCCCGGCGCGTCGGTACGCGCACGCGATTAGGGCGCGGCAATTGTGGACCAATGCCCTCTTTCACCTGAGGACGCGGCGCACCGTCAGTTACCGGGCTGAACAGCGGAGCGGACGCGGCAGCGGCTGCCGTTGCCTGCTTCACGGTTTCAGCTCCCGACGCAACGGCTGGCGTGGGGTCTACAGGTGCAACGCTCGCAGAAGGCGCTTTTGCAACAGGCTCCTGCACCGGCTCAGGCACGGGCTGATACCAGGCGGCAAGCTGCTCGCGCTCACGGGCGCGGCGCTCTTCCACTTCTTCAAAATAGTACAATGGCGGACGGGATGGCTTCGCTTCCTCCACCGCTTCGGGTTCAGGCGCAGGCGCAACGTATGGCTGTTCAGATACAGCGGGTTCGGGCGTATAAGCCTGATACGGTTGTTGCGGCTCGCTGGCAGGCTCAGGCGGCTGATACGGTTGCTGCCACTGTTCCTGCTGCACAGAGATATAGCTTTCAGGCTCCGGCGCAATGGTCGGTTCAGGCGTATGGACGCCTGGCGCAGTCTGCCAGTCTACCTGCGGTTGCTGGATCGCGGACTCTGGTGCCGGAACAGGCGAGGACGGCATGACGGCTTCAACAGGCGCAACATGGGCCTGCGCAGCCGTCGTTGCGGCAGCAGCAGCGGCTACCGGTTCAGTCACGGAATGACCATTCAACAGCGGATCGTATTCGTCATACTCACCCGGCGTGGCTCGATGACCAGAGAACAGCACGTCATCAGGATCGACGGCCGCACCGCGATACTCAATCTGCTCGTCTTCATCCATACGCTTGCCGGAGAAAAGCGCGGCATCCGTTTTACGGCCTAACGGGTTAGCAAATTTTTCAGCAACGCGCTGACGGCGCGCCAGAGCACCGCGCAGAATACGCGCGCGACGAGATTCACGACGCTCATCAGGCGCATCGTCTTCTTCATACTCATCTTCATATTCGTCTTCATCGACCCACGTATCGTCGCGACGGGTGCGATTGCTGGCAAACGTGAGCAGAGTCAGAATAAAGCTGCCGATTTTTTCGGCAATGCTCACCCAGGACCAGCCGGTAAACAGCGTCAGTCCCGCCGCCCAGATACAGAGCAGCGCCAGCGTGCCGCCGCTGCTGTGAAGCATCGGTTGCAGCGCGGAACTTAACAGGCTGCCAATCACCCCGCCAGAGGCGAAATACCAGATATCATCGGCATTGATCGCCGCCAGCCCACAGGAGGTGAGGATCAGCGCCAGGGCGCCAATCAGACGCAGCGAAACGGCAAAATAATCGATGTAGTCGTCGTTCTGTCGATGACGCCATGCAAACCAGCATCCGCCAATAATAATGACGGGAAGGGTATAGGCCATCACACCGAAAATGAAGAAGAGCGTGTCCGCAAGCCAGGCGCCGGGAACACCACCTAAGTTATGGATAGGCTCATGCCATGCGGTTTGCGACCAGCTGGGATCCGAGGGGTTGAAACTGAGTAAGGCAGCCATCAGCCAGACGGCAAAAAGGGCAATAACAATCAGTAACGCCTCAAGGAGACGACGTCCGCTGCTTAGCTTAGATAATGTGACTTCTTTGTCTTCAGTGTATTCCTGGCTCAAGAAAGGCTCTCCAGGTATCAGGCATGTCCTGCCTGTGTGCTAAAACGGACAACAGCGCCGGGACTCCCCGGCACTGTTGCTGTATGGATTAACAGGAGTGTAATCAAACTACACTGATTTTGCACCTGTTCCGTGTTAGCGCGTCTTAATAACCAGACGATTGCTCTGTTTGACCTCTTCCATCACCACATAAGTACGGGTGTCGTTCACGCCTGGCAGACGCAGCAGGGTTTCACCCAGCAGCTTACGGTAGGCGGACATATCAGGCACACGGGTTTTCAACAGGTAGTCAAAATCACCGGAAACCAGATGACACTCTTGAATTTCTTCAAGTTTTTGTACAGCGGCGTTAAATTGCTCAAACACATCCGGCGCACCACGATTCAGAGTAATCTCAACAAATACCAGAAGTGAGGCATCCAGATAATGCGGGTTCAGCAGAGCCGTATAGCCCTGAATAAAACCCTGTCTTTCCAGTCGACGCACACGCTCAAGGCACGGCGTCGGGGAAAGTCCCACACGTTTTGAAAGCTCGACGTTGGAAATACGCCCATCCTTTTGCAATTCATTAAGAATGTTACGATCGATACGGTCGAGATCTTTGCCAGGGCGCTTCTTGCTATCTACCATTATTATTGTCTCTCTGTATTCCTTCCCTACTCCTGCCTGGACCCTGTGCACATCACTGTTCAGAGCCTGTACCCGTTATTCATCACATCGCCTGGTTATGTATTAGACGCGATGTGGATTCGGGTTCTGCGGTAAGAAGACCGTTGCCCGAAAGCAGTCACAGACATCACGTATGGCGTCTGTCCACACCATGCGTAGATTTCACTGACCCGGTAAAAATGGCATTTCCGTGCATGTCTATGCGACATGCAGTTCGTGCGTCTTTTTTTCTTCCTTGAATGTTTTCGCAAAAGCGCAGGGGATTGTCAAAGCAAAACATCGATTTTTAGTACAAGATGCCGGATATTCATTACGGAGGGGTATTAATCCTCATTTTATTGCCTTATAAACGCGCAGTTTTCAGTAGCAGACGTGATGTGACCGCCTATGACCCATAGGGCGCGTCTATTGCATATATCGGAAGCAAAACTGTCGTGCTCTTTTTTTACGGCAACAAATTCCCTACAATCCAGCCCATTGCCTGCCAACAACAATGGGGATCTCATGGGCACGACCAAACACAGTAAGCTGCTAATCCTTGGTTCTGGACCTGCGGGATATACCGCAGCGGTCTATGCTGCACGCGCTAACCTGCAACCGGTACTGATCACCGGGATGGAAAAAGGCGGTCAGCTGACCACCACCACGGAAGTGGAAAACTGGCCGGGCGACCCGAACGACCTGACCGGGCCGCTGCTGATGGAGCGCATGCATGAGCATGCCACCAAATTCGAAACCGAAATTCTGTTCGACCACATTAATAAAGTGGATTTGCAGAACCGTCCGTTCCGCCTGACGGGTGACAGCGGCGAGTACACCTGCGATGCGCTGATCATCGCCACCGGCGCCTCTGCCCGCTATCTCGGCCTGCCGTCTGAAGAAGCGTTCAAAGGCCGCGGCGTGTCAGCCTGCGCCACCTGCGACGGTTTCTTCTATCGCAACCAGAAAGTTGCAGTGATCGGTGGCGGCAACACCGCTGTGGAAGAAGCGCTGTATCTGGCAAACATTGCCTCAGAAGTGCACCTGATCCACCGTCGCGACACCTTCCGCGCGGAGAAAATCCTGATCAAACGCCTGATGGACAAAGTGGCGAGCGGCAACATTGTGCTGCACACCAACCGTACGCTGGAAGAAGTGACCGGCGATCAGATGGGCGTGGCGGGACTGCGTATCCGTGATACCCAGAACACCGATAACGTCGAAACGCTGGACGTGGCGGGCCTGTTTGTGGCAATTGGTCACAGCCCGAACACGGCTATCTTCGAAGGCCAGCTGGAGCTGGAGAACGGCTACATCAAAGTGCAGTCTGGCATTCACGGCAACGCCACCCAGACCAGCATTCCAGGTGTCTTCGCGGCAGGTGACGTGATGGACCATATTTATCGCCAGGCGATCACCTCTGCGGGCACCGGCTGTATGGCCGCGCTGGATGCAGAACGCTATCTGGATGGACTGGCTGAACAAGGTAAATAATCTTTACAAGTCAGTAACAAACGTAAATAAAGGCGGCCACAGGTCGCCTTTATTTTTGCTCACGTGTAACATGCAGATGTCTAATTTCTTATAACGTCACCTGCAAAGTACGCAATGGAAAAAACCCGTCAACAAGAGTTAACACGCTGGCTGAAACAGCAAAGCGTTCTGTCCCGCCGCTGGCTTATGATCTCCCGCATTCTGGGTTTTATCAGCGGTCTGTTGATTGTTGCCCAGGCATGGCTGCTGGCCCGCATTCTCAATCATATGATCATGGAGAACATCCCGCGCGAAGCGCTGCTGTTGCCGTTTATCGTTCTGGTGCTGGTTTTTGTTCTGCGTGCGTGGGTGGTCTGGCTGCGCGAGCGGGTTGGGTTCCATGCCGGGCAGCACATCCGCTATGAGATCCGCCGCAAGGTGCTCGACCGGCTTTCTGAAGCCGGTCCTGCGTGGATCCAGGGCAAACCGGCCGGTAGTTGGGCAACGCTGATCCTTGAGCAAATCGATGATATGCACGATTACTACGCGCGGTATCTTCCACAGATGGCGCTGGCAGTTTTTGTGCCACTGCTGATCGTTATCGCTATCTTCCCTGTTAACTGGGTGGCGGCGTTGATCCTGCTGGGCACCGCCCCGCTGATCCCGCTGTTTATGGCGATGGTCGGCATGGGCGCGGCAGATGCAAACCGTCGCAACTTCCTGGCGCTGGGTCGGTTGAGCGGTCATTTCCTGGACCGTCTGCGCGGAATGGAAACCCTGCGGATCTTTGGTCGTGGTGAAGCGGAAACCGAAAACATTCGCCTGGCGTCGCAGGATTTTCGTCAGCGCACCATGGAAGTGTTGCGCATGGCCTTCCTCTCTTCTGGCGTGCTCGAATTCTTTACTTCCCTGTCGATTGCGCTGGTGGCGGTTTACTTTGGTTTCTCCTACCTCGGCGCGCTGGATTTCGGCCACTACGGTACGGCGGTAACCCTTTCCGCCGGGTTCCTGGCGCTGATCCTGGCCCCGGAATTTTTCCAGCCGCTTCGCGATCTCGGCACCTTTTACCATGCCAAAGCGCAGGCGGTGGGTGCTGCCGACAGCCTGAAAACCTTCCTGGAAACGCCACTGGCGCATCCGGAGCGTGGTGAAGTGACGCTGAATACGAATGATCCGGTGATCGTTGAAGCACAGGATTTTTCTGTTCTGTCCCCTGAAGGCAAAGTGCTGGCCGGTCCGCTGAACTTTACCCTGCCTGCCGGACAACGTGTGGTGCTGGTGGGTACCAGCGGCTCAGGTAAAAGCTCATTGTTGAATGCGCTGTCAGGTTTTATGGCGTATACCGGGTCGCTGCGTATCAACAAAACGGAGCTGCGCGAACTTGATCCTGATGCCTGGCGCAAACAGCTAAGCTGGGTGGGTCAAAACCCTCAGTTGCCTGCCCCGACGCTGCGCGAGAATGTGCTGCTGGCACGGCCAGATGCGCGTGAAGATGAGCTGCAATCGGTCCTCGACCGCGCCTGGGTCAGCGAGTTTCTGCCGCTGCTTGCGCAGGGTGTCGATACCGTCATTGGCGATCAGTCTGCCGGGCTGTCAGTAGGCCAGGCACAGCGCGTCGCGGTTGCCCGTGCATTGCTAAACCCCTGTTCGCTAATGCTGCTTGATGAACCCGCGGCCAGTCTGGACGCTCACAGCGAGCAGCGCGTGATGGATGCGCTTAATGCAGCCTCACGCCAGCAAACCACACTGATGGTGACCCACCAGCTGGAAGGTATTGCCGACTGGGATCAGATCTGGGTGATGGAAAACGGACACATTGTTGAGCAAGGCGATTACGCCGCGCTTGTTGCCGCGCAGGGGCCGTTTGCGACCCTGCTGGCGAACCGTCAGGAGGATATCTGATGCGCGCCCTGCTTCCCTATCTTGCACTGTATAAACGGCACAAATGGATGCTGACGCTCGGCATTGTGCTGGCGATCGTCACTCTGCTCGCCAGCATCGGCCTGCTCACGCTTTCCGGCTGGTTCCTCTCCGCATCTGCGGCCGCAGGCTTTGCCGGGCTGTACAGCTTTAACTACATGCTCCCTGCCGCCGGGGTGCGCGGCACGGCGATCACGCGAACAGCCGGACGCTACTTCGAGCGTCTGGTCAGCCACGACGCGACTTTCCGCGTGCTGCAACACCTGCGTATTTACACCTTCAGCAAACTGCTGCCCCTCTCCCCTGCCGGGCTGGCACGTTTTCGACAGGGCGAATTACTCAACCGCGTGGTCGCAGATGTGGATACGCTGGATCACCTCTATCTGCGCGTCATTTCACCCATGGTGGGCGCGTTTGTAGTGATTGTCGTGGTGACGCTGGGGTTGAGTTTTCTGGATGTTCCCATCGCGCTGACGCTCGGCGGCATCATGCTGATGACGCTGATTATTCTGCCCCCCCTGTTTTATCGTGCAGGTAAAACCACCGGGGAAAACCTGACGCGTCTGCGCGGAGAGTACCGCCAGCAGCTCACCGCCTGGTTGCAGGGACAGGCCGAACTCACCATTTTTGGCGCCAGCAAACGCTACCGCGCCCGCATGGAAAATACGGAGCTGAACTGGCATGAAGCCCAGCGTCGCCAGTCAGAGCTGACCGCGTTCTCTCAGGCGCTGATGATGTTAATCGGCGGTATTGCCGTTATCGCCATGCTCTGGATGGCCTCCGGTGGCGTGGGCGGTAATGCACAACCTGGCCCGCTGATTGCGCTGTTTGTTTTCTGTGCCCTGGCCGCTTTTGAAGCTTTAGCCCCGGTCACGGGCGCTTTTCAGCATCTCGGCCAGGTTATTGCCTCTGCGCTACGCATTACGGATATTGCCGAGCAGGAGCCGGAAGTGACGTTCAGCGCCGGTCACACCGCCGTGCCGGAGCAGGTCGCGCTCACGCTCAGCAACGTCACTTTCGCCTACAATAATCAGGCGCAAAACGCGCTGGAAGAGATCAGCCTTTCTGTTGATGCCGGGCAGCGCATAGCGATCCTTGGCCGTACGGGATGTGGAAAATCGACGCTTCTGCAACTCCTCACGCGCGCCTGGGACCCGCAGCAGGGCGAGATACGGTTTAATGACATTCCGCTGTCTGGTTTCAGCGAAGCGGCCCTGCGTAAAACGGTCAGCGTCGTGCCCCAGCGGGTGCATCTGTTCAGCGCTACGCTGCGTGATAATCTTCTTCTGGCGGCACCAGACGCCTCCGACGATACGCTGCGGGCGATGCTGGAGCAGGTTGGGCTGCACAAGCTGCTTGAAGACGACGGGTTGAACAGCTGGCTGGGTGAAGGCGGTCGACAGCTCTCCGGCGGCGAACTGCGTCGTCTGGCTATTGCACGTGCGCTGCTGCACGATGCGCCGCTGATGTTGCTGGATGAGCCGACAGAAGGACTGGATGCCACGACAGAGAGTCAAATCCTTGATTTACTGGCGACAGTGATGAAAGGTAAAACCGTGCTGATGGTCACACATCGTCTTCGCGGACTGGTGAATTTCGATCAGATAATTGTGATGGACAACGGACACATAATTGAGCAAGGTAGTCACGCAGAGCTGCTGGCAAAACAGGGTCGCTACTACCAGTTTAAACAGCGCCTGTAGACTATATTTGTAGCGTCCTCTCTCGCGTACTGGAGTTCTGTTGTCATGCGCCTGGTGCAGCTTTCTCGCCATAATATTGCGTTCCCTTCTCCGGAGGGGGCGCTACGTGAACCTAACGGATTGCTGGCTCTGGGCGGCGATCTTAGCCCGGCACGACTCTTAATGGCTTACCAGCGCGGCATCTTCCCGTGGTTTTCTCCCGGCGACCCGATCTTATGGTGGTCTCCCGACCCGCGAGCCGTGCTGTGGCCTGGGCAGTTTCACCTGAGCCGCAGCATGAAGCGTTTTCACGCAAAATCCCCCTTTCGCGTCACGCTCAATCACGCGTTCGGGCAGGTCATTGAAGGCTGCGCTGAAGATCGTCACGAAGGCACCTGGATAACCCGCGATATCATCATCGCCTACCATCAGCTTCATGAACTGGGCTACGCGCATTCCATCGAAGTGTGGGACGGCAGCAACCTCGTCGGGGGCATGTACGGCGTGGCGCAGGGTACGCTGTTTTGCGGCGAGTCGATGTTCTCTCGCGCCACGAATGCCTCGAAAACCGCGCTGCTGGTTTTTAGCCAGGAATTTGCCCGACGTGGCGGACAGCTGATGGATTGTCAGGTGCTGAATGAGCACACCGCCTCGCTCGGTGCCGTTGAAATCTCCCGCCGACACTATATCGAACACCTTGAACAGTGCCGAAAGGAGACCCTTCCACGCGATTTTTGGGTTCCCAGAACGCTCTTTATGCCCAATGCCTAAATGTTTTCCGCATATTTTTTATGAGGGTGTTATAATTACGCCGCAGAGTAGCTTCTGCCTGTTGCCCCGCCGCCGTTTGGGACCCTCGCTTCAGATAACGTCCTGACGTTTATCCTGTCGTCTCCCCTTTACGAATGCGCTTTCTGTTCGGTTGTACCGTGACGCTTGGGCAATACGCTGAGACTGTTTTGCTGCGTTTTAAACGCGCAATTCTTTACTTAATTGAGGAATTTCGGCATTATCTTGCCGGTTCAAAACTTGGTAGTGATACCCCAGAGGATTAGATGGCCAAAGAAGACAATATTGAAATGCAGGGTACCGTACTTGATACGTTGCCTAATACCATGTTTCGCGTAGAACTGGAAAACGGTCACGTGGTAACTGCGCACATCTCCGGTAAAATGCGCAAAAACTATATCCGCATTTTGACGGGCGACAAAGTGACTGTTGAACTGACCCCGTACGACCTGAGCAAAGGCCGCATTGTCTTCCGTAGTCGCTAATTGTTTTCGCCTGTAATGGCAGATGAATATTAAATAAGGCCGGGATTTTCCCGGCCTTATTTTTTTGTCAGGACAGTCGATTATTTGAACGGTTGGTTGGGTTTAGTTTCGGGTTTTGTGTTGGTTGTACGGTGGTGCACACAATAAAATCACACAGCCTCACACTCGATGATTTCTAAGCTGCCTGTACGGCAGTGAACACAGACGTGAACATGTTCAATGCAATCTTCATTTTCTAAGCTGCCTGTACGGCAGTGAACCTTAACGCCCTGAATCCATCCGCTTACGGTCGTTTCTAAGCTGCCTGTACGGCAGTGAACAGAAACAAATCTTCGCCATCTTATTGTTCGAAAAGAAAATAATCAACATATCTACCTCAAACCCTTTTTCTGCGGCCTTGATTAGCACAATAAAAATCAATAACTTAAAGAACCGCTCGTAAAAAGGGTTTCGCCATACCGCGCCGGAGTCCCTCCCCCGACGCGCTACACCACTGTCAATTAATGATATGAATTGCAGGCTTTCCACATTCAGGTGCAGCCACATCTGCCGCCATCGAATGTGTAATGTCATGCAACAATCCTGTCAGATGGGGCAGCATCTCGCGGTCAAAATGCGACACCAGCAGCACGTGGTTTAATGCCCGGCAGTAATCGCACTTGGTTTCGGTATCTTCCAGAAGCCATTCTTTTTCCTTCAGCCGTTCCGCCTCGTCGTCAAATTCAACCACCTGAAAGTCACACATTGATTCTGCGAGTTCGGTTTTGACTACGTCCAGATAAGCACCGAGACAACGGCAAATGGGCTGCGTTTGCGGAAGCGAATGGCAATCCAGCAGGATTTCAGTGAGCAGATTACAGCGCTCGACGAGGGTTGGGAGATCAGGGGTGAGAGAGAGTTCGCTGTAGAGTTGGGAGATAGTCTGGTTTTCCATATTCATAATTTCCATATCAAGAGCTGAAAACTACCACCAGAAACGCCAACTTCGGGTGGCAGACTGAACCGGTTTGGCGTACCGACCATATGGAAAATCGGCGCTTCAAAAGAAGCCCCGGTTCAGCCCACCATATTTGAAGATACGGATTATACCGCACCTAAAAAAAGTGTGAACGAAACCAGTGACGTTGCTGTGCGCAACATCTTTCCATATGTGTGTTATCAGGACGCCAATCCCGACACCTGTTTTTGCAGGTGCGCCGCCATTTTATTACTGTAGTTTTATCCAGCAACAGACATCGAAAGAAACTGGAAAGCGCCTCGCAAAATTTCGCTGCGGCCTGTTCCCCTCACCCTAATCCTCTCCCCAAAGGGGCGGGGGACTGTTCCGTGCAGACATTATTCCCTCAGCCCACAGGGAGAGGGAGAAAAGCAGGCATAAAAAAACCGGGCATTCGCCCGGTTTTTAAGTTTAACGGTCAACTCAGTGAGCCGCTTCTGGCTTGTGCTTCGCCGCACTCTGGAAATCGTACGTCAGTTCGTTCTTCGCCTGATCCAGCCCCACCGTTACCTGGCCGCCGTCCACCAGCGAACCAAACAGCAGCTCGTTAGCCAGCGGTTTCTTCAGGTTGTCCTGAATCACGCGCGCCATCGGACGAGCGCCCATCGCACGGTCGTAGCCTTTCTCAGCCAGCCAGTTGCGGGCCTCCTGACTCACTTCCAGCGACACGCCTTTCTGATCCAGCTGAACCTGCAACTCGACAATGAACTTGTCCACCACCTGGTGGATCACCTCGGTAGACAGATGATCGAACCAGATAATGTTGTCCAGACGGTTACGGAACTCCGGCGTGAAGATCTTCTTGATCTCTTCCATCGCATCGGTGCTGTTATCCTGGTGGATCAGGCCGATGGATTTACGCTCGGTTTCCCGCACACCCGCGTTGGTAGTCATCACCAGCACCACGTTGCGGAAGTCCGCCTTGCGCCCGTTGTTATCGGTCAGCGTCCCGTTATCCATCACCTGCAACAGGATGTTGAACACGTCCGGGTGCGCTTTCTCGATTTCATCGAGCAGCAGTACCGCATGCGGATGCTTGATTACCGCGTCGGTAAGCAGGCCGCCCTGGTCAAAGCCCACGTATCCCGGAGGCGCACCAATCAAACGGCTGACGGTGTGACGCTCCATATACTCGGACATATCAAAGCGCAGCAGCTCAATGCCCAGCGCTTTGGAAAGCTGAACCGTCACCTCGGTTTTCCCCACGCCGGTCGGGCCAGCGAACAGGAAGGAACCAACCGGCTTGTGGTCATGCCCCAGGCCAGCACGGGCCATCTTGATCGCTTCGGTTAAGGCCTCAATGGCTTTATCCTGACCAAAGACCAGCATTTTCAGGCGATTGCCGAGGGTGCGCAGCGTGTCGCGGTCGCTCTGAGAAACGCTCTTCTCAGGAATACGCGCGATGCGGGCCACCACGGACTCGATATCCGCCACGTTCACGGTTTTCTTCCGCTTGCTGGCAGGCATCAGGCGCGCACGCGCACCCGCTTCGTCAATCACGTCGATCGCTTTATCCGGCAGATGACGATCGTTGATGTATTTCACCGCCAGCTCCACCGCCGCACGTACCGCTTTCGCGGTGTAACGCACGTCGTGGTGCGCTTCGTACTTGGTTTTCAGGCCGTTGATGATCTGCACCGTTTCGTCAACCGACGGCTCGGTAACATCGATTTTCTGGAAACGACGCGCCAGCGCACGATCCTTCTCAAAGATGTTGCTGAACTCCTGATACGTCGTGGAGCCCATCACGCGGATCTTGCCGCTGGAGAGCAGCGGTTTGATCAGGTTAGCCGCATCCACCTGGCCACCGGAAGCCGCACCTGCGCCGATGATGGTGTGGATCTCATCGATAAACAGGATGCTGTTGGTGTCCTGCTCCAGCTGTTTTAACAGCGCTTTGAAACGTTTTTCGAAATCACCGCGGTATTTGGTGCCCGCCAGCAGCGAGCCAATATCCAGCGAGTAGATGGTGCAGTCGGCAATCACTTCCGGCACGTCGCCCTGCACTATGCGCCAGGCCAGCCCTTCGGCAATCGCGGTTTTACCCACGCCAGATTCCCCCACCAGCAGCGGGTTGTTCTTGCGGCGACGACACAGCACCTGGATGGCTCGCTCCAGCTCTTTGTCGCGGCCAATCAGCGGGTCGATACCGCCAACGCGAGCAAGCTGGTTAAGGTTGGTGGTGAAGTTTTCCATACGATCCTCCCCGCCTGCTTGCTCTTCATTGCTGTTGATCTGTCCGCTGGGATCCGATGCCTGGTTAGGCTCGTCTTTGCGCGTTCCGTGAGAGATAAAGTTGACCACATCGAGTCGGCTGACTTCGTGTTTACGCAGCAGGTAGGCCGCCTGGGACTCCTGCTCGCTGAAGATGGCGACCAGAACATTGGCGCCCGTCACTTCGCTACGTCCGGAAGACTGGACGTGGAAAACCGCGCGCTGCAACACGCGCTGGAAGCTGAGCGTCGGCTGCGTGTCGCGCTCTTCTTCACTGGCTGGCAGCACCGGTGTAGTTTGTTCGATGAAGGCTTCGAGTTCCTGACGTAGCGCCACCAGATCCACGGAGCAGGCTTCCAGCGCTTCGCGGGCAGATGGGTTGCTAAGCAATGCGAGCAGCAAGTGCTCGACGGTCATAAACTCATGTCGGTGCTCACGCGCTCTGGCGAAAGCCATGTTTAAACTGAGTTCCAGTTCTTGATTGAGCATAGGCACCTCCCCCAATTTTATGCCTTATCAGGCCTTTTCCAGCGTACACAGCAACGGATGCTCGTTCTCCCTTGCATAGTCGTTCACCATCGCTACTTTGGTTTCCGCGACTTCGGCAGTAAAGATGCCGCAGATCGCTTTGCCACGATAATGAACGGTAAGCATCAGTTGCGTTGCACGTTCAACATCATAAGAAAAGAACTTTTGTAGCACGTCAATAACAAATTCCATCGGCGTGTAATCATCGTTCATTAACATAACTTTATACATAGATGGCGGTTTTAGCGCGTCGCGCACTTTATCTTCCGCCAGCTGGTCAAAATCCAGCCAATCGTTGGTCTTACCCATTATGCATAACCACTTTGAATCTACCTCAGATGTTAGATAACAATCATCTATTACTGTCATCCGCGATGTCTGTCACAAACTGTTGCAATAGCGTTAACTGCCTCAAATTTTGGTTGATTATTGTCCCAACTCCAGCGCCAAACGCTTGACGGCTTCTTCCGATTCTCTAAATTGTACAAGCGTGAGTTGGCGAGGTTTTGAACAGCCCCCACTCCACCACCGGTTCATTCCATCTTAATTTATAAGATTTACGAAGGATGTCGAAGCATGGAAATGGGTACTGTTAAGTGGTTCAACAACGCCAAGGGGTTTGGCTTCATTTGCCCCGAAGGCGGCGGCGAGGATATCTTCGCTCACTATTCCACCATTCAGATGGATGGTTACAGGACGCTCAAAGCCGGGCAGTCCGTCCGGTTCGATGTACACCAGGGGCCAAAAGGCAATCACGCCAGTCTTATCGTGCCCGTTGAAGCAGAAACGGTTGCATAGCTCTCTGATTCATTGTGTACACCCCGCAGGCAAAATGCCAGCCCGATCGGCTGGCATTTTTATTTTCGGGCTATTCCCGCGCCAGTGCATCCACCGGATCCAGCCGCGCCGCGTTTCGCGCCGGCAGCCAGCCAAACAAAATGCCGGTAAACGTGGAACATAAAAACGCGGTGAGGATTGCCATCGGTGAGAAGCCAATCTCCCACCCCGGTAAAAAGAGCTGGAGCGCGAAGGCGATCATCATCGAGAGCGCAATCCCCATCGCGCCGCCCACCAGACACACCAGCACCGCTTCAATCAAAAATTGCTGGAGCACGTCGCTGGCTCTGGCCCCGACCGCCATGCGGATGCCGATCTCCCGCGTACGTTCGGTCACCGACACCAGCATAATGTTCATCACCCCTATCCCGCCGACGACCAGCGAAATCACCGCCACCAGCGTCAGGAACAGCTGAAGAGTACGTGTGGTCTTTTCCGCCGTTTTCAAGAGGCCGTCCATGTTCCAGGTGAAGAAATCCTTTTTCCCGTGACGCAACGTTAACAGCCGTTCCAGCTGCTGTTCCGCCAGCGCGCTGTCGTAGCCCTCTTTCACCCGCACGGTAATGGAGTTAAGCCAGGACTGTCCCATAATGCGCCCGGAAATGGTGCTGTACGGCAGCCAGACGCGCAAAATTTTGCTGCTGCCAAACATCGACTGTTTCTCTTCCGCCACACCAATCACCGTGGCGGGCATGTTCCCCACCAGGATCACTTCCCCCACCACACGGGTTTTATTGGGGAAAAGCTGTCTGCGCGAGTTAGCGTCCAGCACCACCACCTGCGCCCTACCCGCCAGCTGTTCGGCGTTGAAGGTCGCCCCTTCGCTGAAGGTCATGCCATAAACGTTGAAGTAATCTCCGCTGACGCCGTTAGCGCTGGCCGCCACGTCGATGTTGCCGTAGCGCAGACGCAGGTTTTGCGACACGGCAGGCGTGGCGGAGTTCACCCACGGCTGCTTCTGAATGGCCGCCAGATCGTCATACTTTAGCGCCTGCTGATACTGCGGCTCGTCGTCGCCAAAATCTTTGCCGGGGTAAACGTCGATGGTGTTAGTCCCGATGGCGCGAATATCCGCCAGCACCAGCTGTTTCGCCGCATCGCCCACCACCACAATCGACACCACCGAGGCGATACCGATAATAATGCCGAGCATGGTCAGCAGGGTGCGCATTTTGTTGGCCGCCATCGCCAGCCAGGCCATGGTCAGCGCCTCGCGAAAGCCGCTGGAAAACTGTCCCCAGCCGGTAGACGCAGGCAGGGCTTCTTTCGGCGCCGCCGCTCTGGACTGACGCGGCGGCGGGTTGCTGACCAGCTCGCCGTCGCGGATCTCGATGATGCGTTCGGCCTGTGCCGCCACCTGCGGATCGTGGGTGACGATAATCACCGTGTGCCCCTGATCGCGAAGCTGATGCAGGATCGCCATCACCTCTTCACCGGAGTGGCTGTCGAGCGCGCCGGTTGGCTCATCGGCAAGGATCACCTGCCCGCCGTTCATCAGCGCGCGGGCAATACTCACGCGCTGCTGCTGACCGCCGGAAAGCTGCGAGGGCTGATAGTCCACACGCTCCGCCAGCCCCAGACGCGTTAACAGCCCCTTCGCGCGTTCGAGACGTTTTTTGCGCTCGACGCCCGCATACACCGCTGGCACTTCCACGTTCTGCGCCGCACTCAGGTGGGAAAGCAGATGGTAACGCTGGAAGATAAAGCCAAAATGCTCGCGACGCAGCCTCGCCAGCGCGTCGCCGTCCAGAGTAGAAACATCCGTCCCGGCCACGCGATAGGTGCCGCTGGTGGGCTTATCCAGACAGCCGAGAATGTTCATCAGCGTCGATTTACCCGAGCCAGACGCCCCGACAATCGCCACCATTTCACCGGCTTCCACGCGCAGGGAGATGCCTTTCAGCACCTCCACCGGCCCGTCGCCGGACGGATAGTTGCGACGAATGTCATTCAGCTCAAGCAGCGCCGTCATTGCGCGGCTCCGGGCAGGCTTTCGCTGGTGACCACTTCCTCACCCTCTTCCAGCCCTTTCACCACCACCACGTCGGTGTCGTTACGCGCGCCAATCACCACTTCCCGCTCGCGGATTTCGCCGTTGCGCAGTACTTTCACTTTGTAGCGATTGTCCCCGGCGGATTCGCCCAGCGCGGAGAGCGGAACCGTCAGCACGTTTTTCACGCCAGTCAGTTGGATATGCACCTGGGCGGTCATATCCAGACGCAGCACGCCCTGCGGGTTTGGCACCTCAAAACGTGCATAGTAGAAGATGGCGTCGTTGACCTTCTCCGGCGTCGGCAGAATATCTTTCAGCACCCCTTCATAGCGGGTTTGCGGATCGCCCAGCACCGTAAACCAGGCTTTTTGCCCCGGCTTAAGATGGATGACGTCCGCTTCAGATACCTGAGCTTTCACCAGCATGGTGCTCATATCCGCCAGGGTCAGGATGTTCGGCGCCTGTTGCGCGGCGATAACCGTCTGGCCTTGCAGGGTGGTTATCTGCGTCACTTCCCCGGCCATTGGCGCCACGATTTGCGTGTAATCGAGGTTGGTTTTCGCCGTATCCAGCGAGGCCTGATTCCGCTTGATTTGCGCGTCGATGGTGCCAATCTGCGCCTGCTTCACCGCCAGTTCCGTGGCGGCAGTGTCCAGATCCTGTTTCGAGATGGCCTGCGTTTTCGCCAGCGCCTGCTGGCGCGTCAGGGTGACCTGGGCCAGATTACGCTCCGCCTGAGCCTGAGCGCGCTGGGCGCGCAGCTCCATCAGCGTCGCTTCCACTTCGCGGATCTGGTTTTGCGCCTGCTCAGGATCGATCACCCCCAACAGCTGGCCTTTTTTAACCTTATCGCCAATTTCAACCGACAGGGTTTTTAACTGGCCGCTGACCTGCGCGCCCACGTCAACCTTACGCAGGGCATCCAGTTTTCCCGTCGCCAGCACGTTTTGTTGTAGCTCGCCCGGACGAACAATCAGCGTTTGATACTGCGGTACCGGCGCGTTCAGTACCTTCCATAACCAGAATCCGCCCGCTAACACCACTACCGCCAGCAGCAGAAACAGCTTTCTGCGTTTTCCCTTCAGGTTCATAAATATTCCAAATAATTGTTCTGGCTATCATCACCGTTGATTTTATCTAAACCACTCCTCAACGAAACCCCCGATCCCCGTAATCGTCGGGAATTGTTTACCCGATGTTGATAAAGCGCCTGCTGAAATAGCGATATTCCACCAGAAGCAGGATCTAACATGTCTTCCATCGTCGATACACCTTATTCAACGCTACCCCAGCCTAAATCGGGCTGGCAATTGTTCAAAAGCCTGGCATCGGGTTCTCTCGCGCCGGGGCTGGCGTGGCAAAATCCGGCCTATCGACGTAAGTTTATGTTGCGCTCGCTGGCAACGCCGTTCACCACTGCGCGCCTGCTTGGACACCTTGCCAAACAGCCCCGTCTGATGCAGATCCTGCGCGTGCAGCCCGGCCTGCCGTGCCGCCTGCACCGACCGTGGCTGACCGTCAATATGGGCCGTCAGAATACGCTGGACGCATTGAACGATCACTATCAGATGATGAGCCGCCATCTTCCGGTGTCGCTGCTAAATGGCTACCTCTCCAGTCAGGGCATCACCCTGGTGACGTTAACGGGCAAAGAGGAGCAGCCGTTTAGCGTTCGCCTGAGCGCGGATGCGTTTCTGGACAAAGAAGGAGAAGCGACCCTCACTTTTTGCGACCACCAGAACACGGTGCTGGCCGAGCTGACCTTTACGCTGTGCCAGTACGAAGGCAAGTCAACGCTGTTCATCGGCGGAATGCAGGGGGCGAAGGCGCATGTCGCGCACGAACACATCCAGCTTGCGACTAAAGCCTGTCACGGACTGTTCCCAAAACGTCTGCTGGTGGAAGCGGTCATGACGCTGGCAGGTGCCTTCCCGGTCGAGCAGATCCTCGCGGTGAGTAATGCCACCCATATCTACCGCAGCTGGCGCTATCGCAAGAAAAAAGAGGGAAAATTGCTGGCTGATTACGACAGCTTCTGGCGCTCTCTTGGCGGAGAGCAGCAGGATAACGGCAACTTTGCCCTGCCGCTGACCATGCCACGCAAGCCGATGGAAGAGATAGCGAGTAAAAAACGGTCCGAGTACCGCCGCCGCTATGCCCTGCTGGACAGCCTGATCCAACAGGTTTCACAGGCCACTGCCCGTTAATCTGCCCTCCCGCGAGCCAGCCAGAGGACGCGGGAGAACATTTTACGCAGCAGCGTGGGTACCGACTCCACGCCTCGCCTGCCCGCTTCCGTCGCCACTTCGATGGCCAAATCCGGTTTTGACGAACGGTGGATCGCTTTCGCGATCACCCGGCGCATATTCATCGGCACATCCACCGGGATCATCGCCACGCGGTGAAAGACGTCGTCAAAGCCCTGGCGGTACATAAAGTGCTCCATGTCCATCGCAGGCAATGCGGTCAGATGTTCACGCTCCGCCTCCCGATCGTTATTGAGCAGGCTGCGTACGGTCGCCGCATATTTTTTACCCGCCTCATCGCCATCCACCAGCACGTGCCACTCGATCCCCATCCGGCGCGCAAATTTGATCAGCGGCTTTAAGCCCGACTGAGCAAATTCGATCACCTTGATCCCTTCGGCATCAAAGTGGTGCCCGCACTGGCGAGCCAGCTCGTTTATCACCCAGGTTTCCGTTTCGCCTTCCACCAGTAACCAGCAGCGGGCAAACAGGGATGAGGCTCGGTTAAAGCGGATATGAAAGGCAATCCGTCGGCCATCTTCGGCATTTAACCCGCCGGGTCCAAGCCGGTAGGCGGTGACACGCGACGATTCACGCACCAGGCGGCAGACATACTCCACCGGCGTCAGGGAGAGCAACTCTCCGGAATTCGTGGTGGTGACACGCTGCAACGGCAGCAGATTCAGAAGATGCCACGCCACGGAAAGCATAATCGGGTGCAGCCGCGTTTCCGGATCTTCCACCAGCAGCAGCGGGCGCGCATCCCGATCCAGGCGCACCGTCCCTTTCGCCTGCAAAAGCGTGGAGAATAATCCCAGCAGGATCACCCGATGCGTGCGCCCGCCGGGGCGGTCGATCATGCGGTTGATAATGTCGAGATAGCGCCAGCTTCGTTGCTCATCGTGCGAGCGGCGGCGCATCAGACGGTGGCGCGCCTGCCCCGTTCCCTGCTCGGAGAAGTAGTGCTCCAGTAATTGCACCATGGCAGACAGCCCCTGACGGATCTGGCCGTCGGTGAGGTTCTGCGGGCGCGAGACCAGTTCACGGGCGAGGAAATCCAGTTCGCGGGCGGTCACCTCCACTTCGGGCATATTCGGCACGGTGCCGTTGCGGATCCGCCGCATAAAGCGCGCGTCACGTAAGCGCAGCACGGGGGAGAGACGGATAAGATGGCGGGCAAGCTCGTCAATATTATCGAGCGGGATCGGATTCCCCTTCTCATCCAGGAATTCACGCAGGGTTAACACGCCGTCGTTTTGCGCCATTTCGCCCTCAAGGCGATAGAAAATACGGTGGAACCCATCTTCACAGGGCACCCAGCAGGGCGACATTGGGCGAAAACGACGCACGCGATGGCGACCAGGCTCAGATTCGCGGAAGGTCAGGATGATATGCAGATGTTTCTCGCGTCCGTTGACATCCCCCGGCGGAAACCAGAAGTCATCATGAACGAAGTGGTACAAGTTCTCTTCGGGCGAAAGCAGCAGCGTCAGGGCATCCAGCAGGCTGGATTTACCCCAGGCATTTTCGCCTATCAGGACGTTGTTCTGTTCCAGTTGCAGTGACAGGCGGTTAATCCCGCGAAACCCGACAATCTCCACACGTTCGAGTAGCATACATCCCCCGCATTTCGGCCACTTTTTCCTTCAAGTTATCAGCAGTATAGCGGCAGGCTGTGGGTCACGACAGCAGAATATACGCCCCGTTAATAATTGGGCTATGCTCTATTTACCTCCGATCTGAACAAGGATTGACATCACATTGCCTTAAATCAAATTTAATGAATTTATTTGAGTGGCGAAGGGATGTTGATGGTTTCAAAATACGGGCTCTTTGAGTCGTCAGCCCTTTATGGCGATATAACCCGCGCGCAGGAATGGGTGCGGACGTTTATTATTGAGGTGGTTATGTTCAGAAAATTAGCGGCAGAATGCTTTGGTACATTCTGGCTGGTGTTTGGTGGCTGCGGTAGCGCAGTACTGGCAGCCGCATTTCCGGAGTTAGGTATTGGCTTTGTCGGCGTCGCGCTGGCATTCGGTTTAACCGTATTAACCATGGCATTCGCCGTGGGGCATATTTCCGGTGGTCATTTCAATCCGGCCGTCACGTTAGGTTTATGGGCGGGCGGACGTTTCCCGGCGAAAGATATTATTGGCTATATTATTGCCCAGGTTATCGGCGGTATTATTGCCGCGGCGGTGTTGTACGTCATTGCCAGCGGAAAAGCCGGGTTTGATGCCGCGGCCAGCGGATTTGCGTCGAACGGTTTCGGTGAACACTCTCCAGGCGGCTACTCAATGCTGTCTGCTATCGTGATTGAAATTGTGCTCACCGCAGGTTTCCTGCTGGTGATCCACGGTGCCACGGACAAATACGCGCCTGCGGGCTTCGCCCCTATCGCTATTGGTCTGGCGCTGACGCTGATCCACCTGATCTCCATTCCGGTGACCAACACCTCCGTTAACCCGGCGCGCAGCACCGCCGTCGCCATTTTCCAGGGCGGCTGGGCGCTTGAACAGCTGTGGCTGTTCTGGGTGATGCCAATTATCGGCGGTATTCTGGGCGGCGTGCTGTATCGCACCCTGCTGGAAAAACGCGATTAATTAAGTGCGGTCTGTAATGTCGGGTGGCGCTAAAGCTTACCCGACCTACGTTAGTGTGCACTTTGTAGGCCGGGTAAGGCGTAGCCGCCACCCGGCTTTTTTTGTAGCTTTACCTCACAGCCTTTATTGGGTAGTGTCTCTGGCGCTTAACTGTTACTCAAAAGGACCGGCTGTTCATGTTCTCAGGACTCCTCATCATTCTCCTGCCCCTGATTGTGGGCTATCTTATTCCGCTGCGTCATGAATCGGCCTTAAAGCTAATTAATCGTTTTCTCAGCTGGATTGTTTACGTCATTCTGTTCTTTATGGGGATCAGCCTGGCCTTCCTGGATAATCTGGCGACGAACCTGCTTTCCATCCTGCATTATTCTGCGGTCACGGTAGTGGTTATTCTGCTGTGCAATATCGCCGCCCTGTTCTGGCTGGAACGCACTATTCCCTGGAAAAATCACCATCATCAGGAAAAACTCCCCTCCCGTATTGCGATGGCGCTGGAATCATTAAAACTGTGCGGCGTGGTGGTACTCGGTTTTTTACTGGGGCTGACCGGCTGGGCATTTTTACAGCATGCAACGGAAGCCAGCGAATATACGCTTATTTTCCTGCTCTTCCTGATTGGTATTCAGTTGCGAAATAATGGCATGACGCTGAAACAGATTGTCCTTAACCGCCGGGGAATGATTGTTGCCGTTATCGTTGTGGCCAGCTCAATGGTGGGGGGCGTAATTAACGCCTTTATTCTCGACCTGCCGCTGAAAACCAGCCTGGCGATGGCGTCCGGGTTTGGCTGGTATTCGCTCTCCGGTATTCTGCTGACCGAATCGTTTGGTCCGGTCATCGGCAGCGCCGCCTTCTTTAACGATCTGGCCCGCGAGCTGATCGCCATTATGCTGATCCCCGGCCTGGTACGCCGCAGTCGCTCAACCGCGCTGGGCCTGTGCGGGGCCACCTCAATGGACTTTACCCTGCCGGTGTTACAGCGTTCGGGCGGGCTGGAAATGGTCCCTGCCGCTATCGTCCACGGCTTTATTCTGAGCCTGCTGGTGCCCATTCTGATGGCGTTCTTCTCAGCCTGATACTGCTTTGGCGGTAGTGAACCTGCCGCCAAAATTGCGCTAAATCAATAACCCTCCACTTAGTACAAGAAAGCACTTTTCTCTGTTGTGGCACAGGCATAACCTTAAACATGTATCTCAAATATAACTTTAACAGGTGTGATTATGTTTTGTGTGCAATGTGAACAAACCATCCGTACCCCGGCAGGCAACGGCTGCTCTTACGCGCAGGGTATGTGCGGCAAAACCGCAGAAACGTCCGATCTTCAGGATCTGCTGATTGCGGCGCTGCAAGGCTTGTCCGCCTGGGCGTTTAAAGCCCGCGAGTATGGCATTGTCGATCACTATGTCGACAGCTTTGCGCCGCGCGCATTTTTCTCCACGCTGACTAACGTTAACTTCGATTCTCCACGCATTGTGGGCTATGCCCGCGAAGCGATTGCCCTGCGTGAAGCCCTGAAAGCGCAGTGCCTGAATGCCGACGCCAGTGCCCGCGTGGACAACCCGATGGCGGAGCTACAGCTGGTGAGCGACGACCTGGGCGAGCTACAGCGCCAGGCCGCAGAATTCACCCCAAATAAAGACAAAGCGGCGATTGGCGAGAACATCCTCGGCCTGCGTCTGCTGTGCCTGTACGGCCTGAAAGGTGCTGCGGCCTACATGGAGCACGCGCACGTTCTCGGTCAGTACGACAACGCTATTTACGCCCAGTACCACAAAATCATGGCCTGGCTGGGCACCTGGCCTTCCGATATGAATGCCCTGCTTGAGTGTTCAATGGAAATCGGCCAGATGAACTTCAGAGTGATGAGCATTCTGGATGCCGGTGAAACCAGCACCTACGGTCACCCAACGCCGACGCAGGTCAACGTCAAAGCGACCGAAGGCAAATGCATCCTGATCTCCGGCCATGACCTGAAAGATCTCTACAACCTGCTGAAGCAGACCGAAGGCACCGGCGTGAACGTTTATACCCACGGCGAAATGCTGCCCGCGCACGGCTACCCGGAGTTGCGTAAATTTAAACATCTGATCGGTAACTACGGCAGCGGCTGGCAAAACCAGCAGGTTGAATTTGCCCGCTTCCCTGGCCCGATTGTGATGACCTCTAACTGCATCATCGACCCGACCGTCGGCGCGTATGACGACCGTATCTGGACCCGCAGCATCGTCGGCTGGCCGGGCGTGAGCCACCTTGAAGGCGACGATTTCGGTCCGGTTATCGCTCAGGCGCAGCAGATGGCAGGCTTCCCGTACAGCGAAATTCCGCACCTGATCACCGTTGGTTTTGGTCGTGAAACCCTGCTCGGTGCCGCAGATTCCCTGATTGACCTCGTCAGCCGTGAAAAACTACGCCACATCTTCCTGATCGGCGGCTGTGACGGCGCGCGCGGGGAACGTAACTACTTCACCGATTTTGCCACCCGCGTGCCGGAAGACTGCCTGATCCTGACCCTGGCCTGCGGTAAGTACCGTTTCAACAAGCTGGACTTCGGCGACATCGAAGGTCTGCCGCGCCTGGTGGATGCCGGTCAGTGTAACGATGCGTATTCCGCCATCATTCTGGCGGTCACGCTGGCAGAGAAACTGGGCTGCGGCGTGAACGATCTGCCGCTCTCGCTGGTGCTCTCCTGGTTCGAGCAGAAAGCGATCGTGATCCTGCTCACCCTGCTCTCGCTCGGTGTGACCAACATTGTCACCGGGCCGACCGCGCCAGGCTTCCTGACGCCGGATCTGCTGGCCGTGCTGAACGAGAAATTTGGTCTGCGTTCCGTGACCAATGTTGAAGATGATATGAAGCAACTGCTGAGTGCGTAAGGAGTAATTCATGACCATGCCAACCTCACAATGTCCGTGGCGGATGCAGGTTCATCACATCCATCAGGAGACGCCGGATGTGTGGACGCTGTCGCTGCTGTGCCATGACTACTACCCGTACCGCGCAGGCCAGTATGCGCTGGTCAGCATACGCAATTCGGCGGATACGCTGCGCGCCTACACGATCTCCTCCACGCCGGGCGTGAGCGAATATATTACGCTCACCGTCCGTCGGATTGATGACGGCGCAGGCTCCCGGTGGCTGACCCGGGACGTGAAGCGCGGGGATTACCTCTGGCTGTCTGACGCGCAGGGCGAGTTTACCTGTGACGACAAGCCGGAAGATAAATTCCTGCTGCTGGCGGCGGGTTGTGGCGTGACGCCGATTATGTCGATGCGTCGCTGGCTGGCGAAAAACCGTCCGCAGGCCGACGTGCAGGTCATCTTCAGCGTACGTTCCCCGGAAGATGTCATTTTTGCTGAAGAATGGCGCAACTATCCGGTAACGCTGGTCGCGGAAAATAATGCCACGCATGGCTTTGTCGCGGGCCGTCTGAGCCGTGAACTGCTGCAAAGCGTACCGGATATTGCGAACCGCACCGTGATGACCTGCGGCCCGGCGCCATACATGGAGATCGTGGAGAAAGAAGTGAAAGCGCTCGGCGTGACGCGCTTTTTCAAAGAGCAGTTTTTCACACCGGTCGCGGAAGCGGCGACCAGCGGGATGAAGTTCACGAAGCTGCAACCGACGCAGACCTTCTTTGGCCGCGTGGGCACCACGCTGCTTGAAGCGCTGGAAAGCAACAACGTACCGGTGGTGGCGGCCTGTCGTGCCGGGGTGTGCGGTTGCTGTAAGACCAAAGTGGTTTCCGGTGAATATACGGTCACCAGCACCATGACGCTGACCGACGCCGAAATTGCAGAGGGTTATGTGCTGGCGTGTTCATGCCATCCACAGGGCGATCTTGTTCTGGCATAAACTGTCGCTGTTCTTCCGCAGGCCCGGTAAGCGTCAGCGCTACCGGGCTTTTTTGCCCGTGCAGGCCAGCTCATTTGCCTTTCGAACCCCTGTAGGCCCGGTAAGCGTCAGCGCCACCGGGCTTTTTTGCCCGTGCAGGCCAGCTCAATTGCCTTTCGAACCCCTGTAGGTCCGGTAAGCGTCAGCGCCACCGGGCTTTTTTGCCGGGTGGCACTACGTTTACCCGGCCTACGTTGAGCCTACTGCCTGTACGACAGTGAACTTATTTAAGGACTCACTATGCAAGACATTTCATTTCTAAGCTGCCTGTACGGCAGTGAACGAAAGCCATTAGTTCAGAGAGCGATGGCGTGTTTTCTAAGCTGCCTGTACGGCAGTGAACGCAGGTTGTCGAGCCACTCCGCCTCGGCCTCCTTTCTAAGCTGCCTGTACGGCAGTGAACCTTCTTGTTGTTAATGTCGGTCTTAACCATCATTTCTAAGCTGCCTGTACGGCAGTGAACCATAACAATCTACACCTATCACCTTGTCAGATAAAGAATTCCCCTAAAAATCTCTCAAAAACCCTTTTTTACCACTTACCATTCAGCACAATAAAATCAACCACTTAAAACCCACCAATAAAAAAGGGTCCGCGGTCCCCTTCCTGCATTCCAGCATCCAGCATTCACTTCCACGCCGGGCCTTTCCCCAGCGCAAACCGCACAGCCCCTGAAAACGCCAGCATCAACCCGCCGACGGCAAGGGGTAAAAAGAGTTTGCCAAAATCGTCGTGCTATAGCTTTTCATTAATAGCGTTCAAAAAACACATAACCCGTTGAAATGATATCTGTTTTCATCCAGTCGATGACCAGATCATGCTGAATAATCGCGCAGAAAACCACTTTTAACTGATGGGTATTGAGCAGGCAATACAGTCACTTTCTTCTAAGCTTGTAAGCGATATCACATAAAGGAGATGGACAACCATGAAACAAACCGTGGCTGCATACATAGCGAAAACCCTTGAGCAGGCTGGCGTAAAGCGTATCTGGGGCGTCACCGGCGATTCCCTGAACGGACTCAGCGATAGCCTCAACAAGATGAAGACCATTGAATGGATGCCCACCCGCCATGAAGAGGTCGCCGCCTTCGCCGCAGGTGCCGAAGCGCAGC